>NZ_JAQISW010000023.1 GCF_028618435.1 Bartonella sp. MM73XJBT.G
AGTGTGAATACGCATCTGACGAATGTAGTCAAAGATGTTAATGAAAAAATCACGAATATTACTCAAGAAGTTAAAGGGGATGCCTTGTTGTGGAGCGATGATGATCAGGCATTTGTAGCTCTTCATGGAAAAGGCGACAAAAGAGGCAAGAGCAAACTGAAGTTTCTTGTTGATGGAGAGGTTTCAGAGGGCTCAATGGAAGCCATTACAGGCAATCAACTTTATTTGATGAGTAACCAACTTGCTGTGTATTTTGGTGGTGGTGCTGGCTATAAGGATGGAAAATGGACAGCTCCTAATTTCCAAGTTGCGCAATTCAATGCTGATGGTTCTGTTGATAAGAAGATAAGCTATAATAACGTTGCCAGTGCTTTTGACGGTGTAAGTGATAGTATGTCGAAGATAAACAACCGCATTCAAAATGTTGAAAAGAATGTCTCTTCTAATGGTTTAAATTGGAATGAGCAGAAAGGGATGTATGACGCTAGTCATAAAGGCAAAGCAAGCAAGATTGATAGCGTTGCCAATGGTAAAATTGAAAAAGGTTCAAAAGAAGTTGTAAATGGAGGACAATTATGGGAGACTAATGAGCGTATTTCTGGTGTTGAAAAAGATGTTCAGCATATCTCAAATAGAGTTGATAACATTTCTAATACTATTGCTGATATTGGTGACACAGTTCTCAATATTGATGCCAAAGTTGATAATATTGATAATAGAATTAACAATATTGCTGAGGATACTGTTCGCTATGACACAGATAAAACTGGTCAAAAAACCAATAAAATCACTTTGAAAGGTGGAGATCCTAGTGAACCTGTTATGATTGATAATGTAGCTGATGGTCGCATTGAGAAAGGTTCGAAAGAAGCTATTAATGGTGGACAACTGCATGACTATACTGAACAGCAAATGAAGATAGTTCTCGATGATGCAAAAAAATATACGGATAGTCAGGTGAAGAATATCGTTATTAATACCATTGATGATGCTGTTGATCGGGCTGACCAATATACAGATATGAAGTTTAATATTTTAACTTATGATATTAAGAATGTACGTAAAGAGGCAAGGCAAGCAGCAGCCATTGGTTTGGCAGTATCCAATCTACGTTACTTCGACGATCCTGGATCTTTGAGTATCTCATTTGGTAGTGGCACGTGGCGTGGACAATCTGCATTTGCTCTTGGCGCTGGTTATACGTCTGAAAATGGAAAAATTCGCTCTAATCTATCTGCAACGAGTGCTGGTGGTCATTGGGGAGTAGGCGGTGCAATAACTCTGAAAATAAAATAATACGAAGAGAATAAAATTTAACAGAATTTTCGCTCTTGTCTCATTAGGCAGGGGCGAAAATTTTATAATAAGTCAAAACAGTATTACACTTAAATTTTACAGAAGCCATATTTCATAATCTTGCTAATAAAACACACACTTCAACAACTTTGAAGTGTGTTTTTTATAGTGAGTCAGAGAAAAATATATGAAGAAAAAAGATTTTTTGCTATCTAATTTAATAAGATTCATTCCAGTAAAAAAATTCCTTATTTACTAGAAGAAATCTTTTACAAAGAAAAACAGTTCTTATTTTAAATTAATAAATTAAGGTTAATTGGCTTCATTACAGTAACAAAAAAGAATCACAAAAAGCTTACGAGGCTTCTTATGATAAAAATACAACCACCCTAAACTTTACTACTTAACTCTTTTATCGAATTAAAAAGTCTACTCTCACTTAAATAAAAAAACTTTTTCTTTATATTTAGACTAATTGCAAAATTTCCAACCCGCAGGCAAAAATGATCAATATTCGTAACCACAATCCCACTAACGCTTTAACTAGTGCCTTTACTAAATATGTCAACCTAACGTTTTACAGAACAACCATAAAACTAAACCTATAACCCTATAACGCTAAAATATGTCTTTTTTATGTTAAATATGTTTTTAGAGGGGATATCATGAAAAAGTTATATACCACATCAGCGACAAGAGAATTGAAATGCCTTCGTTCTCCTTATTCGCTACCTTTAGTTATGGAGATTTCGTTGACTGCAATGGTAGCATTTTTATCGAACGTTTCTCTTAGTTTTTCAGCAGATTTTGATATAAGCAAAGTGTTTCGTGAAGGTGTCGAGAGCGCTTTTATAGTTTCGCCCCCAAATGTTATCTCTGCTTATAATACCTATAACAGTGGCTTGGATGCTTTTTCTATTTCAAAAGACAATTATTTAACAGCACTCAATAAAGCAAGAGCAGAAAAAGTTAAAGCTTCTAGTGATTATGCAAATTTTCTAATCAATACTTTTTCCAATACGGGTGATGAGAGCTTTATAAGTGTTTTGAAAGAAGATGGCGATTTTGCACGGAAAAATGTGCCATATATACTTAAGATACAGCAGCTTACAAAAGATAACAACGAGAAAACAGATGTAGGATTGTTTAACGTTCTTAGTTTAGAAAAAAGTACCAAGAGGATGCGACCAATAGCTGTAGCAAATGTATTTCCAGTTGCTACGAGAGGAAACTATGATGCGGACCATTCTTATACTGTGGGTTATGAAGTGAAGAAAAAAGGCAGTAATGTTGTTGCTATAGGTCCGTGGGCTGATGGAGGTGATACTGAGGCAGTTGCTATAGGTAAATTTGCTTCTGTTAAAGGGCAGGGTGGTGTCGCAATAGGTTCTGGAGAAATGAAAGACGGTTATATCACAACGACCCTTGCGGATTTATATGCAGTAGCTGTGGGACGTAAAGCGCAAGGTTCGGGGAAATATGCGGTTTCTATTGGTTCTGATACAATGGGGGCTGGTGTTGGTTCTGTTGCACTTGGTGGGCAAGCGAAAGCGATGGTGGATAACGCTACTGCTATAGGCTTTAAAGCTGTTGTGGGGTATTCTGGTGGTGTTTCTTTAGGCGCTTCTGCAATTGTGGCAGGAAATAATAGTATTGCTTTAGGCGCTAGTACAGCTGTGTCAAAAGAGGATAGCATTTCTATAGGTTATATGGCTCACGCTTCGGGTAAAAGCAGTGTCGCAATAGGTGGTGAATATAGTGGGAAAGAGGGTGATCATACAACAGCGAAGAGTGATTATTCAACAGCTGTAGGTAGTGTTTCCAAGGCTCTAGGGTATGGTTCGACTGTTCTTGGTCATCGGGCATACGCAAGTAATAATAAGGGCATTTCTATAGGATTTTATTCAAAAGCAAAGGGAGATGGAAGTATTACTTTAGGTGCTGAAGCAGAGGCATCAAATGCTTATAGTATTGCTTTAGGTTTCAGTTCTAAAGTGACAGTTGATGGAGGAATTGCTATCGGGGGAAATTCTGTGTCTGATAGGGCTGCTGGTGTTTTGGGGTATACTTCTATTCTGCAAGGGCCGGCCACAACCACCGAATCTCAATGGAAAAGTACGCAAGGCGCTGTGAGTGTTGGTAATCCTAGTAAGAATATAACACGACAAATTATAGGCGTAGCAGCTGGTAGTAATCCAGCTGATGCAGTGAATGTTAGGCAGTTAAGAGACTTAGAAGATGTCATGAGACAAAACGGTTGGAAATTATCTGTTGGTGGGAAAAATGCTAAAGCTGTTCTTATGAACAGTGATGTAGATTTTTCTACTGGAAGCAGCAACCTGAATATTACAAAGAACAAAGACGATAATAAGATAAAATTTGATCTAGCTAGGAATGTTACAGTCGATAAAATACAAGTAGAAAACAACATCTTAGATGCAACTGGGTTGGTGATTGCTAATGGTCCGAAAATAACCACTTCTGGGGTTAATGCTGGCAGTAAAAAGATAACAGGAGTGGCAAAGGGTACTGAAGATACCGATGCGGTGAATTTTGGACAACTGCAAAAAGTTGAAAAAGATGTCAAAGAACAAGTCGCAGCCAGTAGCTTCGTGAAACAAGATGATAAAACAAAATACATCACCATTGGTAAGGAAACCGATGGTGATAAAATTGATATTACCAACAAAAATAATGGAACGCGTACTCTTACGGGTCTAAAGAGTGCTTCTCTGTCAGAAGTTTCAAATGAAGCTGTTACTGGTTCGCAGTTGTTTACAACAAATAAAAATGTAACAACTTTATCCGATAATTTCAAAACCGCTGCCACGAATATGGTCAAGTATTTTGGCGGTAACGCCAAATATGAGGATGGTAAATGGACAGATCCAAGCTTTACAATAAAGACGGTGAATGCTGATGGTGAGGAAAAAGAAGAGAGTTATAAGAATGTAGCGGCAGCTTTGGCAGGCGTTGGTAGTTCTATCACAAATGTTAAAAATGATATCAAGAATGAAATCACGAGTGTAAAAGGTGATAGCCTTGTTAAGTGGGATGAGGAGACCAAGCATATTAACATTGGTGGTGACAAAGAAGAGGCTACAATCAATATTGCGGATAAAGGAAGTAATAATAGAATCCTTTCTGGCGTTAAGGATGCAGAAGAGGCTAATGAAGCGGTTAACAAAGGTCAGCTTGATAAGAATGTGACAAAACTTTCTAAAGATATTGAGGAGGTTCGTTCTGTAGCAGTTTTCTATGATTACGATACAGAAGAAGATTCAGATGACGCACATGCACTTACGAGATTAGCTCGTAAAAAACAAACCAGTGTGACTTTTGGAAAACCTTCGGAAGGCACGGTTGCTTTACGTAATGTTGGAAGTGGCAAAATTGCAACAGATTCAACAGAAGCAATAAATGGTTTCCAGCTTCATACATTGGGTACAGAGGTTGCGACATATTTTGGTGGTGGCGCTAGCTATGCAGAAGGAAAATGGATCAATCCTAAATTCACGGTTAAGAAATTCAATTCTGAAGGTGGTTCTGTGACTGAGGAGTCTTATGACAATGTAGCGGCTGCTTTTACTGGTGTTGGTGATTCTATAACGAATGTTCAGAAGCAATTGACTGAACAGGTTAATAATGTGATTAACAAAGTAGAGAGCGAAAGCTTTGTTCAGCAAGATAAAACCACGCATCTTCTCACGATTGGTGCTAAAGCAGAAGGCACAGAAATTAATATCGCCAATAAGGACAAAGGGGATAGAGTACTTTCCGGTGTGAAAGCAGCAACACAAAATAATGAAGCTGTTAACAAGGAACAGCTTGATGAAAGTTTGGAGAAGCTTTCTAACAATCTTCAGTCTGATGAGTCTGCTGTTGTTCATTATGATAAACAAAAGGATGGTCAAATTGATTATGCGAGTGTAACTTTGGGAGGTAAGGACAAGGCTTCCGTTGCAGTTCATAATGTGAAAGATGGTGCCATTGATGAGCAATCACATGATGCGATCAATGGTGGGCAGATTAATAAAATATTTCAGAGTGTAGTCAAAGTCTTGGGTGGTGGTGCAAAATTTATTAGTGATATATTTACAGGGCCAACCTATAAACTTTCTAAGGTTTCTAAAGAGGGGCATGTAGAAGAGGGTACCTTTAACGATGTTGAAGCAGCTTTTACTGGGCTTAATGAGAATATCAAGAATGTGAATGATCGGATTAAGCAAGTTTCCCAAGGTGTTGCACAGGATTCTTTGTTGTGGAGCACAGCTGATAAGGCTTTTATAGCGCAGCATGGAGAGGGAAAAACCAATAGCAAAATTAAGTTTCTTGCCAATGGAGATATTTCTGAAGACTCAACAGAAGCCGTTAATGGTTCTCAGCTTTATTCTGTAAGCAATGCGCTTTCTACTTATTTAGGTGGTGGTGTTAAATATGAGAATGGTAAATGGACTGCTCCAAATTTTAAGATAAAAACCATAAAATCTGATGGCAGTGAAGTTGAAGAAAACGCCTATGAAAGTGTAGCGGAAGCTTTTGAAGGCATAAGTACTTCTTTCATGAATATCCACAATGAAGTTAAGAATGAGATTAACAATGTGGTTAGTGATAATCTTGTTAAGCAGGATGAAGAGACGAAGCTTATCAAGATTGGCGGAGAAAAAGAGGGTACTGGTATCAGTATTGCAAACAGTAAAAATGTGGCGCGGATTCTTTCTGGTGTGCATGCAGGAGCAATCTCCGAAGAATCAACAGATTCTGTGAATGGTTCGCAACTTTATATGTTCAGCAATGCACTAGCGGCGTATTTTGGTGGAGGTGCTGGTTATAAGGATGGCAAGTGGCATTCAGCAGAATTCAAAGTCACGCAATTTAATGATGATGGTAGTTCTGTGGATAAGAAGAGCTATAATGATGTTGCGAGTGCTTTTGATGGTGTAAGTAAGAATATGACGAGTATCAACAAGCGTATTCATGATGTTGAAAAGAATGGCTCATCCAATAGTTTGAATTGGAATGAAGAAAAAGGAGCGTATGACGCTAGCCATAATGGAAATTCGAGTAAGATTACCAATGTAGCAGATGGCAAAATAGAAGAAAATTCGCAAGATGTTGTGAATGGGGGGCAGCTATGGAAAACGAATGAGAAGGTGAAAGAGGTTGAAAACAAGGTAGATACGATTGACCAACATGTTAAAGATATTGAAAATACCGTTACGAATGATGCGGTTAAGTATGATAAAGGAACTGATGGAAAGAAGGTAAATAAAGTTACATTAGTTGGTGTGAGTGAAAGTGATCCAGTATTATTAGACAATGTAGCGGATGGCCGTATTGAAAGTGGTTCAAAAGAAGCCGTTACAGGCGGTCAGTTGTATGACTATACAGATCAGCAAATGAATCTGGTTCTTTCTGATGCAAAGAGATATACGGATGAGCGCTTTAACGATGTTGTTAATAATACGGTCAATAATGTTGTTAATGAGACAAAATCCTACACTGATATAAAGTTTGAAGCGTTAAGGTATGAAATTAAGGAGATTCGCAAAGAATCCAAACAGGCAGCAGCGGTAAGTTTAGCGGTATCGAATTTGAGTTATGAAGATACACCAGGCTCTTTAAGTTTATCGATTGGGACGGGTGTATGGCGCAATCAATCCGCATTTGCCATTGGAGCGGGTTACATGTCTGAAAATGGGAAGATCCGATCGAATATATCCGCTACGAGTTCTGGTGGACATTGGGGTATAGGAGCAGGTTTAAGAGTGAAACTGAATTGATAGAGAGTCGTTAAGTTTTTCGATGGATTTTGAAATTATATTTTTCCTGTATGAAAAGTTAAAAATATTTTATCTTTACAATAAGCTTTATAACGCACTATAGTTATTTATAAATCGAGTTATAAGTACATATTATTTTTCTATAGTATTTTACTTACAATTGTTGAAAAAAGATCACACAGTTCTGTAAATATATTCAAATTGATAAAAATTGTTATTTTTTTGTTGCTATTTTATTATAGAAAGAATATGACTCATAAAGTATCTTAGTAAGACTCATTTTGATCAAATAAAAATTCAAGAGGGGGGAAGTAATGCGTAATAAAGAAAAACATTAGCCCGAGGAACGCTGCCTCTATCTTGTACTCTATAAAGATTTTAAGGTTTTCTTAAATATTTCGATTTTTATTTACTTAAATCACAAAGAAAATATAACTTTTCAGTATGAAAAAATTTACAAGATAATAAACATTTTTTACGTTTCCTTATCACGTGATTAATTTTCTAAAAATTAAAATGCCTCTAATATTTAAATCCCTTAAATATCTATCTTTAAAGCCTAGATGATAAACCGTAAGTTTAATTCCATTAAAGTCTAAATACATCCTTTATGTTCACATAACATATTTCTAAATTTTTGCATTTAGACGTCATTGCAGAAAGCACATATAAAACAGACAAAAAGACTCAACATACCCCTTATTTAAGCGTCCACCCTCAATTTTCGATTTCAACCGAGCAAGTGGATAGCATCAAAATATGTCTTTTTTATGTTTTGGATATGCTTTTCAAATTTTTTCATTGGAGAGTTTGTTATGAAAAAAATGCATGCCACATCACAGAGACCTAGTTTGAAGGCTGTGCTTATTTCTCGGCGTTTATCTTTGTTTACAAAGCTTTCGTTGGGAACAGCCATGGTTGCACTCTTATCAAGTGCGTCTCCTGTATTGGCAAAAAAAATTGATATAATAGACCAACAAGTTCTTCAAAGCATAGAGAAGGCAATATCAGTTTATTCTCAAGGGAACGATAAAAGGATTACTGCTGCTTATGATAGTCAGAACAATGTTGATGTCTCTGATTTATCTAAGGCAGGTTATGTAACAGCGCTTAGTAAAGTAGGCGCAAAAGTAGGCGCAGAAAAAGTTAAAGCTTCTAGTGATTATGCAAATTTCCTAAATGATACACTTTGGGAGAAAAGCGATCAAAAAACATCACGACTCGTAAAGGTGTCAACTAAGAGTGGAAGTATTGGTGCAGGTGACGATGATTATGTGAATGTTATATCTCCCTTGAAAGCTTCTAGCGCATCAGTAGAAAACTATCCAACAAAACCGAGTGTAAGGAGTCTGGCAAGCACAAGAGGACTTGAAAGAGCTGGGACAAGTGCTACTTCCTTAGGCCCAGGGGCAAATGCAGCGGGTCAGCAAAGTGTTGCTATTGGTAACAAGGCACAAGCAACAGGAAAATTCGCCATAACTATGGGTGATCAGGCACAGGCGACAAAAGAAGACAGTATAGCTGTAGGTCGCATGGCGCATGCTTTGGGGAAAAGCAGTACCGCATTAGGTTCTGAATATAATGAGGAGAGTACACACGGGGATAGTGATTATACCACTGCGAAGGGTGATTATTCAACAGCTTTGGGTGCTGTTTCTAAAGCTTTGGAGTTTGGTACAACGGCTGTTGGGCATCGTGCATATGCAGCGAAAGAACACGCTATTTCTATAGGTTTTTATTCAGAAGCGAATGCAGAGAAAAGTATTGCTTTAGGTTCTAACGCAAAGGCAAATGGGGACAAATCTCTTGCTCTAGGCTTTCAGGCAGAGGCAAAAGCAGCTGACACTATTGTTTTAGGTTCTAACGCAAAGGCAAATATGAAAAATTCAGTTGTTGTTGGTGCGAATGCAAATGCAACTGGAGACAACTCTCTTGTTCTAGGCTTTCAGGCAGAGGCAAAGGCAACTAGCGCTATTGTTTTAGGTTCTGAAGCAGAGGTATCAGATCCTTTTAGTCTTATTATAGGTGTTAAGGGAAAGGCATCAGGTTGGTATAGTGTTGGTTTGGGTTATGGCGTAGAAGTAACAGGTGAGCGTAGTATTGCTTTAGGTTACCAATCTAAAGTGTTGGTTAAAGATGGTGTTGCTATAGGTTCCACTTCTACATCCGATAGGGCTGCTGGTGTTGCAGGTTATACTTCTCTTTTGCAAGGACCAGCAGAAAACTCCGGAATTGAATGGAAAAGTACGAAAGGTGCAGTGAGTGTTGGTAATACTAGTAATAATATAACGAGGCAGATTACAGGCGTTGCAGCTGGTAGTGGAGATGCCGATGCAGTGAATGTTAGACAGTTAAAAGACTTAGAAGAAGTTGTAAGAAAGAACGGTTGGAAACTGTCTGTTGATGGTAAGAATGGCAAGACCGTTCTTATGGACAGTGACGTAGATTTTTCTGCTGGAAGTCAAAACTTTGCAATCACAAAAAGCAAAGACGACAATAAGGTAAAATTTGATTTAGCAAAAAACCTTACACTGGATGGCATAAAAGCAGGGAATAATACTCTAGACGCAACAGGTTTAAAAATTACAGGCGGTCCGCAAGTAACCACCAGTGGTATTGATGCTGGGAGTAAGAAGATCACAGGCATTAAAAACGGTGCACTTACAGCAGAATCGACGGAAGCGGTCAATGGTTCCCAGCTTTTTGCAGCAAATAATGAAATTAAGGATGTAAGAGACAGTATTCTTGTTAAGCAAGTAGCAGAGATGACTTTAGCGCGTAGTCTGCGTAATGGAGGAACAGGTCTTATCACGATTGGTAGAGGAACCGGTGGCACCGAAATCAGTATTCTAAATAAGGATAATGGAGCCCGGAAGCTTTCCGGTCTCTTGGGCGGGGATCTCAGTGCAAATTCAGATGAAGCAGTCGCTGGTAATCAGCTGAATAGTACAGCGACCCACATAGCAAAGTATTTGGGTGGTGGGATTGACTTTGGAAATGGTCAATGGAATGAAGCAAGATTCAAAGTCAAAACTGTTAACTCTGATGGCAAGGAAGATGAACAAAGCTATGCAAGTGTAGCGGAAGCTTTTGAAGGTGTTGGTACTTCTATCACAAACGTTCAGAATAAATTTACCAAGGAGATTAATAAAGCCATTACCAATGTAAAAGGTGACAGTCTTGTTAAGTGGAATGAAGAATCTAAGTTAATCAAGATAGGAGAAGAAAAAGAAGGGACTAAAATCAGTATAGCAAATAAGGATGGCACGGCACGGACCATTTCTGGTGTTGCTGCTGGTACTTCCGAGAATGATGCGGTGAATTTTTCGCAACTGCAAGATGTTAAAGAACAGGTAGCAGCAAGTAGCTTCGTTAAACAGGATTCAAAAACGAAACATATCACTATTGGTAAAGAAACAGATGGTGATAAAATTGATATTACCAACAAGAAAAATGAAAAGCGAACACTTACAGGTATAAAGGATGGAGCACTATCAGCAGATTCACATGACGCCGTCACGGGTTCACAGCTTTTTACGACAAGTCAAAATATAACAACTGTAGCAACGAATATAGCTAAGTCCCTTGGAGGGGGTGCTAGTTATAAAGATGGCGTATGGAGTGATCCAAAATTCACGCTTAAAACTATCAACGATGATGGCAAAGAAGGTGACACAAAAGACTATCCCGATGTAGCGCAAGCTTTTGCAGGAATTAATGATAATTTCCAAAATGTAAATAAGAATGTACAGAACATTGTTAAGGATTTTAAAAAACAGGTTACGAATATTACGCAACAAGTTCAAGGCGATGCTCTGTTGTGGAGTAAAGAAAGTAACGCTTTTGTAGCCTTGCATGGGGAAAAAGATAGCAAGGCAAACAGCAAAATTACGTCTCTTGCTGATGGTTCTATAGCGGCAGGCTCGAGTGATGCAGTTACGGGTGGTCAGATTAATACGATTGTTTCGGGTGTTACAAGTGCATTAGGTGGAAATGCATCCTTTAGTGTTGATGGCACTTTTACAGGTCCCACCTATGGCTTATCGAAGGTTTCAAAAACGGGTGATGTCACAAAAGAATCGTATGAAGGTGTTGAAAAAGCCTTTAAAGGAGTTGATGAGAATATCAAGACTGTAAATGCTCGCATTAAGGACGTCTCAGAGGGTGTTGCACAAGATTCTTTATTATGGAGTAAGGGTGACAAAGCCTTCGTCGCTCAGCATAAAACGGAAGAAGGTAAAAAGGTAAACAGCAAAATTACGTCTCTAGCAGATGGAGATATTAAGGAAAAATCGCATGATGCAATCACTGGTGGACAGATTTATGATCTGCAAAAACAGTTTGCTGGCTATTTGGGTGGTGGTGCTGAATATAAGGATGGTCAATGGACAGCCCCAAGCTTTATCCTGAAAATGTTTGGTGAAGATGGTAAGGAAGGTGAAAAGCAGACCTATAATGATGTAGGCTCTGCGTTTGCAGGAATTGATACGAACTTCAGCAATGTTAACCAGCATCTGACCAATATTGTTGAAGACTTTAATAAAAAAGTCGATAACATTAACAAAGAAGTTAAAGGCGATGCTTTGCTATGGAGCAATGAAAACGGTGCTTTTGTAGCTCAGCATGCAAAAGAAGATCAGAAAACAAATAGCAAAATTAAATTTCTTGCTGCCGGAGATATTACAAAAGACTCGACAGAAGCTATTAATGGTTCCCAGGTTTATTCTTTGAGTGATAAATTTGCTAAGTATTTAGATGATAGCGCTGGTTATGATGCGAAAGGCGAATGGAAAGCACCAAGCTTCAAGGTTAAGGTTGTTGAAGCTGATGGTATTACAATTAAAGATAAGAATTATAATACAGTAGCAGAAGCTTTGTCTGATGTTGGTAATTCATTCACGAATATTAAAAAAGATATTACGAATGTTGTCAGTGATAGTCTTGTTAAGTGGGATGAAGAGAAACAAGTAGTCAAGATTGGTGCAGAAAAACACGGTAATACAATCACAATTTCTGATCAGGATAGTAAAGACAGAATCCTTTCAGGAGTTAAGGATGCAGAGCATA
>NZ_JAQISW010000024.1 GCF_028618435.1 Bartonella sp. MM73XJBT.G
AACTTCTGTGCCGCTCTTTTCACCTCCAACCGCAATGACACGTGTCTCCTTATCTTGCTTAACAAGACTGTCTCCTACAACTTTCGTAATCTCATTCTTAAGCTCTTTATGGATATTCGTGAATGAAGCACCAACTCCTTCAAATGCAGCAGAGACACTTTCATAGCTTTGCTCTTCAACAGCACTCCCATCATCCTTAACTGTCTTTACCTTAAAGCTTGGAGCACTCCATTTTCCTTCCTTATAGCCAGCACCACCTCCAAAATAGCTCGCTAACGTATTATTCATCGAATAAAGTTGAGAACCATTCACTGCATCAGTCGACGTTTCTGTAAGCGCTCCTGATTTTACACCTGTAAGGGTCCGCGCAGCATCACCACTATTAGCAATGTTAATGCTGGCACCTCCTTTTTCCGCTCCTATCTTGATAACCTTGCTCTCTGCATCCTGCTTAACAAGACTGTCTCCTACAACTTTTGTAATCTCATTCTTAAGCTCTTTATGGATATTCGTAAAAGATGTACCAACTCCTTCAAACGCAGCAGAGACACTTTCATAGCTTTGCTCTTCAACGTCACTCCCATCATCCTTGACTGTTTTTACCTTGAAGCTTGGAGCTGTCCATTTATCTTCTTCATACTTAGCACCACCCCCAAGGACTTTAGCTATATTTGTGCCTGCAACTTGTAGATTATCTGACACAATACTCACTTTTTTATCCGTCGCAAAAAGTTGGGAACCATTAATCGCATCATGGGAATCTTCTGCAATCTTACCATTACCAACATTGTGCAGCGCTGTAAGGACCTCATCCTTACCACCAAAAGTTATATTGCCATAATCAGTCTTACCATCTTTCTTTTTATTATAATGAACAACCGCTGAATCTTCTGACTGAAGATGATTAATCTGGTTCGTAATTTCATTTTTGATATTCGTGAAAGATGTACCAACTCCTTCAAACGCAGCAGAGACACTTTCATAGCTTTGCTCTTCAACGTCACTCCCATCATCCTTGACTGTTTTTACCTTGAAGCTTGGAGCTGTCCATTTACCTTCTTCATACTTAGCACCGCCACCTAAATAAGTTGCAACTGTCTTATTTGTATCAAAAAGCTGACTTCCTGTAACTGCATCCGTTGAACCCTTAGAAACAGTTCCATCTAAAAGAGACGTGATTTTGCTATTGCTCTTTGCACCATCTTCACCATGAACCGCAACAAATGCCCCTTTCTCCTTGCTCCAACTTAAAGTATCCTGCGCAACGCCTTCGGAGACTTCCTTAATACGATCGTTCACATGCTTGATATTTGTGTCAAGTCCTACAAAGGCTGAACCAACATCACTAAACGGCTTATCTGTAACATTACCTTTTTCATCAACATTCGATAATTTATAGGTTGGTCCTGTGAAGGCTCCATTGTTAAAAGCTGCATCTCCACCAAAGAATTTTGCAACATCTTCACCAATTTTATAAATCTGTCCGCCATTAATTGCATCATATGACTTATCACCAATCTGACCATCACCAACATTATGGAGAAGTGTGGGAGTTTGATCTTTACCACCTAAAGTGACACTCGTATAATCAATTTCTCCCTCTGCCTTTTTATCATAATGAACAACTGCTGAATCTTCTGACTGAAGATGATTAATCTGGTTCGTAATCTCATTTTTGATATTCGTAAAAGATGTACCAACTCCTTCAAATGCAGCAGAGACATTTTCATAGCTTTGCTCTTCAACAGCACTCCCATCATCCTTGACTATCTTTACCTTGAAGCTTGGAGCGGTCCATTTACCTTCTTCATAACCAGCACCGCCACCTAAATAAGTTGCAACAATCTTATTTGTATCAAAAAGCTGCGAACCATTGACCGCATCCGTTGAAGTTTCAGTAATGTCTCCAGACAAAATATGCGCAATCTTGCTATCTTTTCTTGCATCGCCTTCCCCATGAGAAGCAACAAAAGCACCCTCAGCACTACTCCAATTTAAAGAATCCTTTGCAACTCCTTGAGAGACTTCCTTAATCCGATCATTCACATGCTGGATATTCTTATCAAGACCACTAAACGCTGTGCCAACATCATTGAACGAATTATCTGTTACTTCACCATCAGTAGCAACATTCGATAATTTATAGGTTGGCTGGGTAAGTGATCCATCTTTAAAAGATGCATCTCCACCTAAGAACTTTGCAATATCCTCGCCAACTTTATAAATCTGTCCGCCATTAATTGCATCGTGCGAATTATCACCAATCTTACCATCACCAACATTGTGGAGAACTGTGAGAGTTTGATCTTTACCACCTAAAGTGACACTCGTATAATCAATTCCTCCCTCTGCCTTTTTATCATAATGAACAACCGCTGAACCTTCTGACTGAAGATTGTTAACCTGTTTGGTAATCTCATTTTTGATATTCGTGAATGAACTACCAACTCCTTCAAAAGCAGTAGATACATTCTGATAAGTCTCATCCTTCTCCTGACCATCCGTGTTAATTGTTTTTACCTTGAAATTCGGAGCTGTCCATTGCCCATTCTCATACTTAGCATCACCACCAAAATAAGATGCAACTGTGCTTCCAAGAGAATGAACCTGAGAACCATTGATTGCATCATGGGAATCGGAAGAAATTGCACCACTTCCAACATTATGCAAACCAACAGTGCCTGTTTTCGGATCTCCAAAAGTAACACTATTCTTATTAACTTTACGCAATGATCTCGTAAATAGATGTGCTTCATCTACAGCTTCTTCTTCATCATAGAAAACTGCAACAGAACGAACTTCTGCAATTTCGTCAGAAAGTTTAGTTACGTTCTCATCAAGTTGCTCTTTATTAACTGCTTCATTATCTTTTTCTGCCTTCTTCAAACCAGAAAGGATTCTATTATTACTACCCTTATCGGCAATATTAATTGTAGCGCCGTCCTTTTCTCCTCCAATATTAATATGCTTTGTCTCTTCATCCCATTTAACAAGACTCTCACCTTTTACATTGCTAATCTCATTGTTAATCTGTTTGGTAATATCATTTTTGACATTGGTGATAGAAGTTCCAACTCCAGTAAAAGCTTCTGCTACATTCTTATAACTCTCTTCTTTTTCCTCACCATTTTCATTGAAAGTTTTTAGCGTAAAGCTTGGAGCTGTCCAGCTTCCATCCTTATATTCAGCATTACCACCAAAAGACTGCGCAACCTTATCGCCCAATGAATAAAGCTGCGAACCATTGATCGCATCCGTTGAAGTTTCAGTAATGTCTCCAACCTTAAGATGTGTAATCTTGCTATCTGTTCTCTCACTATCTTTCCCATGCTGAGCACTAAAGGCATTATTAGTCGCGCTCCAAGATAAAGAATCCTGTGCAACACCTTCTGAGACTTCCTTAATCCGATCGTTCACATGCTTAATATTCTTATCAAGTCCTACAAAGGCTGAACCAACATCATTAAAGGACTTATCTGTAACTTTACCTTCTGTAGAAACTTCAGATAATGCATAGCTTGGCGGTGTCAGTGATCCGTCTTTAAAGGATGATTCTCCACCTAAAAACTTTGCAATATCCTCGCCAATTTTATTCATCTGATCACCCGTGATGGCATCACGTGAATCTTTTGCGATATTACCATTGGCAACATTATGAAGTGCAACAGGTGTAGAATCCTTACCTTTACCCAAAGTCACATTTGTATAATCAATTTCATCCTTTTCCTTTTTATCATAATGAACAACTGCTGAATCTTCTGACTGAAGATTATTAATTTGCTTGGTAATCTCATTTTTAATATTCGTGAAAGATGTACCAACTCCTTCAAAAGCAGCAGATACACTTGTGTAGCTTTGTTCATCTGTCGTGCCATCAGCCTTAACTGTCTTTAGCGTAAAAGTTGGATCGGTCCACGTGCCATCCTCATACTTAGCACTACCTCCCAAATAGCCAGCAACCTTATCACCCAAAGAATGAAGTTGGTTACCCGTAATGGCATCTGTAGAATCTTTAGAAATATTACCATCTAAAATATGCGTAATCTTACTATTGGTCTTTGCGCCATCCTTCTCATGTTGAGCACTAAAGGCGTTATCCGTTGCTCCCCACAATAAGGCATCGCCTTTGAAAGTGGTAATAGCATTATTAACTTGTTCAGTTACTTTATTCTGAACATTCGCGATAGAACTACCAACCCCAGTCAAAGCGTCCGATACATTATGGTAAGTTTGCTCTTCTTCCTTACCATCATCCTTAACAGTTTTAACTTTAAATGTTGGACTGGTCCATGCTTTATCTTTATAACCAGTTCCACCTCCCAAGTAACTAGCAACCTTACTATTGGTCTCAAAAAGCTGTGAGCCATTAATCGCATCATGGGAATCTTCTGTAACTTTACCATTGCCAACATTATGCAATCCAACAGGGCCCGTTTTCGGATCGCCAAAAGTAACACTACTCTTATTAACTTTACGCAATGACCTCGTAAATAGATGTGGTTCATCTGCAGCTTCTTCTTCATCGTAGAAAACTGCAACCGAACGCACATCTGCTATTTCTTTATCAAGCTGACCTTTGTTAACTGCTTCATTACTATGCTCTGCATCCTTAACACCAGAAAGAATTCTATCCTTACTATCCTTATCAGCAATACTAATTGTCGCATCTTCCTTTTCACCACCAATATTAATACGCTTGGTCTTCTCATCCCACTTAACAAGACTATCACCTTTCACATTGGTAATTGCAGTATTAATATCATTGGTAATTTTACTCTGAACATTCGTGAAAGAGGTACCAACTCCTGCAAATGCAGCCGTTACATTTTCATAAGTCTTATCTTCAGAGCTACCATCCTCTTTAACTGTTGTAATCTTAAAGCTTGGCGCCGTCCATTCACCATTCTCATAACGAGTATCGCCTCCCAAATAAGTAGAAAGCGCATGACCTACAGAATAAAGCTGTTTACCTGTAACGGCATCCGTTGAAACGCTACTAATAACCCCATCTCGAAGAGATGTAATCTTGCTATTCTCTTCTTTCTCTCCATGTTGGGCAACGAATGCTCCCTCTTCCTTGCCCCACAATAAGGCATCGCCTTTCGTTTTTTTCATTTCATTGGTAATTGTATTTTTTACATTGGTGAGAGAACTACTAACCCCACTCAATGCATCAGAGACATTCTGATAAGTCTTATCTTCAGACTTGCCATCCTCACTAAACTGCTTAAGCTTGAAATTTGGAGTGCTCCATTGACCATCCTCATAACGAGTATCACCACCAAAATAAGATGCAACTGTGCTACCAAGAGTATGGAGCTGCGAACCATTGATCGCATCATGTGAATCTTTAGCAATCTTACCATCGGAAAGGTTATGAAGTGCAACAGGTTTTTTCTCTTTACCACCTAACGTCACACTCGTGTAATTAATGCTGCCATTCTTATCATCTTTATCGTAATGAACAACTGCTGAATCTTCTGATTGAAGGCTCTCAGAAAGTTTCTTCAAATCCTTATCAAGTTGCCCCTTGTTAACGGCTTCATTATCTTTTGTTGCTTCCTTCACACCAGAAAGTGTCCGCGAACCACCACTTTTGTTGGCAACATTGATTTCACTACCCTCTACCTCTTTACCAATGTTGATAACATTCGTTGCTGCATCTTTCTTAACAAGACTATCACCTTTTACATTGCTAATCTCATTTTTAATCTGTTTGGTAATATCATTTTTGACATTGGTGATAGAATTACCAACCCCACTCAATGCTTCCCCTACATTCTTATAAGTCTTCTCTTCTTCCTTACCTTCACCGTTAACGGCTTTAACTTTAAATGTTGGATCCGTCCATGTTTTATCTTGATAACTAGCTCCACCACCTAAATAACTAGCAACCTTACTATTGGTCTCAAAAAGCTGCCCCCCCGTAATAGCATCACTTGAAGCTGCAGTAATATCTCCATCCTGAAGAGAGGTAATCTTGCTATTGGTTTTGCTATTTTCTTTCCCATGCGTTGCAACAAAGGCATTAGCAGCTTTACTCCAGTTCAATGCATCACTTTTTGCATCCGCAACCTCTTTGGTAATTTCTTTCTTAATATCCGTAATAGCATTATTTACATTTGTGAAAGAGGTACCAACACCCTCAAACGCAGCAGAAACAGTGTCATACTCATGCTCTTCAACCCCACTACTATCTTCTTTGAAAGTCTTAACCGTAAAGCTTGGAGCTGTCCATTCACCATTCTCATATTTGGCGTTACCACCTAAAGCCTTCGCAACCCCAGTACCAAATGAATGAAGCTGTGAGCCATTAATCGCATCGGTTGAAACGTCTGCGACTTTACCATCGCCAACATTATGCAATCCAACAGTACCTTTGCTTGGATCGCCAAAAGTCACATTCGATTTATTACTTTTACGTGCTGATCTGATAAGTCGATTGTCATCATCTGAAACTTCTTCTTTATCGTAGAAAACTGCCACTGAACGCACATCTGCAATTTCGCCAGAAAGTTTCTTTACATTCTCATCAAGCTGATCTTTGTTAACTGCTTCATTGCCTTTTTCTGCCTTCTTCACACCAGAAAGGATTCTATTATTACTTTCTTTATCTGCAATATTAATTGTAGCGTCTTCCTTTTCACTACCAATGTTAATATGCTTTGTATCCTCATCCCACTTAACAAGGCTATCACCTTTTACACTCGTGATTTCATTCTTGATATCATTTTTAACATTTGTGATAGAATTCCCAACGCCTGCCAAAGCCGCCGCTACATTCTTATAACTCTCTTCTTTTTCCTCACCATTAGCATTCACTGTTTTTATTTTAAAAGTTGGATCGGTCCACTTGCCATTCTCATAACCAGCATCACCACCAAAATACTTGGCCATATTCGTGGCAGCGATTTTGAAATTATCGGATAAAGTTGTTACATTTTTATTTGTTGCAAACAACTGCGAACCGGTAACAGCTTCATTTGAAGCTTCTGACAGAGAAGCACTCTTTAAACCCGTAAGAGTACGCTGTTCATTCTTTTTGTTAGTAATATCAATTTTGTCACCATCGGTTTCTTTACCAATGGTGATGTATTTTGTTTTAACATCTTGTTTTACGAAGCTACTGGCTGCGACTTGTTCTTTGACATCTTTTTCAACTTTTTGCAGTTGTCCAAAATTCACCGCATCGGTATTGTCAGTACCTTCTTTCACTCCTGTTATCTTTTTACTGCCAGCATCAATACCAGAAGTTGTGACTTTCGGACCATTCTTGATGATCAAGCCTGTTGTATCTAAAGTTACTGAACTTACTGCATCTGCTCTATCATCTGATACGCTTTCTTCCTCTAATTTTATGCTTTTTAATGTGAGATCTTTTGCTAAATCAAATTTTACCTTATTGTCGTCATTGCTTTTTGTGATTGCAAAGTTTTGACTTCCAGCAGAAAAATCTATGTCACTGTCCAGAAGAACTGTTTTCGCATTCTCACCATTAACAGACAGTTTCCAACCGTTCTTTCTTACAACTTCTTCTAAGCCTTTTAACTGTGCAACATTCACTGCATCGGCATCTCCACTACCAGCTGCAACGCCTGTAATCTGCCTCGTTATATTATTACTAGGGTCACCAATACTCACTGCACCTCTTGTACTTTTCCATTGAGCTTTGGTGTCGGTGGCTGATCCTTGCAAAAGAGAAGTATAACCTGCAACACCAGCAGCCCTATCGGATATAGAAAAGGAACCTATAGCAACACCATTATCAACCGACGCTTTAGATTGGTAACCTAAAGCAATACTACGCTCACCTGCTACTTCTACGCCATAACCCAAACCAATACTCTGCCAACCTGATACCTTTCCCTTACTACCTATAATAATATCATAAGGATCTGATGCCTCTACTTTAGAACCTAAAGCAATAGTGGCAACTTCCTTTGCCTTTGCCTGAGAGCCTAAAACAATAGCGCCAACTGCCTTTGCCTCTACCTGAGAGCCTATAGCAACACCATCTTTAAACGACACTTTAGATTGGTAACCTAAAGCAATACTACGCTCACCTGCTACTTCTACGCCATAACCCAAACCAACACTATACCAATCTGATGCCTTTCCCTTAGCACCTATACTAATAGAATAAGGACCTGATGCCTCTGCTTTTAAACCTAAAGCAATAGCGCTAGTTTCCTTTGCATTTGCCTCAAAGCCTAGAGCAAGAGCGGCGTCTCCTGCTGCATTTGCATTCCTACCAACAGCAACTGAATCTTGCCCACTTACCTTTGCGTTAGAACCTAAAGCAATAGTGTTAGTTGTCTCTGCCTTTGCGGAAAAGCCTAGAGCAAGAGAGTTTGATCCTGCTGCATTTGCATGAAGTCCCATAGCAATACTATTCGTATTTGATACCTCTGCGCTGCGACCTATAGCAATAGCGTCTTTTCCAGTCACGTTTGCAAAAGAACCTAAAACAATAGCGTCTTCTGCGAATGCCTTTGCAGCAACGCCGATAGCAATCCCTTCAGATTTATTAACTTCACTTGATAAACCTATCGCTATGCCTCTTTCTGCTAAGGATCTCGCTGCTACACAACCAAGTCCACCACTTGCACCCACACATTGCGGGTCATAGTTACCTATTGCAATACTTGAGTATTCAGTTGCTTGTGCTTGATTACCCAGCGCAACACCTTGATTAGCCCTTGTCTCTCGCTGCATGCCATCAACAGGAATAAGCCGCGTTGTCATTCCCCCCTCATTTATAGGCTTCGAAAAAACATTTATGGTAGGCCTACTTTTCTCCCAAAGTGTATCATTTAGGAAATTTGCATAATCACTAGAAGCTTTAACTTTTTCTGCGCCTACTTTTGCGCCTACTTTATTGAGTGCTGTTACATAACCTGCCTTAGATAAATCAGAGACATCAACATTGTTCTGACTATCATAAGCAGCAGTAATCCTTTTATCGTTCCCTTGAGAATAAACTGATATTGCCTTCTCCATGCTTTGAAGAACTTGTTGGTCTATTATATCAATTTTTTTTGCCAATACAGGAGACGCACTTGATAAGAGTGCAACCATGGCTGTTCCCAACGAAAGCTTTGTAAACAAAGATAAACGCCGAGAAATAAGCACAGCCTTCAAACTAGGTCTCTGTGATGTGGCTGATATTTTTTTCATAACAAACTCTCCAATGAAAAAATTTGAAAAGCATATCAAAAACATAAAAAAGACATATTTCAGTGTTATTCATTCTGTCAACCGGTTGTTGAATGGGAAGTGACAGATCAAAGTTCGAACGTTTTGAGTCTTTGTTTTCGTCTTTTAGTTGCTTTTTGTGTTGAGATCTAAATGTGGGAAATGTTTAGCTTACATGGAAATAACACATTTAGATTCTAATATGGTTTAGAGGTATTTTTTTGCCTGGTGTGCTTTAAAAAGGAATTTTTCTGTATCCGAATTAAAATTATTTCTTAAATAAGGGTCTTGTTATTTAAAAAATACTTTCAAAAGTGTTTTTTTATTTTGGAAGTTAATGGTGTGTTTTATCTTATTAAAAAGCCGTTTTCTTAATAAAAGGTAAATTAGAACCTTTAGTAGTTAAGAAAAGTGCAAATTCTTAAGGGAGTTTGGTTCCCAATATTTTTTAAGTCTAATGCAATATGCAAATACGCCTTGGTATTGTTTTTACACATTATTCTCCCGCCTTTGAATTATAATCAAAATGAGTCTTACTAATATTACTTTCTGTGTGTTTATATGCTCCCTCATAAAATAGCAACTAGAAAATAACACTTTTTACTGATTGGAGTAAAAATATATCTTTTCACATGATATGTGATATTTTTTCAACAAATTAAGAAACAATATTCTAGAAAAAATTAACGTTTATAAAAAAATTGAACAAATAAACGACTCTTTAAAGATTGTTATAGAGATAAAATACAGATTCTCATTTAAATTTTTAAATAAAAATACTTAAAAGAAAAATATATTTTCATAACTCAAGTACAATATTGCTGCTTATATATCAATTCAGCTTTAATCTTAAGCCAGCCCTTATGCCTTAATTACCTCCTGAACTCGTTGCAGATATATTAGACTGATCTTCCTATTTTCTGATATACAACCTGCTCTCATAATGAATGCAGATTAATTGCGCTGTACGCCCATCCTAATCGATAAACTTAAAGAGCTTAGTGCATCTTCATAACTCAAATCTATACTGCCAAGCTTATAAATGCTGCCTATCTTGATGCTTTACGGACAATAACCACACCACAACTGGCTTTGCATTTGCTTATAGGCGTTTGTTCACCTCCTTTACGTCATATGCATAAAGGTCAAATTGAAGAGAATATATAAACAATCTCTAATGAAGAGATGAAAAATTGATGCGATGATATAAAAGAATTTCATATGCCTTTGTCATAAGAATCACTAAAAGTGATTTTATCCTTTCATTTACCGGTCGTGATCCCTTTTCACATACGATAATGGCTCATATATAAGACAAAATAAACTCGAAGTATATCCGCGCATGGGGGCTATTTTACGCGATTGACTAGCAAGAATAACAAATATCCCCTAATGAGGCATGAAACCTCAAAATTACAATATCTTCGATTATTATTGTAATCTCATCACCACCAATCATATGCTATATATCCGTTATAATCTGACAATTGATAATATTATATAAAGCAACGCGTGTATCTTAATTATTATTTTCAAATTATAATACTGCATTCATTAATAATCCCATTGTTATATTTTCTTTTTTCGTAAAAAAATTGCGTCATAAAATCAAATTTTGTCACGAAAAAATAAAAAGCGCACTTGATAAATTAACTACTTGATTCCCAAAGAATGCCTTTTAAAAACAAAAGTCGAGAATAATATAGATTATACAAATTATTTATTAATTCTTGATACGATAAATAATTTTTTACCACATACTTACCAATGAAATAATCAAATAGACATTTTTATTGATAGTAATCCTTTATTTTCTATCGGTATCCATGAGCGATTAAAAAAATCCCTTCATCTTAATTTTAAGAGAAGGGATTTTTATATTTTTTTATCGTTAATTCAATGTGACCCTAAATCCAGCACCTATACCCCAATGACCTCCAGCACTCGTTGCAGATACATTAGAGCGGAATTTCCCATTTTCAGACATATAACCAGCACCGATAGCGAATGCCGATTGACTGCGCCATACACCCGTACCAAATGAAAAGCTTAATTTCCCTGGTGTATCGTCATAACTTAAATTCGATACAGCTAAACCAATAGCTGCCGCTTGTCTTGCCTCTTTCCGGACGTCCTCAACTGCATAATTTAATGTTTCAAACTTCATATCTGTATAGGCTTTGGACTCATTAACACCATTGCTTACTATATCATTCACACGATCATCCGTATATTTCTTCG
>NZ_JAQISW010000025.1 GCF_028618435.1 Bartonella sp. MM73XJBT.G
GCATCACTCTTAATCTGCTCGCTGATCTGATTACCAAGCTCTTGCTTAATCTGATTGGTGATTTTGTTACCAAAGTTTGTGAAAGCGACATTAACGCCATCAAAGGCAGCTGCTACAGTCTCATATTCCTTCGTATCTTCCGTTTCATCTTCACTGAAGGTCTTAACCTTAAATTTAGCAGCGACCCACTTGCCATCTTCATAGCTAGCGTCACCGCCCAATGTCTTTGCAACACCGCTCCCTAGAGCATAGAGCTGTGAACCATTAACCGCATCACTTGAACTAGAATTAATATCTCCTGCAGCAAGGAATTCAATCTTGCTATCCTTTTCGCCATGCGTTGCTGCAAATGCGTTATGCTCATTGCTCCACAACAAGGAATCCCCTTTAACTTCCTTATTAATATTGTCTAACTTTTCATTAAAGTCATTAACAACAGTATTCAGATGCTTGTTAACATTGCTGAAGTTCGTATCAATTCCTGCAAACGCAGAGCCTACATCATTATAGCTCTTCTTCTCACCTTCCTTACCATCTTCATCAAACATTTTCAGGATAAAGCTTGGGGCTGTCCATTGGCCATCTTCATAGCTAGCGTCACCACCTAAAGACGTAGCAACACCGCTCCCTAGAGCATAGAGCTGTGAACCATTAACAGCATCACTTGAACCAGAATTAATATCTCCTGCAGCAAGGAATTCAATCTTGCTATCCTTTTCGCCATGCGTTGCTACAAATGCGTTATGCTCATTGCTCCACAACAAGGAATCCCCTTTAACTTCCTTATTAATATTGTCTAACTTTTCATTAAAGTCATTAACAACAGTATTCAGATGCTTGTTAACATTGCTGAAGTTCGTATCAATTCCTGCAAACGCAGAGCCTACATCATTATAGCTCTTCTTCTCACCTTCCTTACCATCTTCATCAAACATTTTCAGGATAAAGCTTGGGGCTGTCCATTGGCCATCTTCATAGCTGGCTTCACCACCTAATGCCTTTGTAATACTGCTCCCTAGAGCATAGAGTTGATTACCAGCTACTGCATCACTGGAGCTAGAATTAATATCTCCATTGACAAGTGACGTAATCTTGCTATTCGTTTTGCTACCTTCTTTGCCATGCTCTGCGACAAACGCACCTTTGCTTCCATCCCACAACAAAGCATCACTTTGAACTGCGTTGATCTCTTTGCCAATGTCATCCTTAATATTCGCAAACTGATCTTTAACTTTCTCAAATGAATTTCCAACACCAATAAAGGCAGAGGTTACATCAGTATAAGTCGTGTCAGTGACATCACCATTTTCGTTGAAACTCTTAAAATGGAATGTAGGAGCAACCCACTTGCCATCTTCATAGCTGGCTTCACCACCAAAAGACGTAGCAACCGCAGTGCCCAGTGAATAAAGTTGATAACCATTCACTGCCTCAGTGGATTTTGCTGAGAGCTCACCAGCAGTAACACCCACAAGAATCCGAGTTTCTTTATTACTATTTAGAATACTTAGTCTTCTTGTTGATGATTTAGCACCAAGAGCCGTCGTTTTGTCACTCTCATCTTCTTTATCCTCGCGAGCTAATCCACGAGATAAGCCACTCATGAAAGAAAAGTTATTGGTATTTTCATGCTGATCAGTCCCTTGAGATAGATTCTTTTGTTTTCCTCCAATAACAGCAGAAGCGTGTATCTCAGCAACCTGACGATTCTCACTTATGAAAGAACTATTAACATCAGAAAATTTATCTACACCATTCTTAAACCGCTCCCTCCCCGCAAATGCTACATCGAAAGCAGCTTTAGTCTGAAACTTAATTTTAGATCTTAAGTTTTTGAAGGACTCTTCTCCACCCCCTATAAATGCAAAGTCACTATCTGCATACAATTTACTGCCAACTATATAGGCTGGTGGAATAGCTTTAAGCATATTTGCACCACCACTAAAATCGTTTGATATGTTATTTGAAATTTGCGTATGAGCAGACACAGGAGAAATATTTGATAAAAAGATAATCACTGAAGCCAATGAAAGCGCTTTCACAAAAAGTAATCGATAAACCGAATAAGAATTTTTAAAATCACTCACCACTTGCGCTTTTTGTGTGGTATATAATTTTTTCATAACAAATTCTCCAAGTAATAAAAACATATTGAGAACATTAAAAAGACATATTTTAGCGCTAGAGTTGATCCAGCGTTGTGAGTTTTGTTTGTTCTCTGTAAAGTTTGGTTTTTTCGCAGAAGCAGACAGAAGTGATTAAGGCTTCGCTAAGGTTGCGATTGATGTTGGTTGACAATTCGGTTAATGAGGCTTTCTACCGTTAAGCAGAGTATTTTTTTCTGAAAAGGTTTTCTTGATGTGAACATGAAAAAAGAAGAGAAAGGCTGTCTTTTCACGCTTTTGTCGAGTCTGTGTTTTATGGTTTTTGAAGTAAAAGAGCTCATTTTGTACACTTAGGAGGAAACGCTTGCTTATTGTGGGGAAGATTAGGTTGTTGAGAGTGTTCTTAGTGGAGGATGCTCCACTTTTCTCGTGAGAATGCGCGGTCTATTCCTGACTTTTAGAGTTCTCTCTTAAGGGTCTTAAATGGGGATAATTGTGTGATCTTCTCATAATTCTATGCACCTCCCTTTGCGATAGATCTTCTGTTTTTACCAGAACGAGTCTTATTCAATACTCCTTTGTGCTTTTACAGACTATTAAGACAAAAGGCAAGAAGAAAATGAATTTAATTATTTTTACAGAATGAGTCTTTACGGTTTAGGCAATCGTGGAATATCTTTATATTTAAAATTCATAGCTTTATTGCATATGTTATAGACTTAATATAGAGGTTCTATTTCATCGTTTGCTTTTGGTGTCCTTGTTTTGACCAAAACGAGTCTTATTCATCATTGCCGTTGCTGTATAACTCATGATTGCTTCTGTTGTGTACAGAGCAAATAAAACAAAATAATAGATGGGATTTTTGATTTTTTTAAAAAATATCTCCCCAATGGATTTTTTCTAGCGATGAAGCTATAAAATATACACTTTTCAAATAATGTGCGATTATGAATTCTATTCATTTATATGAGAGCATTACTCTGCATTTGTAAAATTTTTGTTAAAGTGCTTTATTTCTCGCTAAAATTAATCTCACTAAAAGTATTATAAAATTTTATAATAATACGACTCTATGATTTTCTCTGTAAAATATTACTTCTCTATAATATAAAATTTCACCCTTGTCTGATGAGACAAGGGTGAAATTTTAGTTAAATTGTAATTTCTTGTACTATCTGGTGTTATTTTAATTTCAGAGTTATTCCACCCCCTACACCCCAATGACCTCCGGCACTGGTTGCTGATAAATTAGAACGAATCTTGCCATCTTCAGACGTATAACCTGCACCAACAGCAAAAGCGGATTGACCACGCCATAAACCACCACCAAATGAAAGACTCAAAGATCCTGGCTCATCGAAGTAACGCAAGTTAGACACTGCCAAGCCAATCGCTGCTGCTTGTCTTGCCTCTTTGCGCACATTATTAATATCATAGGTTAATGCCTCAAACTTCATATTAGTATAAGACTTCGCCTCGTTAACGCTATCATTGATAAGATTACCAACTTTCTCGTCCGTATACTCATTCGCCTTTTTAAGAACAGTTTTCATCTGCTCATTGGTATAATCATGTAACTGACCACCATTCACTGCTTGCTTAGAACCTTCTTCAATTTTACCATTCGCTACATTGTTTATCAAAACAGGTTCACTTTCATTTCCACCTGTTAAGCTAATGCTATTGGTTTTCTCTCCGTCCTCGACATCATAGCTAACCGCAACATCCACCTTTTTTTCAACTTCTGTCACCTTATCTGCAACGTCTTTGACTTTGTTATTTGTATCCCAAAGTTGCCCCCCATTCACAACGTCCTTCGAACCTTTTGATATATCACCATCCGCTACATGCGTAATTTTACTATCTTTTCCATTATGACTAACGTCATATGCTCCTTTTTCTTCATTCCACGGAAAACCATTAGAGTCTCCGTTAGAGCTTCCCTCCTTCTCAACCTTACTAAGGCGATTGTCGATAATGGATAGAGTCTCATTCATACCAGCAAAAGCAGATGCGACATTATTATATGACTCCTCTGAAAGATGACCATCTTTAAACTGACTTACCATAAAGCTAGGAGCTTTCCATTCTCCCTTTTCATTATAACCCGCTTCACCCCCTAAAGACGTTGCAACCGCAGTGCTCAGTGAATAAAGTTGGGAACCATTGATCGCCTCAGTGGAGTCTGCTGAAAGCTTACCAGCAGCAACATCTATAAGAGTCCGAGTTTCACCTTTACTATTCAGAATACTCACTTTTTTTGATGGTGATTTAGAACCAATAGCTAACGTGTCTCCACTATCCTCACCTTCAACCTCATCCTCCATCTCATCTAGAGCTACAGGCAACATTCTCATCACAGATGCCATTCTCATAAAAGGAAAGCCTTCGGTAATAATATCATTCGCATCACCATTTTTTTGAGACACCTTACTTTTTTCAGTAATATCAATACCATCCTTTACATCTATAATCTGCTGATTCAAATCTTTGAAAACATCATTAACGCCCGCAAATGCATCCGCGACATTCGTATACTTATGCTCAGTCTCATTACCATCCTCATCAAAGGATTTAATTGTAAAAGTAGGACCGGACCATTTTCCCTCGTCATTATATCCAGCACCACCGCCAAAATAACTTGCAAATGCCTGAGACAATAAATAAAGCTGGCTACCATTTACTGCTTCTGTTGATGTTTTTGTAAATGCCCCTCCCTTAACACCAGAGAGAACACGTGGTGCATTCACGTCGTTTGTAATATCTATTCTATCACCGGCTTTGTTCCTACCAATCGTAATAAGCCCTGTGCTATTTTGCTTAACAAAACTGTCGCTTGTCACATTTTCGATCTTTTGATTAAGATTTGTAAAAGAACTACTTACACCAGAAAGTGCATCCGCAACATTTTCATAGTGCGTTTCTGTTCCATTACCATCCTCATTAAAGACTTTAACTGTAAAAGTAGGAGAATTCCATTTTCCATCTGCATCATATCCAGCATCACGACTAAAATAGCTCGCAACCAAATTACTCATCGAATAAAGCTGAGAGCCATTAATCGCATCCGTCGACAGTGCTGTAATCGAACCAGCATTAACACCGGTAAGAGTCCGCACTGCATTATCACTGTTTGCAATACTTACCTTCGCTCCGCTTACTTTTCCACCAATGGTAATCAGTCCTGTATCATCTTGCTTAACAAGACTATTCCCTGCCACATTGGTCACTACATTCTCAATCTTTTTATCTAGATTTGCAAAAGAATCGCTTACACCTGTAAATGCATCTGCAACATTTTCATAGTGCGTTTCTTCTCCAGCACCATCCTCATTAAAGACTTTAACCGTAAAAGTAGGAGAATTCCATTTTCCATCTGCATCATATCCAGCATCACGACTAAAATAGCTCGCAACCAAATTACTCATCGAATAAAGCTGAGAGCCATTGATCGCATCCGTCGATGTTGCTGTAATCGAGCCCGCATCAACACCGGTAAGAGTGCGCAATGCGTTATCACTGTTTGCAATACTTACCTTCGCTCCGCTTACTTTTCCACCAATGGTAATCAGTCCTGTATCATCTTGCTTAACAAGACTATTCCCTGCCACATTGGTCACTACATTCTCAATCTTTTTATCTAGATTTGCAAAAGAATCGCTTACACCTGTAAATGCATCTGCAACATTTTCATAGTGCGTTTCTTCTCCAGCACCATCCTCATTAAAGACTTTAACCGTAAAAGTAGGAGAATTCCATTTTCCATCTGCATCATATCCAGCATCACGACTAAAATAGCTCGCAACCAAATTACTCATCGAATAAAGCTGAGAGCCATTGATCGCATCCGTCGATGTTGCTGTAATCGAGCCCGCATCAACACCGGTAAGAGTCCGCGCCGCACTATCACTGTTTGCAATACTTACCTTCGCTCCACTTACTTTTCCACCAATAGTAATCAATCCTGTATCATCTTGCTTAACAAGACTATTCCCTGCCACATTGGTCACTACATTCTCAATCTTTTTATCTAGATTCGTAAAAGAATCGCTTACACCTGTAAATGCCGCTGCAACATTTTCATAGTGCGTTTCTGCTCCATGACCATCTTCATTAAAGACTTTAACTGTAAAAGTAGGAGCACTCCATTTTCCATCTTTATACTCAGCACCACCGCCAAAATAGCCTGCCACTACATTGTTCATCGAATAAAGCTGAGAGCCATTGATCACATCCGTCGATGTTGCTGTAATCGAGCCCGCATTAACACCGGTAAGAGTCCGCGCCGCACTATCACTATTTGCAATACTTACCTTCGCTCCGCTTACTTTTCCACCAATGGTAATCAGTCCTGTATCATCTTGCTTAACAAGACTATTCCCTGCCACATTGGTCACTACATTCTCAATCTTTTTATCTAGATTTGCAAAAGAATCGCTTACACCCGTAAATGCCGCTGCAACACTGTTATACCTCTTGTTAACTTCATTACCATTTTTATCAAAGGCCTTAACCGTAAAAGTAGGAGCTATCCAGTTTCCACTTTTATCATATCCAGCACCACCCCCAAAAGACCTCGCTACCCCAATGCCTAATTTATACAGCTGGGAACCATTGACTGCTTGATCTGACGTTGGACTAAGCGCAGCATTACGAACACCAGTAATAAGCCGCGCTTCACGAGAATTATTTGCAACATCTATTACATAGCCACCTTTGTTTGCACCAATCGTAATGGTCCCTACAGTATTTTGCTTAACAAGCATATCAGACAAGATTGTTTGAAATTGCTTATCAATCTGCTGCTTCCATGTTCCCCAACCTATAAACGCAGTATCAAAGGCATTTTTAATCTCAAGCTTAAGATCAGCTTCTAAGCCTTTGAATTTACGATCTACCCCTAAAAACGCAGAGCCAACATCTCTATACAAGCTACCGTCAATTATATAGGTTGGTGCAATACTTTTACGCACATTCGCACCACCACCAAAATAAGTTGATACATTACCCCAAAGATCACAAGCAGAAACAGGAGAAGCATTTGATAAAAAAACAGCTACTGAAACCAATGAAAGCGTTTTAATAAAAGAAAATCCATAAGGCGAACAAGAGTTTTTTAAATTATTGACTGCTGACATTTTTGGTGTGGTATATATTTTTTTCATAATAACTTCTCCAAGTAATAAAAACATTAAAAAGACATATTCTGGCGTTAGAAGTCCTCAGAAGGTCTTTTTTATAAAAGACTAGGGTTGCCATAATGGGAAAAAGGACTATCTAAGCTTTTAATAATGGTGATCCGAAAAGTAGCGATTGTTTTCTAACTTCAGGGAGTTTTTTTGCAAAAACCTCTTGATTTAGGTTGTGAGAAAAACTGGAATGAATATCGAGAAGACATATTTGTGTGCTACTATCTAATTTGTATCTAAGAGGCAATAAAGGATGTTTATTGCAAAGAGTGATTGGATTATTTGCTGAGTGATTTAGGATGTTTATCGTAAGATTATTGCGTTTTTATTGTAAAAATAAGCGAAACATTCATAACTTTAGAGTTGTGCGTCTTAAAGTTATCCGGAATGAATTTATAACTGCTATATGATTTTGTCATGATTGTTTCCCCGCGTTTTGAAAAAGAATCTTTAGCGATTCGCTTATCGCTTTTTTCTATATAAAATTAAGAAAAATAGCAAGTCATAAAGTGAATTTAATTATTTTTTTGTGAAATAATTCTAGAGTTCATAGCTTCGTTATTTGCTCTATGAACGTTTATAGAAATGCTTATACACCGTTGTGTTTTAGATAATCTCGTTTTGATCAGTGAATTTGTACTCAATCATTACCGCTGCTGCATACAGAAATAATTAAAATAGTTAAAAATAGAATTTTTTAGCAATTTTAATAGAAATATATTATACTGAATTCTAGTGTGCCTTTTTATCAAAAACATTACGTAATATATTGCTTTTTAGATTACAGTTTGCTGCTTTGTTAAATATTCATGTTAACCTAAATATTATTAACTTAAATACGTACTGCTAAAGTAAAAGTTACAGTTTATTTTCCTTCTTTTTTGGTATCCTCAAACTCATAATTCAATACTTAAAATTTTATATTGTATAAGATTTATTATTATTAACGATCCCCTTACTTATACATTTTTTTATCTTCAAGAACACTCTTCATCTACTGTTCGATGATAATCATGCAACAACTAACCAGTCCTTTCACTGCTTCTATCAAATTTGCATAAAATACACTACTTTTCACACCTTTTCTCTTTTTTATTTTTAGCATCAATACAGCAATTATTATTTGTGGAAATCATTTCTTTCATCGCTCAATAGTTTTCGCCCCTGTATATGCAAGACAGGGGCGATTTTAAAAATAATAGTGAATTTTATTAATTTAGCGTGAAGCTTAATCCTACACCCACACCCCAGCGACCTCCAGCACTTGTAATCGATACATTCGAGCGTGTGTTTCCATCTTCAGAGGTATAACCCGCTCCAATAGCAAAGGCAGATTGGTTGAGCCACACACCCGCACCAAGTGCAACACTTAACTTTCCTGGTGTATCATTATAACGTAAATTCGATACAGCTAAACCAATAGCTGCCGCTTGTCTTGCCTCTTTCCGGACGTCCTCAACTGCATAATTTAATGTTTCAAACTTCATATCTGTATAGGCTTTGGACTCATTAACACCATTGCTTACTATATCATTCACACGATCATCCGTATATTTCTTCG
>NZ_JAQISW010000026.1 GCF_028618435.1 Bartonella sp. MM73XJBT.G
CCCCTCATTGCCCCTCAAACACACGCAACAAAAGCAGCAAGCCCGCATCTCCTCTCTCACTTTCCCAACATCTTGCCTCCAAAAGTCCCCACTTGACGCTCCCTTCAAACACCACCATTTTCCCAAGCAACACTTCTCACACTCAAGTCTCTGATGCTTCCTTCAACACCCATTTTCAAACTTACCTTTTTATGGAATTTCCCCTCATCAACCCTGCACAAGATCCCATTCTTCCCTGTCTCATTTTTGTTTTGCCTCTCAACAGACGCTTTGCGTGTCGCACTCAGCAATCCCACCTCTCATCTTTTCCATTTTCTCCTTTCCCTAGAAATCAAGCAACTGCGCGCCAATCTTTCCCCCTCACGCACCACGCCCACCCTTTTCTCCATCTTAAGCCCCTTGTGCTATCACCCCCCCCAAAGCAGCCCCAATGAGCAAAACCAAAACACACACACACCATGCCCTCTAGTGAAAAAACACTGGAAATCTTCAACTTACCCGTCAAGGATCCGTCACCTTACCCGCCATGGGGGGAACCCCTCATTGCCCCTCAAACACACGCAACAAAAGCAGCAAGCCCGCATCTCCTCTCTCACTTTCCCAACATCTTGCCTTCAAAAGACTCCCTCACTTGACGCTCCCTTCAAACACCACCATTTCCCCAAGCAACACTTCTCACACTTAAGTCTCTGATGCTTCCTTCAACACCCATTTTCAAACTTACCTTTTTATGGAATTTCCCCTAACAACCCTGCACAAGATCCCATTCTTCCCTGTCTTATTTTTGTTTTGCCTCTCAACAGACGCTTTGTTTTTACGCCCCCCATCCTTTCTTCCACCTCTGCCCTGTCTGTTCTTATTCCAAAGCCTGTCTCAAAACGCTTAATGTGCTGGACCATCTTCTCCAAAGCTTCATTAAAACGATGAATTTCAATTTCAAGCTTTCTAATATAGGCTTCATCACGATAAGCGCGTTTAATTAAAGGAGGCATATCTGGCCAATAGAGCATTAAGTCCACCCATTCACGTTGAGAAATCCATAAGCCTCCTTGACATTGAGCTTTATGTTCTTCTGGAAAATTCTTTTGCGCAAAATGAGGAATTAAAATTTCAGGTTTTTTTGTTTTAATTTCCAACAATCCATTTTTTCCCACAAAAGCATCCGGAGAAAATCCTTGTCTGCGATCATCGGCTAAAACAAAGCCTATGCATTCCGGTTCTGTCTGTGTCAATTTTCCATAAAGCTGCCGTGCGCTTGGTTCTAATTCTGTCCCGCGTCGCTGAGAAAGCGTTGTCCCTTCCTCCACAGTTTTTCCGGTAATTCTTTCTCCTGCCAATTTCATCATTACACTATGATAGCGTGATGTTTTTTGTCCCTGTTTTTTTTCTGCCATGACCATTTCAAACAAAGAAGCTGTAATCAACCCATTGCGCACTTTTTGCCATTCTTCTGTTCCCTGAACACAATCAATGATAATTGGCATGTTTTCCCCCTTTATCTGGTGCTTTTATTATATATTCTCTTTGAAACATCACTCTCCCCACACGCACAACATCCTCTTGTGCTACTTGTAAAGCACAAATAAAGACACAAAAGATGCCTTCTCACCCCATAACAACCCCACAAACGCTTCACACACTCTTGTCTCTCTCCCCTCTCACCCCCCCCCTAACAGCCATCCCCCAAAAGCAGCCCCCTTGTTCCCCCGTGAAAAAACACTGTAACTCTTCAACTTACCCGTCAAGGATCCTTCAACTTACCCGCCATGGGGGAACTCTCACTACCCCTCAAACACACGCAACAAAAGCAGCAAGCCCCCCATCTCCTCTCACTTTCCCAACATCTTGCCTCCAAAAGGCCCCCCACTTGACGTTTTCCCTCTCATCAACCCTGCACAAGATCCCCTTCTTCCCCCGTCTCATTCTTGTTTTGCCTCTCAACAGACGCTTGGCGTGTCACACTCAGCAATCCCGCCTCTCATCTTTTCCATTTCCTCCATCCCGCAAAAATCAAGCAACTGCGCACCAATCTTTTCCCCTCACGCACCACGCCCACCCTTTTCTCCATCTTAAGCCCCTTGCTAGTGCCCCCCCCAACAAGCGCCTTTCCTCAGTTAGCTTTCCCTTCAAACACCACCTCTCTCAAACAGCCCCCCCTCAAAGCAGCCCCAATGAGCAGAACGCCCCCCCTTCATGCCCCCCGTGAAAAAACACTGGAGGTCTTCAACTTACCCGTCCATTTATCCACGATCAGCGATGAGGAGCTTTTTTCATGCTGCTATTGCACGACAGAAAAATCATGGTGGCAATATTCATCTTCTAAGTTTTTTGCCATAGACAGCGCGACCTCTTGTGATATGAAAAGAACAGCATTGTGTTTTTGCGGCTCGAGTCTGATTAAATTTTTAGTCTTTCCAGCATAATAAAGTGGAAAGCCTTGATAAGACGTTTTGAGATAACTTGGCATGATTACCACCAATAATCTGACAAGACATCACAAGGGCGTAAACGATGCTGTTTTTCATAAGAGCCATAGAGATTATCTTCATAATCGCTTATCACTCTTTCATTTAAACATGCATGATAGGCTTCACTATTCAAAATGAAAGGCTGTAAATGTGTATTTTCTTCATTTATTTCATAATTTTCGACATAACAATCAGCGATTTGTTCGGTCACATCTTCAGCATGATTTGTTGTAAGATCAAATCGTAAAACTTTATAAACAGTTTCAGATTCTTCAATGAGTTCGAGCACTTCTTCGATTTCTTCGATAGGTCCTTCATAGCTATCAGGCTTTTCATCTTCACAAAGAATGATAATGATTTCATCCTCTTTAATGAATGGAATATTTTTCATGATTTTCCCCCTTTAGATAGTTGATAAAGCAGAGCTTCATCTTGACAAGATCAAATATAGCGTTAGTCTTATATCCTCTATAGGAGAGATGTCAAGCATTTTATCCTTCATAAAAGATATATTTTAAGTCTTTGCGGGGTTCAAATGACATGTATAAATAAAGATCTATTGTTTCTTTTTCCCCCTATGTTCTTTTTTGTTCGCTATTTGTTCTCACTTAATTGCAACGATAAACACACAGGAGAGATAAAATGAGTGATATAATATTAATAGAATACTGGAGTCGTCTTGATTCAAAAGCACAAAAAGAGATTATTTTGGAGCTTCGTCAACGGGTCGCCGCAAAAGAGTTAAAATCGCCTGTCTCTCTTCAGAAGAAAGCTTTGAAATAAGCTCTATAAATTCTTTATCTTCAGGGCTAGCCCCTTTTCCGTAAAGAATATAATTCATACTGATATCAATTTCGTGACAAATTCGCGAGAGAGATTCGATTGTTGGCTCTTTTCCTTCCGAAAGGATAGAATGAAGGTATCCCGCGCCTTTACCGGCAGCGAGAGAGATAGATCTTTTTGACCGTCCACTTTTTTCCAAAGCGGTCCTTAATCTTTTACGCCAACCATCGATATTCATAATTTCACCATATAGCGCGTCTTTTTAAAAAAACACGTCCTTTTTATAAAACGGGCTTGCAATATCCTCTAAAAAGGATAAAATTAAGGAAACAAATTTTATTTTTTAGGGGGGAATAAAAAATCATTTTTTGCTCATAAAAACACTTTAACCGCACCACGAGAGACAAAAGACCACTTCCAAAAACTGATTCATTGAGAAGTGTTGTCCTTTTTATTTTTTCCATCATTGTAATCTCAAGTTTTAAGTTTTCATGCCCTTCAAGCGCATCCACTCATTGATAAATATCATAAAGAAATCTCTTAATCGTTATTGAGCAGAGCCAAAGGGAACACAAGCTAAATTTCTGTTTGCGCTTTTATCGTCAATGAAACTGTATAAGAAAGAAGAAAGTAGATTGCCATATGAAACACGTTGATCAACAAGAAACTCCTCACTATGAATCGTCTAAGCTTCCATATGTTTGTTGGTACCAAAATGACTTTCTAGGAGGTGTTCGTGGCATGCGCGCACACGAGATTGGAATTTATACGATTCTCCTCAATGAAATGTATGCACGTGGTCGTCCCCTAGAAATATCGGAAGAACGTTTAGCGCGTCTTTGCGGTTGTGACAAGCGAACTTTTGTTAATGTTTTAGGAATGTTGATTCGAGAGGGGAAGATTTTAAATTTAGCCAATGGCTTATGGAACCAGCGTTGCGACAATGTTTTTCAAGAGCGTGAAAAATTGCTTGAACAAAAATCCTTTGCGGGTCGTTCTTCGGCAAAAAAGCGCAAGAAAATCAATGCTGAGATTCAACAACTGCTTAACGAGCGCACAAAAGATGATCAACAAATCTCAGAAGCTCAAAAGGCAGAAGAAAAGGAAACACCTATCGGTGTTTTTGAAAAGAATAGGGTATTTGATGAGAAAGAATCTGTCCTTTCGAGCGAAGAGAGCCTTGAACCAAGTGCACCATCGCCCACTTTGGCTTTTTCCTCCTCACTAGTCGACACCTCACCGGCACAAGCAAAGCATGAAAACGGCGCCACCACCACTTCCCAAGCAGAAGCGCAAGAAGCCCCTCTCAGAACAATTATTCCACCAAAAAACACAAAAAACGCCGCCAATTCCGCCAATCTTGAGTCATTGAGCTCCTCAACACCGCCTTTATCACCTTGTTCCAACAAAAAAAACACCCCCTCCAGCATCATCAAAGGACACCGCCTTCCTGAAACTTGGCAAGCCGATATCAAGGCAGCCATTTCAGAAGGTTTAAGTGAGGACCAAGCCCATTGGCAAGCCAAGAAATTTCGCGACTATTGGCAAGCCAAGAGCGGCAAAGAAGCCCTCAAAGCAGATTGGCAAGCCACATGGCGCAACTGGTTTCGCCGTGAGATCGAACGGTTAGAACTGCAAAAACAGGAAAAACAGCAAAAACAGGAAAGCGCCTCACCACGCATCTCTGAGAGCAACGATAACCTTTACCGCAGTCTGATCAACTATACTGACGATTGTTGATATCACATGACCGAACCATTTTCTCACACAAGCAAACGCGGGGGCACAAATGTTTCAAAACCATAAACAAAATCTCATCAGAAAAAACAACTCTGAACACACTCCCCACCCAAACAACAGGCAAAGCAGCCACCATAAAACGCATCACTATCCCCCACACAGTTCTCATCATAACAGCCCATGCCCCACACGCCTCATCTTTTTCACGCCAAGGAACACAACACCCGCAAGTCACCCCACCTTCTCTTCCACACACACACCTCAAAGCCCACAGCCTCAACCCACACAGCGCTTGCCATACAAGCAAACAGAAAGCAGCCATTTTAGAAGATTTAAGCAAGAGCCAAACCCATTGCCAAGAAGTTTTGTCATGACAAGCAAACCAAAATCCGTAAAAAAACTCAAAGCAGGTTGGCAAGCACCATAGCGCTATGGATTTCGCCACGAGATTGTATGGCAAGAACAGCACAATAGAATCCCAAAACGCATAAGATCACGCATAACCATGAGCACAATTTTTGAAATCAAACAAAAACTTATCGCCCAAGCTGATCGGATAGCAGAAATGCTTCTTCCCCAAGGGTATAAACGTGGCAACCATTGGATTGTTGGCAACACACGCGGTGAGCCTGGTCAAAGTTTATCGATTTGTTTAAACGGCACTAAAGCAGGCCTTTGGTATGATTTTGCAGAAGGTATCGGAGGCGATATTTTAGACCTTTGGTGTGAAGTCAAAGGCATTAATCTCTCTCAAGCACTCGAAGAAGCACGCGCAACTCTCAATCTCACACGCCCCCAACCTTTTATGGTTCCCCAACGCTCCTATCGACGTCCACCGGTTCCCAAAGGGCATACCCCCAAAAATCGTGTCAAAACCTATCTCCACAAAGAACGCCATATTCCTCTAGAAATTATCAAGCGCTACCGCATAGGAGAAGAGGGAGAAAAAATCATTTTCCCCTTTTATAAGCCCGATGGCACCCTTGCTTTAGTCAAAGAACGACTTGCTCAAGCAGGCGCCAAAACAAAACCCACAACAGCCCAATGTGAACCGATTTTATTTGGTTGGCAAGCCCTTTACCCCACCGCCCCCCCACACACCCCAAAGCCCACGCCCACACCCCACAGCGCCACGCAGTCCTCTCAACCCACACCCCACACCACCACGCACACCCCTGAACCGGCCGCCTCAACCCACAGTACTCCGCAGATACCTCAGCATGCCTCCATAGACCCTGCGTTATTTCCCATGCTTTCTTCAACAAACCGGACAATTGTCATCACAGAAGGGGAAATTGATGCGCTATCGCTTGCCGCCTATGGCTATCCGGCGGTCTCTGTCCCCTTTGGCGGTGGAAGAGGAGGCAAGCACAATTGGATTGAAAATGAATTTGATCATTTAGAAGCGTTTGAAACTATTTTTTTAGCCACCGATATGGACCAGCCCGGAGAAGAAGCCGCCCGTGAAATTGCCAGCAGGCTTGGACGTCACCGTTGCTACCGTGTGCACTTACCCCATAAAGATGCCAATGAGTGTTTAACCGCAAAAGTTGATGCGGCCACGATAAAAGCGGCTTTTACTTCTGCCAAAAGCTTTGCCCCCGAAGGTTTACGCCGCGCCTTAGACTATAAAAATCAAGTGATTGGACTTTTTTGGCCAGAGCCTGAAAAACATCTTGGCTATACGGTTCCCTACCCTAAACTTAAAGATAAATTGCATTTTCGCCCTGGAGAATTAACACTGTGGAGTGGAGCCAGTGGTGCAGGTAAAAGCCAATTGTTGTCTGACTGTATTCCCCACTGGATTGCGCAAAACAGTCGCCTTTGCTTAGCCTCGCTAGAAATGAAAGGAGAACAATCGCTCCGGCGTTTAACCAAACAAACGGGCGGCTTAGAAAAGCCTACAAAAGAGACCATTGAACGCATTTTGCATTTTTTAGACGATGGGCTTATTCTTTATGAACATGTTGGCAAATCAAGTGTCGACACCTTGCTTGATGTCTTTGACTATTGTCGTGCGCGCTATGGGTGCGATCAATTTATTATCGACAGTCTCATGCGCCTTGGCATTGTCTGTGATGATTATGCAGGACAAGAACAAGCGGTTTATAAAATGGTTGATTGGGCTATTTTAAACAATGTACATATTCATCTTGTCGCCCACGCCCGCAAAGGAGGACTGGATAAAGATATCCCCGGAACAGAAGATATTAAAGGCGCCTCAGAAATTGGAGCAAATGCTTTTAACATCATCACCATTTGGCGCAATCGGTCTTTAGAAGACAAAATTTTTGCCGCCTCGCTAGCGCAAGAAAAAGCCGATTTAACCAAACGCCCCGGTGTCATTATGAATATTGCCAAACAACGTTCTGGCGATTTTGAAGGCAAAGTAGGGCTTTGGTTTGACCCCCAAACCTACCGCTATCGCTGTTCTTTTGAACAATCTTCTCCCCGACGTTATCTTTAATGCCCCTTAAAAACCCACTTTTTTAAAAAAACTCCCAACATCACGACGCGCAGACTTCACTCCCTGATAAATCAAAAGAAAGAGACTTATTCTCATAATGGACGATACATCCTGATTCGAGAACCAAAGCCAACTCCACCCCAAACGCTCTGCTCCCAGAAAAGCAAAGGAAAGGACAAGAACCCAAATACAGATAAACAGCAAATAATTCAAAACATACAACACCCTCTGCACCAGAGTATCGCTCTGCGCGCGTATAAAGAACCACAAGAGCAATTTCCACAAGAGTGCCAAGACCAACACCTTCAAGAACAGCCCTCTGGTGCTATTCATAACGCCGACGCCCACCACAAAAAGCCACAAGATAACCCCTATCATGCCACAAAAGAGGATCAACTTCACAAACCTAACCCAAGCCACAGGCAGACTTTTTACGCTGAGATGCATCACACCAAGGACAGCGGTAAAAATGCAAGAAAATACCGCCCCTTTCAACAATAACGCCTCGCTCACAGGGACACTTCTAACACCTGCACAAATAAAACCAAGATAAAGAGCCATCAAGCCATACAAGACCACCCATCTCCAAAAAAGCAGCCAGCCTCTCACCCCACGGCGCGCAGCTGCCTTATGAAGAAAAAGCAAGCCAACAGCCAAAATGCAAGCAAACACCAACAACAGCCAAAAAAACAAATCGTTCGACATCAATATCCCCAATCCCCTACAGTAAAGTTAAAGGTCACACCCATAAGACAGAAAAACACCACCTACCTCAAGAACCAAGCCCTTAGAACACGCGCAGACTTCATTCCCTGATAAATCCAAGGAAAAAGAAATCCCACAATGCAGATAAATACATCCTTATTCGAGAACCAAAGCCAACTCCAACCCAAACGCTCTGCTCCCCACTGAGCAAAATTAAAGACTAAAGCCAAAATGCAAATAAACAGCAGAAAATTCAAAACACGCAACACCCTCTGCACCAGAGTATCGCTCTGCGCGCGTATAAAAAAACTCAAGAGCAGTTTCAACAAGAGTGCCAAGACCAACGCCTTCAAGAACATGACCCTGATGCTATCGATATTTTTGACGCCCACCACAAAAAGCCACAAGATAACCCCTATCATGCCACAAAAGAGGATCAACTTCACAAACCTAACCCAAGCCACAGGCAGACTTTTTACGCTGAGATGCATCACACCAAGGACAGCGGTAAAAATGCAAGAAAATACCGCCCCTTTCAACAATAACGCCTCGCTCACAGGGACACTTCTAACACCTGCACAAATAAAACCAAGATAAAGAGCCATCAAGCCATACAAGACCACCCATCTCCAAAAAAGCAGCCAGCCTCTCACCCC
>NZ_JAQISW010000027.1 GCF_028618435.1 Bartonella sp. MM73XJBT.G
CAGAAGCTCTTCACAGAAAAAATATCATCATGACCAATGATACAATCATTGTTCACGCTGCTGTCAAAAAAGTGCTGGATTTAGAAGCAGATGTTTGGCTGTTACCAGAAACATCTTTGAAAATTCTTACAACAATGGAAACAAATTTAAGAGCAGCATGGAGACAAGAACAAGCCATTGGTCGTGAATTAAGTTTGTCGTGGTGGATTTCAAAACTCATGATTTCTGGTGTCCAAAAAGTCATTGCCATTACCCCAACAAGGGACAGTATGGTTTGTGATGAAGAAGTTTTATCGATTGGAAAAATCACCTTAAACTTCAAAGGGCGTGCGCGCTAATGATTGGTTCCCTCCTCCCCACAAACGCAACAGAATTTGAAAAGCGCCTTGCTGATGCTTGCGATTTTCATCAAGATATTGATGGTTCTGTTTTGGGGATTTCACGCGCAAAACTAATCACACGCCCTCCCCGTTTCTTGCCATGGTTGATCAAGGGCTTCAATGGCAGAGGATACGTGGCTCTCTTGCGGCAATAGAGATGGGGCTTGAATGGCTAGGGATTTCTGCACGCTTTCAACCCGCCTGGACGGGGCGGGTATGGTGGAATTCCTTTCAACTCTACTTTGACCGGTTGCCTGAACGAAAAAGCCTTGAAGCTATTGAAGCAATCACAGATCTTTCCAAAAGTTTGCGCTCTGATTTTCGCCGTGGGACCTATGGTTATGATGTGGGGGCTATGGAAGGCAATATGTCACGCCTTGATGAGTGCATGTTGGAGTATGAAAGCGGTGTTCGTTTAACAGCTGGGGGCACTTTGTTTTCCTTTGGACGCACAACAGAGATAGAGCACGTTCTCACAAGAGAAGAAGGCAGGCTTATTGGCAATTGGATAGATGATGGGGATGAAGAGTTAAGCTGGGACCTTATTGATTATCCATGGGACATGGCAAATTTTCCGTGGTGTTCGGTCAAAAAGCACGAACGCGATATGCTCATGGCAGAGTGGTTTAGCAACCGCACACTTTATCTCGTGTTAAGAGACAGCCAAAATAGCGTGATTGGGTATCGCAGATGCTATGCTGTAGCGCCTGTCGAACCAGCTTTGGAGGGTGTTTACAGCCATTGTGGCAACAGATTTAACCCTTCCCCAACTGGCACCATGTTGTTTCTTGCAGCGCGCACCGATTTTCGGGATGTTGACGGCAAACAAGCAGCATTTGTTTCTGTTCTCGTTCATGCCACCCCCGCAGAAAACATAGCGGTTGGCAAGCTTTGGTGTGACGCCAATGAACTCAATGGCGGTGTGGAGATACTCAAAACGCCCATTAATATTCCTTTGCGTGCCGATGTTCGCGAACAATTCAAGATTTTATTGAGGTTTTAATATGAAGCATGAAAGTGGTTTACCCTTTGCAATTGACAGATCTCGCGGCAAAGAGGAACAACAAAGCGTTGTCTTTTATGGCACGCGTCCCTTTATTCAAAGTGGTGAACTCAATGAGGTTCAAACCATCATCAGGGGGCGGCATGACCGCTTGGGGCGCCTTGTGGCACAAGAAGGAGACCGCGTTGAACGGGCTGATGCTTTTGTCAACAAAGAGACAAGGACCGTCACTTTAACGGATGGCAAAATTTATATCGCAGGCGATATTTTCCCCGTCTCAAATGCCGTCTTAGAGAATGTTTCTATGGTTGGACGTATAGAAATCGGTGTAAAGCTACAAAAGAAATGGATAACTCATGAAGATGATCCAGAGCTATTGGGGCAAGTTGCCGGCACCTTAGCAGAAGGAGAGCCTGGTGCCGCACGCGAAACAGCACAGCTTGTTTGGGCACTAAAAGAGGATGAGCAGAATGGCACTTTCTTTCCCGTTTATATCTTGCAAGATGGTGTTCTGATTGATCAAAAATCCCCATCACTGCTTGAACCCGCCATGCAAGCCATTGCGACGTACGACCGCGCCCATGGACATTATATCGTGAGTGGCTGCCGTGTAAGCGCATTGGGAGCCAATAACGGTTGCCAAGTCTTTAGTATTCAAGAAGGAGAAGCCAATATCAATGGCTTTAAACGTAAACGCCTTGCCGCCTTGCGCCATGAAGAGCCAGAGGATTTTTCTACAAGCGTTGTTCCAAGCGAAACGCATATTTTTGCACCCCCAAAAGGGAAAACAAGTTTTACCTTTAAACCCTATTATTTTCCTATTGCTGATATTCAGTCTCTTTTGTTGACAAAAGAAAAAACCGTTAACGTCACCCGTGGTGCGTTTGCCTCCGGGCGTGATGGTGTGCCGGATAAAAGCATCACCGCGTTTATCAAAGTCGTTCAAGGAACTAAGGAATTTAAAGAAGGCACAGATTTTAAAAAAACCGGAGACACCATTGATTGGGCACCCGTGGGGGATGAACCACTCCCCGGCAGTAGCTATACGGTCACGTACCGTTACCGCGCAAGTGTGAAGGCTGATAAAGTCACAGCGCAGGAAATCACTGTCTCAGGTGGGGCGCAAAGTGGTGATATTATTGTGAGTTACACTTACAAACTCCCCCGCATTGACCGTATTGGTCTTAACACAGGGGGCAATGTGGTTTACATCAAAGGGGTTTCATCAGACCAACCCATGGCACCAAGTGTCCCTGATGATGTGCTCTCTCTTGCAACGATCACCAACAATTGGCTTGAAACGCCCCTTGTGGTCAATGATGGCACACGGGTTGCCCCCTATGATGAGATGTGGCGCTATTTTCAACGGGTGCTCTCCCTTGACCGCTTGATGCAACTAGAGCGCATTAAAAGCAATGTGGACTCTAAAGAACCTGTTGCCAAAAAAGGCATGTTTGCTGATCCCTTTCTTGATGACGCTTATAGAGATGAAGGCTTTCAACAAACGGGGGCTGTAGGCAACGGCATTTTGCAGCTCGCCATTGATCCAACCTTTTACACCGCTAATCTTACAGCACCTGTCACGCTTGACTGGACAAATGAAGTGATCATTGCGCAAGAGTTGACAACGGCTTGCGAAAAAATCAACCCTTATCAAAACTTTTCTCCCTTGCCTGGTACAGTCACCCTTACCCCCGCAACAGACTTTTGGCATGAACAGCGCACCGATTGGCTCTCTGGTGTCACCAATCAACTCAATATGGGAACACACCGTGGCAGTAGCGTACGTAGAACAGAAGTCCGTGATGACTTGGTGCGTGCGACACAAGAACAAATCGATTTCTTAAGGCAAATTAAGGTGAACTTTAAGATTGAAGGTTTTGGCAGTAGCGAAATCTTGGAAAGCCTTAGCTTTGATGGTGTGAATGTTTTACCAAAAACAAAGCTTGTTGCTAACACCAAAGGCATCCTTGAAGGCACTTTCACGATTCCACAAAATATTACGGCTGGGACAAAGAATGTGATTGCACGAGGGAAAGGTGGAACAACAGCAACGGGGCTTTTTACCGGTCAAGGGGTGATTGATGTGAAAGTGATGCGGCGCACCACCACGGTGAAGATCTGGACGCAAGTGGACCCGCAAGCGCAAGTCTTTACCCCCGATGAAACACGGCAAATCACAGGTATTGACTTTCATCTTTGTAAAATTGGCAATCAAGCCCATGATCTGGTGATTGATTTGGTCACCACTGAAAATGGCTATCCGACTGCCGATATCCAAGCACAAACCTCCTATTCCATGAAGGGCGCAAAGGGAGGGTGGGCAGAGGCACGCTATGATGTACCACTCCTTGTGATGGATGACCGCTTAACGGCTTTTGTTATCAAGACAGATGATGCTGATCATTCCCTCTCACTCGCCAAACTTGGAGATTTTGATAAAGAATATCAGAGATACGTCTCGAGTCACCCTTATGTGACGGGTCCGCGCTTTTCTTCTGTCAATGCGCAGAGCTGGACAGCCCATCAAGATGAGGCTTTAGCCTTTCGAGTGCTGGCAGCACGCTACAGGCAAACAGAAAAAACCGTAGATTTAGGCACGTTTGATCTTGTGGACTGCTCTGATTTGCAAGTACGCGCAGCCGTTGAGTTACCTTCAAGCGAGTGTTCTGTCATCTTTGAAATTGAACGAAACAACGGCACGGTTTATCAACTGCTGCCCTTTCAATTGCTAAGCCTTAGTGAATATATCAGTGAAAAGGTAAGGCTTCGCGCTATTCTCAAAGGGACAGAGAAGCTCTCACCCGTCTTGTTTGCTCCTGTTCAATTGATTGCAGGAAAGATCCATAAGGAAGCTACCTATGTCACGCGTGCTTTTGCCTTTGGTGAAAAAGCAAGATTGACCAGCTATATCAAAACCTTTTTACCAGGTGGTGCAACCTTTTCACTGGAGATGCAACTGGATGATGGTGCTTTCACCCCTTTGAAACTTGACGAAACAGAACAACTCGCTGAACCGCTTTGGACAGAACGAAAATTTACCAGCAGTGATAAAGGCGCCAAACAAGCGCGCTTGAAACTCACGCTTACCGGTGGACCGGCGGCACGGTCCATGGTGCGTGATTTTGGCGCTGGCATATTATAATGGGAAAATGAGAGATGACAAAAACCAAAAAACTCGACATGGAATTGCCTAAAGAAGGTCGTTTTATCAGTTCTGAATTCCCAATCTTGCGGGAAAACTTGACCAAAATTGATCAAGCTCTTTTGGCTGTTGAGGAAAAGATAAACGAAAAAGCACCTTTACAACACACGCATACCATAAGCGAAATCACAAATCTAGAAAGCGCTCTCAATGGCAAAATGGCAGCCGATAAAACCTTCACTTTTGCTGATTTAAGCGATATCGAGGGCGCTAAGGACGCAGCCAACAATTATGTTCTTTACAAATCAAGCAATAATAACTTCACCTTTGGCAGTGCTGTATCTTTGCTTGGTTCTCATCAACATAAGATTGAAGATATCGTGGGGCTTGATAAATTTAGAGCCAAGCTTAATGAAGATCTTACAGCCTATGGTCGCTTAGCCAGCCCAAATGAATGGAAAAATGAGAACAAATTTACCAGAACAGTCAGCATGAGTGGTGGTTTGGAGATCGTCGATAATTCACCATTTAGCGTATTTCCATCAGTTGATTTATCCGCCGGCTCTATCGAGCTTAGAAGAAGTTTTTCAATCTCAGAATCAGTGGTTACCCGTTTAAGCGCAAATGGAAGCATACTGAAAGGACCACTAACCGTTGACGGTGAAAGAGTTTATACCAAGAGTGAAGTTGATGCAGCCATCTTGGCACAGATAAAGAGTCTTAAAAAAGATTTGATCGATAAAATCACCAATTGGACTGCCCTTGCTGATGCTGAATTGCTCTATACACAGAACGGAAAAATTGAATGGCCCGACTGGGTCACGGATAAAACCAAAGTTGAAATCCAAGCTTGGGGTGGTGGAGGTAGTGGTGGTAGAGCGTTTGGGATAGGATTAGGAGGAGGTGGAGGTGGAGGCGGTTGTTCCGTCTGGTATGGCTATAAAGTCAGTTTAAATGGTCACGAGAATATCATCATTGGTAAAGGAGGGGCTTCTATTGCAAAGAATTTTGTAAGCGGTAAGCCTGGAGAAACAACAACCATTGGCAAAAATTTTATGACGGCTACCGGAGGAAAGGGTGGTGGGGGAGCTGACGCCCGTATCTCTCACTCGGGATTTGGTGGTAGTACGAATTCCTTCTATTCAGGCTCTGGTGGTGCTGGAGGCGTGGGAGGAAATTTTGGTTTAGCAACAGACGAACATCCAGGACTTGCTAAAGGCGGCAATGGTTGTGCTGGGACGAGTGGAATTAATGCAGAAATGAGTGGTAATGGCGGTGATGCTGGGGGTGATACATCAAGGGGGGGCGCTGGAGGAACGGGACAAGGCTCATATTATAGTTCAGGAAAAGCAGGGCGTGGCTTTGGTGGTGGGGGTGCTGGTTCTCATGGGACTGATTGTTCAAGCGGTGCTGGAGCTGATGGTGCTGTTCTTATAAGATTATGGAAAGATTAAATAGAAAACTAAAGATAGCGCAAGTCAAATGGATAGCTGTTCTATAAGCAGGCTTTATATGATTTTCAAAGCCTTTTTATTGCTCTTTTAAAGCCCTCTCAAAGTTTTTTTTTGACTGACACTGTCAGTCTTATGGAGCATGGTGATGATTGTTATTGTCTCTTCATTGATTTGGAGAGCAAAATGACAATAAAATTTAAACTTCGTATTCGCTTTATTAAGAATGGCAAGGGATCTGAGTTTTTAGCAATATTTGATCAGACAACCTTTGATGCGGTTGTAAAATCCTTGATGTTGACGTGCAAATTTATCCCCTCCATGCACCTATTCTTCTCTTTACGCATGAGATGGAGAAACAGGATAGTGTTCTGTTTCATAAGCTTCAATTAACAAAACAAGAGTTTTCATTCTATCAAATTCTGGAGTATTCTCTTTAGGTTGATTATCAAACATTGCAGACACAATCTCTAAGGCTTCTTGATAATCTCTCTCTGTACGAATTGGTTTGATATTCATTTCTTAAATTCTTTTAGTTCTACAGTATTCAATTAACAATATTTAACTGTAACATTTTTGTTGACAATTGTCACTTAATACATTACATCTTACTTAAAATAAAGTTGTTGAGTTTGCTATGATCAAAACATTTAAAAATAAAGACCTCCAATCTCTCTGGGAAACAGGAAAAAGTAAGATTGATAGCAGGCTTCAACAGCGTATTATTCGCCGTCTTGATACTCTTGACGCGGCTTCTCAAGTTAGCGATATCAATGTACCAGGTTATAACTTTCATATGCTTAAAGGCTTTACTCCAACTCGCTACACAATTCATATCAACGGTCCTTGGTGTATCACTTTTGAATTTAAAGACAGACACGTTTACCATGTTGATCTAGAGCAATACCATTGAAGATTTTAAAATCAATTGTAAAGGAGACTATCCATGACCACACGCAATCCTAATCGTTGTCCTACTCATCCAGGAGAAATTTTAGCCGAATCCTTAGAACATTTAAATGCAAGCAAAACCGAAATTGCCCGGATTCTTCAAATATCACGCCAGCACTTGCACGGCATCCTTAAAGGAGAACGTCCAGTCACAGCCGTAACAGCGGCTCGCATTGGTAAATTGTTAGGAAATGGACCCGCCTTATGGCTACAGCTTCAAGCCAATTATGATACATGGCATGCCTTGAGGGACATTGATGTCTCTTCTATTCCAACACTAGAAGTTAGTAAAAAAGTGGATATACAAATGGAACAGAGCCATTCGTAACCTTCTCCCCACCTTAAAGACGGGGAGATGAGTCATGTTTTTTAATTAAGCAACCTTTTTAATGGGTTTATCACAATCTGGTTCGTAAGCACGCAACAAAGAATCCATGCTATGCGGTAACTCTGAAGAACCAAAATCTGTAAGAATTGCCAAAATCTTTGTAATATTAGGCACGTCATTTTGAAGTTTTAAAATGAGAACCTTTTCTATTGCATTCATAGTTTGGACTAGAGCACTACAGTCTTTGTCGCTCACATTTTCATCATTAGAAAATTGAGATAATGCCATCCACAAATCACATAAAAAGTTAGTATCTACCTTCATTGTACACCTCCATGGATTTGTTCTCTCAAACATGCCAATCCTCTCGATGTGATTTTCGTTGAAGGGAGTACCTTTTCTGTGCCATCAGGTCTTTGGATAGTGATAGCAGGGCAATCCATGAAGCCTTTCTTGATCTTATCTTGATAGGGTAATAAAGGTGCCCCTGGAGCTCGTCGATAGACCCAATCATGTTTACGCAAGTAATCCGTTAAATCCTTAGGTCGTACCTCTAACATCTTTGCTGCTTCAATAAGACCGAACAGCCCATCAGAGCGTTTTAAGCCCTCCAAAGCTTGCGCTTTTGGAGTTAGTTCTGCAATCACATGATCTTTCTGTTCGATTTGACTTTGTAGATGATTCAAGACACCAAGCAATGCTTCGGGCTTGGAATAATCAACTTGTGGTGCGGCTATATGTTGTGTTGCTACTTGTTTTAACTGTTTTTCACATTCGATAAAGTATTGACGCGCTTCATGTCCTCTATCATTACGCTCTATCATGGAAAGGTGTTTAGCCATATCTAATGTAAGAGCATAATCTTTAGAAGGGCGTCCTCCTGAACTTTCGCTCAAAAAAGAGCAAAAGTCATAATCTTCTTTAAATTTACATTCTTTAATACGACGAGTAATCCAATCTTTAAAACTGGTTTTAACTTCTAAAAATATATGCAAATCACGCGCATTCACTGTTTGAACAGTTTCTTGTCCAACAGTTTGTTCCGTAATTTCTATAAGAGTGTTCATGATGAACTCCTTATCGTTAGATGTTTTTGATTGACACTCAATAAAGAGTGCCGGGCGCTCAAAAACACGGCGATAAGTCCGTCGTTACACTTTCCCCGCAAGGGTATTGTATAGTGTAACCACACCCGACAAAATCACTATATGCTACAAAGCATATGATGAGTCAAAGTTTTTAAATTTCGGCGGGAAAAGATTATTTCGGTAATCTATCCGCTTATCGTTCGGTGTTTTTGAGGCACCTGATTCGAAAATATACAGTACAGAAATAATGTCAAGCATCTTTCGATAATTTTTTTATTTTTGGATGACGAGCTCTGAAAAACACAGCTCTTTACCTCTCATTTTTTCCCATTCATTTTCATTCACCAATATTTAAAGGAGCATAAAGTATGGCAACAGGTTTTCTACACGGTGTTGAAGTTGTCGAAGTTGACGACGGCACCCGTCCC
>NZ_JAQISW010000028.1 GCF_028618435.1 Bartonella sp. MM73XJBT.G
AAAGAAGAAATCCGTGCAGGCTTGAAAACACGACGCATGGCACTTGCCGAGCGGGGCTTTGATATCGACAGCATTCATGCCGAACTGCAAGAAGAACACACAGATGCTCGTGCGCGCGGCTTATCTTTTGACACGGATATGGCAGCACCTTCTGGTGAAAATCAAGCGATTGGTGATGAAGATTCAGAGACTTCTGAGACTTATGAAAGCAACCAAGGCAGCGAGGCACACAAAAATGGTGAATAATCTTGACATGCCGTTTTTGGCATCCCGGCTTTTTGGTGTTCCTCATATGCTTGCCTCGACAAAGCTTGATGTCATTTTGAATGCTCTTGCACCACGCCTTTTTGAGGGAGAAAAGTTTGCCGTGAGAGCATTTGGACAAGGGGATACAGAAGCTTTCAGACCACCTGAAACTTATGTAGTACAAAACAATATTGCTATACTACCAGTTCATGGCACGCTTGTGCGCCGCGGTGCATGGCTTGGGGCTTTATCGGGATTAACCTCTTATGAAGGTTTAAGGGCTTCTTTTCGTGAAGCCATTGCACAACCTGATGTTCGCGCTGTTTTACTGGATATTGACAGCGGCGGTGGAGAAGCCGGCGGTGTGTTTGATTTGGTTGAAGAGTTTCAAGCACTCTCAAAAAAATATAACAAACCCATTTGGGCGCATGCCAATGAGTTTGCCTGTTCTGCAGCTTATGCCATTGCCTGTTCTGCTTCTCAAATATGGGTTGCTCGCACGGGTGTTGTAGGCTCGATTGGGGTTGTTTGCGCCCATCTTGACCAATCCCGTGCAGATGAAAAACACGGACATAAATGGACCTTTGTCTTTGAAGGGGACCATAAAGTTCATGGCAACCCTCATGAACCCTTGAGCGATACAGCACAGATAAAAATGCAAGCCGATTGCGCCCTGCTCTACGAGATGTTTGTGGATTTGGTTGCGCAAAACAGACCTCTGAGTGCGGCTGCAATCCGCGACACCAAAGCAGAAACTTTTATAGGCAACCAAGCTCTCAAACTTGGATTAGCAGATGCGCAAGGCACCCTTGCGCAAGCTTTGGAAGCCTTAACAGCTTCCATTAACTCACCCCCAACAGCAATAAAAGAAGGACAAAACACATGGCACGCACACACTATCGCGCTAGAGAAGACGATGATGAAAAGATTGTCGACGTCATCCATGAAGACGAAGAAGACACTCTCGACATTGACGAAGATGCCGAAGACTTCGACGATGATGAGGAAGATAAAGACAACGAAGATAAGCAAGAAACCATAAAAGCAGCTCTTGAAAAGGAAAGAAGACGCGCACAGGCACTAACAAACCTTGAAAAGCAAGCAAAGCGTTTAGGTGTTTCTTTTGATGCAGCAAAAGCCATTCAAAGCGGCATGAATGTTGAGAAAGCTAAAAATGTTGTCTTATCTGCTGCTGTCTCGAAAAGTTCCTCTTTAAAACTCTCGACCACAGCGCCCCACAGTGATGGGACGAACAAGACAAAAATTTATGCAAAATGGGAAGCAGCTTGGAGGGCAATAAAATGAATAATCAAGTTTTCTATGAAGATGTTCGCAATGGCACTTATCTTGGACGCTATGACACGGATATGTCCAATGAAGAAGTGATTTTTGCGTCAGGGGCATTTGTTGAAGCCGGCACTGTTATGGGAAAAGTAACAGCAACAGGAAAATATGTTCCCCTTAATCCAGCACTATCAGATGGCAGTCAAATACCGGCAGGGATTTCTTATGCCACTGTTGATGTAACAGAGGCAGATCAACGCGCAGTCATTACAGCGCGCTTGAGTACCGTGAAAGCTTCTGAACTGCTATGGCCAGATGCCATCACCGATGAACAGAAAAGTGCTGCCATTCAGTCTTTAGAAGACAATAACAAAATACTGTTGCGATAGGAGAATACGCACATGGATATGAACTTTTTTAAACAGGATGCTTTCTCTGCTGTTACCATGATGAAAGCGATTGAAAACTATGAGTTTCAACTTGGTATTATCGGTTCTCTCAACCTTTTTGAAGAAATCGAGACGAGTACAACAATCGTTGGTATTAAGAGACATGATATATCACTTATTCAAACAAGTGAACGCGGTATGTCTTGTACAAACAATAACAAAACTGATCACCTTCGATTTTTTCAAACAACGTGTATTGTCAAAAGTGATACCGTAAAAATAGAAGAAGTCCAAGGATGGAATATATTGAGTCCAGCAAATCAGTTAGAAACGGCAATGAAATATATTGCTGGAAAACAAAAGAAACTCATTTCTGAAATCGAATTGATATGGGAAAATATGCAACTTGGCGCTGTCCAAGGTGTGGTGCTTGATGCCAATAGTTCTGTCATTGTTGATTGGTACAAGGAATGGGAAATTACACCCCAAAAACCGATTGACTTTAAACTCAATGTTGAGACAACAAATGTTGCCGACCATGTTGATCAAGTCATCATGAGAATGATTGAGGCTTCAAAGGGCGCATTTTCTGATCGTTCACGGATTATTGGGCTTTGTGGAAATGAATTCTTTTCCAAGTTGAAAAACCATAAAACAGTTCGTGAAACCTATCTCAACACAGCTCTTGCACAAACACTCAATAGCGCTGGAGGTGTTGCAACACCAAGTGCCATTGGTTCTGGGAGCTTTGGGAGTTTTGATTTTGCAGGTGTCACTTTCATTAATTACCGAAGTGTTCATAACTATAATGTGAGTGCAAAAGCTGGAACAAAACGCGCCATAGGAATTAAGCCTGATGAATGCCAATTCTTTCCTGCTAATGCGCCTGGCGTATTCCAAAAAAACCTTTGCACCAGCGGAAACTGAGAATTTTTCTCATACAATTGGAAAATCTCTTTACAACATTCTTATTCCAGATCCTGATCATAATACCTGGGCCAAACTTGCGGTGTACAGCTATCCGCTTTACATCTGCACACGCCCTGAAATGCTCTTTAAAGCGGTCAGTGGAGGCAAATAACATGCAATGGCACGGGTTGCTCAACAAAATGATTGAAGATGTACGCAACACCTTTGGGCAACCCGTCATCTACACACGAAAGGATAATCAACAATCGTTTCGGATTACAGCGATTTACACCATTAAACATTCAGAATCGGAGGCTGGTGGCAGAATCCCCACAACAGTACTCGAAAAGAACTTGATGTTTGTATTATGATATCGGAGGAATACCACCAAAACCTCAAGATAGTGTTATGATCATCTCACCTGAAAACAATAAATCCCCCTCTTCTCAAGAGCACTTCGTGATCACAGATGTCCAAGCTTCTGAATCCGGTATGTGTAAGCTTATCTTGCGGGGCTAAAAGTAAGGGAAGTTTATATGGTATACCTTTAAAAATCAATAAGGCTGCCCAAGAGCTCGGATTATTGCTGCAAACCTTGGATTTGGAATAGCCTTAAATCTGTAATTCCATGGTGCGCCAGTACGATGACTGATGTGACATCCTTGATATGTTATAGATACTGATGCAATTCTTGCCCAAGTAGTCCTTTCATTATCTTCAGGGCTTTCAAATACAATAGCTTGATTTGTTACTAAAAGACGTCCTAAAAGTGAAGCATTTTCGCCAATATTGAAGGTAACGCATTCTTGAACTCCCAACAGTTTTTCATTTTGTACTAAACGATAATCATATTCACTTGCGTCAAGTTCTTGAAACATTTCACATGCCTCCTCGAAATTAGAGGGAGGAATATCTGATTGCCACAAAGCAACTTCTTCTTCAAAGCGTTTTTCCTTTTTACTTGCAATATAAACAGGAATAATCAAAGCTAAAACGATAAGTATTGGTACTAATAACCATAGTGAAATACTTATTATTATGGCAATGCCTCCAACCAGTAGAGTACAAAGGAGAAAGATCTTTACCCTCTTTTCTAACCGTTTTTTTTCAAGTTTCGGCGACATTTTATTAACAACTGATAAATCAGAAGAAGGATGGATATGGGGGGGAGGCATTAAAACCTGCTTTAAAACTTTTTCTTTAAAACGTTTTTTGCGTTTATCACGCCAATGAACAAAAATAGATAATGCAATAAATGCCAAGAAGATTAACCAAAACCAGCCCCAAAAGCCTAGTCCATCATTTTCATCTGATTTTTTATCTTGAGTAAAAATGATTTGCTTATCAGTATTCTCAAGTAATGCCCGTGTCACGCTTTCATTTTGAGTAGCAATATTTATTAATAAAGTCGAGGAAGAGGAAAAAAATTTATTATTGTATGCAACTTGATCTGATTTGAGTTTGTGAAAAAAAAACGCACCTAATACTATAGAGCCGAGAAATAATAAAATTCCAATGCCAAAGATTTTCAATCCGTTTTTGCGCCATTTTTTTATACACACTAAAACAAATCCGACAACCATCACCGATAACGACAACAAACATACGATTATTGCAATTACATCAAGTATGTCGAGCATTATTCTCCCCTACGCTATAAATAAAAGCGAATGGATTTAATGTGAGTCGGCAAACAAAATAAAGACGCTTTCATCATATTTTTTTAAAATATGTCTATCATTGAATCAGGTGCCTCAAAAACACCTTAAACCAATAGCGGATAGATTACCGAAATAATCTCTTCCCGCCGAAATTTAAAAACTTTGACTCATCACATGCTTTATAGCATATAGTGATTTTGTCGGGTGTGGTTGCACTATACAATACCCTTGCGGGGAAAGTGTAACGACGGACTTATCGCCGTGTTTTTCAGCGCCCGGCACTCTCTTTAGAGTGTCAATGAAAAACATCTAACGATAAGGAGTTCATCATGAACACTCTTATAAAAATTACGGAACGAACAATTAATCAAGAGACTATTCAAACGGTCAATGCTCGTGACTTGCATACGTTTTTAGAAATAAAAGCCCGCTTTAATGACTGGATTAAAAATCGCATTAAAGAATGTAAGTTTCAGGAAAATATAAACTTTATAACGCTTTCTAAAAATTTAGAAAACGGTGGAAAAATAAAATAATACCACATTACATTAGATATGGCTAAACACCTTTCCATGATCGAGCGTAATGATAGAGGACATGAAGCACGTCAATACTTTATCAAATGTGAACGGCTTTTGAAACAAGTAGTGACACCACAAGTTGACTACTCCAAACCCGAAGCATTACTTGGCGTCTTGAATCACTTACAAAGTCAAATTGAACAGAAAGATCATGTGATTGTAGAACTAACTCCAAAAGCAAAGGCTTTGGAAGGTTTAAAACGTTCGGATGGTCTATTCGGTCTTATTGAAGCAGCAAAGATGTTAGAGGTACGACCAAAAGATTTGACCGATTATTTGCGTAAACATGATTGGGTGTATCGACGTGCTCCAGGGGCGCCTTTGTTGCCTTATCAAGATAAAATAAAGAAAGGCTTTATGGACTGCCCTGCTATCACCATTCAAAGACCGGACGGAACAGAGAAGGTGCTGCCTTCAACTAAAATCACATCTAGAGGTTTGGCATGTTTGAGAGAACAAATCCATGGAGGTGTACAATGAAGATCGATACTAACTTTTTATGCGATTTGTGGATGGCATTATCTCAATTTTCTAATGATGAAAATGTGAGCGACAAAGATTGTAGTGCTCTGGTTCAAACTATGAATGCAATAGAAAAGGTTCTCATTTTAAAACTTCAAAATGACGTGCCTAATATTACAAAGATTTTGGCAATTCTTACAGATTTTGGTTCTTCAGAGTTACCGCATAGCATGGATTCTTTGTTGCGTGCTTATGAACCAAATTTATTGATTTTGGCAAATTCGTCTGCTTTTTCAGTTTGTAAGATACTAACGTCATAAGCAGCTTGCATGTTAAGCCAAAATTCAGCAGTAGTATCAAAAAAATAGGCTAATCTTAGTGCTGTATCGGGAGTCACTGGACTATTTTCAGCAACAATACGTTCTATTCTCGTGCGTGGAACATTTAATGCTTTTGCAAGGGCATAAGCAGAGAGAGCATATTCTTTTAAATATTCCTCTCGTAAAATTTCTCCGGGATGAATCGCTATATAATTTTTCATCTCGACCTCCTACAGATCAATGATAATCTACGATTTCAACTTCATAGGCGCCATTAGAGCGCCATTCAAAACAAATACGAAACTGGTCATTAATACGGATAGAATATTGACCTTTACGCTCTCCTTTCAACGCTTCTAGACGATTTCCCGGAGGACTGCGCAAATCTTTAAGATCAACTGCTTTATCGAGCATAAACAATTTTCTTTGGGCTATACGCACTAGAGTGGTGGGAAAGCCTCTGGGCGGATTGCCTTCTAGAAGATCTTTACACCGCTTATCAGCAAAAGATTCAATCACCAAATCACCTTTATTCGTTCTTTTATGTATCATAACACGATACCAATATAAAGAAAAGGATAAATGTTAAATAATAGGAGCCCCCATGCATCCGAGAGAGACGATAAGGGAAACATTTGTTGCGTTGATCAAAGCAGCAAAGACGGCAGCTGGTGACAACGTTTTCAATATGCGTGATTTCAACTTTTCCCCTGAGAACACGCCTGCAATTAATATCTCAACACAAAGTGAAACGATTGAAGATGGCTATGATTATGGAGTAAGGCGGCGTGTTTTAACGCTAGATGTTGAATGTTATGCAACATGTGAAGATGGAGCGCGTTTTGTTGACCAATTAGCATGGGAAGTTGAGGAGATTTTCTACGCTAATCCCAATCTCAACAACACAGTTGAAACATGCCGCCTGCAAAATATTGCTTTTGCCTTTGGCGATAATGGCGCTCTAGCACTCCATGGTGCAATTTTAACCTTTGAAGTCATTTATATGACAAATATCCCCAACATGGATGAAGAAGAAGGCAGTGTAGCAAGAATTGTTGAACCTTTCTTAAGCTTTGAACCAGAAACAGGCGTGGGAAATAAAGATAAATACCATAAAATTGAAGGTGGACATGTTAGAGCGGCGCGATAAAGAAATCACAGATCTAAAGAGACGTGTGGCCAATATGGTGGTGGTGGGAAAAATTAGCCATGTCGACCATAAAAATGCACGCTATCGAGTAAAAAGTGGCAGTCTTATCAGTGACTGGATTCCAGATACACAAGCCCGCGCCGGTAAAACCTGTTCTTATGAAGGGCGTGATGTTGGAGAGCAAGTAGTTGTTATCTCGTCATCAGGGGATTTATCACAAGGGGTGATTGTTGGCTCCATTCATACAGATGCGAACCAAGCCGCCGATAAAGGCAATATCCATAAGACACTTTATCCGGATGGCACCACCATTGAATATGATGATGAACAAAATAGCTATGTCCTTAATCTCACATCAGGAGGAAAGTTTAATCTCACGATTTCTGATGGTGTGTCGATAAAAGGAGATGGTAAGAAATTAGAGCTGCAAGCACCAGAAGGTATCAAAATTACCGCACAAGGTGATCTGAACTTAAACGCAGAAAAAGCCATTGCTCTGAAAGCAGGCAGGGGAATTTCACTCCATTGTGATGGCGGTATTGCTCTTCATTCTAGTGACTTAAAGCATAACGGCACCAACATTGGAAACAGCCATGTTCACGGAGGTGTTTCCCCTGGTGGCTCGATGACAGGAGGTCCCAATTGAACAGTGGAATGGATCGCACAACAGGAAAGCCTTTATCCGGTATTGATCATTTACGCCAATCAATCCTTGATATTTTGTCAACACGCATTGGTTCACGTGTAATGCGGCGTGACTATGGTTCACGCATTGCTGAACTCATTGATGCACCGGTTAATAATGCTTTTGCTGTTGCTCTTTATGCTGCTGTTGCTGAGGCTTTAGATAAGTGGGAACCGCGTTTTAAACTGAAAAACATTGATTTTAAATGGAGTGAGGCTGGACAAGTTTCTTTGTCCTTTGAAGGTATTTATTTGCCATCCGGCAAGCCCGTTACCATGGAAGGATTATTGATAAAATGAATGGATTGCTTGCAAAACCGGAAATCATCACAGAACTTTCTTTTGAAGAAATACGCGCTGCTGCTCTTGCCCATTTAAAAGAGCTTTTGCCGGAATATAGCATTCTTGAAAGTGATCCGTCCGTAAAAGTCATTGAGGCTTTTAGCTATCGAGAGTTGCTTTTAAGACAGCGTATTAACGAAGCGGCACGCAATAACATTCTTGATTTTGCAACCGGTGAATCTCTTGACGCTTTGGGAAACTGGCATGGTATTGCCCGCATGGAGGGTGAAAGTGATGAGAGATATCGTGAACGTATTCAACTTCATACCCGTGGTGGCAATGGTAGCGGGACAGAGCCCTATTACAAGCTTATAGCCTTAACAGCAGATAGTCGTGTTAAGGATGCGATTGTTTACCGTAAAGGCAAAGACCCAACCATCTATGTT
>NZ_JAQISW010000003.1 GCF_028618435.1 Bartonella sp. MM73XJBT.G
GAAGTCGCCATGCCAGAGCCAAATTCATACCCTAAAGATAACCCAACCTCACTGCGCAGTGACGTAAAGGGACGTACATCACCTCTCATGTCATTCGATAACTTGATTTCTTTTCCCTCAACCTGCAACCAAGTAAATTGTCCATAAGGCTGTAACCAACTGCTCTTGGACGTCTGAAGTCGATAACCTGCTTCAAAGGAGGTTCCCACCGCCCATTGCTTATAACTTCCTTCAATCCCTAAACCATTCGTGGAAACTGCCTTCAGCCTATTTTGATAATGATTGTATTTTAAAAGAGCATCCAAATACCATCCACTATGATCCACATACGTGACATAAGCCCCAATGCCATAACTATTGATACCGCTGGTACCACCCCGAGTATGTGCAACACGAGCATGATCATAACTGCCAAAACCACCTATATAAAACTCTCCATTTGCCCACTCGCTTAAGCCATTGATCCCTAACACAATCCCTGTCTGATCGAGCTTAAAATCTATATGCTCTGTCGCAATGCTCTCTTTTGCTTTAATTGCATAGCCCCATAAAGCCGTATTCCTTTTATTTTTATCTAGAATTCCTCTTCCCGCACGTACGCTTTGCATTTCATTGTGAAATATCATTGCTGGAGCTACAGACATAGACAATACTGCATCTGTAGAAGGCGTGGTTAAAAAATGAGAACCTGAAAGCCTCTCACTCAATTGTGGAGAAGGTTGTTTCTGATTACTTGGACGCAAAGTCATCTGATCTGCTAAAGACTGAGAAGAGACTGAAACAGCAGCCTGTGGTGTGTCAGAAGAAAGAGAATGTGGAGATGATGGAGGCAATACCACATGCGTCTGATTTTCTTGAGAAGAAGATATCGAAACACTAGAGACACTTTGTGCTTCTCTTAAATGACGTGGAGGCCGTTTCTGGGGTTGCTCTTTTTTAGGGGGACGACGACCAGCCTTTTTCCCTCCTGAAGAATCACCTTGTTTAGACTGTGTTCCCATATCAGCAGACAATGCAACAGGAACCTTCGCTTTCTTGTTGACACACTCTACTTCAGAATTAGTGCGTCCCGCACCTTCAGAGACTCGACTTAAATACCAAGTTGTGGAACTACCACTAGAATTAGCACATCTACCTCTCTTCTCCAAGTGATATAGATAGGTTCCACCATCAACAGCTGTAATGTCCTTTCCTGAAAGATCTGTCAGAGTAAAATTAGCTCCTCCATCTGGTCCTCTATCGGTAATTAATGGAAGCTCAGTAACAAAACTATTCCTTTGTGAGAGAGGACTTGTAATTTCACGACCAGAATCGGCAACATTTATTTTGTGATTACCAGCTCCCTCATCAATCAACAAGTAATCACTCGCATCCCATGTAGCACTAATATTGAATCGAAAATGCAAATTTCCTGAAAGTTTCTCAACATGAAGTGAAATATGTTGTGGATCATACGGAATAGAAGTAAAAATAACAGTTCCATCTTGTCCCCCTAAATCTTCAATTTTAATCTGAGGTTTTTCTCCTATATTCCGTTCACCAACCTCAAATATTGTTTCCTCAGGTCGTCCCTCTATAGGAATCTTTTTCTTATGAGTGTGGTTTGTCCTATCACCAGCAAACAAATAAAGTTCTCCATGATTATTGACCCTTACTTCTCCAACAACTTCTTGTGCATTAGCGTGGAGCCACGATTGGGCATAATCCATAATTGTTAAAGTATCTACAAACCCTCCAGGATATACTACCTGAGTAGCATGATCCTTCAAAGTAGTAGACAAAGATTCCCCTAGTGCTAATACATGCTGTCTACCATTTCCTGAGACCTCTGTAGTCATTGCTTTTCCCCCCTTTTTTCCTTCTCCCGCATAAAGATTTTGTTCTCCGTTATTTTCCACTTTCGTATTCCAAGCCCACGCCCCATCATATATATTCTGCTGTCCTACTGCCCCTCCACCACCAGTAACTGTGGTATTAGAAGCACTACTTCGTCTAACTACATCTGTAAGATCAAGATTCGCCTCTTCATGAACAAACTGCTGACCTCCAAGAATTTTAGCATCAAAAGCATTGCCTTCGCGCACAACTATCTGCATCCCCCCTTTTTTAATAGTGGATCCCACAGAAGTTGCTCCATTTTCAACAATCTCAACACCACCATCTCCGATTGTAACCTTATTGCTGACAGTACGACTAATTAGTGCTGAACCTTTTGGTACAGTTCCTCCAGATGTCATAGTTTCTAATCTTTCTAGCTCTTCACTCTTTTTCGCAATTGCACTTGCAGATTGTGCAAGACAACTACTGATCATCAATACTGAAAAACTTAACTTGTATTTATATCGCATTATCCACACTCCACTCTCAATTATTTAGACAAATATCCCGCGGCTACGCAGGTAGCTCGTTTTAGATTGTATCATAATGTGTTTTATTTATGTCTAAATGCAATTTTTTAGTGTATTTTTTTAATTTAAACAATTTTTAGTTGTGTGTATAAACCACTAAAAAACGCTAACTGAAAGCAGAAAAACTAAAAAATTTAAATTGTTTATTTGAATTAAAAGAATAATTTTCAGGTTTGTATTTGAAATTATGGATGAAAAAATGCCCGTGCCCTTTAACGGGATCACCACCCCTCACGTAAAAGAGAACGTCATTGGGATGCTCATGCGCTTGTTTGAAAGAAACATCTCTTAATATGCCAAGCCTATATTTTCCCGGCGCTGAGAATGAATAGCATAATTGCTAAAAATCCATTGAACACTATCATTTTTACACTATTGTAAAGAAAGTCGGCTCCATCACACACTTTACCAGCCCTTAAACATTGCGATAGTCCTTAGCACTTGAAGTGATTTATCAGAAGCATTTTTAGCCTTTTCTTGTACAATTTTGCTCCACACTGCTCTTCCCCGCCTTATGACGTGTAAGAAAGTGATTTTGATTGATCAAAATGGAGTAGATTTGGAATGGGAAAATCCTACAATATTCAAGACTCTCATTTAACATACAAAACAATGAACACTCTATAAATTAATACCTTTCCTTAAAAGAGAGTATAAAGGCGTCCTTACTGTTTGAAAAGGTCTCTATACTCTCAAAAAGACATCACAAAGCGTTATCTGTTTAAGCTTGTAAACTTAATCAGTTGTGTAAAGGTGTATTTAGAAACTATAGCGTAATCCTAAAATACCTTGAAGAGCATTTTTAATCTTATGTCCTTTTAGATAATATGCTTCCGCATAAAGCGTTAGGTTATCATTGACTGAACTGTTTAAACCTATTCCCAATTTACCCGCACTACCCGATAAGTCTGTGATAAATTTATGCTGGTTATTAATTATCGCGTGATTATTATTTATATTTTCACGCAACCAAACTGCCATTATATAAGCTGTTAATGAAGTTTCTGAATTCACAAAAAATTCATGTCCTGCCGTCAATCCAACTTCACTACGGAATGAGATCAATGGACTTAGATCACCGATCATTCCATTGGAAAGTTTTATTTTTTTACCTTCCACCTGTAAACCTGTTAACTTGATATAAGGCTGCATCCAAGTATTTTGAGCTGGTTCAAAATAACAACCAATCTCAAATGATCCACCTATCGCCCACTGGTTGTAATGACTTTGTATTGCTAAACCATTCGTTGAGATGGCTTTCAAATTATCTTGATAATAATTATATTTCAAAACACCATCCACATACCATCCACGATGATCAAAATAAGTTGCGTAAGTTCCAATGCTATAAGAGCTTAAATCACTCCTCCCCCCTCGTGCATGAGAAACACGTGCTTGATCATAACTGCCGAAGCCACCAATATATAACTCTCCATGCCTTAATTCATTCAACTGATCAGCACCAAAGACTAAACCTGTCTGTCCAAGCTTAAAGTGTGTGTGGCCTGTCGCAATACGTTCTCTGCTCTTAATTCCATAAGTCCATAGCTCAATATCTTTCCTATTTCTGTTCCAAATTTTTCTACCATTCCGTACAATTTGCAATTCATTGTTAAAAATAAGTCCAGGGACTACAGACAACGTTAATACTGCATCCGTAGAGGGAGTGGTTAATATTCCACCAGGAATGAATGGATTTGTAGGATCTGGAATAGAGTTTTCTGGTCCACTAAGGCGATCTGCCGATAAAAACCAAACTTTTCCATTTTCATCCTTTCTTTCTTTCAGTCCATACATATAAGTTCCACCATCAAGTGCGTTAATCTTTTCTCCTTTAAGATCTGTCAGCGTAAAATGTGCTCCACCACTTTGATCGGTAATTAAATCACGCTTATTTGAAAAAGGATCTGTGATTTCAACGCCAGAATCAGCAACACTTATCGTATGATTCCCTGCGCCTTTCTCAACGAAGAGATAATCTCCACGGTTTTGGGCAAGCGTGGTATTCAATGCAAAATGTAAATTTCCTGAAAGATTATTCACATGAAGCTGAGAATAATAGGGATCAGAACCCGTAAATGCAAAAATAACACTCCCCTCACCACTTAATTTTTGTATCAAAGAGCTTTTTCCATCAGACTCATCCGTGAGTAAATACAGTTTTGTCTCTTTTCCATTTAAAAGAATATCTTCTACTGTAGTGCGATGTTGTTCATTCCCAGCATAAAGATGAAGCTGCCCAGAATGATTTACTTGTGTCTTGCCTTCTAATGTCGCTCCAGCATGTACCCATGATTTTGTTTCATCATTCATTGTTAGATTTTTTACAGATCCACCCGTATATATTTCCTGCATAGCGCTCTCATTTAAAGTGACTCCAATGGCCTGACCGCCTTTTAAGATACGCTGTTTGCCACCAGAAAAAACTTCTGTATCAAATGCAAAACCACCATTCTTTGCATCTTCAGACTTTTTTCCAACCTCTTGGATGCCCCCTCGCATAACTTTTGTATTCCAAACTTTACCCCCGTCATATACTTTTTGTTGACCTAATGTTTCCTCTTGTCCATAAATGACTGTATGAGAGGCGCTACTCCCTTTAATCTCTCCTCCAACATCCCCCTCCCCGAAAACAAGCTGCTCCCCACCATAAATTTTAGTCCCCTCTACTTTTCCTCCATTTCCAACACTTTGCTGTCCGCCTTCTTTAACGACAGCATTTTTCGAAAATCCTTGTTTTCCTTTTAAAGCCTGAACATTCTCAATTCCACCATGTTCAATTTTACTATTCTCACTGAGGCCTCCTGCATATACATAAAGCTCCGCACCATTCTTTACTGTGTTATCGATAGACCGCCCTGGACTATCAATCTCACCATCATTTGAAATGTATGCTTTACCTTCATTATCAAGGACATAATTTTCAAGTCGTGCCCCATCTTTAATGAAGATAAGCTCAGGTTTTTTAAGAAACGCAGTATTTTGTGCTCGCGCATTATCTCCAACATAGTCGCGACGATTGCTATCAAGCCCCTTCTGGCTCGCAAATATTCTAGCACCCTTAACAAGAGTAAAATTGCTAGGCTTTTTAAAAAAGCCTAATTCATTGTGTCTTCTTACAATGAAATCATTCGATGCTCCAAGGATGCATCTTCCTGTTTTCATATCCTCATTATATTGATCGTGAAATAGTTGACCATTTTCATCACTTGAAGATTGACAAAAAAGCGGTATCCCCCCCTCATTTGCGGCAGCTACCTGTACAAAACAGCTGCTCAACAAGAGTGCCCAAAAATTGCGTTTCCATTTATATCGTGTAGCCATATCCTCCCCCCTCTTTACGCCTGCATAGACACCAAACGTAACTAGCTCTACAAAATATATTTTCAACCTCAGATTGTAATAATTCTTCTAAGTATCCTCATCATTTCACTCAAAGAACTATTCTTTATAATCTTTTCGATGTGTTTTTGATCGAGAATATAAGGAAATTCCTGGACTTCTTCAAAGTTTTTTCACCAAATAAAAAAGTAACACATCATAAACTATAATATAAAAAATGGTATACAATCTGTCATGAAAAGCGAGTCTGCACGCTCTGAAAAATTGTTTATGCTTTATTTGAGACTTTTAAAAACAATTATACATTTAAAAGATAACTATACTCTTATAATTAGAAATTATAGCGTATCCCTAAAATGCCCTGAAGGGATTGTTTTGTTTTACGCCCTTTAACATAATGGGCCTCACCATATAACTTCAACTGCTCACTCACAAAACTGCTTAAACCTATGCCTAATTTACCCCCATTACCGGATAAATCGGTGGTAAATGAATGGTGTTCATTAATCACCGTTTGATTATCATCTTTATTCTCACGCAACCATGCTGCTGTAATATACGCCTGTGAAGAAGTCGCCATGCCAGAGCCAAATTCATACCCTAAAGATAACCCAACCTCACTGCGCAGTGACGTAAAGGGACGTACATCACCTCTCATGTCATTCGATAACTTGATTTCTTTTCCCTCAACCTGCAACCAAGTAAATTGTCCATAAGGCTGTAACCAACTGCTCTTGGACGTCTGAAGTCGATAACCTGCTTCAAAGGAGGTTCCCACCGCCCATTGCTTATAACTTCCTTCAATCCCTAAACCATTCGTGGAAACTGCCTTCAGCCTATTTTGATAATGATTGTATTTTAAAAGAGCATCCAAATACCATCCACTATGATCCACATACGTGACATAAGCCCCAATGCCATAACTATTGATACCGCTGGTACCACCCCGAGTATGTGCAACACGAGCATGATCATAACTGCCAAAACCACCTATATAAAACTCTCCATTTGCCCACTCGCTTAAGCCATTGATCCCTAACACAATCCCTGTCTGATCGAGCTTAAAATCTATATGCTCTGTCGCAATGCTCTCTTTTGCTTTAATTGCATAGCCCCATAAAGCCGTATTCCTTTTATTTTTATCTAGAATTCCTCTTCCCGCACGTACGCTTTGCATTTCATTGTGAAATATCATTGCTGGAGCTACAGACATAGACAATACTGCATCTGTAGAAGGCGTGGTTAAAAACTGAGAACCTGAAAGCTTCTCACTCAATTGTGGAGAAGGTTGTTTCTGATTACTTGGACGCAAAGTCATCTGATCTGCTAAAGACTGAGAAGAGACTGAAACAGCAGCCTGTGGTGTGTCAGAAGAAAGAGAATGTGGAAGTGCTCCTTTAATCATTTGACTGCCCAGAGTTGAAACGATTGAAGAAACAGAAGTTGAGGATTTTTGACTCAATTTGTGGCGGTTTTCTTTTTGACGTGGCAATTTAATCGTATGCTCTTGTGTATTGGTCAGAGTTGAAAGAGAAGAAACCGGTTGATTTTGACTTAAATGCCGTGCAGATCGGCTTCTCCTCCGTTTCTCTCTTGGCGCACTATCCATGTAAACTGCGGTCAAATACCAAATTTTCCCCTCTTCATCCTCAATATTTTTGTGTTTTAAGCCATAGGTATAAGTTCCACCATCAACCATTCCAATTTTTGCACCAGAAAAACTTTGTAAGGTAAAAGATGCGCCTCCACTTTGATCCAAAATTAAATCAAGTTCTGTTGAAAAAGGATCTGCAATTTCAATACCAGAATCTACGACATTTATTGTGTGAGAACCACTCCCATTCTCAATAAAAAGGTAATCACCTTTTCCTTCTGCAAGACTGACATTAAAATCGAAATGGAGACTCCCCGAAAGATTATCAACATAAAGCTTGGAGTAATACAAATCATCTTCAGAAGAGGTAAAAATGACTTTTCCTACACCACTTAACTGCTTAATGTGTGTACTTTTGTCGTCAAATTCACGAGAAATGGAGTATAATTGAGCTTCTTCTCCATTTAGATTGATATTTTCTGCTTTAGTTTGTTGATGATCATCTCCAGCATAAAGGTGGAGTCCACCAAAATCCTGAACCGCTATTTCTCCTCCTAATATCGCACCAGCAAAGACCCATGAATTGGCTCTCTCTTCAATTGTCAGATTTTTTACAATGCTCTCAGCATGGACTTCTTGAGCACCACCAGTGCGTAAAATTACTGCATTTGCTTCACCCCCTGCTAATACCCTCTGTACACCACCCGCAAAAACCTCAGTCTTTATGGCTAAACCACCGGCTTTTTCTGCAAAGTTATCATCATCGGGAAACCATTTAGCAAGAGTTTGTATTCCTCCACTCATCACTTTTGTTCCCACTGCCATTCCATCATCATACACATTCTGCTGTCCGGGTGTGTCCCCTTGACCATAAATTATCGTATCATAGGCACTGCTTCCAACAATCCCACCGTTCTCGTAACTATCTCCCCAAATCAGCTGATCACCACCGTAAATTGTAGTCTGCAATGCTGTTCCTCCTCCTTCTACCTTTTGTTGCCCGCCATCGTAAATAATCGTAGAACTTGAAATTCCCTGTTCTCCAATAAGCTCAGATCCACCACGTTCAACTGTTGTATTTTCACTGAAACCACCTGTTTCAACATAAAGTGTTCCAGATCCTGCAACTGTAGCGTTCATGGATTGCTTAAGCGCACCTTGCTCTCCATCATCAGAGATATAAACTACCCTGTCATCATCAAGCAAAAAGCTTTGTAAAATGCCTCCTCCTTCACGAATACTGAAATTAATCACATCAGAATATGGATCAAAATTAATATTAACATCTTGTGACGGTGTGATATTTTCTTCTTTTTCAGGAAATTTCTCTATAGGAAATTCCGTATGAGATGAAGGAGTTACAGAAGTAGAAGTTGTTTCCAACGGCGCTAAATACCAAGTCTTTCCACCGTTATGATCTTTCGTTTTTAGAGCATACATATAGGCTCCACCATCAATTGTACTAGCCTTTTCACCAGAAAAATCTGTCAGAGTAAAATGCGCATTTCCGCTTTGTTCATGAATTAAATCAAGCTCTAAAACTAAATTCTGGTTTTGTAGAGAAGAATCGGCAATTTCAATGCCATAATCAATCACGCTTATTGTGTGATCTCCTTCCCCCTTTTTGATAAGGAGATAATCACCGCGCTGCTCCTCAAAATTAGTGTTCAATCTAAAATGTAAATTCCCTGAAAGATTACCGACCTCAAGTTTAGAGTAATGTGGATTCAATACTGTAGAAGTAAAAATAACACGTCCATTACCACTTAAGTTCTCAATTAAAGAACTTTCATTGTCCATATCAGAAGCGATAGCGTACAATTTTGTATCTCTGCCATTTAAAACAATTTTTTCGACTTCAGTACGAGATCGCTCAGCGCCAGCATAAAGATAAATTCGCCCAGAATCATGAATCATGGTGCTTCCCTCTAATGTTGCACCAGGATGTAACCATGATTGTGCTTGATTCTTAATGACTAAATCTTTTACATAACCCCCTAAATCTATTTTCTGAAAAGCATTCCCTTGTAAAAGAACACCAAGAGCTATTCCCCCCGCTAAAACGTGTTGCTCTCCACCAGAAAAGACCTCTGTATTAGATGCAAAACTGCTATAATCATCGAGATCTCCTTCTACATAAAGATTTTGTACCCCTCCTGCCTTAATCTTTGTATTAAAAACTTCTCCAGCATCGTACACATTCTGATATCCTCTCACCCCGTTTTTACCAGAAATGATAATGTCATAAGCGCTGCTTCTTACCATTTCCCCTTTGACATCAGAGCTTCCTGAAACAAACTGCTCACCACCGGAAATTTTAGCCCCTTCAGCTTTTCCCCCCTCCTCAACCTTTTGTTTTCCCCCTTTCTTGACGATACTATCTTGTGAAAGACCTTGCCTTTTAATAAGCTCAATCCCGCCTCTTTGAATTGTCGTATACAAACTAAAACCACCGTTATAAACAGAGAGCGTTCCACCATCTTTAACTGTATTACTAATTGAAGTTTCTCCATTGCTCTCAACTTTTTCGCTGCTCATGTCAAAGCTAGGATCCGTAATCGTAACAATCATTCCCTTTTCAATAGTCAATTCTGTAAGTTCATCCGGTAATGAAGAAGTAGATGACTGTAAGCTAAAATCAGAAAACAAAGAGGTATTTGTCTTATCAAGAGCATAATTCGCATCTAAATACCAAGTTTTACCAGTGCCTTTATTGTTTCTATGTTTCAAATGATATCTATAGGTTCCGGCATCAATCGTTTCGATTTTTTCACCAAAAATGTTTGTCAGAGTAAAATGAGCATTTCCACTGTGATCAGAAATTAATTTAAGCTTTTTGTGAGAAGAATTTATAATTTCACGTCCAGAATCAGCCATGCTTATTGTGTGAGAACCAGAGCTCCTTTCTTTAATGACAAGATAATCGTTAAGGTTCTTGGCAAAGTTAACATTAAAATCGAAATGGAAAGAACCTGAAAGATCATCAATATTAAGCTCAGAGTAATGCTTATGAGCCCCTAAAGAGGTAAAAATAACTCTTCCATTTCCTTTTAAATTCTGGATATTAACCTGAGGTTTTTTGCTATTATCTTCAGAAGCAATAATGTAGAGTTTGGTATCTTCTCCGTTTAAATTAAGATTTTCTACTTCCGTAACAGCTTCACCATTTCCAGCATAAAGATAGAGGCTGCCAAAATCATGAATATTTATATTCTTATCTAATATTGCACCAGCAAAAACCCACGATCGTGCTTGATGATTAATTGTTAAATCATCCGCGTATCCAGCATCATATATCTTCTGAATCGCTCTATCGTATAAAGTAACTTCGCTCGCATTCCCTCCTGCAAAAATATTCTGCGCCCCATTTTTAAAAAGTTTGGTATTTAGTGCAAAAGCTCCCTCATTGATTGTAAAGCCTTCATCCTCTGTATCGACTGCATCAGAATCTTCTGAAAAGCTGTTATTAAAATTCTCTTGACCATCAAGATTTTGAACACCCCCTTTCATAACCCTTGTGTCAACAGCTATCCCCCCACTATAGACACTTTGTAGTCCTGGCATTCCATCTGCTGCATAAATTTCAGCGCCATAAGCACTACTTTCCTTATCTTTACGCAACAAGCCATCTCCAAGGACTCCCTTACCCACAATAATCTGCTCACCTCCATGGATTTTAGTCCCTTCAGCATTTGCACCACTTTCAATAATTTGTTGCCCCCCTTTTTTAACAAAAGCATATTCGGAAGTACTTAAGCTTTGGACAAACTCAATCCCACCATGCTCAATTGTTGTATCCCGACTAACACTGGCCGCATCAATGTAGAGTTTCCCCCCCTCTCGAACCGTATTATTGATAGAATAGCCTGCATCTTCATAGCTAAAGCTATTTATTTTAGATCTTTCAGAGTCACGATTGGTAATATAGATCGTAGCATCATCGCTTATTATTGAACTTGTAAGGACTTCAAAAAACAGATTTTCTTCCCCCTTCCTTTCCTCCTCTGAAAGCTTACTTTCTTCTATTGTCTTTTGATGCACTATCATTTTTGCCCCCCCTGTCTTTTCTTTTAATCCCCTCACTTTTGATAATAATTTTCTTGTCTCTTCTAGATGTTCATTGATAGCTACTGGTGTTAATAGCTTTTCTTTTAATGTCGCTACGCCATCTGCATTTGCAATCTTGATAAAAAAACTACTGGTCATTAACGCATAAAAACTTAATTTCAATTTGCGTTGCATTATCCACACTCCATCATTCCAAATTTTAATCCCCCCATTTAGAAAAAAGTGCATAGACCAAAACAACATTCTGTAATGGCTCAACCTTCTATTTTTTTTAAGATAATCAAGCATTCGATGATTAAGCTCTGACAGATAAAATGTACACAATGTGTTTTAAAATGTATGCACAACCAAAAGATTTATTTTTAAAGCATACACTTTAAAAGTGTTGTAATTATATTCATAAAAAAAATTTTAATATTTTTAAAACACTAAACACTAATTCTGTGAATAAGATTGATCCTCAATAGATAAAAATGGCCTTAAATTTTAAAGGAAATAGCACTGTGAATGAAGAAAGCCTTTATGAGACCGTATTTTTATTTCTCAGCATTTAAAATAGTTTCTTTATTTTATTCAATGTTGATAATCAAAAATACTTATTGATGTCCATCCGTCCGTCAGCATTGTTCAAATATATTAAGAAACATCATAATATCGACTCGACACTGATTTGAAATTTTTATAATTATAGTTGGTTAATTCATATTTGATTTGTCATATATTGAAAGGGACATTCTATTCATGTCTATAAACTTAGAAATGCAAGGTACAAACAACAGAAATTCCCCTCGTCGCATTTTGTTTGCAAGCCTTATTGGCCCAACAATTGAATTCTTTGATTTCTATGTCTTTGCCACTGCTGCAGCGCTCATATTTCCTCATGTATTTTTTCCAACACAAAATGATCAGGTTGCCATTTTACAATCTTTCCTGATCTTTGGAGCAGCCTTTTTTTCTCGGCCCTTTGGATCAATTGTCTTTGGACATTTTGGAGATAAAGTTGGAAGAAAAGCGACACTTATTGCCTCTCTTCTCACAATGGGCCTTTCAACCGTAATTATTGGTTTTCTTCCTACATATGAAACCGCTGGATGGTTTGCCCCCTTCCTCTTAACCTTGTGCCGTATTGGACAAGGAATGGGATTAGGAGGAGAATGGGGAGGAGCTGTTTTGCTTGCAACAGAAAATGCCCCTCCAGAAAAGCGAGGCTGGTACGCAATGTTTCCCCAATTAGGCGTTCCTATCGGTTTGTTTTTATCCATTGCTGTTTATTTAGGTCTGTTATACTTTCTCGATCATGATGCACTTGTCGCTTGGGGATGGCGCATCCCTTTCATTGCTTCAATTGTTTTTATGATTATAGGATTATGGGTTCGTCTTTCAATCAATGAAACTGTTCAATTCAAAAAAAATCTTGAAAATAAAGAACGTGTCAAAGTTCCTATCGTCGATGTCTTTTTAAAATGTCCACGAATCTTATTTCTTGGAATATTTTCCGGTATGGGAACATTTGTTTTGTTTTACTTGGTTACTGCATATTTATTAAGCTATTCAACAAACCATCTTCAGTTGTCATATTATCAAGCTCTTCAAGTCGAAATTGTCGGTGCTATTTTCTGTGGAATTTTTACGATCATTACTGGAAAACTCGCTGATCGTATTAGACGGAGAACTTTGATGATTTGGGTTACAATCATCACCGGTATCTATTCTTTTGCAATTCCTTATTTCTTAAATTCTGGAGTTTTAGGAGTCCTTGCAATGTCTGTCATTGGTTTATCTATCATGGGAATGATATACAGTCCTCTTGGTGCTGTTTTGGCTTCACCATACCCAACAGCCATTCGATACACAGGTTCTTCCATTACTTTTAACTTATCTGGTATCGTAGGAGCCTCTCTTGCACCTTACATTGCGGAATATTTGGTGCAACATTTTGATACGTCTTATATCGGCTATTATCTGCTTTTTGCTTCTTTTGTTTCACTGATTTGCTTTGTCGGATTTACAGATGATGAAATATCCAACTAAAATGTAATAACAAAAAATAAAATAAAGACTGGCAAAAAAAATGCTGCCAGTCTCATCTTTAAAGATATAGGTTGCGGTATACTCCACCACAATATTCCCGCAAACAATGCACTTAAAAAGAAAAATAAAAAATCCGCAACATTGCTCATATCAGTAACAGCAAACATTCCTGATAGAATATGCGTTGTTCCTAACCACGAAACGCAAAAAAAAGCCAACATCACAGCCCATAAAACAAGCAAAATTCGATCAATAATCATCATTATGCCGTTTCATTTTTTTTATTATAGACCATATCTTTAGCATGCCTAAAAGAAAAATCACAACAAAAACCCAACGCCCTCCCCCTGATCCTTCCGCAATAAAAAGTGTTGGATTTACGATTCCTACCAATCCTATAAAAAACAGAATAAAAGATACGAGACGCATTAAATCTGTTTTTCCCAACGACAATCTTTGCTCTGTTGCCAATATGTTAAATTATGGTTTTCCATTTTATATTTTTTCCACTGTGCTCGAGCAAGATTCAACTGCTCATCATTTTTACCATCAAATAACACAACAAGACGTTGATAAGCATCAATATCCAAACAAACAGCTCCCTCTATGAGAAAACGAATCTTTGAATCATTGGGATTTTCTTGTCCTGTCGTTAAAAATACAGGCTGAAAGTTTGAATATTGATCACACTCAGTTCCATGTCCAATAAATGATTCATCTGCATAAACCCATAAATGCATATCTATAGAATCGCATTGTTCTTTACTCACACATTGTATGGTTACCTTACCAAAACGGACCAACGCCCGCTCCACAAGCGTTGGTAAAATATCTTTTAGCGTTGACTGCGTCAAATGATAGAATAAAATATCCAACCTCTTAAACCCTCATCACTCTTTAATAAATAACGCTAACACCTTTTTTAGAGAAACTTCTATATCCCTTATATAAAAGAAAACGGTTCAAGATATAAACTTCTTTTTCGATTGAGGCGCATTATCTTTTTTCTTGTGACTTTAAAAGACTCCTTTAAAGATAATTTTTTTATTTTCAAGGTTAATAAAAAAATAAGCTATTCTTTGGAATCTTTGTAGACTATCGCGGAAAATAAAATATAATGTGTGAAAAAAATAAAGGGAATTTAACGAGCAATTTTGTATTATTTTTTGCTAAAAATGTCCAATCTCTGAAAGGGTGTTTTTTAATTTTATTACATTTTAACCGAAAACGGTAAAAGTATGTGCTATCGAATTAAAGACTGAGGGTGTTTCCCAATTTATGTGTATTATTGAGTTCTACATCCTAAAACGTGTCTTTGTTTTGTTTAGTTCTGTCATGATTGCAGCAGTAGGCGTTAGTTGGACGGTGCAAATTCTTGCACGGATAAACTTTCTCACAACAAGTAAACAAACATTCCTTACAGTCTTGCAATTTTCACTCTCATTGGTTCCTTCTGTTATTTTTCTTGTCATTCCATTTGCATTAGTAATCGCAGTTACAACTATCCTTTCAGCAATGAATCAAGACTCAGAACTTGCTGTCATCAATGCCTCTGGTTTTCCTAGAAGTACTGTTTGGAAACCTATTCTCCTTCTTGCTATTGTTGCGTCATGTATCTCCTTTTCTATTGCTAATTTTGTTGTTCCTCAAGCGCGTCTTCATATGCGACAAATGCTAGCGAGTGCTCATTTTGATCTTATTAATCTGTTCATTAGTGAAGGAAGCTTTCAAAAACTTGCCAATAACCTTTACATAGAAATTGGGGAACGGAATCCAAATGGAACACTTGAACGTCTTTTTATTGCCGACCAGCGTGACCCTAAAATGGATCTTTTTTATTATGCAACAAAAGCCTCCATTATAAACAATCAAAATGGTCGTTTTTTAATCCTCAATAACGGTGAAATAGAAAGGGTCAATCATCAAAATAATAGCGTTTCAATCGTTCAATTTAGCGCATATACTTTTAGTCTAGGAGAATTTATTCCCAGTGATAAAAAACCTACTCTTTATCCAAAAGATCGGTCTCTTTCTTATTTACAAAACCCTGACCCAAAGGATCCCTACTATCAACGAAAACCACTCCAATATAAAGCTGAGTTTCACCGCCGACTAACGCAATGGCTCTATCCAATCGTTTTTTCACTTATTGCATTAGCAGCAACAGGAAATGTACACTCTCATCGACAAGCACGCTATTTAGCAAATTTCTTAGCGATTGCTTTTTCTTTTCTGGTCTATTGGATAGGGTATTTTTTCGCCGAAAAAGCGAAAAATGATCTTGCATATATCCCTTTCCTTTATATTACGCCCATAGGAACAAGTATATTTGTCTTTTTTATGCTTTTAACGAATCATAAAATTGGACTTCCTGCAAAATTTAACGAGGTATTTCAAATCATTTTTCAAAAAGTAGTGAACAAATTTAAACATCGAAAATCTCAAGATTCTCCGGATGAAATATCATGATTGGATGGACACTTGGACGCTATTTTTTTATACGTTACCTTAAAATAACGTGTTATTTTTGCGGGGGTATTTTGGTCCTTGCTCTTTTAATCGATTTCACAGAAAACTCTGGGAGGCTACCTTCCCTTCCACATTATACAGCAAAAGATGCATTGCTCCTCTCTGTTTTACGGATTCCTTTTATTATGCAACAACTTATCCCTTTTATTGCACTCTTTTCTGCAATGGCAACGCTTATCTCGCTTAACAAAAAACTTGAGCTTGTGGTTACGCGCTCAATCGGTGTTTCTGCATGGCAATTTCTTATGCCTGCTTGTTTGGGCGCTTTTCTTTTAGGATTATTATCAATTTTTCTCATTAATCCATTTGCTGCATGGGGGTTTTCTCAAGCAGAAAAAATGATGACTGAATGGCGTAATAATAATAATAATAATATCCTAACATCTCTTCATAATACCCGTATCCACTGGTTAACACAGCGTACAGATTTAGGCAGAACAACCATTGGTGCTAAATTTATTACTGATCAAGGACCTTCTCTTCTCGATGCAACCTTTGTACAATACAAAGATGACGCAACAGTCAAAAACTGGATTAACACCCCAAAAGCAACCTTAACCAATGGTGCTTGGTTCTTAACAAATGGCACAATCTATAAAATAGGACATCCTCCTGAAAAATTTACCGAGTTGAAAATAAAGACTAATCTAAAACCTGAATTTTTAACGGAACGTTTAGTGAATCCCGCAACTATTCCATTTTACCAATTACCTAAAAAAATTATGATCGCACGTTCATTTGGTTATTCTGCTAATAATTTTGATATGTATTTACAATCTTTGATTGCCTTACCAGCATTGCTTGTGGCAATGACTCTCATTGCAGCAACTGTCTCTTTAAATTTTACGCGTTTTGGGCAATCTAGAACGTTGATTCTTGGTGGTGTAATCGCTGGATTTATGCTTTATGTTATTTCTGTACTCGTTCAAGCTTTTGGTAATGCTGGATATATTCCGCCAATTATTGCCGCTTGGACACCTGTTGTTATTGCATTATTCTTGGGAATCTCTTTTTTACTTCATAAAGAGGACGGCTAAGTGAAAGCATTAACGTGTAAGAAACTCATTTTAATAAAATTAAGTGCTCTCGCTTTTAGAAGTGTTATGGCGGTTATTTTAGGGGGGGCGTTGCCTTATTGTGCACACGCTCAAAACCTTATGTCTCCTGCTCAAAGTCGCATTCAAAACTTAGAGCGTCCTCTTTTGCTCTCTGCGGATGAACTCATCTATAATCGTGATGAAAACACTGTTTCTGCACAAGGGAATGTCCAAGTTGAATTTGATGGCAATAAAGTTGTCGCTCAAAAAATTATATACAACCAAAAGACAGGACGGCTTATAGCACAAGGAAACGTTGAAATTACTCAAAAAGATGGAAATAAAATTTATTCTAATCAAATTGATATGACCAAAGATCTTGGCGAGGGCTTTGTAAACGCCTTACGGATTGACACAGCCAACAATGTGCACTTTTCCGCTCAAAATGCTACACGCCAAAACAATCAGGTAACAATCTTTGAAAATGCATCCTATACAGCCTGTGAACCTTGCTCTTATAAACCAGATAGAGAGGTCCTGTGGAAAATTAAAGCAAGAAAGATTATATGGAATAATAGCGTTAAAAAAATTCGGTTTGAAAATAGCAGTTTTGAAGTTTTTGGTTTACCAATTATAAAATTTCCAAATTTTGAACTCTATGATCCAACTGTCAAGCGTGCTAGCGGTCTGCTTACACCTCACTTTTTCTATACTGATTATCTTGGTATGGGAATAAAGAATTCTTATTTCTGGAATCTCGCTCCCCATTATGATTTCACGCTTTCTTCTACGGTTTATACTCAACAAGGGCTTTTAACCGAAGGGGAATGGCGTCAACGTTTAAAAATGGGCAGTTATAACATTCGCTTTGCTCATATATATCAAATGAAACCACATAGATTTGACAATGATACGATTGATTCGCAGCATAAAAACCGTTATATGCTTGCGACAAAGGGCGACTTTCGTATTAATTCAAACTGGACTTATGGATGGGATCTTCTTGCACAATCCGATCGGCATTTTAGTCGTGCCTATAAACTTGAAAACTATAGCAATCCCACACAACTTTCTCAGATCTATCTGAATGGTCTTGCAGGAAAAAACTATTTTGACATGCGTTTTTATCATTTTAAAATTCAAGACTCGATATTGAATGATCCTCATTATGAACGTCACTCTCAGCAAGCATGGGTTCTACCACGCATCGATTATTCTTTTACACCAGATGAGCCCATTTATAATGGAGAGCTTACCTTCCATAGCAATATACAATCAATTTACCGGCGTCATGAGGACTTCGGTTCACCCGACTGGAACAAAAATCCTCTCAATACTGTACGACTTTCCGGTATGGCTGGAAATAGTTTGCGTTTAACAAATGAGCTTCAGTGGAAAAAGCGCTTTAACACACACAACGGACTCATATTAACCCCCCTTCTCTCTCTACGGGCCGATATCCTTACAATCAATGGACAAGAAAATCATGCTGCTTCTGGAGAAAACAATGCCTTATCTACAATTCGTGGTATGGCAACAGCAGGATTAGAAGCACGCTATCCCTTCCTCATTACAGCAGCTCATTCTACACATATTATAGAACCGACCGCCCAAATTTTTATACGCAATAATGAACAATATATCGGACAACTTCCTAATGAAGATGCACAAAGCTTTGTTTTTGATGCAACCACTCTCTTTCAACGAGATAAATTTTCTGGTTATGATCGTGTAGAAGGCGGGACAAGAGCCAATATAGGTTTAAGATATTCTGGAAGCTTTAATAATAATTGGTCTCTTTATGGCCTTATTGGACAATCCTTTCATCTGGCTGGAAAGAATTCTTTTGCAGAAAAAGACCTTATTAATGTCGGTATTCATTCTAGCTTAGAGGCAAAACGTTCAGACTATGTTGCAATGTTTGGTGCAACCCATACGAATGGTTTTTCTTTAGAAACGCGCGGACGCTTTGACAAAAAAACAGGAAAAATCCGTCGTAGTGAAATTGAAGCATCACAAAAGTGGAAAAATTTTTGGGCTTCTGTACAATATGCTTATATCGCAAGCCAACCGAATTACGAATATCCACAAGAGCGTCAAGAAATTTCTTTTCAAACAGGCTTTAAGCTGGCAGATTATTGGTCCATTAATAGCAATGCCGGTTATGATCTCGTATCTGGCACATTTATAAAACGAGGAATTAGCTTGAATTATGCCGATGAATGTTTCGGAGTCACCTTCGGTTATCAACAGGTAGTGAATCCGGGAAGAAAAAAACCTTTGCAGAACTTTAATTTCTCTCTTTCATTGCGTACAATCGCAGATATCGGAAAAAAGATAGATTCAAATTTATAAAGAGAATGTATAGCTGATTTAACTTATTATTGTTTTTATGAAAGAAAACGTATAGTTTAAGTTATTGATGGAAATTAATAAACAATGCGAAAGCTTATTTACATGAATAAATTGAAAAAGCGTGTTCTTGCTTTATTTTGTATTACGTCTTTGAGCGTAAGCAGTCTGCTTATAAATGAATTTTTGATTCCGACAGCCTTTGCGCAGACGACTATTGTTGTTACAGTTAATGGTAATCCTATCACAAATTATGATATACAAAGGCGTGTTGCATTTCTCAGACTGCAACAAAAGCAAGGAAATTTGATAGCACAAGCTAAAAAAGAGCTGATCGACGAAGAGCTAAAAAATATTGAAATAAAACGCCGTAATGTTGAGGTCAGCAATGATGAGATTGATAGAGCTTTTGAGAACTTTGCAACGCAAAATAATATGACAATTGATCAGCTCAACCAGATTCTGATCCAAAACGATATTACTGTGCAACATTTCAAAGATTACATCCGTGGACAAATAGGGTGGGGGCGTCTTGTTAGCGCACGCTATCAAGCTCAAATGGGGATGATTAGCGAACAAGAAGCTGTACGCAGAATATTAAAAAATGGTGGTGTTAAACCTTCAACAAACGAATATACATTACAGCGCATTATTTTTGTTATTCCAGCACATCGTCGCTCAGAAATCTTTGAAAGACGTCAAAGAGAAGCAAGCAATTTCCGCGCACATTTCCGTGGATGTGCAAATTCTCACAATCAAGCAAAGGGTATTTTAGATGTTACAATCCGCAACTTAGGAAAGTTTCTGGAACCTCAACTTCCCAGTGCATGGGAGCAAGCTATTCTTGCAACACCTGCTGGAAAAATGACAAAATTACAAGAAACATCTGATGGAATCGAAGCAATTGCTGTTTGCAAAATAAAAAGGGTTTCTGATGATTATGTCGCTCGGCTGATATTTTCTCTTCAAGATAATAAAAACAGAAGCCCGAAAAAACTTGAAGAATTAAGCGAAAAATATTTAGAAGAATTGCGGCACATCGCACGTATTCAATAATGACTGCTCTTGTTGTTAGTGGTGGTGATCCTGCCGGAATTGGTCCTGAAATAGCTCTAAAAGCTTGGGATTTGCGTATTACCCGCCATGTCCCAGCTTTTGTGCTTATCGCTGATCCAGATGTTATTCGTTCGCGCGCTCGTTTTTTACAGATGAATGTTGAGGTTGAATCTGTTTTAAACACCAATCCTGTCAAAAATTTTCAAAATGCTCTCCCTATTATACCCTTAAAAAATAAACAAAGTCATCAATTAGGTTTTTCTTCTGCAAATAATGCCGCTGGAATCATTGAGTCTATTGAGCGCGCTGTTCAATTGATTCAAAGTGGACATGCTTCTGCATTGGTTACTTGTCCTATTGCCAAAAAGAATCTTTACGATGCCGGTTTTCAATTTCCAGGACATACAGAATTTTTAGCCGATTTAGCCCATAAAGCTTTTCATAAATCTTATCATCCCGTTATGATGTTAGCAGGACCTCGATTAAAAACGGTCCCAATAACTGTTCATACTCCACTTAAAGATGTTCCTTCACAGCTGACGCGTCATTTAATCATTCAAACGGCCTTCATTACTGAATGTGACTTAAAAACACGATTTAAAATAACATTACCTCGGCTTGCTATCGCTGGTCTTAATCCTCACGCTGGAGAAGAAGGTACAATGGGAAAAGAAGAGTTTGAAATTATCACGCCTGCTCTTGAATATCTTAAAAAGAAAGGACTTAATATTACAGGTCCGCTTCCTGCCGATACAATGTTTCATGAATGCGCAAGAAAAACATATGATGTTGCTCTTTGCATGTATCATGATCAAGCTCTTATCCCTATTAAAACATTAGATTTTGATACCACCGTTAATGTCACCTTAGGGCTACCTTTCATTCGTACGTCTCCAGATCACGGAACTGCTTTTGATATTGCTGATAAAGGGATAGCTTCTCCTGAAAGCTTTATTGCTGCTCTCAAACTTGCAAATCAACTTGCAAAAAATAATTCGATACCATGCCAATAGATAATCTCCCTCCTCTGCGTGAGGTCATTAATACATATGGATTACAAGCCCATAAGTCTTTGGGGCAAAATTTCCTTTTTGATCTGAATTTAACAACTAAAATTGCTCATCAAGCAGGAAATATAGAAGGAAAACCTGTTCTTGAAATTGGTCCTGGTCCTGGAGGGCTCACGCGTGCTTTGCTAGCAAAGGGCGCGATTGTAACAGCAATAGAGCGTGATGAGCGCTGCATACCAGCTCTCTTAGAAATAGAAAAACATTATCCGAACAAATTAAAAGTTATTTGTAATGATGCACTAAAACAAGATTTCTCAAAACTCTTTGAAAAATCTCTAGAAAAACCATGCATTATTGCCAATCTTCCTTATAACATTGGAACACAACTCTTACTAAATTGGCTGTTAGTGGAACCATGGCCTCCTTTTTATGAATCAATGACATTAATGTTTCAACGTGAAGTTGCCAAACGAATTACGGCCAAACCTCAATCTTCTCATTATGGACGTCTTAGTGTCTTAACTGGCTGGCGTACTACAGCTAAAATTGCTTTTGATGTACCTCCTCAAGCCTTCATACCAGCGCCGAAAGTAATTTCTTCCGTTGTTCATATCATTCCGCGGCCTCAACCTCTTGTTTGCTCTGCACAAAAACTAAGCTTTGTCACAAAAACTGCTTTTGGACAAAGACGAAAAATGCTTCGTCAAAATCTTAGAACTCTGGGAGGTGAAATGCTTTTAAAAAAAGCAGGTATTGATGGAACACGCCGCGCTGAAACACTTTCAATTTCTGAATTTATAACTTTAGCGCATCTCGTACCCTAAAAAATGCACCTTTCATTAGGCTATTTTTTAATAAAGGCGTTTATCAATCTTTTCAGCAATAAGCTCATCAATAAAAGGGCCAAGAAAAGTACAGCGCTCACGTTTTACTGTTTCGGCTAAATAAATCGATTTAATAAGCGATAAAGATTGATCTAAATCCTCATTAATCACCACATAATCGTAAGAACGCCAGTGCTGTAGTTCTGTTCGTGCATTCTCTAATCGTAAATTTATGATATCTTGACTATCTTCTGCACGACGATGTAAACGCGAAACAAGCTCTTTCATTGATGGTGGGAGAATAAAAACAGACACAGTATCCCCTCGCATCTTTTGTTGCAACTGCGCGGTGCCTTGATAGTCAATATCAAATAACATATCACGACCAACACTCAATGCATTTTCAACAGTTTCAAGTAACGTGCCGTAATAATTCCCATGAACTTCTGCCCATTCAATCAATTCATCTCTATCACGTTTATATTCAAACTCTTCCTTTGAAATAAAGTGGTAGTGGAGTCCATCTACTTCACTGGGACGTTTTTTCCTTGTGGTTACACTGACAGAAAGCTCTAATCGTTCATCTTTTAAAAGCAACCGAGAAATTGTTGATTTACCAGCACCTGAAGGTGAAGAGAGAATAAATAAGAAACCACGGCGTTGATTTGTTTTTATCGTATTCAATTCACTTTCAAAGGCTATCATTACATCACTCTGCTTTGTTTATAAATTTTTCTTCAAAATCTGAACGGTACATTATCTCAACCTTTTCTCTAATCAATTATTTTTTTAGCAGTTCTCCACGCTATTTTGCACTTTCATTGAGAGAATTTATCATAAAATATATTAATTTCTTTCTTAAATATTTTGTATCTATACGCTAATTCCAATTTTAACACACAGGAAAATGATTTTTCATCATTCTTATTCAAAGTTTAAGGTAAAAAAATCTTACTTTATTTTGAACTCTTATTTACGATGTAAAAAGATGTGGTATGATTGTAAATCAATGTCTTGCCTTTAATTCTCGCCACTTGCGAACATTCATATTATGTTCTTCTAAGGTGCGAGAGAAAACATGCCCTCCTGAACCATCAGCAACAAAATAAAGCGCATCACTGCTTGGTGGATGTGCTACCGCCTTCAATGAATCGCGACCTGGATTGGCAATAGCGGTTGGAGGCAAACCATTAATTTTATAAGTATTATAGGGTGTTTCCTTCTCAAGATCTGAACGGTAAATTGCACGACCCGATGGCTTTCCTTTTCCTCCAAAGAGACCATAAATGACCGTTGGATCCGATTGAAGACGCATGTGCTTTGCAAGGCGGTTATAAAATACTGCAGCAACCATTGGTCTCTCTGCTGCAACTCCGGTTTCTTTCTCAACAATTGAAGCCAATATAACAAATTCATCAATTGATTTAATAGGTAAATCAGGTGAACGCGTAGCCCATATCGCATGAATTAATTTCTTCTGTCCTTCGCGCAATCTGTTTATAATTTCTTTCCGCGTTGTTCCCCGAATAAAACGAACAGTATCGGTCATTAAATAGCCCTCTGGAGGCAAAACTTTTGGAAGGTCTCCAATCAAAATTTCATTTGCCGCTAATCGATCGAAAACTTGCTGAACCGTTAAACCTTCTGGTACTGTAAATGTATACTCAATGGATTTTCCTTTCACAAGAATATCCATAATATCGTGCATGGAAGCATGGGCTGGAATTAAATATTCACCAGCCTTTAGGTGACTTGTATTTTTGTGATAACCAACCCCATAAACAAAAATATCTGATGATCGAATAAAACCACGTTTTTCTAACAATGAAGCAATTTCACGAATTCCTGTTCCCGGATGGATAAGAAGAACTTGTCCTTCCTCAATTTTTCCCTTTTCTTCAAAAATACTTTTTCCGATATAAAGAGGAATACTTATGCCGAAAAGAATAACCACAATCAGCATGAGGAAAAAATGACCAAGAATAACCAAAGGATTACGGACGGTAGACGATTTCTTTTGTTTACTATGTATTAACATACCACAACTATCTGCTCAACGATTTGAAGAGGGATCGTTCTCGTCCTTTAATGATGTTCCATTTTTCACATCGGACATAATCCCTCAATAGCGATTAAGGACAATATTATAATTTCCCATACACCTTATAATAAAGGTTAAAATTCAAAAGCAGAAATTAAATGAAAATACTCATTATCCCCTAAAACGTCGCATCACCAACGATGCATTTGTCCCGCCAAATCCAAAAGAATTGGAAAGAATCGTATCAATCTTTCGTTCACGTGGTTTGTGCGGAACAAGATCGATTTTTGTTTCAATCGATGGATTGTCAAGATTAAGCGTCGCTGGTGCTATATTATCTCGTATGGCTAAAACACAAAAAATAGCCTCAGCAGCACCAGCTGCACCAAGCAAATGCCCAATAGAAGATTTCGTTGATGACATAGAAACTTGTGGGGCATAATTCCCTAAAACACGTTCAACAGCCGCTAGCTCTATGGAATCAGCCATCGTTGATGTACCATGGGCGTTAATATAATCAAGTTCACTCACATTCACTTGTGCTCGCTTAAGAGCGGCCATCATACTCCGCTGAGCCCCCTCACCACTTTCTGAAGGCGCTGTAATGTGGTAAGCGTCACCCGATAAACCATAACCGATAACCTCAGCATAAATACGCGCTCCTCGTTTTTTAGCATGTTCCAGCTCTTCTAAAACAACAACTGCCGCTCCCTCCCCCATCACAAAACCATCACGATCAGCATCATACGGACGTGAAGCCCGTTCAGGTTCATCATTGCGACAAGTAGAAAGAGCTCTACAAGCAGAAAAACCTGCAAGAGATATCCGATTTATCGGAGATTCGGTCCCCCCTGCCACCATGACATCTGCATCACCGAACATAATCAAACGCGCTGCATCACCGATCGCATGAGCCCCTGTCGAACAAGCTGTCACAACCGAATGATTAGGTCCCCGTAAACCATATTGAATAGACACATAACCAGAAGCAAGATTAATCAAACGACCTGGAATAAAAAAGGGAGAAACACGGCGCGGTCCTTTATCACGAAGCGTATAACCTGCTTCAACAATGCCCTCAATCCCTCCAATTCCCGAACCAATTAATACTCCTGTACAAATCTGGTCTTCATCACTCTTAGGAAACCATTCAGCATCTGTAAGTGCTTGGTTAGCAGCAGCCATTGCATAAATAATAAATGCATCAACTTTTCTTTGCTCTTTAGGTTCCATATATAAATCAGCATTATAGGTCCCCTCTGTTCCATCGCCTAAGGGGATACGCGCTGCAATCTGGCATGGCAAATCGGACACATCAAATTCAGTAATACGCCGAACACCACTTCTCCCTTCAAGAAGCCGTTTCCAACTATATTCAATATTACCAGCCAGCGGCGATACCAATCCTAAACCAGTAACAACAACACGTCTCATAACTTCTAACCTTGGACTAAACTTCAGCTCTCAAAGCTCTCTCTTCAAAAGAACTCCGAAGAATACAGGCAAAAGCAATAAATGCCTTTGCCCTTTAATCATCATGCAGAAGCTTTATCAATGAACTTGACTGCATCACCAACTGTGAAAATCGTTTCAGCAGCTTCATCTGGAATTTCTACACCAAATTCTTCTTCAAAAGCCATAACGAGCTCAACCGTATCAAGGCTATCAGCTCCTAGATCATCGATAAAGCTTGCATTTTCTACGACTTTATCAGCATTAACCCCAAGATGTTCCACAATAATTTTCTTAACGCGCTCTACTGTATCACTCATGTTGAAATCCTCGAATTTATATTTTCCTATAATTTGGTTAACTATATCGGCTCATCTAATCAAGCAATAGATGTATTCCTTTAAAAGATTTTAGCAATGATTTAAAACATCCTGTGGATATCCCCTACAAAATGGACCAGTATGACATTCCGACATCAATTGATCAATGACCATGTTAAAGAAATAATGCATTTTTCCATTTCAATCGTTACTATCTAAAATAATACAGCCTATAAATCAATGTGGAATACAAGAAAACATTTAAATCATCGCCATCCCACCATTAATATGGAGCGTTTGACCTGTCATATAGGCCGCTTCATCGCTCGCTAGATAAACAGCAGCTGTGGCTATTTCTTGCCCGCTCCCCATACGCTTCATTGGAATCGCAGACATAATGGATTCTTTTTGCTTTTCATTAAGCTTATCTGTCATAGCGGATTTAATAAATCCTGGAGCAATACAATTGACCGTAATGTTTCGTGAAGCAATTTCTTGTGCCAATGCTTTAGAAAAACCTATCAAACCTGCTTTTGCAGCACAATAATTCGTTTGCCCAGGATTTCCAACAACACCAACAACAGATGTAATATTAATAATTCTTCCATAACGACGACGCATCATAAAATGCACTAATTCACGCGTCAAAAGAGAAGCCGCTGTTAGGTTAACTTCTAAGACGTCATCCCAGTCTTTATCTTGCATACGCACAAAAAGACCATCCTTAGTGATTCCCGCATTGTTAACCAAAATATCAACACCATCCATTTCTTTTTCTGCAATTTCAGCCAATTGTTTAATCGATTGACGTTCAGAAAGATTAGCGGGGAACACAAAAACATTCTGTCCTAATTCTGCTGCAACTCCTTTAAGCTTGTCTTCACGTGTTCCATGAAGTCCAACAATGGCCCCTCGTGCATGGAAACAACGTGCAATTGCCTCACCAATTCCTCCTGATGCCCCCGTTACAAGAGCTTTACGTCCTGTTAATCTAAACATTTTTTTAAACTCCTTCATAGATTAAACGCCAAGCATTCTTAGCGCTGATTCTATTTCATCAACTGTTTCAATCTTTATTCCCTTTATATCCTTGTTAATACGACGCGTTAAACCTGTTAATACTTTTCCAGAACCAACTTCAAAAAGCGTATCAACCCCATGAGAACCGATCCATTCTATTGTTTCACGCCACCGCACCCTCCCTGTTACTTGTTGAACAAGAAGAGTAGCAATACGCTCAGGATCACTTTCTGGTGCAACAGAAACATTAGCAATCAAAGGAATAATAGGGGCTACTTTGTTAACAGTCAAAAGCGCTTTCTTCATGGCATCCGCAGCAGACTGCATTAAAGACGAATGAAAAGGTGCAGAAACCGGAAGAAGCAGTGCACGTTTTGCACCTTTTGTTGATGCAATCTCTACCGCTGTCTCAACGGCTTTTACTTCACCTGAAATAACAATTTGCCCACCACCATTATCATTGGCAATTTGGCATAGTCCTTCTCCAGAAACAGTTTCACAAATTTCTTCTACCACGTGCTCTTCCAAACCAATAAGTGCTGCCATAGCGCCTTCACCAACTGGAACAGCGGCCTGCATAGCATTGCCACGAATGCGCAAAAGCCTTGCCGTATCTGTAAGACTGAATGTACCAGCAGCACAAAGAGCTGAATATTCGCCTAAAGAATGACCAGCAACAAACTTTATCTTTTCTTCTATACGAAGCCCTAATTGTTCCATCACACGAATGACAGCCATGGATACAGCCATTAATGCGGGTTGTGCATTGGCTGTTAACGTTAAAACATCTGCTGGTCCTTCAAAAATGATCTTTGATAATTTCTCACCCAAAGCATCATCAACTTCCTCAAAAACCATCTGCGCTGAAATAAATTCTTCTGTAAGCGCCTTCCCCATCCCAACAAGTTGACTCCCTTGCCCTGGAAAAATAAAAGCTGCACCCATTCATCGACTCCTAAAATTGTGCCATTAATTTTTTTTCTTTTGACCTTATTCATCCGCAAAAAGTCAAGATAAAGTGCTTTATTTAGAATGAATATCTCTCTTCAAATTATATTTTAAGGGTGGCATTTGATATAAAAACTTGGGGAAATATGGGGCTATAAACTGAATAACCCCCAGACTTATGAGACCTCCTAAAATTGTACCTGCTAAAATATCAAAGGGATAATGTACCCCCACAAAGATGCGTGCCCAACAGATCAAGCATAAAAACAACACAGCAAATTTAAAAGTACCTTTGTATCGGTAAAAATAAAAGCTTGCTGTATAAGATGCAATGGTCAAGGCATGATTACTAGGAAAAGAAGCTGTTGCACGATGTTTAATCAGCGGTGTCGTCAACCCCACAACGAATGGGCGTGGATGAAAATAAATGAGAGAAATAAGATAACCTATAAAAAGAGCTATGCAAATACTCATACAAATGCTTAACACGACACATCTTTCCCTTTCCCCACCACAAAACCACAGCACAAAAAGATGAAGGGGAATAACGTAAATTAAAAACTTTGCACAAAAAATACTCAACAAAACTAAAATTGACCAAGACTGATGATTGCCAACAAACATCTTAAAGAGCGTAACATCAATCTGGTTTAAAAAATCCATTTTTCTCTCCTTATCTGTATGTACAGTATTACCTCTTTGTGGAAGAGGGAAATATATTGGAAATATATCAAGATTTAATAAATCTATTTTTTTATGTGTATAAACTTGCTATTTAAAAAAATAACCTGTAGATATGAGGTGTTCGTTGCCGGCATTTAGCTGGAGGTTGAATGGAGGGCTGTGAGATATCAGTAGGAAATATAATGTTTCCGGCCTCCCGTGTCTCCGCTCTGAGATGTCTCAAGTTGTAAACGCGTCCTTTCTTCTTTGGATTTTCCAAAAAGGCAAGTCGCAGAGGCTTTGCGCTAAAACCGGCAGGATTTAATTGAAGAAAGGCAAAACAATGACTCTTTATGAACATATGTTCCTTGCCCGACAAGATATTGCATCGCAGCAAGTTGATGAACTTTTGAACCTTTACAAAGGTGTCATTGAAATGCACGGTGGAAAAGTTGGGCGTGTAGAAAATTGGGGACTTCGTCCTCTTGCTTATCGTATTCGTAAAAACCGTAAGGCTTATTATGTCTTAGTCAATATTGATGCACCAGCTAAAGCAGTTGCTGAAATGGAGCGTCAGATGCGAATCAATGAAGATATTTTGCGCTATATGACCATTCGTGTAGAAAAACACGAAAAAGAAAAGTCTGCGATGCTTTCACACCTTGATCGCAATACACACATTGGTCAGGCTGAAGAGCGTTCTCGTTCCTCACGTCATCAACGTGAAAACTCTATAGAAGAGGTAGAATGATGACTGATACAAATCAAAACTCTGCACGTCGCCCTTTTCATCGTCGTCGTAAAACGTGTCCTTTTTCAGGAGCTAATGCGCCTAAAATTGATTATAAAGATATCAAATTGTTACAGCGTTATATTTCTGAGCGTGGAAAAATTGTTCCTTCACGGATTACGGCTGTTAGTCAAAAAAAACAGCGTGAATTAGCTAACGCTATCAAACGCGCTCGCTTTTTAGGCTTACTACCATACGTTATAAAGTAAACAATCAAGACATTCTAGCAACTAGAGAAACTCTCTAGTTGCTTTTCTTGTATGATTTAGAAAAATAGCTTATTGTATCCTATATTAAGCTATTGAATATTAAAGTTGAGGTATCAACATGCCTCTAACTGCAGAAAGCAGGACAGCAATAAGTGATAAAAAATCGTATTGATGAGATATTATCTGGTGTTTTGGCAGGATTGTTTGCTGTTGTGGTAGGGATGGCAATCATCAGTGTTGCCAATATCGCTCCCTTTTTTTCTTTTCTTCTTGGCTGCTTTTTTTCATTGCCAATTTTTATTGTTGCGTTCAGTCAAGGAACATTTGCCAGCTTCGTTGCCTTAATAAGTGCGACTGTTATTCTTTTCATTGCCACGGATATCTACATTGCTCTTGGGCTTATGCTGTTATTTTTTCTTCCTGCTGTTTATGCCTCTTGGCTTATTGGATTGGCACGACCAGCGCAAAAAGAAAACACATTAATATGGTATCCATTATCATCCGTTATTTTTCATTTAACCAATTTTATTGCTCTTATAGTCACCTTCATTGTACTCTGTGTGAAAACCAGTCCAAATACCCCTCTCATTGCAAAAAAAGTCATTGAAAACATCGCACAAGCTCTACAACAATTGCCGTCATTACAAGAAGCTAATATGCTTAATTTTAGTGATTTTTTAATGGCACATGCTGCAACTTTAGCAGCTATCTCTCTGGCAATTTATAGTTTGATTTTCCTCATTGGTAATCTTTATTTTTCAATGATAACAGCCCAATATATGAAGTGGCTGAAAAGGCCTCGAGATGACTGGAGCAGAACTCTTCGCCTTCCAATTTCTGGAATTGTTATTTTCATCCTCACTTCTATCGCATCAATGACTGAATTGAACGATTCTCTTAATTTGGGTACACTTGTCTTTAGCTCTGCCTATACTGTCATCATATCAATTAGTGGTCTAGCCTATCTTCATAATATTACAAAAGGAGTCAACGGTCGGGTTATTATACTTTCTTTTGTTTATATTGCTATTTTGACTGTTGTTTTTTTCCCACCTATTTCTTTCATGATACTTTTGATGGGCATTTGGGCTTCTATTCAATACAACTTTCAATCACACAAAAAACTTCCCTAAATTTATTTGTTCGAAAGGAAAAACTATGGATATTATTCTACTTGAGCGCATTCCTCGTCTTGGTCAGATGGGTGATATTGTCTCAGTGAAAGATGGTTATGCACGTAATTTTCTCTTACCTCAAGGTAAAGCTTTACGCGCAAATGAAGCGAATAAAAAACACTTTGAGATCCAACGCGCACAACTTGAAGCACGTAATCTTGAACGCAAAAGCGAAGCACAAAAAATCGCTGAAAAACTTGATGGTCAATCATTTATTGCTGTTCGTTCTGCTGGTGAAACAGGACAACTTTATGGATCTGTGTCAACGCGTGATATTGCTGAAATCATAACAGATGAAGGATTCTCTATTGGTCGAAATCAAATTGAACTTAATCATCCAATAAAAATGATTGGTCTTCATACGGTTACTCTTAACCTCCATCCTGAAGTTCAAATTTCTGTAGTTATTAACGTTGCACGTTCTACCAGTGAAGCACAACGCCAAGCAGAAGGTGAAATGCTTACTTCTTCTGAAGAGATATATAATATTCAAGAAGAAATATTAGAAGAAAATCAGGAAGAATTGTTGGCAGAAGCAATTAATGACAACAATATAACCAATTCTCATCAAGAAGCTTAATTGCTCCTTTTGCTTTCTATTTTATATCTTTTATTCCATTTAAAATATTGGTCATAAAATACTCATGCTTTTAAACTGGGTATTTTATGGCTATTATATATAAAGAATCTAATTTTTATGAAGAATTAGAAATATATCATGTAAGCACATTCCATACTAGAAATGATAACAGCAATAAGGAGAAATGCTTTTGCTTCTTCAGTATAAAAGCAAAAAATAATTTAAAGCTCCACTCTTAAGAGTGAATTTTGTATGAACGGTAAATTAATGATATCCTTACGTGATCTGATTTCAATTATAAAATGCCATTCCACTTATATCGGTATTAGAATTTTAAGATCACATAACTTCAAAATACTTAAATTTAGAGTACCGAAACTTCCACTTAAAAAATCACATATTATAAAAATAGAACATACGAAATGGGTGTTATATTAATAATACACAAATGATAAATGAACCATTAGAAGAGGGTTTTTAAAAATTATAGATTTTAACTTAAAATGAAGCTTTGTAGCTCTATTCTTTTAATATACGATTTTAAATTTATCACCAAAGTCGCTAGACTTGGAATTTCAGTAGGAAAATATTATGGAAGAAACTAGCGTTGTTAATATCAGCTCTTCAAAAAAAGAAGATTCTTCTTCTTTTCGGCAACTTCCACATAATATTGAAGCTGAACAAGCATTGCTTGGTGCCATCTTTATCAACAATGATTCTCTCGACCGCGTTTCGGACTTTCTAAAACCAGAACATTTTTTTGAACCATTGCATCAAAAGATTTATGCTGTTTTATCTCACCTTATAAAAATAGGTAAACGTGTAGATCCGGTTACGATCAAGCCCTATATCCAAATGGAAGAGAAAATTGGAGATATTACTGTATACCAGTATGTTGTTCGCTTGGCCAAAGAGGCAGTCACTATTATTAACGCTGAGGATTATGGACGCGTTATTTACGACCTTTTTATTCGTCGTTCTTTGATTAACCTTGGAACTCAGGTTGTTAATACCGCCTTTGATGCTCCTGTAGAGCTTACGCCTACCCAACAAATCGAAACTGTTGAAAATCAGTTATTTGAGCTTGCAGAAAAAGGGAAATATGGAGGTGGATTCGAAAATTTTAATGAGGCTATCAAAAAAGCTATCGATATGGCAAGTGCCGCGAAACAGCGCTCTTCACAATTATCGGGGATAGCTACCCATATTAAAACACTTGATGAAAAAATGGGAGGCTTACAAGCATCTGACTTAATTATTCTTGCGGGACGTCCTGGTATGGGGAAAACCTCACTAGCAACCAATATTGCCTTTAATATTGCTAATGCTTATAATCATAATAGTAATAACCAAGAAAATGAGGGCGGTATTGTAGGATTCTTCTCCCTTGAAATGTCATCCGAACAGCTTGCAACACGTATTATTTCTGAACAAACAGAAGTTTCTTCTTCTGATATTCGACGGGGGAACATTTCAGATGAACAATTTGCAAAAATCATTCGTGCGGTAAACCAACTCCAAAAGGCCCCCCTTTATATTGATCAAACTGGGGGAATATCAATTACGCAACTGGCAGCTCGCGCACGACGTCTCAAGCGACAACATGGTTTAGACGTCTTGTTTATTGATTATATCCAACTCATGACAAGCAGTTCAAAACGTTCATCAGAAAATCGTGTTCAAGAGATCACAGAAATTACCACAGGATTAAAAGCATTAGCGAAAGAATTGAATGTTCCTATTATCGCTTTGTCACAACTTTCGCGTCAAGTTGAAAATAGAACAGACAAACGTCCACAACTCTCTGACTTACGTGAATCTGGTTCTATCGAGCAAGATGCCGACATCGTTCTATTTGTTTATCGTGAAGAATATTATTTCAAAAATGAAGAACCCAAATTGGGCACTCTTGAACATACAAAATGGCAAGATGAAATGGATAAAATTATGGGGAAAGCTGATGTCATTGTTGCAAAACAACGTCACGGACCAACAGGAATCGTGTCCCTTGCCTTTCAATCTGACTTTACACGCTTTAGTGATCTGGCAGATACCAATTATCTTCCAGAGCAAATTGGCTAAATTACCATGGTACGCAACCGTATTCAATTTATCTGTCAACATTGTGGAACCGTCCATTCCCGTTGGGCAGGAAAATGTAGTGCCTGTGGAGAATGGAATTCCCTTATTGAAGAAAATATAAATGGCGGCATAGGAAGTGGTCCTAAGCAGAATACGCGTAAAGGACGCATTATTGCCCTTACATCTCTTTCTGGAGATATCCAAAATGCTCCACGTATTCATTCAGGTATCGCTGAACTTGATCGTGTTACCGGTGGGGGTTTTGTCCGTGGCTCAGCACTCCTTGTTGGTGGTGATCCAGGTATTGGAAAATCAACATTGCTCACACAAACAGCTGCTGCTTTATCACGCAAAGGACATCATGTTATCTATGTCTCAGGTGAAGAGGCTATTGCGCAAATTTGTTTGCGCGCACAAAGGCTTGGTGCTCATAATACAGAGGTGAAACTTGCTGCTGAAACCAATGTTGAAGATATTCTTGCAACCTTAAGCGAGCATAAAAACCTTGATATGGTGATTATCGATTCGATTCAAACCTTATGGTCAGATTCAGCAGATTCAGCACCCGGCACTGTCACACAAGTCCGTATTGGTGCTCAGGCTATGATACGCTTTGCTAAGAAAACAGGGGCCGCTGTTGTTCTTGTTGGTCATGTGACAAAAGATGGGCAAATTGCCGGCCCGCGGGTCGTTGAACATATGGTTGATGGTGTTCTCTATTTTGAGGGTGAAGGAGGACATCATTATCGCATTCTTAGAACTGTAAAAAATCGCTTCGGACCAACAGATGAAATTGGTGTTTTTGAAATGTCTGATAAAGGATTACGCGAAGTGATAAATCCATCTGAATTGTTTTTAGGAGAACGCAATGAAAAAGCTCCAGGCGCAGCTGTTTTCGCCGGCATGGAAGGAACTCGCCCGATACTCGTGGAAATTCAAGCACTTGTTGCTCCCTCTTCCCTTGGAACACCACGACGTGCGGTTGTCGGATGGGATGGAAATCGTCTTTCTATGATTCTTGCCGTTTTAGAAGCCCATTGTGGCATTCGTTTTGGACAGCATGATGTCTATCTGAACGTGGCAGGTGGATATCGTATATCAGAACCCGCTGCTGATTTAGCTGTAGCCGCTGCTTTGGTCTCTTCTCTTGCCAATATCCCTTTGCCAACGGATTATGTATATTTTGGTGAAGTCAGTCTTTCAGGAGCTACTCGCGCTGTTGCACATTCAGCACAACGCATCAATGAAGCAAAAAAACTCGGTTTTCAGGGGGCGTTTCATCCCACGACAACAACCGAAATGATGCAGTCGCTCAATTTTCAACAAAAAACTTTCTCTGACCTTCCCGAACTTGTTGCCACTCTTACCGCAAGTAAAAAATGGTCTACACCACAGGCAGGATAATATAGAAAAAACGCTATAAAATACAAAATATCCTTGCTATAAGAATAAAAAATGACCTAACTAAAATATATTTGCACACAGATTTAAAGAACACAACTTTATGTATAAGGAACAAACAAATGATCATAACAATCCTTGATGGAATTGTCTTAGTAATCATCCTGTTGTCCGCTTTTCTTGCTATGCTTCGAGGTTTTTCACGTGAAGTGTTATCGTTGATTTCTTGGGCAATCGCAGCTGTTACGACACTGTTTTTATTCAAACCTGTCTTGCCTTTCTTTGAACAATATTTTTCTAATAAAATGATCGCATTGATCACAACATTGGTCACAATTTTTATTATTGTTCTCATTATTACTTCAATTATTACAATGAAGATCTCCGATTTTATTATTGATAGTCGAATTGGTATCCTTGACCGTACTGTTGGTTTTATTTTTGGAGCACTTCGCGGTTTACTGATTATGGTCATCGGTATATTGCTGATTAATGCACTTATTAAACCCGAGCACCAAGCAGACTGGTTAAAAAACGCCAAAACAAGGCCTATTTTAGATTCACTGGGACAAAAAGTTTGGGAAATACTCCCAAAAGATCTTGGATCTGTTCTCGAAAAGGCAGAAAATTTGTTTAAAGACAGCGATAAACATACAAATAAGCAACACCCTCATGAAAAAATACTTCTCAAAAATGGAGAATAGCTTTTCATAAGAAAAGAGAACTAAATGATGTAAAATGTGATGCGGATGATTCCTCTCTATCACAAATGAAAGGATATGATGATAAAAAGCGATATTTCTTGTCAAAAATTTTCATTAGATGATGATACCCTTCATGAAGAATGCGGGGTTTTTGGCATTCTTGGGCATGAAGATGCAGCAACATTAACCGCTCTTGGACTCCACGCACTTCAGCATCGTGGGCAAGAAGCAGCTGGTATTGTTTCTTACCATAATAAAATGTTTCATCAAGAAAAGCATTTAGGTCTTGTTGGTGATCACTATACAAACCCTGCAACGCTTGCGCGTTTACCAGGAAATCGTGCTATTGGACATACCCGTTATTCAACAACTGGAGAAGTGGCATTACGCAACGTTCAACCCCTTTTTGCTGAATTGAAAGTTGGAGGTATTGCTATTGCGCATAATGGGAATCTTACCAATGGTCTTACATTACGCCGTAAACTCATCGCTTCTGGTGCTATCTGTCAATCAACGTCAGATTCAGAAGTGTTTCTCCATCTTATTGCTCGCTCACGTTATGAATCTTCCTCTGATCGTTTTGTTGATGCGATTCGGCAAGTAGAAGGGGGATATGCTATGTTAGCACTCACACGGACAAAGCTTATTGCAGCACGCGACCCAACTGGAATTAGGCCTCTCGTGATGGGAGAACTTGATGGTAAGCCTATCTTTTGTTCTGAAACTTGCGCCCTTGATATTATTGGAGCAAAATATGTCCGTGATGTTAAAAATGGAGAAATCATCATATGTGAAATACAAAAAAATGGGGAAATTACGAAAAAAATTATACAATCAGAAAATGCAAAACCAGAAAAACTTTGCTTATTTGAATATGTTTATTTTTCTCGTCCGGACTCAATCGTTGGAGGGCGTAGTGTTTATACAACACGCAAAAATATGGGAATCCGTTTAGCGCAGGAAGCACCTTGTGAGGGTGATGTTGTGGTTCCGGTTCCAGATGGTGGAACACCTGCCGCAATTGGCTATGCACAAGAAATTGGAATTCCCTTCGAGCTTGGTATTATTCGCAATCACTATGTTGGCCGCACTTTTATCGAACCAACACAACAAATTCGCGCTTTTGGCGTCAAGTTAAAACATTCGGCAAACCGTCCTGTGATTGAAGGAAAACGTGTTATTCTGATTGATGACTCTATTGTACGAGGAACAACATCCCTTAAAATTGTACGAATGCTTCGCGATGCAGGAGCAAAGGAAGTTCATATGCGCGTCTCTAGCCCTATGATTTTCTATCCTGACTTTTATGGTATTGATACACCTAAAGCTGAAAGCCTTTTAGCAAATCAATATCCAGATTTAAAATCTATGTGCAATTTTATTGGAGCTGACTCTTTAGAATTTCTTTCAACGGACGGATTATATCTCGCTGTAGCAGGGGAAAAACGAAATAACGCCGATCCACAATTTACTGACCATTATTTTACTGGATATTATCCTACGCACCTGGTCGATCAAGAAAATCTCTCCAAAATTCATCAATCATCTGTTCTTAAAACAAGAGATTAATGATGACAAAACATGACTTTAGTCTCCATGGGCGCGTTGCGCTTGTTACTGGTGCATCAAGAGGGATTGGCTATTATTTAGCACTCGAGCTTGCTGCACGCGGGGCTCATATTATTGCTCTTGCACGAACAGTTAGCGGACTTACTGAATTGGATAATCAAATCCGAGAAAAAGGGGCTCTTGCTACCCTCGTTCCGCTCGATTTACATCATACGGAAAACATTGATGCTCTCGCACTCTCTATTGCCAATCGCTGGAAAAAACTAGATATTGTCGTTGCAAATGCAGGAATCCTTGGAACACTCTCACCAATAGCGCATATAGAAAACACGATCTTTGAAAATGTCTTTCAAATAAATCTTTTTAGCCAATGGCGCTTAATAAAAGCCGTTGAGCCTTTATTACGTGAATCTGATGCTGGACGTGCTATCCTGTTATCTTCAAGCGTTGCACATGTTGCACGCCCGTTCTGGGGGGCTTATGCAGCCTCTAAAGCAGCTTTAGAAATGATTGCCCGCTGTTGGGCAGAAGAACTCAAACAAACCCCTATCAAGATTAATTGTGTCAACCCCGGAGCCACACGCACTGCCATGCGCGCTGAAGCTATGCCTGGTGAAGATCCTCAAACGCTCCCCTCACCACAAGAGGTTGCAAAAAAAACAGTCCATTTGCTGTCACCTGATTTAAAGGAAACTGGAAAACTCTTTAATGTCCGTGAAAATCGGTTTGTGGATTATTATGCTCCTCATTGATCATCATCTGAAATGTAAATAGATGAATCTCTCTCTTTCCTGCACTTCTCAACAAAGGAATAAAGCAGTTTATGATTCTTGAATAGCTTTTTTAGCATCAACCTTTTTCTCTTCTAAAGCAGCCCGTTTATTATAAGCGATAAAACTACAGGGGAGAAAAATCATATAGCTAATAGCCGTAATCAATAAAGTTTTCCATGTGTAAGTCGCAAGAAAACCGACATAAATAACGATGATCAACATGCAAGGTATAACGATATCACGCCTCAAGTTTTGATCAATTGTCTTTGCATTCCACACTGGTAAACGACTAATCAAAAGAAAAGCAATAATGACTGTATAAAGACTAAAAAACAATGCCCACCCCCAATTGGGGACCAAACCAAGAGCACCTAAATAGGTAGGCAATAAAAGGAGTAATGCCCCTGCAGGTGCAGGAACACCAACAAAATAACTTTTCTGCCATTGTGGGATATCAGCATTATCCAACATCACATTAAAACGCGCTAATCGCAAACAACAAGCAACACAATAAACAAGAGCTGCAACCCAACCAATGTGATGTGCTTGATTCAAAATAAAGGAATAAACAATAAGCGCGGGGGTAACACCAAAATTGACAATATCAGCAAGAGAATCCATCTGTGCCCCGAAAGATGAACTACCATCTATTAAACGCGCAATGCGACCATCAGCACCATCTAGAACTGCAGCCAAAAGTACCATTAAAATAGCAGCTTCATAGCGATTCTCAAAGGCCAAGCGGATACTGCTCATCCCGGCACAAATTGCCAAAATAGTAATGATATTGGGAATAACATAGCGCATTGATGTAGGTGAGCGTCGCCGATTTGCAGTATCATCATGCTGCCCCTCAGGATTGAATGAAGAAAATGGCGAAAAATTTTTCATTGTGTAGTCCTAATCGTATCTGAAGTCCGTTGTGGCACTCTTATCATCAAAAGACCCTAAAACTGTCTCTCCAGCAATTGCTGTCTGCCCAACAGCAACACGCAATTTCACTTCAGTTGGTATATAAATATCAAGGCGCGAACCAAAACGAATCAACCCGAATCGCTCTCCCGTGATAACAGCATCATTTTCTTTTGACCAACAAACAATCCGACGGGCAAACAGCCCCGCTATTTGTACGATAGCAATTTTACCATGCTTGCTCTCAATGACCATCCCATTCCGCTCATTAAACTGACTAGCCTTATCAAACTCCGCATTGGTAAAACGACCTGGATGATAAACAATAGACTCTACTGTACCACTGATAGGAATACGGTTGATATGGCATGAAAAAACGTCCATAAAAATAGAAATACGGACCATTTCATCTTTCCCTAAGCCTAATTCTTCAGGTGGCACACATGATTCTACAAATGAAATATGCCCATCTGCAGGTGAGATAACCCAATTGGGATTTAAAGGGATAACACGATCTGGATCACGAAAAAAGTATATACACCACACCGTGAGAACAAGACCACACCAAAACAACGGACTCCATATCCAACCAAGAATGAGCGAAATAACAAAAAATGCTACAATAAAAGGATAGCCTTCTTTATGAATTGAGACAAAGCTATTATGGACAGATTGTAGAATACTCATATCATTTCCTATTCGTCGTAAACTTAAACAAGCAATAAATCTTTTTGTTCCTTTTGCTTTTATGTATTTAATCAATCGCTCCATATAAAGATATAGATTACATTTTGCCCACCTTATTTTTTACGACTAACAATACCCGTCTCGTCTTGTTCACGCATTTTACGTAATTTTTCTTCAGCTTGCGATGCTTCAAGCTGCTTATTCCACATTGAAGCATATAAACCTTTCTTTCGTAAGAGCTCTGTATGCGTGCCATTTTCAATAATACGACCACTTTTAAGAACTAAAATTTCATCAGCATTGATAACCGTAGAAAGACGATGTGCAATAATCAATGTTGTGCGTCCACGGCTTACAATATCCAATGCTTGTTGAATTTCTTGTTCCGTTGCCGTATCAAGAGCTGCTGTTGCTTCATCTAGAATAAGAAGTGGGGGGGCTTTTAAGAGTGTCCGTGCAATAGCCACACGTTGTTTTTCACCCCCCGATAATTTGAGACCACGCTCCCCTACCATAGACTGAAAACCTTCCGGTAATATCTCAATAAATTTTGATATTTGTGCCATTTCAGCGGCTTTGTGCATCTCTTCATCTGTCGCACTTGGGCGCCCATAGCGAATATTATAGGCAATTGTATCATTAAATAACACCGTATCTTGTGGGACCATGCCGATCGCTTCACGCAAACTTTTCTGTGTTATGTCACGAATATCTTGCCCGTCAATTGTGATAGAGCCTGCATCAACATCATAAAACCGAAAAAGTAATCGAGAAATGGTTGATTTACCTGCACCCGATGGACCGACAATGGCAACTGTTTTTCCTCCAGGAACTTCAAAATCAATATCTCTGAGAATCTGACGCGTCGAATCATAAGAAAACTTTACCTGATGAAAACGAATGGTCCCATTGCTTATCTCTAACGGTTTAGCATCCGATTTATCAACGATCTCCTGCTGGACATCTAAAAGATCGAACATCGCTTCAATATCCGTTAAACCTTGTCGAACATCACGATAAATTGAGCCAATAAAATTCAGTGGAATGGAAAGTTGCATTAAAAGGGCATTAATAAAAACAAAATCCCCTAAAGTTTGTGTCTTATAAAAGACTTCATAAGCTGACATCAGCATCATGATCGTCATTCCAATACCAAAGATAAGAGCCTGACCAAAATTAAGCCAGCTTAATGATGTCCAAATCTTTGTTGCGGCTTTTTCATAACCTGCCATAGAACTATCAAAACGATCGGCTTCTAGAGTTTCATTGCCAAAGTATTTGACCGTTTCAAAATTTAAAAGAGAATCAACCGCGCGTGTATTTGCCTCAGTATCTGCCATATTCATTTGTTGCCGAATACGAATACGCCAATCACTCGCCTTAATGGTAAAAAAGGTATATAAAAAAACCGTCGCAACAACAATGAGAAGATAATGCCATCCGTAATTGATGTAAAATACAAGGGCGGTTAATATAAACTCTAAAATTGTCGGTACGGTATTGAGAATTGAAAACCTTACGATCGCTTCAATTCCTTTTGTCCCACGCTCAATCACGCGAGAAAGCCCACCAGTTCGGCGCTCTAAATGAAATCGTAAAGATAACTCATGAATATGTACAAAGGTTTTATAAGCTAATTGGCGAATAGCGTGTTGACCAACAGTTGCAAAAAGGGAATCGCGCAATTGATTTAACCCAGCCTGCATAATACGGGCGATATTGTACGCCAAAACAAGCATGATAGGAATAATCCAACTAGATGGAAACCATTCAGGGAGCTGAAAGTTTGTATCAAGCAAATTCGTAGAATATTTAAAGAAATACGGTACAGATATAAGAACGAGCTTGGACAAAATAAGATAAAATACGGCCCATAGTACACGTATTTTTAGATCACGCCGGTCCGCCGGCCACATATAAGGCCATAAATTGTAAAGTGTGTGCAGAGTTTTCCCTGTATCAGATGACACAGTTTTTGTCATTTCATTACGTTTCATAAAGCCCTTACTTCTCTATCATCCACACGAAAAAGGCAAAACACCCCCCCTGTGGTTGTTTATAAGTTTCTTACACTTTTCAATAAGCTACCTATTCATTGTTTGAGGTTAGACTTTTTTTGAAAAAGGAACAAGAAATAATCCACGATACAGTTTATTATTTTGATCTGTATTCTCATACCATTCTGCTGCAAATAAATTTTCAACTTTTATATGCTTTTTTTTCAATTCTTCCTGAAGCCACTTTTTTGTTTTACCAATCTCTTTAAGACCATCATCAATAACTTCACCGTTTTCTACGACAATTGTCGATTTCTTCCCCTCTTCCTTTTTAATAACAGTACAATCACCATTGGTTTCCAAACGCACAAAAGCAGCTTCATGTAAGTGACACCCTTTAAGACGTAACATCGCAATAAGATCATTAACATTGATCCTTAAGTTTTTAATCTTATCCATTTGAAAGACCCCATCTAAAACCAATGTGACATTCCGCCCTGCAATAAGGTGGCGAAAAAAAACTGAATAGCGTGCCAAAAAATTAAAAGAGGTAATCAAGGCTTGCCAAATCAGCAAAACAAGCAATAATTGAGTGCTGCTAATATTCTGATTATAAATGACTCCTCCAATAATACCTCCCATAACAAAATTGCTGACCAGATCAACGGGTGTCATCTGACTAAGGCTTCCACGACCCGTCGTTCTTAAAATAAATAGGAAGGCAACAAGACCCACAGCCAGCTTAAGCACGATATATCCATAGTGATATAAAAATTCCATCATATTCTCCCTTTAATTTATGAGAACTGCTGGAATAGAGAAATTATAATCGTTTTATTTCCCACACGGTTATGCGCTCACCACTTTGCGGATCCTTACTATCTTTTAAGAGAACCCCTTTAGCTGCAAGCTCATCACGAATTGTATCCGCAGCTTCCCACTCTTTATTATGGATAAGCCGCAATCTTTCGGCAATGCGCTGATCAATAAATTTTGAATCAAGAGACGTTTTTTTTATAAATAATGGACAGTTTATTTTTTTAATCCATTCTTGTCGTAATAGTCCTAATATATTCATGCCATGTGCAAGAGCTAAAACATCTTCTGTTTTATAAAATTTTCGCAAAAGAGTAAATGCTTTTGGCGTATTAAGATCATCACTAAGGGCATCTATCAAACTATCATCAATCACTTCATTGTTTTCCATCATACTCTTTTTACTGCGAAGCAATTCATACCAACGATACAATTCACTGCTCGATTGCATTAAACGCTGCGCTGTCCAATTTAATGGTTCACGATAATGCGTTTGAAGCATCGAAAAACGTGCAGACAAACCCGCCCAATCTTCTTTCATTTCATCGGCTAAAACAGCGTTAAATTCTAAAAAATTATTCTCTAAAACTGAACGAATGGTTATGAAGTTGCCAAAGCTTTTCGACATCTTTTTGCCTTCAACTTGTAAAAAGCCGTTATGCATCCAAAAGTTAGCCATTCGCTCCGTCCCAAAAGCTGAACAACTTTGTGCAATCTCATTTTCATGGTGAGGAAAAATTAAATCAAGTCCACCTCCATGAATATCAAAAATATTCGCAGTCGGATCATCACAAGTTAAACCACCACCATAAGGCGCTAATAACTTTGCCATTGACATTGCTGAACATTCAATATGCCAACCTGGACGACCTAAAACAGGAATTCCGGCCGGCGACTCCCAGCCTGGCTCTCCTTCCAGAGAAGGTTTCCATAAAACAAAATCCATCTCCTCCCTTTTATAAGCAGCAATATCGATACGCGCCCCAGCCCTCATTTCATCTAAAGAACGATTTGCAAATGCCCCATAATGGGGTGGATTTTTTATGCTCTTTATAGAAAATAATATATGATTTTCCGCTTTATAAGCGTGACCCTTTTCAAGCAATCTTTCGATGAGCGCGCGCATCTCCTCTAAATGTTCGGTTGCACGTGGCTGGCTGGTTGGCAATAGACAACCAAGTGCTATTGTATCTTGTTGAAACTGAGAATATGTGCGTTCTGTTAATTGACGAATAGCATCATTCAGTGATGCGTTTGGATATTCACAAGCGGCGCGTGCATTAATTTTATCATCGACATCTGTAATATTACGTGCATAGAGAACATGATCTTTGCCATAAACATGACGCAATAAGCGAAATAAAACATCAAAAACAATGACAGGGCGTGCATTTCCTATATGCGCATAATCATAAACTGTTGGACCACAAACATAAAGACGTACTTTTGTCGGATCTATTGGTATAAAATTTTCTTTTTTACGTGTCAGCGTATTATAAAATCGCAACTCTTTCATCATTATACTCCGTAAACGATATTACGCATCGTTCTTTTAGATGTCTCTTCTCTCAAATGATCACATTATGCGGTTTAGACTAAAGCTTTCACCTTATCATCAATTCTTCTTACCTTAAGGTTATTGAGGCTATTTCCATCATTTATCATAAAAATAATCTTCTTTTATTTGATTGGACAAAAGGATTCTACAGATAGAGAGCTTTTCTCTTCTTGAAAGAAACAAGTTTAGACAAAATTCCATAGGCAATAGAATATTTATATGAAAAATAGATTACAGGAAGAAAATCTTCAAACCTTAACCCTATAAAGCTTCATCAGTATTTTCAATATTTCACAATGGGTTCCTTATTATCTCCTACGCCCTATATTTCATCATTAATCATTGAGAATAATATAGCAATTAATCTTATTTTTTAACATCGTTCTCATGACACAATTATTTTTAAAAGAAAGCAATCAAAATAATGCGTAATAAATTGAAAAAAATCATTCTTTTAATATTTCTTGTCATTTCGATGCCAACCTTTTCACAACAATCTCCACCTTATGAGAAAAAATTACTTCGCCTCGCGGAAATTTTGGGATCCCTGCATTTTCTCCAAAATCTTTGTGAGCCTCCAACAAACCAAGTGCCAATAAATCAATGGTATGACTATATGAACGCACTCATTGAAGCAGAACACCCCATTCCACAAAGACGTGCTTATTTTTATGACGCATTTAATGAAGCGTATCGCGCTTTCTCAGAAAATTATCATCATTGTACACAAGCAGCCATTGAAGCCAATCAAAGATATATTAAAGAAGGAAGAGCTTTATCTGAAAATCTTCTCATACATTATAACAAATAACTTGTATAAAAAGCATCTCCTTGTCAGTTAAGTGATATCAATAGCGCCCTCTTCACAAATGAATAGAGCAATAAGTTATCTTCTCGAAAATAAAGAAACTTCTGAAGAACAATGCCTCGATGTGCCTATATTCTTATGAGCAGCTTTTCCCGTATCACTCTTTGGCTTCTTCTCCACACCTCAAAGGACGAACATTCTTAAAAACCTAGTTTGTAAATAATCCAAGTTCTATTGAATTCCACTTGGCTTCCCACTTATGTAACAAACCTAAAAATATTCACCACGCATAAAAAAACTTATGTGTTAAGGAGGCTGAAATACCTTCTCCTTAAATGATAGTATTTTGTGTCATAATAGGATAAAATTTATGCTGTTTACACCAAAGTTTCTATAAATTTAACAGGCTCTCCTTGTGAAGGCGTGACAATTTCACCTTCCCACATAACGCGCATACCACGGATAATAGTCCCGACAGGCCAACCTTTAACCTTTTGACCATCATAAGGTGTCCAACCGGCACGCGAACCAATTAAACTATTCATCATCACTTCTTCTCGTTTAAGATCAATAATAGTCAAATCAGCATCATATCCAACAGCAAGACGTCCTTTACAGCTTATACCAAAAATACGGCTAGGGCCATGTGAAGTGAGATCAACAAAACGCTCCAGAGATATTTTTCCTGCATTCACATGTGTTAACATAATGGCTGCCGTTGTTTGCACTCCTGTCATTCCTGAAGGTGAAGAGGGATAAGATTGAAGCTTGTCCTCAAGGGTATGAGGCGCATGATCTGAGCCTAAAACATCAATAATCCCCTGTTGAACACCGTACCAAAGAGCTTCACGGTGGCGCGATTCACGAATAGGTGGATTCATCTGAATTAATGTGCCAAACTGCTTATAATCATCAGCCGTGAGAGTCAAATGGTGGTGTGTCACTTCAATTGTTGCAACATCTTTATGTTTTTTGAGAAAATCAATTTCTTCTTCTGTCGAAAGATGTAACACATGAATGCGCGCTTTTGTCTCATGGGCAATTTTTACCAAACGCTGCGTACATTTTAACGCCGCAACCTCATCACGCCAAATCGGATGTGAGGACGCATCTCCTTCAATACGTAGTATTTTACGTTCTTTGAGTCTTTCCTCATCTTCAGAATGAAAAGCTGCACGACGGCGTGTATTTTTTAAAATAAGGCGTACACTTTCATCATCATCAACCAAAAGATCACCGGTAGAAGATCCCATAAAGACTTTAATTCCAGCCGCACCAGGAAGTCTTTCTAATTCAGAAAGTTCATGAGCATTTTCACGCGTTCCTCCAACCCAAAATGCAAAGTCACAATGCATACGATGAAATCCGCGCTTAACCTTATCTCTTAATGTTTCTTCTGATGTTGTCAATGGATGGGTATTAGGCATTTCAAACACTGCTGTAACCCCCCCTAACACAGCAGAATATGAGCCACTTTCCAAATCTTCTTTATATTCATTACCAGGCTCACGAAAATGCACTTGACTATCAATAATTCCCGGCAAAATATGAAGCCCCGTACAATCAATCACCTCACCAGCTGAGGCGCATGTAAGGTCGCCAATTTCAGCAATACGGCCATTTGTAACACCAATATCACGCTTGCTTTTTCCATCATGATTCACAAGTGTTGCACCTTTAAAAATTGTATCAAATGTTTTAAACATAGCCACGCTCCTTACATATTGCTCACTTATCGATTATGTAACTTTGAGCAGAAAGGCAAGAACCATGATTGAAAAACAAAATGCCATTTGCTTAAAAAACCGAAAAATTATTCAAATTACAGGCGAAGAAGCAACAGATTTTCTGCAATCCCTAATCACAACAGATGTAAAAAAAATAAGTCCCCAAGAACTTTTCCCTGGAGCCCTCTTATCCCCACAAGGAAAGGTCCTTGCTGATTTTCTTATCGGTAAAAGAGAGAATAGTTATTTTATTGATATTGTAATGTCTTTGGCCGATACACTCTACAAGCATCTGTTGCTCTATAAACTGCGTAAAAAAGTAGAAATTATACAACCATTACAAGGGATTGTTATCGTTTCTTGGAAAAATGAATCAAATACTTTAAGTTTTGATTCAAATTTTGTTGATAAACGCTTTCCAAAACAAGAAAAAATAATACGAATCTATAGCAAAGTCCCTTTTTGGGCTTCAGAAAATTATGACATATGGAATCAATTGCGAATTCGTTATGCAATTGCAGAAAGTGATCAAGACTATGAAATCGGCAAAGTCTTTCCTCATGATATTAATTACGATCAAATTAATGGATTGGCATTCAATAAAGGGTGTTATATTGGACAAGAAGTTGTTTCACGAATGCACCACCGCCATGCAGCACGCCGCCGTATTTTGATTGTAAAAGGCCAATGTGACCTCCCCCCTCAATCAAGCATTGAAGCAGGAACAAAAGTTCTTGGCCGCTTGGGAACATCTGTTGAAAATGAGGCTCTCGCTTTAATGCGTATTGACCATGTCAAAGATGCTATGGATCATAACATTCCCTTTACTGTAAAAAATATTCCTGTCACTATAAGCATTGCTGAAAATATGAATTTTACCTTTTCTGAAAATACTATAGAAAATACGCATGGCTAAAGCTGAATTATTAAAAAGTGGAGAAGCTCGCGCTTGGCAAAGAATGCTCTCTGGACGCAGACTTGATCTTCTTAATCCTTCTCCTTTTGATATTGAAATTGAAGATATTGCCCATGGGCTTGCTCGTGTAGCACGTTGGAATGGGCAAACACGAGGAGAGCATGCCTATTCTGTTGCACAACATTCACTTTTGGTTGAACAAATATTTCAAAAACTTTTTCCGCAGTCGCTGAAGCATGAGTGTCTCTGTGCTCTTCTTCATGATGCACCAGAATATGTCATCGGCGATATAATTTCACCCTTTAAAGCTGTCATAGGAAAACACTATGAACGCATTGAAAAGCGTATCCAAGATGCGATCCACATGCGATTTTCTCTTCCCGTTGATCTTTCTCAAAAACTTTTAAAAAAAATTAAACAAGCCGACCGTATTGCTGCATATCACGAAGCAATCACGCTTGCTGGATTTAATACAGAAGAAGCCCTTCGCTATTTTGGCTCTCCCAATAATATTTTACCCGATGATCTTAATTTATACCCCTCCTCTACACAACAAGTTGAAAACGTATTTTTAGCGCGCTTTAATGACTTAGATACCCAAAAATTATAGACTCTCTTTGTATTGTTGATTTCTTGTCATTATAGACTTACTGATTTATAATAATAATGTGTTTTTTTTCATATTAAATGAAAGATCTGAATATCGTAGAATTTGCTCATTTCGAATTTATTTATATTGAATCAATCAAAACCGTTTGCTTACACGTCATAAGCGGGGAGAGCGGTGTGGACTAAAAACTATACAAATAAAAACTATACAAGAGGACTAAAAATACCTCCTATGACCTCTCTCAAGTGGCAAGTGCTCGTCAGCAACATTGGAAGTTGGCAAAGTGTGTGGTGACTCCCACTTTTTTTATGAAGCGTAAAAATGCTAATGCTTTATAAACTTATAGAGTCCCTACAACGCTTCTCGCATTATACCATTCACGAGTACCGTCGTAAAATAGAATTAGATGTCTAAATATTTCTTTAAAAAAGTATGTAAATTAGCACCCCGATAGCATTCTGTTTTGCATAACTCTCCCTTTAAAACCACGAAAAAAAACATCGCTAAAATTGCATATAAAAATACATGAAATAATGTACATCCATTATAAAAATAGACAAATATTCCCTTGTCAAACTTTTATCTTAAACTAAAATTTATTTCAGTTTATAAACTTCCCTCTCCGCTGGAAAAGCACGGGACGTAACATCCTCTGCATAATTTTTGATTGCAGTTTCCATGGCTTGTTCAAGTTCTCCATAACGACGTACAAATCTGGGTACGTGAGCACCATAACCCAACATATCTTCCATCACCAAAACTTGTCCATCACATTGATTAGATGCACCAATACCGATTGTTGGAATAGAAAGCTTTTCTGTCAATTTTACGGCTAAAGGTTCGACAATCCCTTCCAAAACAATAGCAAAAGCACCAGCCTTTTCAATCGCGGCTCCGTCGGATTCAATTTTTTGCCAATCACTCTCTTTACGTCCTTGTGTCTTAAAACCACCAAAACGATTGACCGCTTGGGGCGTAAGACCAATATGTCCCATCACTGGTATGCCACGTTTACATAAAAAATCTATTGTTTCCGCTATATAAACTCCACCTTCAAGCTTAACGGCCCCACACCCCGTTTGTGCAAGAATACGCGATGCATTTAAAAAAGCCTGCTCTTTACTTTCTTCATAAGAACCAAAAGGCATATCAATAACGACAAGAGCTTTTTGAGATCCACGCACCACAGCCTGCCCGTGTAAAATCATCATATCTAGATCAACAGGAAGTGTTGTCTCAAAACCATATACCACCATACCAACGCTATCACCAACCAAAAGGATATCGCAATAGGGATCAGCAATCCGCGCAGTATAAGCTTGATAAGCTGTTAAAGAAACAATCGGCTGTTGTCCCTTTCTGTCGCGTATTTGAGAAGATGTTATACGCTTTACAGTTTTATGTACACTCATTTTCCGCCCTTCTCTTGCAATATGTATTGATCAATAAGCCTTACTTCACCAAAGCGAACAGTAAGAAGTAAAACTGCTGGTTTATTCAATGTTCCTTTGACCTCGCATAACGTTTCCATATCCCGTAAATCTATTGCTTCAACGATTGCACGCGTTTCTTTTTGTAAAATATTGCGAACAATTTTGCATAACTTATCAACCGACCGTTCACCTTCATGGAAAAGCTTTTCAACAGCTTTTCCACTTTCAGGAATAATTTTGGCCGCTTTACGATCTTCTAATGTTAAAAGTTTATTCCGTGAAGAGTGTGCAACACCATCTGCTTCACGTAAAATAGGGACTCCAATAATTTCAACAGGAAACGCTAAATCTTCAACCATACGCCGAATAATTAAAATTTGTTGAAAATCCTTTTCTCCAAAAAAAGCTTTATCGGGCTGAATAATATTAAAAAGCTTAGCAACCACACTCGTTACACCACAAAAGTGCCCTGGACGTAATTTTCCCATCAAAATACGTGATAATTTTTCTACCTTTACAATCGTATCATTTCCCAAGGGCCACATTTCTTCCACAGAAGGCGCAAAAATACATTCAACACCGGCTTTTTCCAATAAAGCACAATCGCCTCTCAAGTCTTTTGGATATTGATAAAAGTCTTCATCAGGTCCAAATTGCTTTGGATTGACAAAAATAGAAACCAATACGCGATCACACACGGCTTTTGCTCGCTGTACTAATGCCAGATGCCCCTCATGAAGAGCTCCCATTGTTGGAACAAAACCAATCGAAAAGCCCAAACTTCGTTCTTCTAAAGTATATTGGCGAACTTCAGAAATTGTCTTTAAAATTTTCATTTTTCCATTCTATTCAATTATGATTACATCAAAAAATGAATGCCTGTATACCAAATCGACGCTCAAACAACTGTATCAAATTCATGCGGACTGATGGCTGTTTTATATCTCGTGGCTCCCAGACATGACGCATAAGAAAAAAACCCGTTAAATTAAAACCATTTATTATATCCCTAAAATCAGCCGGACGAGTCGCTCTTTTCACAAGAAACTGTGGGAGAATAAGAAGCTTTCTTTTCCAAGGTTCCCCTGCTTCTTCACAGACAGCCCGTCCAGATTTTGGCGATACGTAATAAAGCTTTTCCTGACGACCTGTTGCAGCACAACAAGATAAATCAAGACCAAAACCAAGTTCTTCAAGAAGTCGCATTTCAAAACGTACAAGCAATTCTGCATTTACAAATGGTTCATCAAAATTCTGCATAAAAAGGTGTAAAGTATCATATAAAACGGGGTGCGGATCACGCTCAGGAAGGAGCCTCAAATGAAAAGCAACCAATTGCAAAGCATAAAGTGCTTCTGGTCGACAAATTAATCGTGCCGCATGTAAATCAAGTGCTTCTAGGCGAAAAAGTCCCAAATGCTCTTCTAAACGCGCACTCCATTCAGCCTCCACAAAATTTCCAGGCTGAAGAAGAGCTGCCATCCGACGCGAACGTCCCCCTTTTACCACCCCCATATAACGACCACGTTCACGCGTCATAATCTCAAGAATAACACTTGTCTCACCATATTGGCGTGCTCCAAGAATAACAGCTTGTTCTTTCCATTTCATTGTATTTTAATTATTTTTTTAAATATTATTTCAAAAAATCTAATCCCATTTCGCGATAACGTTCTGGATCGGCATCCCAATTATTACGCACTTTCACAAAAAGAAAAAGATGAACCTTTTGATCCATAATTTTCATGAGCTCCTTGCGTGCTGCTTGACCAATCGTTTTAATTGTATCGCCTTTTGCTCCTAAAATAATTTTCTTCTGGCTCTCACGTTCTACATAAATGACTTGATTTATTTTAACGGAACCATCTGAACGCTCTTGAAAGCTTTCTGTTTCAACTGTTGAGGAATAAGGAAGCTCATCATGAAGGCGCAGAAAAAGTTTTTCACGCGTAATTTCAGCAGCAAGATGACGCATAGGCATATCGGAAATTTGATCTTCTGGATAATACCATGGCCCCTCCTGCATCATGTTACTCAACGCATGAAGTAAATCCTTGCAACCAGAACCATTTAGGGCAGAAATCATAAATGTTTGCGCAAACTTTACACGTTCATTTATTTTAGTGGTTAATGCTAGAAGAGATGATTTAACAACTGTATCAACTTTATTTAAAACAAGAACTTTTTCTTGTTTCATAGTGTTTACAATATCCAACATCATATCAACTTCATCCGAAAGACCACTTTGAGCGTCAATTAAAACAAGCAGAACATCAGCGCTCTTAGCCCCTCCCCAAGCAGCAGAAACCATGGCACGTTCTAACCGCTTATGAGGACGAAAAACGCCCGGTGTATCGATCAACACAATTTGCACATCATCATGAATGACAATACCGCGGATTAAAGTTCGTGTTGTTTGTACCTTATGTGTTACAATTGAAACTTTTGTTCCAACCAATTGGTTAACCAATGTCGATTTACCAGCATTAGGCATCCCAATAAGCACAATAAAACCAGAACGCGTTCTCATAACGTCACTCATGATCATTTTTTCCTATTGTTTTCCACACACCCTCTCGTCGCAAAATTTTTTCAGCGGCCATTCTTTCAGCATATCTTTTAGAGCTTCCCTGCCCAATCTCTGAAGAAAAACCTGAAATACTAACCTCTACTATAAAAATAGGATCGTGATCTGGACCTGAGCGTTTGATAATCTGATAATGTGGTTGTGCATTACCTTGTATATGTGCCCATTCTTGTAACTCTGTCTTGGCATCACGTCGACCAGCATTCATTTTCTTTGCCCGACTTTGCCAATATTTTTGAATAAAGGGACGAACACTCTCTAATCCTCCATCAAGATACATCACTGCAATCAAAGCTTCTACGACATCTGCATGCATATTGATGAGTCGACGCCCTTCAAAGTTTCTCATCTCAAAACCAACTTGGATCATATCAGGCAGCCTCATTTCACGTGCAATATCAGCACATGTCTGCGCATTGACCAGATGATTCAAACGGACTGATAGTTCACCTTCACTTGCTTTAGGGAAAAGTTGATACAGCATCTCTGCGATCAAAAGTCCTAGAACCCGATCCCCTAGAAATTCTAATCGTTCATAATTCCCTTGTTCCGAATCTTTCACACTCGCGTGTGTTAATGCTCTTTTTAATTTTTCTTCATCTTGAAAACGATGCCCCGTCAGCTTGAAAAGCTGATCAATCATGAGAGGTTTCATCGTTGTTTCCTTGCTTGATAAGCGGCAAATCATGAACCTTATTTATGAAAGAAAACAAACGTTTCCAACGTACGTCAAATGGCCAGCGCCAAATCTGCCAAGCACTTGAACCGTTACTGATAGAAAAGAAAATCACGCTCGCGCGACCAATCAGATTTTCTTCTGGAACATAACCTACATCCAAACGACTATCATCTGAATTGTCGCGATTATCTCCCATCATAAAATAATGTCCCTGAGGAACTTCAAAGACTTTCGTGTCATCAACTTTTGGAATGAAAGCTAAATCAAGCGTATCGTAGCGAACACCATTGGGCAGAGTCTCGCGATAAACCTCAACAGGATAGTTTACTTCCGTTATATCCGAATTATCAATCTCTCCCATAAAGTGACGTGAAACAGCCTTATCATTAATATAAAGGACGCTTTGACGAACTTGTATACGATCACCTGGTAGCCCAATAACGCGTTTTATATAATCGATCTTCGGATTACTTGGTAAACGAAAAACGACCACATCTCCCCGTTGAGGTTGGGATGCCCAAATACGTCCAGAAAAAAGGGGCGGAGAAAAGGGGAGGGAAAAATGAGAATACCCATATGCATACTTAGAAACAAAGAGATAATCCCCCACTAACAAAGTAGGACGCATTGAACCGGAAGGAATACTAAAAGGCTGAAAAAAAAGTGTTCGAATAAACGCTGCTAGAAGTAGAGCCTGTATTAAAACAGAAATTAATTCAAGAATCCCACCTTTTTTTTCTTTTTTATGTATTTTATCTTTTTGGACCATCACCAACTGCCTTTTCCACAAATATAACTTTTTTTCATCATAATATTCAAATAACAAAAGCACAATCTCTCACGTTATCTATCCACGTGGAAGTGCTTCAATAATAACAAATGCCTGTGCCCAAGGAAAATCATCTGTAATGCTGAGATGAATAACTGCTTCATGATGAGGGGGTAATAACTTTTGAAGTTGCACTTGCGCATGATTTGTTAATTGCATGACTGGTTTCCCGGAAGACAAATTAACTACCCCCATGTCTTTCCAATTGATACCATAAGCGATTCCCGTCCCTAAGGCTTTAGCACATGCTTCTTTAGCAGCAAATCTTTTCGCATAAGAAGAAGACTTCTTTTTGAGATTTTCGGACCTATTCCTTTCAATATCCGTAAAAATACGCTGGATAAAACGCTCGCCATAACGAACCAACATTCTCTCAATACGTCGTATATCAACCAAATCATTTCCAAGACCAACAATCATAAGATATTATCCGATCTTTCTTACGATGAACGCTTCTTTAAACGCCTTTTTTTTATAATCTTTTGATATCGCTTTTGTTTAAAACGAACCGTTGCTCTGTAAACACCTATATAAGATAAACCACCAAAAACAACACCTAAAAGAGTTCCACCTAAAATCATAGGACTCATAATTGTGTTCCATGCACCTTTAAAAAGGAGAGAGAGATTTGACACCGTCAAACCGTTAAACAGAGCGCGAATTTGAGAAAGAGAGATCTCATTAACATCGCTAAAAAGCGATAAACAAAAATACCCTACTTTATAATCAGCCATGACAATCAATAAAAATGTAAGTGGATTAGAAAAAAAAGTCCCAATGATTGCAGCTGCAACGTTTGCACGCAAAATCCAAGAAAAAAATATTGCCAAGATAATATGCACACCGAAGACAGGAGAACAGGCTAAAAAAATGCCAATAGAAAACCCTAATGCAACCTCATGCGGTGTTGCTGATATACGCAAAATACGTTTGTAGATGTAAGAAAATGAGCGAGAAAATGAACGACGTGGCCATAACCAAAGTCGAATACGCGTTACAAAATCTACTGGTTCTCGACGACGAAAAAGCATATGACTCTCAATATACATCCTTTGATGATAAAATAATCTATATCACCCAAATTAATCTTTTTAAGCTTTTGCACAAAAAAAAATAGAAAGACAATTAAATATTTCGACTTCCTGGTTTAATTGCTGGAAGAGCAGAAAGATCTGCAGGAAGTGCATCACTTGCATAAGAAGCTATCTCGTATTCAGCTAGCGCAATCAACGGAACACCAACATCAACCTTACCACCAGAGCGATCAAGAATGCATGCACTTGCCAATACCTCTGCTCCTGCTGCTGCGAGTGCCTCAACGGTCTCACGAATAGAAAGACCCGTTGTCACAATATCTTCAACAATAACAACCCGCGCACCCTTTTTGATTTCAAAACGACGCAATTCAAAAACGCCATCGACACGCTCTACCCAAAGAGAAGGAACACCAAGGTGACGTGAAGTCTCATACGAAGGAATAAGACCGCCAATTGCGGGACCAACAACATAATCAATTTGTTCCTCGATAGATTCTTTGATTTTTTCAGCCAATCCACGACAGAGCTTTTCCGTCAAGTCAGCATGCATAAAAACTTTTGCCTTTTGCATATAAGTTGCACTATGGCGCCCTGATGTTAAAATAAAATGCCCTTCTAGAATAGCATCTGCTTGTTTAAAAATATCAATGACATCTTGTGTATTCATTGCAAAATCTTCCCTGTTATTATCCATGAACCCGCCGCACTGTACTAACTGAATCTGCCTTTTTTAACTGAGAAAAGATACGATTCAAATGTTTTAAATCCCAAACTTCTAGATCAATCATCATTTCTGTAAAATCTGGTGCTGTACGGATAAAAGATAAATTTTGGATATTGGCATCATTAGCAGAAATTATTTGCGCAATTTCAGCTAAAGAACCAGGACTATTGACAACTAAAATATTCATCCTTGCAGGAAAACGTTCATTCATTTGAGCATCAATATCCCAGCGTACATCAATCCATCGTTCTGGCTGATCATCATAGGCCATCAAAGCCGAAGACTGGATTGGATAAATAACGATTCCTGCGCCTGGTTGCATAATGCCAACAATCCTATCTCCAGGTACAGCCCCTTCCGGTGAAAAGCGTACAGGTATATCTCCACGGGTTCCTCGAATAGGTAAGGCTTTAGATTGCTGATCCTCTATCATTGCATCCTTTTCATTTTCTGGAACCTTAAAAATCATCCCTTGAGCATTTTCAATATTAAACCACCCTTCTTCCCCAGGCTTAAAAGATGACTTTTGTACTACACGCTCTTGATAATCAGGATAAACCGCTTTAATCACATCAGAGGAAAACAACTCTCCACGCCCAACAGCAGCCAATACATCTTCTACATCTTTACGTGCCAAACGTGGCAAAACTTTCTTTAAAACATCTTTTGAAAATTGTTTTCCCATATATTCAAACGAACGCTCAAGAATACGATATCCTAAACCCGAATATTGCTTACGTACCGCTGCTCGGCTTGCGCGTCGAATAGCTGAACGTGCTTTACCTGTGACAACAAGAAATTCCCATGCAGCTGGCGGAATTTGAGCATGTGAACGGATAATATCAACTTCGTCACCATTTTTTAATTTAGTCATTAAAGGCATAATACGACCATTGATTTTTACGCCCACACAAGAATCGCCAATGTCTGTATGGACAGCATAAGCAAAATCAATAGGTGTCGCGCCTTTAGGAAAAGCAATTAATCGACCTTTTGGCGTAAAACAAAAAACTTGGTCTTGAAAAAGCTCAAGTTTTGTATGTTCTAAAAATTCTTCCGGATTATCTCCATCAGATAAAGATTGTATCGTTTGACGCAACCATGCATAGGCATTCGTTTCGCTTGATAGTTTCGAAGTCGAATAATTGGAACCGTGCTCTTTATATATGGAATGGGCTGCAACCCCATATTCAGCAACTTCATTCATGGCAGCCGTTCTAATTTGCAATTCAACACGTTGTCTTGAAGGTCCCACAATGGTTGTATGAATAGAACGATAATCATTTTGCTTTGGTATAGAGATATAATCTTTAAAACGACCAGGAACCATCGGCCAGGTCGTATGGATAACACCAAGAGCACGATAACAATCATCCACCGTTTCAACAATCACACGAAACCCAAAAATATCCGATAATTGTTCAAAAGATAATGCTTTACTTTCCATTTTACGAAAAACAGAATAAGATTTTTTCTGACGGCTTTTAACATCTGCTTTAATGCCATTTTCCAAAAAAAGTTTTGTCAATTCATTTTCAATTGTGGAAAGCAAATCACGATTGCGCTTTGATAATTCAGAAAGTCGATTGGTAATCGTACGATGGCCTTCTGGATTTAAATAAAAGAAAGAGAGATCCTCTAATTCCTCGCGCATATCCTGCATTCCCATACGGCCTGCAAGTGGCGCATAAATATCCATTGTCTCCTCAGCAATTCGTCGACGTTTATCATCACGCATGACACCAAGGGTACGCATATTATGAAGGCGGTCTGCAAGTTTGACTAAAAGAACACGAACATCATCAGAAATGGCAATAAGAAGTTTACGAAGATTTTCTGCCTGTACAGCTTTCTTTGATACAAGATCAAGCTTATTAAGCTTTGTAAGCCCTTCAACCAACTTCCCAATTTCAGAGCCAAAAAGCTGATCAATTTCTGCCCGCGTAGCGCTTGTATCTTCAATTGTATCATGCAAAAGAGCAACAACAATCGTCGCCTCGTCTAACCGCATATCCGTTAAAATAGCAGCAACTTCCAAAGGATGGGAAAAATAAAGATCACCTGAAGCACGCTTTTGATGAGCATGCTTTTTCATTGCATAATCATAGGCTCTGTTTAGAAGAGCCTCATCTACGTCAGACTTGTAACGCTGAATACGGCCAACAAGCTCACGCTGACGCATCATACGAGCATATCCTTTATCTTTTCACACCTCTAACCCTTATTGAACACGCCTTATCAATAAAGAACAAGAAAAATAACTTCTCCCTATCTGACAAGGTATCTTCACCCCTGTAATATCAATCGCCGTAATTAATAATCGTCACTTTTTTCTGGAACAACCAAACCTTCAATCCCCGCTAAAAGCTCTTCTTCTGACATTTGATCAAATGAAGCTCCTTCTTCTTGCGATGATGTATTAAAAACACTTTCAGCTTCACTTGAATGGGTAATGAACTCACTTGCCATTTCTGGTTCATCTACTTCCACATGCTTTTGCAGCGAATGAATAAGATCTTCTTTTAAATCAGCAGGAGACAATGTTTCTTCTGCTATTTCACGCAAAGCAACAACTGGATTTTTATCATTATCACGATCAACTGTAATCTGCGCACCTTGTGAAATCTGACGCGCCCGATGCCCTGCTAAAAGTACCAATTCAAAGCGGTTATCAACTTTATCAATACAATCTTCTACCGTTACACGAGCCATTTATGTCTCTTTCTCAAATAAAAATTTAATAGCGGATATGAGGAGTATATACAGTAGTCAAAATAAAACACAAGAAAACAATATAAACTTTTATATTTTTTTCTTAAAGAACTTATTTGAGAAAACTCTTGGTAACTTTATAGAAAAATGTATATTCTTTTCATGCTCGTTATCAAAGCTGTGCTTCAAACAATTCCAATGGATTGGATTCGAGGAAAGAAAAGTGTTTCTTGACAAAATATCTCTTTGGAGTCTTTATTTTCTTAAAAGAAATACAAGCTCTTAAAAATCCTTTCCAATAACAAAAGCTTTATGCACATTTTTTATGATACTATATTTATGAAAAATAATTTTTTTCTTTAAACATCATATATATTACACTCTTATTCATCGAATAAATAACTGAAAGATTGCTTCTTGTTACATCATCATTCGCCATAAGTTTATATTAAACTTTTTCTAAAAAAGTTTATTGATATTCTGATTTTTTTATCAAAACATGATCCATCGTACACGCCATAAAAGACTTAAAAGAATAAAAAACAATTAATGCCTAACGCCATGAATAACCCATTAACATCACTTTACCCAGAGCCACCCCAAAATTGCAATTTATGCCCTAGGCTTCATCAGTTTATTGCTGACTGGCGTGTGAAAGAACCACGTTGGCATAACGCACCGGTACGCCCTTTCTTTCCCTATAAAGGAGCAGACACAACGCGTCTTCTCATTGTTGGTCTTGCTCCCGGTTTACGAGGTGCTAATCGAACTGGGCGTCCATTTACGGGTGATTATGCTGGACACTTACTTTATTCCACTTTAAAAAAATTCGGATTTGCCCAAGGAACCTTCGAAGAAAGAGCAGACGATACTCTTGAACTGATCGATGCTGCAATCGTTAACTCTGTTCGTTGTGTTCCACCAGAAAATAAACCCACCGGTGCTGAAATTAACACGTGCCGCTCTTTCTTCTCGCCTCTTTTAACAAATCTTCCCGAACTTAAAGCAGTTATTACCTTAGGCACCATTGCACACCATTCAACCATACGCGCTCTTAATGCAAAAGTTTTAGCGCATCCTTTTGGACATGGCACAATCAATAACATTGGTAGATTACGCATCTTTTCCAGCTATCACTGTTCTCGTTATAATACGAATACCGGCCGCTTGACAGATGCTATGTTTCACCAAATTTTTCAAGCAGCCAAAACATACTTAGATCAATGCTAAATCAATAAAGCATATCCAAGCCGATCATCCATATCTTTTTAAAAGTCTTGCTTTTTCACGTCCCCAATCACGTTTTTTTTCCGTTTCACGCTTATCATGAAGTTTTTTCCCACGGGCGAGAGCAATCTCTAACTTAACGCGCCCACGTTCGTTAAAATAAAGTTTGAGAGGAATAAGTGTCATTCCTTCACGGGATGTTGCATTAAAAAAGCGTGCCATTTCACGTTTTGAAAGTAATAATTTACGCAAACGTCGCGGCTCATGATTAAAACGATTGGCTTGCGTATATTCAGGAATATAGCTGTTGACTAACCATAATTCTCCATTTTCAAAACTGGCATAGCTTTCAGCAATATTAGCATGATTAGAACGTAAAGACTTCACTTCCGCTCCTTGGAGAACAAGACCCGCCTCAAGATTATTCAGAATTTCAAAATTAAAACGAGCTTTACGATTATCAGCAATTATTTTCCGTGCAGGCGTGTTCTTTTTTTTATTCATGGTTTTATCAATATCATTTTATGCTTTTAAAAGACCCGCATGAATAAGGGCTGCATCAATAATCTTCTTGGTGCTCTCTGTTAATGGAACGATCGGAGAACGCACAGTTTCACCACAAAACCCCAATTTTGCAGCAGCATATTTAATCCCTGCAGGGCTAGGTTCAATAAACACAGCTCGATTGAGAGGCATGAGGCGATCATTTAATTCCCTTGCTGTTTTATAATCACCATGAAAGCAAGCAGCTTGAAGCTCTGCACAAAGTTTTGGAGCAACATTGGAGGAAACTGAAATACATCCGACACCTCCATGGGCATTAAAACCTAATGCTGTACAATCATCACCAGAAAGCTGCACAAAATTTTTGCCACATTTTTCACCTTGTTCACTCACGCGCTCAATTCTGCTCGTTGCATCTTTAACACCAATGATATTGTTAAAGTCTTGATAAAGGCCTCTCATTGTTTCCACAGTCATATCGATAACAGAACGCCCTGGAATATTATAAATTATAATCGGGATAGAAACAGCTTTGGCAATAGAAGAAAAATGCTTATATAAACCAGACTGATTGGGTCTATTATAATAGGGCGTAACAACCAAAACGGCATCTGCACCAGCTTTTTGCGCATATTGTGCAAGCTCTATAGCTTCACTTGTGCTATTGGATCCTGCTCCAGCAACAACAGGAACACGCTTTGCGACCTGCTCAACACACAATGCTATAATTCGCTTATGTTCTTCATGACTTAAAGTTGCTGATTCACCTGTCGTTCCAACAGGGCTTACACCGTTAATCCCTTGCGTGATCTGCCATTCAACAAATTCACAAAACGCTTTCTCATCAATTGCACCCTTCTGATCAAACGGTGTGATAAGCGCAGTTATAGCTCCCTTGAGCATGATAAACTCCCTATAATGTTCGCTTTTGTTTTTTTTAATAATCGCCTTTATAAATTTTAAATAAAGCATAATCTTGCTCTATTATTGAAGCAAGATGAATTTCAAAAAAAGCTTCCATAAAATGAAGATGTCCCTCCTTAAATTTTGAACATTTCTTTAAAATAAGCCATCCGTATTAACGCGTTTTTCATGCTTGTGTTCTATAAGACCTTAAGTTTCTTACAAAAAGCAAGGTCTCAAGGTCTTTTCTCTATGCGTGTGTTTTCTACCTCTCTTTTCGTATCAACCTTTACTGCACTTATACTGGCAATAAGAATTTTATTTTCAAGTGCCTATGCACAAACACCTCTTTTACATGGGAAAGCACCAATCCCTTCGACCCGTCCGATCCCCCTTGCCTTTAAACAAGAAGCTCAAAAGCTTCTTCAACACAGACACACGACTTCGCACAATACTGTGACACTCAAACATCTAAAAGCTGGACTAGATGCCCTTGCAAACAACAATATTGCAAAAACAATAAGTCTTCGTAATTCACTGGAAAAACATAGCCTTGATCGTTATATTTTGACATGGGCGCTAGGGATGTCAAACCAAGATAATATACCAAGCTCTGAAATATATAACGCAATCAACATGCTAAAAGGATGGCCCGGTATAGAAACGATGCAACGCAATGCTGAGCGTGCTTTTCTTAACGAAACAAATGTCACACGCGCCATCATCCAAAAATTTTTGCATCATCCTCCTCTTACCGCACAAGGTATGGCTCTCTTTGCTAAAGCACTTATCGCAATGGGACAAATCACCCGTGCCCAATATATTATTGCGCCATGGTGGCATAAAACACCGCTTAATGCAAAAGAAGAAATGTTTGTTCTTAAAAATGCAGGTGCTGCCTTAAAACCTATAGATCATTTTAAACGCATGCAGTTTATGCTGTATGCACATCGTTTTGATTCAGCGGCACGCGTTGCAAAATTAGCCCATGCTCAATCTCTTTTTGATGCTTTTGTAGCTGTTGAAAAAAATGATCCTAGAGCGACACAAAAATTACAAGCTATAGAGAGAACATGGAAAAAAAATCCTCTCTTCCAGTTTGCTCGAATGCGTCATCTTCGGCGAACAGAGCAATATGATGCCGCAGCAACACTCATGATGAAAACATCCAAAGATACCTTCCATCTTATGAACCCTCATTCATTGTGGAAAGAACAACGCGCCCTTTCTCGCGAAATGCTCGATTTAAACAAACCCCAAATGGCTTATCAACTCGTTGCAATGCACACTGGCTTGACATCTGCATTAGCTGTTGATGCTGAGTTTCACGCAGGATGGTACGCACTACGGTTTCTTCATAACCCTAAATTAGCAATGCAGCACTTTTCACGCATTCCTCAACTTTCTTCTTTACCTTTTTCTGCATCACGTGGATATTACTGGATGGGACGAACAGCAGAAACGCTAAGAGAACACAAAAATGCCCAACATTACTTTCATCGCGCTGCTCATTTTGGTACAACTTATTATGGTCAATTAGCCGCTGCACGACTCAATCAAAAAAAGCTTAACATCTCCTTTCCTAAACCAACAACCGCTGAACGACAGCATTTTAGTGCAAGAAAAACTATTAAAGCAATTCAACGTCTTGAAGAAGCTGGCTATGCTGATTTTGCTAAAGTTTTTTATAGAGAGCTTGGAAAAAAAATAGAAAGCCCTGGTGAATTAGCCCTTTTGGCTGTTATGGCAGAAAAAAATGGTGACTATTATACCAGCCTCAAAATCGGGAAAATGGCTGTTTTTCAAGGGAAAAATGTCGGGGCACTTTCTCATCCTCTGGGCGCTATACCAGCTTCTGCACATATTTCTGTAGAAGAAAAATCACTTATTTATGCTATTGCACGCCAAGAAAGCGAATTTAATCCAACAGCCATATCAAAAGCAGGTGCACAAGGTATACTCCAATTGCTTCCTACAACAGCAAAAGCACTAGCAAGAAAATACTCAATCGCATGGTCTCATAAAAAATTCAGCAGTGATACTCATTATAATGTGACATTAGGTGCTCATTTTCTCAATGAACAATTGGAACGTTTTAATGGATCCTATATCCTAACGCTCATTGGCTATAATGCGGGGCCCCGTCGAGTTAATGAATGGATAAAACGTTATGGCGATCCTCGAGGAAAATCTCTCGATAACATCGTTGATTGGATTGAGCGCATTCCTTATACAGAAACACGGAATTACGTAATGCGCGTTATGGAAAATTACGGCGTCTACAAAGCAAGACTCACTGGAAAAATAGATATAAAAACCGACCTTCTTTCTGGTCGATGGAAATAATATATCTTCTCAAATACGAGTAGGCTCTTAAGAGGACTTTGTTCCTTCCTAAAAAAGTACCCACATACAGCCTCACTTTTAACGTACAAGTTTAAGTGATTTAATTGATTCAGTATCAATAGAGCTGAGATAGGAAAATTCTACGCTATTCTGGGCTTTCATTCCAAATATAAAATAATGAATGATCATTATCAATCATCATGTTGCACAAATATTTCATTTCTTCTCAAGATATAAATGATAATAACATAGAAATTATCAATGTAAAAACAGTGAAACGAATAGCGTATCCTTTTACTGTTTCTTATTCATCAACATTCAAGTCTTGTACAACAACACGTTTTTTCTGATTACAATATTTCTATCCCCCATAGGGGTAAGATATCACTACTATAGCTGTTTGGATCATCTCTAAAGCAAAAAGATAAACTCATTGAGTAAGACAACCTTAAAGATAAAAAAATATCCTCCTGCACCTTCTCTTTTCATTCATCTTTACAACTTTTAAACATATTCATATCTTTTAGCAATAAAGATGAAGCTTTACCTTTTGTTTCTCTCATTTTCACATATAAGATCACCCCCTTTATATAAAATAAAATATCTGTCCCAAATAGTATGTATTTCTTATGCCTATTTTTATTTTAAAAGGTATTTTTTAATGCTCTTAAGTTCATTTCACAACGGTGAATATGAAAAGTACTTATGAAAAATCTCTCTCGAATGGTATAGCGATTAGATATATCGCTTTTAATGAGATAAGAGTGATGCGCCTACCATCTCCCCTAATACCTGATATTGCAACAGCCTTTTCATTTAGAGCATTCATAAGAAATATGTTCACTCCTCAAACTTTTTACCCATGTTCTCCCTTGTGACGTCTCTTTAAGCGAATGGTTTTGATTGATTCAACGTCAAAAAAAACTAGAAAAAACTATATTTCATTCACATTATGAAATTATGAGCAATCATTCTAAACCAATATATTATCTAAACAGAAACCTTCATAAAAATCAGCTAAATATCAAGGATACTCTAATCATTTTGTTTATCTTTGATGGTGGAGGGGGTGGAAAAGAGCCGACACGTTGAAGGGCTGCCATAGCCAGCCGATCAAGTTCTGGATCTCCGGCAGAAACGACGACACGGCTAGAAAAAATATTCCCCCGCTCGTGTACCCTAAACTCTAACTTCACCGTTCCTTTTGCCCGACTGGTACGTTGTCCTACAACATAATTTTTTTGCTTTTCTAATTGCGACTGTACCTTTGCTAACCACTCCATCAACACCATATCTTCAAACCCTGCTGTACTGCCGCTCTGTCTAGCAGTAAACGAACGTGCAGTCTTCACAAGGGGGAGCTTGATAACTGTTTTTGGTCTCGTTTTTTTTTCAAATATTTTATCTTCTACTTTATAAGGAAGAGATTCTTCCAAAGACTTTTCTATAAAATCATCTTTTTCTACAGTCTGCTGCGGCTCTTCTGGTTGAGTTTCATCCACCCTCTCCGATATCTCAGGCTCTTGCTCAGCAAGATCTGGTTGTAATAATTCTGATTTTGCACTGACACTTGATAAGTCTGTATCATGATCTGGATTCGACGAATCTATATCAGCATCCAGATAGAGACTCTCTTGGGCAAGAGTTAGCATAACCGTCGAAGAGAGCGTACCGTTACTGACACCAGTCTTTCGAAAATAAAACTGTGCGCCCAATACTATATGCAAAGAAAGGGCGCCAACAAATGCACCAATCCAAAGAGCTGATAGCTGCTTCATATTTGCAAAGTTCATCGTTTCTCCCGCCGCTATTCTACGTGCAATATTGGTATTTCATCTCATTAAAACAAGCTATTTTGAAATTGCAACTTTTTTCTTGACTGATTTTATCATGTTTAATATGGTTTCTCTGTGATTTTATATTGTTAAATCATTCCTGCTTGGTTGGTTAACTTTTGATAGGGTTAAGTCAGGCGTTTTTATGTAAAGTTTCAAGCTTAGAGAGGGGATGTTTTAAAAAAAGGTTATAATGTGTTATGCGAATAAGACGAGAAAATATCCATAAGAGCTGTGTGATTTTAGGTGCGTTGTCGGTTTGTATACCTTCGTTTGTTTTTGCGCAAAACAGTGATAAGGATGTTGTGACTGAGCTCAAACCAATCCTTATTAAAGGAAAAAAAATAGAAGATGCTGCAAATTCAATAACCATTCTAACTGATCGTAAAACCAACGAGAATATTGATGAAAAACAAGTAACTGATGAGTATGACGTGAGTCGTCTTAATCCTTCTGTCTCTTATAACTCAGAAAATAATAGTTTTGTTATTCGTGGTTTAGATGCGAACCGTGTTCTTACGACAATGGATGGTATTTCTCTTCCTTGGTTTAATGATGTACTGCGTGGTGGTGGTGGTGGAAACACCACTTTTGATTTCAACGCTCTTTCTGCGTTTGATACTATTCAAGGATCAGATTCTAGTCTTTATGGTTCTGGCGCCTTAGGGGGAGTAATTGCGTTGCGTACCCTTAATCCTGAAGACCTTATAACTGAAGAAAAGAATTGGGGGAGCCTTATAAAAGGTGGTTATAACTCTGTTGATAACAGCTGGCGCATCAATCAAGCTTTTGCTGTGCGCAATTATCGAACATTCTTGCTTTTACAAGGATCTTATGTGGGGGGGAATGAACGTAAGAATATGGGAACTGAGGGAGGATATGAAGAGCGTACACGTAAAAACCCTTCTCAGTTTGACAGGAATAACTTACTTTTTAAAATTCATCAATATTTGAGTGATAATCATCGGCTTGGTTTTACTGCAGAACGTTTTAATTATGATATAAATACGCACTCCTTGAATGGATTCTCCGCTCTTGCTCCTACTGCGTATGTCCCAGGTTCTGTTTATAATAAGGACAATAAATACCGTGAACGTCTTTCTCTTTCTTATAATTATAATGGTGATGGCGGTGCGATTGTTGATGCTTTTCGTGGGCAGCTTTATTGGCAAAGGCAGTCAGATCGTGACACTATGACTGGTGTTCGTATTCGAGCACCCAAAGGGGATTATTTGAGAGATAATTTTCTGCGTAATACCAATTATGGTTTCAATGCAGATGCGCTTAAAAAAGTCGATTTTGGCACTGTAAGCCATACGTTCAAGATTGCCGCTAATGTTTCGTCATCTAAATTTCATCACTATTTGTTCGGTAAAGACAATTGCCATTTAGAAGAAAATGCGCGTGGATGCTCTATGATGCCTGCTAATCGGTCAGATTCACCAGACACAAATGGTTATAATTTAGGTTTTGTTTTTGAAGATGAAATTGGGTTGAGTGATAATCGTTTTCGTATAACATCAGGAGTTCGGTATGATTGGTACAAATATGTTCCGCAAAAAAGCTCCGCTTATGAAAAAGCTCTAATTTCTGATAGATTTCCTCCAGAAAGAAATGGATCTCGCTTTTCTCCTAAATTACGCATGGAGTGGGATATTCGTAATCAAATAACGCTCTATGCTCAATGGGCACAAGCTTTCCGTGCACCACGTATTTCAGAACTTTACGTTTCTTATATTAGACCCTCTGCTTATTACGCAAAGGGAAATCCTGATCTTCAACCAGAAAAAAGCAATGGGTATGATATTGGTCTACGGTATGGAAATGCAAGTTTTGGTGGTTCTTTCAATGCCTTTATCAACCAATATCAAAATTTCATAGATATCGAGGATAAAGGGCCGTCAGAAGAATTCAGGTTTAAACGTCTGCATTATATAAATCGTTCACGCGTGAGAATTTTGGGTGTTGAAACAAAGGCGCGTTTAGTTCTTAAAAATGATTTTCATAGCAATGTTTCTCTTGTCTATTTACAAGGAAAAGATCTTGACAAAAAGGAATATCTTAACTCGATTCCTCCTTTGAAAGCCGTTATCGGATTAGGATATGCAAAAGAGGTTTGGGGGGGCGATATTATTCTTACTTTGGCAGCCAAACGTGACAAAGTAGCTAGAGAATCTGATTATCAAAAAATTCCAGGATACCATGTTGTTGATATGACGGGGTGGTGGAAACCATTCGGTGAAACAGGACCTATCTTAAGAGCTGGTGTTTATAATCTTTTCAATACAAAATATTGGAATGCATCAGATCTTCCTTCCGGTAAAAATGCAATTGCGAATAAAAATATAGCTCCGAAGGATTATTATAGCCAGCCTGGTCGTAACTTTAAGGTGTCTTTCGTACAAAAGTTTTAGTCACGTCTGTTAACGATTAGATCAAAAGTCGTATCGATAAAAGGATCAGTTATTGTGTTTCTAATATCTTTAAAATTACAAAGATTTGGTAGAAAAGCCCTAATTCTTTCCGTTTTATCGTTTTTTGATTGTTCAGCTGTTGGCGGTAAAGCGTTATTTTGTGATAGATTGAACTCTTAAAAGAATTTAATCTATTGCCTTGGAATTATAAAATTTGAAAGTTAGTTTTTGAGTTAAGTAACATAAAGGTAAAGTCCATGGCATATACAGCTGAAATGATTCTTCGTTTACGTGAAGAGAAAAAAGAAATGCGAAACCGCGATTTTGCGGTTTCGATTGGTATATCCGAAGCGGAGCTTATTGCGGCCTATTGTACCATTGGAAAAGCAAAAAGACTACAAACTAATGTTGCTACTCTCTTGGAAAGTGCTCCGCGACTTGGAAAAGTCATGGTCTTAACACGCAATGAATATGCTGTTCACGAAATAACAGGATGTTTTGAAAAAATTGTTCAAAATCAACATATTCCTATTACGTTGGGTGAAATTGATTTGCGTATTTTTACAAAACAATGGAAGTTTGGTTTTGAATATGATGTCATTATCCTTGGAAAGCCTGCAAAAAGTCTACAGTTCTTTGATGAGCATGGCGTTGCTATTTTAAAAATCTATTCTAAAGATATGACCAACATGGAAGAGTGGAATAAACTTGTTGAAAATCTCCTTCTTGAAGATCAGTCCTCTGTTCTTAACATTCTTCCTGTTTCCCTTCCAGTTCAGTGTGACATAACAGAATTGGATATTGAGAATTTTCGGGATCGTTGGCGTAAAATGACAGATGTACACCAACTTCATAAAATTATTTCCGAATTTAGAATTAATCGGCATCATGCTGTAAAATATGCTGGCAATGAATTTGCCGATGAATTACAGGTAGATGCTGTTGAAATAATGCTGAACCAAGTCGCAAAACAAGGACTGCCCATTATGTGTTTTGTTGGGAATAAAGGGTGTATTCAAATTTTTAGTGGAACTGTAAAAAATATTAAGCAAATGGGACCTTGGCTTAATGTTCTTGATCCGAGCTTTGATCTTCATTTACTTACGTCTGGAATTGCTAGTGTATGGCATGTCCGCAAACCTACCCGTGATGGTTATATCAGTTCACTTGAAGTTTTCGATAAAAATGATGGTATGATTGTTCAATTTTTTGGGCTGCGCAAAGAAGGTCAAAAAGAGCGTGAGGATTGGCGTTCTTTATTGAAGTCTCTTCCTCCCTATCAAAAATTAGTCGTCGCTTAGAAAGATAAAATATGCCTATACTTCTTTTGCGCAGACACTTAAATTTTTTTCTTCTTTTTATACTGCTTTTTCTTAGCTTCTTTTCTCAACGTGTCATTGCTGAACCTACTACGCATTTTTCTAAAAATGCACGAATTGTCTCTATTGGTGGTTCTCTGACAGAAATTGTTTATGCATTAGGTGCACAAGATCAACTTGTTGCCCGTGATAGTACAAGTGTTTATCCCAAAGAATCCCTCAAGCTTCCTGTACTTGGTTACATGCGTGCTCTTTCACCTGAAAGTGTTCTGTCTTTTGCTCCAGAAGGTATCTTGCTCATTGAAGGAAGTGGGCCTCCTTCAACAATTGAAATTCTCAAAAAAACATCAATCCCTATCGTGATTATACCAGAAAGCTATTCTCGAGAAAGTGTTATAGAAAAAATTCGTCTCGTTGGAAAAGCCATCCATCGTGAAGAGCAAGCCGCTGCATTAATTCAAAAAGTAAGCCGTGACTTTGTAGACAATGATGCTCTTTTGGCAAAGGTAACAAAACAAAAGCGAGTCCTTTTTATTTTGTCTGTGCAAAATGGACGCGTTATGGCATCTGGAACAGATACAGCCGCTGATGGTATCATAAAACTTTCAGGTGGTCTCAATGCCATTACTGATTATAAAGGGTATAAACTTCTCAATAACGAAGCGTTATTGAAAGCAAATCCTGATGTTATTTTGCTTATAACACACAGTGGAAAATCTGTTAATCTTGAAAAGCTTTTAGCTATACCAGCAATTCAAGCAACAGCTGCCGCCCAAAATCACGCTATTAAACAAATGGATGCTATGTACCTTTTAGGATTTGGTCCACGCACTGCAGATGCATCAAGAGAACTTATTCATATGCTTTATGGTACAAACAAAAACGATAAAAACGGATAGAATTGGTAGAGAAGCTGTCCATGATTTATGCATCTGAAACAGAAAAACAGAAAAAAATAAAGCGTGAAAATTTAAGAAAAATACTCTTATTCGGTCTCATAATATTCCTCGTTTTTAGTATTTTAAGCGGGCTTTTAAATGGTGCTTCAAATACTTCACTCTTTGATTTTCTTTATAGCATGTTTACGCAAGAATTTTCTGTTAGTCGTAGAACACGTGATTATCTCATATTTATTGATATAAGGCTTCCTCGCGTTATCTTAGGGCTATTGATCGGAGCGTCTTTAGCTGTCTCTGGGGTTCTGATGCAAGGACTTTTCCGTAATCCTCTTGCAGACCCTGGAATTGTGGGGGTATCAGCAGGAGCCGGTCTTGGTGCTGTTTTAGCAATTGTTGTAGGGTTTTCCCTTCCTATTTCATTTGCACCTTTTCTAGAACCGTATAAAGTTATCATAGGTGCTTTTTTTGGGGGGCTTTTATCAACGATTGTCCTCTACATAATAGCTACCCATCATAGCTTTACTTCTATTGCAACCATGTTGCTTGCCGGTATTGCCCTTGGGGCCTTAAGCAGTGCAGTTGTCGGAACGTTGATTTTTATCGCAAATGACCAACAATTACGCGATATCACTTTTTGGAGTCTTGGCTCTCTTGCAGGTGCAACGTGGTTGAAAGTATGGCTTGTTCTCCCTTTCGTCTTTGTTGGTCTTCTTTTCTCCCCCTTTTTATCAAGAGCTCTGAATGCTCTTGCGCTTGGTGAAGCCGTTGCTGGTCATATCGGTTTTTCTGTTCAACGCGTTAAAAATATTGCTATTCCCCTTGTTGCTCTTATGTGTGGAAGTGCTGTTTCTGTCAGTGGTGGTATTGGTTTTATTGGAATTATTGTTCCTCATATTTTACGTCAGCTCATTGGTCCTGATCACCGCTATCTCATTCCTTACTCTGCTCTCTTAGGGGCAGCATTACTTATTTTTGCTGATACATTTGCACGCTTAATTGTTGCCCCAGCAGAATTGCCAATAGGAATCGTAACAGCACTTTTCGGTGCTCCCTTCTTCCTGTGGATCCTTATATGCAAACGAGGAACAAACTTTTCATGATTGAGGCGACAAACATTTGCGTTCAGCGCGGAAAGAAACAGATTCTTAATCACGTTAACCTTCAAGCTAAAAGTGGCGCTTTTACCATCATTATCGGTCCCAACGGATCAGGGAAAAGTACTTTTGTTAAAGCATTAAGTGGAGAAATTCCTTACAGTGGAAAAATAACTTTAAATGGTTATGATGTCCGCCAAACAAAAACTTATGAAATGGCAAAAATGCGAGCCGTTTTACCACAATCAACAACGCTCGTATTTCCATTCTTAGTTCATGAAGTTGTGGGGCTTGGACTTTCTGTAAACCAAGTTACTATTGCCAAAGCCGAATTGCAAAATCTTATCCAAGAAGCTTTAGAACGTGTTGACCTGTCTGATTACGGTAACCTGTATTATCATCAATTATCAGGTGGAGAACAAGCACGCGTACAACTTGCGCGTGTTCTTTGCCAAATCTGGAAACCTATTTATAATGGAATTCCTCGTTGGATGATATTAGATGAACCTATTGCTAGCCTCGATATTCAACATCAAATTATCGTTATGGACATTGCAAAACAATTTGCCCATTCTGGTGGTGGCGTTCTTGCTGTTCTTCACGATCTCAACCTTGCAGCACATTATGCAGATAACATGATCTTACTCAAGAAGGGCGAGATTTATTGTGAAGGAAATTCTTCTGCTGTTTTGACAACACAAAATCTCCACGATGTTTACCATTGTTTCTTAAATGTTTCTGAATTGCCTAAAGAAGATGTCCCGTTTGTACTCCCTCAAACAGCGTCCCCCTATGAAATGAGATCACAAAGCTATCCGCTTCAATCTAAAAATTAAAATCCTTGAGAGAAATAAAACACGCAATATCCAAGAGTCTGTTTTATTTTTTAATGAACTCTTTTCTCTAAATCTATAGAAGATTTATTTGTAGTTTTAGTGGCATTATTCTTTTCATAACCATGTGCTTTAGCTGTTTTTATCAATAGATAAATATTGATTTATAATAATCATTTACCACTCTCTATAGCCAATAAGAATATCAAATATGATCACATTTTTCTTTCTCTATTTAAAATTTTTTTTGTCTCTCTTAAGTATCATATGAACCGTATAGGTTCCATCTTTATATATAAAAATAACGCGGAGTAATTCCGCGTTAACAAAATTATCAAATGACATAGATTCTGTATTTCCCAATCATACTCATGACTTTATAGCATAGACGACTGTTGTATTAACAGGGCGCGTTTCAGCCTCACCCGTATGGGCAAGAGTTATCTTGTGTGTATGTGCACCAGCAGAATCTGTTGTCCCTTGCAAGGTGGCATTATAGGTATAATAATTCGGGAGTCTCCCAATATTACCAGTTGGCCATCCAACGCCTTTATACTGAAAATTGTGCGTATGTTCACCTGATTCTTCAATGATACCAATATGCGTATGCGATTTTATGCTATCTTGTTGTTCATCGGCAAATTTTCTATTACCATCTAAGCCCCGACCATTATCAAAGCCACGTAAGAACATACCTCTAAAGTCTGGAACTTTAAAGGTTGTTTCATTGCCTTTTCCCCATTTATCACCTATAGCCTTAAATAACTGCGGATAATCTTCACGCTTATAGGCCTTACCATCACATAAAAGCCAACCGGTTGGCACTTCTTGCATAGCAAATGTTGCAATGAATCCAGCCGGAAAAAATTCTATCTTTGGTGGTGTAGGGTTTAATAAATACCAACCATCTCGACCCTCCATTAGAATATTGCCATTATATACCATTTCATAAATACCGTCTGTTTGTAGCTCTCCCCCTTCTAACGGTATAACACCTGTATTCGTCGCTTTATAGATAGGTTTTTCTCCCATGCTATTAACTTTTATTGTCGTCGTGCCAATATTCACGCCATGGGACTTAAAGCGTATGATGATATCATTGTTATATTTCTTTATCGGTGAAACTGTCTTTAAGGTAATTAATGTTGTTTTATCTTCCGCATTGATCATAAAGCTTGATTCAATAGATCCACCATTATCTGCAAGATATTCACGCACGCGCTGCATCATCGCCCGCGCACTATCATTGACAGAACTAGGTGGCTGGCCTTCTGACCAATTAATAATATTATCTGAATGAGCATTTTCATCAGCCTTTAACGACCAATCGTAAATATTAGACATTATAAATCCCCCATTATTTTCATCGTTTTTCTAATAATTTCTCGTTCTGTGCTCTAAAATATGTCACCACATTGGTACATCATAACCACTGACCATCTGTATTTTATGCATTCTTTCTCTCTTTACTCCTTTCAATTTAATAAGCTAATTTCATAAGACTTTTTTCATAATATCAATCTTAATGATTCCATTTCTAATGCGTAATGTAGCAGCTCACTTGATATTATTTGGTATTTTATTTTGTCTATCGTTATATAGTTGTATTTTAAAATCTTGGATCTTGTTGCAAAGTTTTACAAATACTGTTCAAACTTTTCCTTACTATGGATTCATATAACCATTATTAAATGCAATAATTTGTCATCTGCATAGAAAATTGCTGATTTAAATTTTTAATGAAACGTTTTATTTGTTCAATACGTCAAATCTTTTTTTTGACTATCATTTGTATTTAAAAAACTCAAAAGTTTAGCTTCAAATTCTTTGCATGCCTCATTATGTTTTTATTACACGCAGACACCCTATTCATTCAATTTATTTCTGAATTTGTGTTACGAGATCAATACCAATGTTTTTTTGAACAGACTTCTGTTCAGCCTCACTGTATCATAGAGAATATATTTGATATGATAATTTCTTTCCTTCAGTGAACTGAAATGCTAAGGAAAGATTACAGACTTTCCTCAAGTCTAAAAGTTGTATCCGATCCGGATAAGAAATACACTTCCCCCCAAGCTTTTATGAATAGATCTCGTCGATTCTTTTAAAAGCCAACAGCCTGTAACCGCCTGTCCTCCTCCCTCACTTAGAACAGCCCTCTCCCTACATATATATTTTATTACAGGTATATTTTTTTTGCAAGAACAATAAATCCTTCTGAACATAATCACGCAATTATTGGTGTTCTCCTTAATTGATGACGATATCAAAGTAAGCCTTCTTCAAACTATTTTTCTAACTTATATGCTTCATCAATTCAGATAAAAACATTCGATCGATTTAACATTTTCTACCCCCTCAGCTATCAAAGACAACTTCTTAATATTATAGTTTATCACTTCATAATGCCTCTTTTCATTCTTAAAAAATATACCAAAATCATTAAAAATAATATCTTTGTGATTGACAATGTCCGTATTTAAGCCAATCATACTGATGCTAACAAAAGTGTTTATATGGGGGAGTGCGGATATTATTTAGATATTGCATTAATCTTTTCAAAATAAATTTTCTTAAGCTTTATTGGAGATCACTTAACTATAAAGTGTTATAAGTATTTCTTCATTCAAGAGGACATAATTGATCATTTATATATCCCCATACACCTTAGTTTTTGAACTCTGTGTTTAGAAGGAAAAAATTTGTGCCCAAAAATATTCCATCAATCAGTTGTAGCCCCTTTCCCGCCTCACGCAAAATTTATCAACAGAGTCCTCTTTTTTCTGATGTGCGTGTTCCATTGCGTGAAATTTTATTAACCAATGGGAGCGGTGAAAAACCTTTAAATGTTTACGATACTTCTGGCCTCTATACCGACAAAGATGCAATCATTGATCTTACAAAAGGTTTACCCGCAATTGGCTCATCTTGGCTCTCTAGGCGTGATGATACTGAACCTTATCCTGCACGCCCAATTAAACCTGAAGATAATGGATTAACGAGCTCTCCTATACCTGCCTTTGAAAAAAAACGATCTATTTTGCGTGCAAAAAATGGCAAAAAAATTACACAAATGGCATATGCGCGTGCAGGTATTGTTACAGAAGAAATGGAATATGTCGCTATACGAGAAAATGAAGGGTTAGCCATAAATGATCAACAACAAGCGCAATCAAGTCCATTGAATGGAGAAATACCAGAAATTTATACTGCGGAATTCGTTCGGAATGAAATTGCAAACGGACGCGCCATTATTCCCCAGAATATCAATCATCCAGAATGTGAACCAATGATTATTGGACGCAATTTTCGTGTTAAAATTAATGCCAATATTGGGAATTCTGCCGTAACATCTTCAATGGCAGAAGAAGTTGATAAAATGGTTTGGGCTATTCGTTGGGGTGCAGATACAGTGATGGATCTCTCGACAGGACGGAATATTCACAATATCCGTGAGTGGATTATTCGAAATTCTCCTGTACCCATCGGAACTGTTCCTCTTTATCAAGCACTCGAAAAAGTACAAGGTATTGCTGAAAATTTAACATGGGACATTTTCCGTGATACCCTTATAGAACAAGCAGAACAAGGCGTTGATTATTTTACGATTCATGCTGGCTTAAGATTACCATTTATTCCGATGACCATTGATCGTATAACGGGTATCGTTTCACGGGGTGGTTCTATTATGGCGAAATGGTGTCTTCATCATCATAAAGAAAGCTTTCTTTATGAACATTTTGATGAAATTTGTGATATTGCAAGCACCTATGATATCTCTCTTTCCTTAGGAGATGGATTACGCCCTGGCTCTATTGCTGATGCTAATGATGAAGCACAATTTGCTGAACTTAAGACTTTAGGAGAATTGACAAAAATTGCTTGGGGAAAAAATGTACAGGTTATGATTGAAGGACCAGGGCATGTTCCAATGCACAAAATTAAAGAAAATATGGAACAGCAACTTGATCTTTGTCATGAAGCCCCTTTTTATACTTTGGGACCTCTTACAACTGATATCGCTCCTGGTTATGACCATATTACATCTGCTATTGGTGCAGCTATGATTGGATGGTTTGGAACCGCTATGTTGTGTTATGTAACACCTAAAGAACATTTAGGGCTTCCCGATAAAAATGATGTCAAAACCGGAGTCATCACTTATAAAATTGCCGCTCATGCTGCTGATCTTGCAAAAGGTTTGCCCAGAGCACAGTTGCGCGATAATGCTCTCTCACGTGCACGATTTGACTTTAGATGGTATGATCAATTCAACCTTTCTCTTGATCCAGAAACGGCTTGTGCCTTTCATGATGAAACATTGCCTAAAGATGCGCATAAGTTGGTGCATTTTTGTTCTATGTGTGGACCCAAATTCTGTTCTATGCGTATTTCTCATGATATTCGTGATGCTGCATCACTCCAAAAGACAAAAGGTGAAGGTATGGTTGCTATGGCTGAAAAATATCAAGAAAGCGGTGACCTTTATGTCGAAGCACCTCAAAAAAAGAGAGTCAACAGTTGAAGAATATTCTTATCAAAGGTGCAGGGGTCGGTGGTTTAACGGTTGCTTTTATGTTACAACAAAAAGGCGCTCATGTTACTGTATCGGCTTCTCCTTCTTCTCCTATAGGAACGGCAAGTTGGTATGCAGGAGGAATGCTAGCGCCTTATTGTGAAAGAGAAAATGCTGAGCAAATAGTTGAAGATCTCGGTGTACAAGCCATACAATGGTGGTGCAGAATATTTCCAGATCTTGTCATAAGAAAAGGAACTTTAGTTGTCGCACCAGCACGAGATAAGGTAGAACTCGAACGATTTTCAGCGCGGACACATCATCATAGAATTATAAACGGTGAAGAAATAGCGCGTCTTGAACCCGATCTTGCAGAACGTTTTAACCATGCGCTTTTTTATGAAAATGAAGCCCATCTTGATCCTCGTAAAGCGCTCATTGCTTTAAAAGAAAACCTGATAAAAAACGGTGCATGTTTTGTTAATGTCAAAACATCTGAAATAAATTTTGATATGGTCATTGATGCAACAGGCATAGCTCGTTTGGGAAAAGACAAAAATATCCGCGGTGTTCGAGGTGAAATGCTGCTCATACGCTGTAGGGATATTAAACTTTCTCGCCCAATTCGTCTTCTTCATCCACGCATCCCACTCTACATTGTTCCGCGACAAGATAATATTTTTATGATTGGCGCAACGATGATTGAAAGTGACTTTGATGGTGCCATCTCCGTGAGATCAATGATGGAATTGCTTAACGCTGCCTATACATTGCACCCTGCTTTTGCTGAAGCAGAAATTGTTGAATCTGGTATTGGGGTTCGTCCCGCTTATCCTGATAACTTCCCTTCTGTATACAAATATGGTAATCATATTTCTATAAATGGATTTTATAGACATGGTTTTCTTTTGTCTCCAGAAATAGCAAAACGCGCGGTGAAATTGGCATTGGAATAAAACATGCAAATCTTTGTTAATGGTGAAAAAATTCAAACAGAAGCCACTTTTCTCAATCTCTTACTTGTGGAATTGGGGTATGAAGGAAATTGGCTCGCAACTGCTGTTAATGCGGAAGTTGTTCCTGTAAGTGAGCGAAGCCAATTTGTCTTGCATGAGGGAGATAAAATTGAAGTTTTAAGCCCAATGCAAGGAGGCTAATATTTATGTTGAATCTTTATGGACGTGCATTCTCGTCCCGTCTTATGTTAGGTACAGCACAATATCCCTCCCCTGCAATTCTGCGTGATGCTATTTGTAAATCTGGTACAGAAATTATAACCGTTTCATTACGTCGAGAAAGCGCGGGGGGAAAACAAGGGGGACAGTTTTGGCAATTTCTTCAAGAGCTCGATATAACGATACTTCCCAATACCGCAGGTTGTTACACTGTTAAAGAAGCGGTGACGACAGCCCATTTAGCACGAGACCTCTTTAAAACCTCTTGGATTAAACTCGAAATTATTGGTAATCATGATACCTTACAGCCCAATGTTTTTTCTTTAATTGAAGCAGCAAAAATTTTAAACAGTGAAGATTTTAAAATCTTTGCCTATACAACTGATGATCTCATTGTGGCTGAAAAGCTTCTCGATGTTGGATGCCAAGTCATTATGCCTTGGTGCGCTCCTATTGGCTCTGCTAAAGGCCCTCATAATATCGATGGACTGCGTTCTATCCGTGCTTACCTTCCTGATATCACTCTTGTAATTGATGCTGGCATTGGGCGTCCATCCCACGCGGCAGTTACTATGGAACTGGGCTATGACGCAGTGCTTCTTAACACCGCAGTTGCTAAAGCAGGTAATCCTGTTTTAATGGCTGAAGCATTTTCTAAAGCTATTCAGGCAGGACGTATGGGATATAAAGCAGGTATTCTCGAAGCACGCAACGTAGCGGTTCCTTCAACACCCGTTATTGGTAAAGCGGTATTTTGATGAAATTGGATCCATTCTACCTCATCGTTGACAATGCTGATTGGGTTGAACACTTAGTTCCTCTTGGTGTCAAACTCATACAATTGCGTATGAAAAATAAAGACCTTCAAATAATCAGTCAACATATCAAGCGCGCAAAAAACATCTGTGATCAATGGAGAGCACAGTTAATTATTAATGATCATTGGCGTATAGCCATTGATGAAAAATGCGATTTTATTCATCTTGGACAAGAAGATCTACGTAATGCTGATCTTCCTGCAATTCGCAAAAATGGTATAAGATTTGGTCTTAGCACCCATGATAACCGAGAATTGGATATAGCCCTCTCTGTTCATCCTGACTATATTGCTCTTGGTCCTATTTATCCGACAATCTTAAAAAAAATGAAATGGCAACCTCAAGGATTAGAAAAAATCAAACAATGGAGAAAACGGATTGGTGCTTTACCTTTTGTTGGTATTGGTGGCTTAAATCCAGAACGCGCAATAGATGTTTTGAAAGCAGGGGCTAATAGTGCTGCTGTTGTCACCGATATTATCCTCCATAAAAAACCCGAAGAGCGAGTAGAACAATGGCTCAAGGTGACACAGCCATGGCGTTAAAGCCTTCTATTCTTATTGTGGCTGGCACCGATCCAACGGGAGGGGCTGGCATTGTTCGTGATATAGAAACAGCTGCATATTTTCACATAAAAGCCAATTTAGCCATTACCTGTGTTAACGTACAAGATGATCATCACGTTGCTGAAATTGTTCCAATGAGTGAAAGACTTGTTGCCGCACAAATGCGCTGTGCTCTAGAAGCCCATCCAGTCAGTGCAATAAAAATTGGCATGACAGGAAATCAAGCAATTATAGCAGCAATCTGTAATGTGCTTAAAGATTATCCCCATATTCCCGTTATTCTTGATCCTGTACTGGTTGCCTCGTCAGGAGGAAAACTAACTACGGAAAAAATCATAGAAATTATGATCAATCAGCTTCTCCCATATGTTACTCTTTTAACACCCAATAGAAATGAACTCGCTCTTCTTAGTCAAACCCCACTGGCATCTCATCATGAAGAGACAATACAACAAGCAAAAAAACTTTTGTCATTGGGCGCTCGTTCTATTTTAGTAAAAGGGGGGCATGCTGAAGGACCTCTTGCAATTGATAGCTTCATTGACAAAGTGGAAATTATCAATATTTCTGCTCCACGTTTAAAAAGAACAATGCGTGGAACAGGGTGTATTCTCTCAAGTGCTATTGCAGCCCATTTAGCACTCAATGAATCACTTATTTCAGCTGTAAAAAAAGCAAAAGCATACACCCACACATTGCTTTTAACCCATTGTAAAAACAGTTTTTAAATAATATAAGTTTATATAAAAGTAATATTTATTTATTTTATTTATACATATAGTATTAATATTAATAAAATATAAAATATTACTTTTATAATTAAATTTATTCTAAAATAATATATAATATAATTTTTATTCATTATTAAATATAAATATAATGATCAAGATTTTATTATTTAATCACTTGCATAAAAGTGAAAGTTCTTTTACCATAGGGAAATTAATTTGTTTAAAAAGCTAAAATAACGGATCTAAGCCAATTCTTGAAGGATAATTTTTTTGATCTATAACTGTTAGATCATTAGAAAAAATAAAATGTTAAACCAAACGCCGTACCCAATTTCCTATGAAGAACTCTTAAGCTTTTATAAAGAGAGTGGTGCAGATGCTGTTCTGACAGATTTACCGGTTGATCGTTTTAAGCAGTCTGCTTGTTCAGAGAGAAAATTAACACCTGTTGTGAACATTTCTCATAATCAACAAACATCCCCCAAAACATCTCCAATCGTAAAATTAAATCATCATCCACTCCATAACTCGAGGGCTATACAAAACGAACCTACTGCTATAGAAAGTGCCAAAAATGCAAAGACACTTGATGAATTAAAGTCTGCTCTTCTTGCATTTAATGGCTGTTCATTAAAATTAACAGCCAAAAATACCTGTTTTTCAGATGGAACAGCAGGAAGCCCTTTGATGCTTATAGGCGAAGCTCCAGGACGAGAAGAGGATATACAAGGACTTCCTTTTGTAGGTAAAGCAGGAATGTTATTGAATAAAATCCTCGCATCAATTGGCTTAACAAGAAATAATGTATACATCGCCAACACTATTCCTTGGCGTCCACCAGGAAATCGTACACCAACACCAAGAGAAATTGCCTTGTGCCGCCCTTTTATTGAACGGCACATTTATTTAGCACGTCCTCGTGTGCTTATAGCACTGGGAGGCGTTGCTGCACAGTTTCTAACCGGATCTCAAAGTGGGATTATCCGAACACGAGGGAAATGGCATGTTTATGAAAGTGAGGATAATATAAAAATACCTGTTATGCCAACTTTCCATCCTGCTTACCTTCTTAGAACCCCTAGTCAAAAGAAGCTTACATGGATAGACTTCTTAGAAGTAAAAAATCGCCTCGATAACCTTTTTTAATTCTTTAATCTTCTTTGACTCTAAAATTAAATACCTTCTTTAACTCTAAAAATAGGAATGGGAGAAACTATGGAACAGCCAGTAACATCTATTTATAATTTGGAAGACTACCAGCCAACCCCTTATGCTATCCCCAAAACACAACTTTTTTTCCAATTGGCACCAACAAAAACTTATATTACAGCTATATTGTCTATTGAACCCCGTCACGAAACAAAAGAATTAATACCTCTTGTGCTCTCAGGTGATGACCTTACTTTAATTTCTGTTGCAATTAATGATGAGACATTAGCCCCAAATACTTATCACGTTACGCCTTCACGTTTAGAAATTACAACGCCACCCGCAGTTCCTTTTATATTGAAATTGGTTACGGAAGTAAATCCTGAAAGCAACCACCAACTTATGGGACTTTATCTTTCAAATGGTGTTTATTGCACACAATGCGAATCAGAAGGTTTTCGTCGTATGACTTACTTTTACGACCGTCCAGATGTTCTTTCTACCTATAAAGTGAAAATTGAAGCAGACTCTCAAACAATCCCAATCTTACTTTCAAACGGTAATCTCGTGGAAACAGGAACTTTAGAAAATAATCGCCATTTTGCCGTTTGGGAAGATCCTTATCCCAAACCATCTTATCTCTTTGCTTTGGTAGGTGGTGATCTTGATAAGTTAGAAGACCATTTTACAACTGCATCTGGACGACGTGTCGAGCTTGGTATTTATGTAGAAAAAGGAAAAACTAAACGCGCTGCTTATGCAATGGATGCGCTCAAACGTTCCATGCGTTGGGATGAACAATGTTTCGGGCGCGAATATGATCTTGATGTTTTCAATATTGTTGCTGTTTCAGACTTTAACATGGGAGCAATGGAAAACAAAGGTCTTAACATTTTTAATGATAAATATGTTCTTGTCGATCCTGAAACAGCAACCGATCAGGATTATAGAAATGTTGAACGCGTCATTGCTCATGAGTATTTCCATAATTGGAGCGGTAATCGTGTTACCTGTCGCGATTGGTTTCAACTCTGTTTAAAAGAAGGATTCACTGTTTATCGTGATCAAGAATTTTCATCAGATCAAAATGTACGCAGCCTACAGCGAATTGAAAATGTAAAAACATTAAAGGCTACACAATTTGCTGAAGATGCAGGGCCTCTTGCTCATCCTGTCCGTCCTCGTCAATATAACCAAATTAATAATTTTTACACCACAACGGTTTACGAAAAAGGTGCTGAAGTTGTCCGCATGATACGAACGATTTTAGGTCCCTCCCTATTTCGTAAAGGCACGGATCTTTATTTTCAACGACATGATGGACAAGCTTGTACCATTGAAGATTTTATCACCTGTTTTGCTGAAGTCTCTGGCCGTGATTTTTCTCAATTCATGCTGTGGTATGAACAAGCTGGAACCCCCAACGTAGAAATCGACAGTCATTATCATGATGGTGTTTTAACAATTCATGCAAAGCAACATATTCCCGCAACACCCCAACAAAATACAAAAAAGCCTATGCTTATCCCTATTGCATTTGGCTTATTAGGATCTAATGGAAAAAGCCTCGCTCATGAAGCAGAGACAGATATTCAATCAGAGGTTATGCTGTTGTCCAAAGAAAGCCAAACCTTTACATTAAAAGGCTTGCGTGAAAAACCTGTTTTATCACTACTGCGTGATTTTTCTGCGCCAATCATTCTACACACGCCATTCAATGAAAGCGAACTTATTTTTCTTGCAAAACATGATGATAATCACATTAATCGCTGGCAGTCTCTTAATCAATTAATGACACAAGCTTTGATTGAAAGTATTCAAGATAAAACACAAGCAAAAGCAACATTCCCCCCTACTTTGCTAAAGCTGATTGAAACGATCCTAACAGATGAAAGCTTAGAGCCTGAATTTCGTGCTTTCTGTTTAAATTTACCAAGTGAGGTTGAACTTGCTCATACAATCGGTCAAAATGTTGACCCAGATCGTATTCATCATGTTCGCAATCAGTTTTTAGCTTCACTTGCAAAAACACATCAAGAGCTCCTAGCAAAGTTCTATGAACAAATGCAAAGCCAAGAACCCTATTCACCAAATACTGAACAAGCTGGAAAACGAGCATTCAAGAATATCATCCTGGATTATCTTTCCATTGCTGAGGCTGTCCCAAATCGTGCTGCGACACAATATGCAATAGCTGATAATATGACTGACCGAATGGCGAGTATTGCTATTCTCGTAAAGCGTTTTAATGAAAGTGAGCAGGCACAAAATGCTTTAAGTGATTTTGAAAACCGCTATCGGCATGACCCTTTGGTTATGGATAAATGGTTTTCTATTCAAGCAATAGTTTCTGGCGCATCAACACTCGAGAATGTTCAAAAGCTCATGCAACATCCCCTATTTTCAAAGGATAATCCTAATCGTGTACGGTCCTTGATCGGTGTCTTTGCCTCTCATAACCCCACAGGTTTCAACAGAATGGATGGAGCATCTTATCATTTTCTTTGCCAAATCATTTTAGAAATTGACAAAAAAAATCCACAGCTTGCTTCACGATTATTAACCATGATGCGTTCTTGGCGGCAATTAGAACCCATTCGGAAACAAAAACTTGAAACTGAATTAAAAACAATCGCTGCTGCACCAAAATTATCAAGCGATGTCTCTGATATCATCAATCGTCTGCTTACTTGAAACAAAAAAATATTTTAAATCAATTTATTATAATATTTTTAAATAAATTTTAAAAACATCTCGATCACCATTAAACCGATAAACAGGCAATCCAAGTCTGTTTATCGGTTATGTTTCAAATACTTTTTCTTTTCATATTCCACATCCGTAAAAGTAAAATACTTTTTTTTAAAAAAAGACTGGACAGAAGACTCCTGTTTTGATTCACTGCACTTTATGGGGTTTACTCATGAAGATCAAAGCAGTTTTTAAATCATATCATTCCGGAATTAAAGGAACAAGAGATGACTAAATTGGACGCATATCATGCGCCAACGGAAATATATGCTGATTCAAAATCAAGCGCTCAAAGTCATAAAGCGCAGACGAAGCGTATTCATCTGCTTTATGGCTCTGCTTATCAAAAGCTTCTCTCTATTGAACCTTGGTTACGACGCTCAATTCCATTTGTTATTGTCGCATTTCTCATTGTTCTTGCAGTCATTCGTTTTGTATCAATTTATGATTGGCGCAATACAATTGATAAAAGCACGCGTTTTACCCTCGCTCTCTTAGCATCTCATATTACCAATACTATTGATCGTGACTTATTGGTTATTTCCCAGAAAGGAAAAGTTTCTGCCCTTTCTCATAATCATTTGCAAAATATCCTCACCATTTCTCGTAATCAAGATCTTATTAATCGCAACACTTTAATCGCCATTGTTGATCAAAAAGGCAATGTCTTGGCTTCGTCCAGTTCAGAGATCGTCTTAGGAAAGCCTCTGCAAGATTTTATCTCTGAGAGCATTGCTTTACAATCTCTTGGACAACAGGCTGGAGTTATAAAAATTACAATAGGCAAGGATACCCCTGCCCTTGCTTCATTTCATCAAACAAAAAACGGGCAATATGGCGTATTCATTAGCGAAAAGATGCAAGATAGTGCTATGGAATGGCGCAATTTTTTTTCGCTTAATGTAACCCTCTTTATTGGAACAAGCGGTATTATTCTTGCCCTTCTTTATGCTTATTATAATCAACTTTTACGAGCACGTAAGATAGATCTTATTTCTGAAAAAACTCAAAACCGTATTGATATGGCAATGATGCGTGGGCGTTGTGGATTATGGGATTGGAATATGGCAAGTGGACGTGTCTATTGGTCACGAGCAATGTATGAAATGCTTGGCTATGTCCCTCAAGATGCATTGCTCTCCATTTCTCAAATTAGCGCCATTATCAATCCCAATGATGCTAATTTTTTTAACCTTGCTCAAGAATTAATGGGAGGCAAAAAAAAGCATATCGATATCAATGTTCCCATGCGGCATGCTGATGGCCATTATGTATGGATGCGACTTCGCGCCGAAGTTACTGAAGAAGAAGACCCCCATTTAGTTGGTATTTCCTTCGACATTAGTGAACAGCAACAATTAGCTGAACAAACAGCGCAAGCTGACCTTCGTATCCGTGACGCGATTGAAAATATTTCAGAATCTTTTGTCTTATGGGATGCTGAGGGACGTTTAGTCATGTCCAATAGCAAATTTTGCGAATATGCTGCTATTCCTAAACAAATTCTACAATCAGGGATCCAACGTGCAACCGTCGAAGCCATGGCTCGCCCTGCGCTCAGTGAATATCCCCTCAAAGATGATGGTACCGGTAATTTAACCAGTATTCGCCAAACGGCAGATGGTTGTTGGCTTAAAATTAATGAACGGCGAACCCAAGATGGAGGATTGGTTTGTATTGGTACTGATATTTCTGAACTCAAACAACAACAGGAAAAATTTGAGGACAGTGAAAGGCGTCTTTTTTCTTTTATTCAAGAACTCAAACGCACTAGAGGGAGTGCTCAACAACGTGCAACAGAAGTGGAAAAACTGAATAAAAGTCTGAAAGCAGAAAAAGAGCGTGCAGAAAGTGCGAATAAGGCTAAATCAGAATTTTTAGCCAACATGTCTCATGAATTGCGCACACCTCTGAACGCTATTCTCGGCTTTTCAGATATCATGTTACAATCGACTTTTGGTCCTCTTGGTTCACAGCGCTATAAGGAATATATGCATGATATTTACAATTCAGGAACGCATCTTCTAACTCTTATCAATGATATCCTTGATATGTCAAAAATCGAAGCCGGAAGATTTACGCTTGATTGTAAAAATACTGATCTTGAGCCCATCATTAGTGAAGCAGTACGAACACTTACACCACAGGCTCAAGAAAAAAATATTACTGTTACAACAAACATCACCCCAGAACTTCATGCTGAAGTTGATGGGCGTGCCATGAAACAGATTTTCCTTAATCTCATCTCTAATGCTGTTAAATTTACACCTTCTGGTGGAAATATTGATGTCTGCGCTTTCAAGAAAAAAGATAATCTTATTTTTAAAATTACTGATACAGGCGTTGGTATTCCGCAATCTGCCATCAAAAAACTTGGGCAACCTTTTGAACAAGTTGAAAATCAGCTTACGAAATCCCATACAGGCTCAGGTCTTGGATTGGCCATTTCACGCTCCTTATTAGAACTACACAAAGGGAAACTTGAAATTACTTCAAAAGAAATGAAAGGAACAACGGTAACGATTATAATGCCCATCACACAAAATTAAGTTTGTTTTTAATTTCTTCTGTTTGTTCCCGTTGTAACAAAATCTGTTTCCGTTTAACGCCCCAACGATACCCTGAAATAAAACCATTTTTACGTACAACACGATGACAAGGAATAATGATAGCCAATTCATTACGTGCACATGCATTCGCAACTGCACGAAAAGCATTTGGCATACCAATGTATTGCGCTAATGCTTTATAAGAAATTGTTTCACCACACGGTATATCACATAATTGTGTCCATACTTGTCGTTGAAAAACTGTACCATTTATATCTAAGGAAAAATTATATTTTTTTACCAACTTAGGCGTTTCTATCATGGCTATAATATGCGCAACCTCTTTCTTAAATGCATTGTCACCCACAACTTGTTGTACGTCACCAAAGCGTACTGTAAACTCCTGTAATAATTGCTCTGTGGTATCTCCTAACGCAGTATAACAAATCCCCTTTTGAGATTTAGCCACCAAAAGTTTTCCTATGGACACATCTTCCAGACAGAATATTTTCTTTTGCGAAATATTCAGCATTTTAACTTTCTCTATATTTTAAAAAGTTTTGAACATAGCCTATAAAATAAAGGGAGAATATTTACTATCTTTTAAACTCAAATATGATTATCCTGAAATTATCTTCTTCATTATGGTATTAAAATACATCCTCACTATTTTATGGTCTGAAAAAAGACAGAGATTAGCTTTCTTCTTCCCCTAAAGAACTAGGACTGCAACCAGACCAATCTTTAAATGAAACAGCTTTTTTCTCACAGTTTTCACCGTCAAACACTTCAATATAGTTCACTTCATAAACTTTCCTGACAAATCCTAGATTAAATTTTGTTACATACTCTAAACAAAAATACCTCATTTGTAATTTTCATACTCTATATCACCGCTCTAAACAGTAGTGTTTTACAAAACAAAAAGATAAACTGCTCATTTCATTTTACGAAACTTCATCAAAGCATAATAGTTTATGTTTTACTCCCAACGAATTCTTGAATATTCTCATTTTTCGAAACACTCTTATTTTCTTATAAAAGGTTATCCTTTTGATATACTGATGAGCTTATTCAACCCAAAAAAGGAATTTATTTTCAATTTCATGAAAAAAAAGCATGGAAAAGGCATTTTAGTACTTACTTTCTTTGTCACTTAACTTATAAAATGATTGTAGCCTCAAAACTTAAATATTTTTCTTGCCACAATCGTGTACGGATATTTGTCATAGGAAAAAGCCATGCCCAAACGCACAGATATAAAATCTATTCTTATCATCGGAGCAGGACCTATTATCATTGGTCAGGCATGTGAATTTGACTATTCAGGTACACAGGCCTGTAAAGCATTAAAAGAAGAAGGCTACCGAGTTATTTTGGTCAATTCTAATCCCGCCACAATTATGACAGATCCAGATCTCGCTGATGCAACTTATATAGAACCTATTACACCTGAGATTGTTGCTAAAATTATTGCCCACGAACGTCCCGATGCCCTTTTGCCCACCATGGGGGGACAAACAGCTCTCAATACTGCTTTATCATTAAAGCGTATGGGAATTTTAGACCGCTATCATGTTGAAATGATAGGGGCCAATGCCAAAGCAATTGATAAAGCGGAAGACCGTGCTTTATTCCGCCAAGCGATGGCAAAAATCGGTTTGGAAACACCACGGTCGATGTTAGCCAATGCTACAGAACTGAAAGAAGAAAATCGCCAGCAATATGCAAAAACGCGTGCTGAATTTAAAGAAAAACTTTCTGGTGCAGCCCTTGAAAAAGCCCTCGAAGAACTTGAACGCAATTGGCGACATACCGAAGCTGATCGCAAACAGCATTATATCGCCCATGCAACAGCAAAAGCAGTTCAAGCGCTTGATGTTGTTGGGCTTCCAGCTATTATTCGTCCTTCATTTACCCTTGGTGGAACTGGGGGTGGAATTGCATATAATCGCTCTGAATTTTATGAAATTATTGAACGAGGGCTTGAAGCTTCTCCTACGACAGAAGTCTTAATTGAAGAAAGTGTTTTAGGGTGGAAAGAATATGAGATGGAAGTTGTTCGTGATAAGAACGACAACTGTATCATTGTTTGTTCTATTGAAAACATTGATCCGATGGGTATTCATACCGGTGATTCGATCACTGTAGCCCCCGCTCTCACCTTAACCGATAAGGAATATCAATGTATGCGCAATGCTTCGATTGCGGTCTTGCGTGAAATTGGTGTTGAAACAGGAGGATCCAATGTACAGTTTGCTGTTAATCCTGAAAATGGGCGTCTCATTGTTATTGAAATGAATCCACGCGTTTCTCGCTCTTCAGCACTTGCTTCAAAAGCAACGGGTTTTCCCATTGCCAAGATAGCCACAAAACTAGCCGTTGGCTATACCCTTGATGAATTGAAAAATGATATCACAGGTGGTGCGATACCAGCATCATTTGAGCCTTCTATTGACTATATCGTGACAAAAATTCCTCGTTTTGCTTTCGAAAAATTTCCTGGGGCATCACCTGTCCTCACAACTGCGATGAAATCTGTAGGAGAGGTCATGGCCATTGGACGTACTTTTCAAGAATCATTACAAAAAGCACTCCGTGGACTTGAAACTGGTCTTACTGGTCTTGATGAAATTATCATCCCAGAACATGCTGAAGGTGATGAGAAAAGTTCTATACGCTCAGCCATTGCTATACCAAGTCCTGACCGTCTACGCTATATTGCTGAAGCTATGCGCGCAGGCTTACCCTTAAATGAAATCCACCAAATCAGCAAAATTGATCCGTGGTTTTTAGAACAAATAGCCTCCATCATTGAAATGGAGCAGCGTATCCGTATCCATGGACTACCTCAAGATCGAGATAATTTACGTATGTTAAAAGCTATGGGGTTTTCAGATGCGCGATTAGCCACCCTTACCGGAAAAGAACCCGATGATATCGCCGCTTTACGAAAATCACTAAATGTTAAACAAGTCTTCAAACGAATTGATACTTGTGCTGCTGAATTTTCTTCTCCTACAGCCTATATGTATTCAACATACGAAGTTCCCTTTGCCGGGATAGAACACTCAGAAGCACAGATTTCTGAACGCAAAAAAATTGTTATCTTAGGTGGTGGTCCAAACCGCATTGGCCAAGGAATTGAATTTGATTATTGTTGCTGCCACGCGGCTTTTGCCCTTCGTGATGCAGGCTTTGAAGCCATTATGATTAACTGCAATCCTGAAACCGTTTCAACTGACTATGATACCTCTGATCGTCTTTATTTTGAATCTTTAACAACAGAAGATGTTATCGCTATTTTAGAAGCAGAACAGGAAAAAGGCGATCTCGTTGGAGTCATCGTGCAATTTGGCGGACAAACACCATTGAAATTGGCAAGCGCTCTCGAAAAACACAATATTCCCATCTTAGGGACTTCACCTGACGCCATCGATTTAGCAGAAGATAGAGATCGCTTTCAAAAACTGTTATTTAAACTTAACTTAACACAACCTAAGAATGGAATTGCCCACTCTATCGAGCAAGCACGCCTCATTGCCCATGAGTTAGGATTCCCATTGGTTGTACGTCCCTCTTATGTTTTGGGGGGGCGTGCTATGCAAATTATCCGTGACGAGCGAAGCTTGCAAAATTATCTACTTGAAAGTGTTCCTGAATTAATTCCAGAAGATATCAAAGCTCGTTATCCCAACGATAAAACAGGACAAATCAATATACTGCTTGGTAAAAATCCTCTTCTCTTTGACACTTATCTAACAGAAGCCATTGAAGTAGACGTTGATTGTCTGTGTGATGGCAAAGAAACACTGATCGTGGGAATTATGGAACATATTGAAGAAGCAGGGATCCACTCCGGTGATTCAGCGTGTTCTTTACCAGTCCATACGCTCTCACAGAGCATCGTCGCTGAATTAGAGCGCCAAACAAAAGCATTAGCACAAGCACTTCATGTTCGTGGCTTAATGAATGTACAATATGCCATTAAAGATGATACTATTTATGTCTTGGAAGTCAACCCCCGTGCTTCACGGACGGTTCCATTTGTTGCAAAAACAATTGGTTGCCCTATTGCTAAAATGGCTGCACGTATTATGGCAGGAGAAACGCTGCACAATGCTCTCCAAGCTTATGGTGGATTACCTTCTTCACAGAAAAAACACCATATTGCCGTCAAGGAAGCCGTATTTCCTTTTGCCCGTTTTTCAGGTGTTGATACACTTCTTGGTCCAGAAATGCGCTCAACTGGTGAGGTTATGGGACTTGACTATGAGTTTGCACTTGCTTTTGCTAAAGCACAACTTGGAGCTGGTGTAAAACTCCCTAAGGAGGGAACTTTATTCGTTTCTGTAAGAGATGAAGACAAAAAACGTATCTTAAACCCTGTAAAACGTTTAACAGAGCTTGGCTTTTCTGTTGTTGCCACAAGTGGAACACAAAAATTTCTCACTGAACATCATATTGTGGCAAAAAAAATCAACAAAGTTCTGGAAGGGCACCCGCATATTGAAGATGCTATTCGTAATCGCCAAATTCAATTGATTTTTAATACAACCAGTACGCCCAGTGCCATCTCAGATTCCAAATCATTGCGCTATGCAGCACTCATGCAAAATGTCCCCTATTATACAACAATAGCCGGAGCCGAAGCTGTCGTAGAAGCGATCAAAGCACTCAAAAAAAAGTGCCTCGAAGTACGTTCACTGCAAAGTTATTTCAGCTGAATTTCTTGCTATGTGGAAAAGCTCACGCTTTTTGATAGTCTTTCTTGATTTTTTCTTTGTATAAAATAGCAATTAAAGCTTGCTTTTTATGCTAAAGGCTTTTATACGAGTTCTATCGAATTTTCGGTTACGTGACTTTCTTTCCTGTGCGTTCTGCACTTTTGACGAAACTTCTCCCACCTAATTTCGATCTACAACCGTATTGAAGAATTATAGCTTCAGTATACAATATAATTATATATCTAAGGAGTTTCCTATGTCTACAGGAACAGTTAAGTGGTTTAATACAACAAAAGGTTTCGGATTCATTCAGCCTAGTGATGGCAGTGCAGATGTATTCGTACACATTTCCGCCGTTGAGCGTTCTGGTCTTACCAATCTTAATGAGGGGCAAAAAATTTCTTATGATGTTCTTCAAGATCGTCGTTCAGGAAAATTTGCCGCTGGCAACCTTGCAGCTCTTTAAAGTTTAAATTCTGCAATATTCTTTTTAAAAATCTTCGTCTATAACGACGAAGATTTTTTTTATTTTGTGTAAAGCAAAATTGATCTTGATAAAAGAAAACTCTGCTTCTCTATTTTGCACAATTTATCAAAATATTCCTATCCTTCCTCTAATATTTGTATAATCCTTAAGAGAAGAATTTCTGTCAAAATTCTCAAAAAATAACAATATAAAAACCCATATCAGAGTATTTTAGAAGTTTTTTATTGCATACAATATAATCTCTTATAGAATATTCTTAAAGCAATGATCATTTATTGATATAATATAAGGATTTTAAATTATGGCTTTTATTGCCGACAAGCTGTCTCGTATCAAACCTTCTGCAACAATTGCTGCTTCTCAAAAAGCACGTCACTTAAAAACATTAGGGCGCAATGTTATTGCTTTAAGTGCTGGAGAACCAGACTTTGATACCCCAGACAACATCAAAAATGCGGCCATTGAAGCTATTCGAAGGGGAGAAACAAAATATCCTCCTATATCTGGAATTCCAGAATTGCGCCAAGCTATTTCTGCAAAGTTTAAAAGGGAAAATGACCTTTTTTATCAACCAGAACAAATTATTGTTGGGACCGGTGGAAAACAAATTCTCTTTAATGCATTGATGGCAACTTTGAATAAAGGAGATGAAGTCATCATTCCATCCCCTTATTGGGTGAGTTATCCAGAAATGGTCGCACTTAACGATGGTACGCCTGTCTTTTTAGAAACAAAAGCCGAATTTTCCTATAAACTCCAACCACAAGAGCTAGAAGCGGTCATTACCCCCCAAACAAAATGGTTTATCTTCAACTCTCCTTCAAATCCATCAGGGGCCGCGTATACATATCATGAATTGAAAAAACTCACAGATGTTTTAGTAAAATATCCTCATGTCTTTATCCTTTCCGATGATATCTATGAACATCTCACGTATGAAGGTTTTACCTTTGTTACTCCCGCTCAGGTAGAACCAGCGCTTTATGAGCGTACACTCACAATGAATGGTGTTTCCAAAGCCTATGCGATGACGGGCTGGAGGATCGGTTATGCAGGTGGCCCACAAGAACTCATTAAAGCGATGGATATTATTCAAGGTCAGCAAACATCTGGTACGAGTGTTATTTCACAATGGGCTGCTGTCGAAGCACTCAATGGACCTCAAGACTTTATCACTAAAAATAAAAGTATTTTTCAAGTACGCCGTGATCTCGTTGTTTCCATGCTAAACCAAACTCCTGGCATTCACTGTCCAACACCTGAAGGTGCTTTTTATGTTTATCCTTCTTGCGCAGAACTTATTGGCAAGAAAACACCAAACGGCCAATGTATTAGGAATGATGAAGACTTTGCTATAGCACTTCTAGAAACAGAAGCTGTTGCTGTCGTCCAAGGGTCTGCTTTTGGACTTGGATCAGCTTTTCGTATTTCCTATGCAACATCAGAAAAATTACTTGAAGAAGCTTGCACACGTATCCAACGTTTTTGTAATAGTTTAATTTAAAATTTTTAACCTCATCTCTTGTGATTGTTTTTGTCGAATATCAATCTATCCAATAAAATATATTAAGGACAAAGCCTATTGATTCAGCAAAAATATTCATGAATAAACATAACGAAAAAATAGAAGCTGCAGATAAAAATCAAAAAAGTTCAGTGATTAAATAAATAAATCAGTCTATTGTCATGAGAGATGAAAAACTTGGTGAGCTTTCTCTATCGGAAAATATAAATTTCAAGCTTAGCGAAGAAATCCACATTAAGAAATTATCTTGTTTGTCCTCTTCTCACTTAAAAAGGGGCGATGCATTCGTTGTTATAAATATACGATAAAAAATGGAATTTTGGATAAAGCTTATTATATCTATATTTTATTTTCATTTATAGGCAAAAAGCATTATTCTTGCAAGTTTTAGTTGAATTATAATCAATATTTTTCCATATAAAGAGAGATTTCTAGAAAATAGACATCCTTATACATTAAAAAATTTAGCTGTTTTTATTGTTTTTGGACATATGTTTCATATAAGAAATTATAAACCAAAGTCTTCCAAGAAAAACTTATGTCGTATAATATTTTCTCGCAAATTTGAAAGTCTATAGAGACCTTTCATCCTCCTACGAAAATGAACTGATTTGAACTTCGATTCTCTTTATTTTCTCTAGGCGCAATATAAATCATATTATACTTTATAATCACTTAAGTTACAGTAAATGATATACAGAAAAATATTGATTTATAATAATTTTTGGATTCTTAAATTGAATTATCCTCTTGTAAGATTCTATTATTTCAAATCTTCCTATCTGAGATCCTTTAATATCATTGTCTTACATATCAATAAGCAAGGTTAATGTGTTATAAAACACTAAAGAAAGGAGTAAAAAATATCCCCCTTCTCAAAGGTAAAAACAACCTGACTGAAAGCTGATAAAGAATGAACATACTCAATCTGCTTTTTTATAAGTGTAAAAATAGTTATATAGAGAATCTTATACCATTTTATCAAAACTTTTACGTGATACTGTTCACGGGTATCAGAACATTTGGGCACATTGAACAATATTTCTTTAAATAAGCACACAAATTAATAAAATTTTCCTTCTCTATCCAATTTAGAACACTAAAAAAGACCTCGTACTTTTCAACATAATCGCCCTATAGAATGAAACATTTTCTATTTCTCAGCTTTCTTTTTGCCAGAAAATGAAGAAGAGTCTATCTTCTCTGTTGTGTAAATAGTTCAATTTAAGTTTTTGCTATTAACCACTTGATTAACTTTATAGGTTTTATGGACAATCTTTTACTATTCATCCTCATACTCTCATAAAAAAACACTTCATGTATAAAGTTTTACATGTTTTATATCACGCTCCTAAAGACAGTGTTTTTATGGTACAATAGAATAAACCTCTCTTAAATTCCTCGTTGAGCTTTAATATACCTAAAAAAATTTGTTGGATATTCATAAGTTTTGAAATTTTCTCTTATCCATCTTCCCATGCATCACAATTTCTAGGTGCTCTTTTAGGAATAAAAAAAAGCCGGACAAATGTCCGGCAAATTTAGAAAATCCTCAGAGATAAAATCAATCTGACAGACCTTCATAAGGGAACACTCAAGAAAATGCAATGGGAGGCAACATAATCAAGAGATAACATTGTATGTCATTTTATAATTAGAAGCACAATAAAGACTTAAGCGTATCTGCTATGCAATAAACACATAGCTTTATTTTTTCAATCTTGTATCTCTTTAATTAAATAGGAAGAGATCATCCTCATACGATTGTCTAATTTTTAATGTTATAATAGCCTTCATATTTGAACGCATTTATAAAAGACGCTTTATCCCTTTTTGTAAAAATATTTATCCACACAAACGCCTTCCACCTTATGAGCTAAAATGGTTTGAGCAACCTTATAAGAGGTATCGATTTTTTCAGCAAGCTAATCCCGTAAAATAAAGTGAAACCCATACAAACAAGTTTCAAGTTTATTTTTTCTATATACTTTGACATACAGCTATCAGAAAAGTAACCACAACCTCTAACAAAAAAATTATTGTAGGATAACAGGCACACTTGTTTTAAAGAGACATCTCTCAAGACTCTCACCTCCTATCTCACGATAGCGCCGTGTGAATGTTATAACGATAAGGCCTTTAAATTCCTCTATCTTTACACTTGTGTAAGGAGTATAAACCGCCACTATTAAACAACACTTTACCAGCCTTAAGTATTTCGACTGTCCTTGGTACTTGAAGCAGTTCACAAAAGGCATGCTTTTTTGTACAATTTTTATCCACGTGTCTTACCCGCTTATGATGTGCTCGTAAATGAGTTGATTGATTCGATATAAACAGATTTGGAATGAAAAAAGCTTAAGGTACTCAAGCTTCTAATTCAATATGAATAACGCTATATTATTATAAATCGATAAGTTGTATACTTACAGCATCATGCAACAAATGATTTTATTGATTCAATGTGGGAAAATTTGAAACAAACGAATATTATGGAGAGCCTTAAGGTGCAAAACAATTAATTGTTGCTTATAAATTAAGGCATGAATATTAAAAAGACCACTGACGGGCTTTTAAAAAAATATAATCTCGAAAAGCATTCAACCTTGCCAAGTTCTTTAAATTATAAGGATAACAAAAAAAAGTATCAAAAGAAGGAATATCAACCATATCAGGAAAAAGACGTACCAAGCGCTCATCATTATTGACGATATAATCAGGCAACACAGCAATCCCAAGATCACGCATAAGTGCATTCTTTATTGAAATAATATTGTTGATTTGTAGGACTGAAACACGCAATGATCCATCACTTCTACCAGCCTTTTCCAACCAATTTAAACCAGACAAATAAGGAGGAACAGGTTCACCAAACGAAATAATACGATGTTCATCGAGCTCAGACAATTTTTCCGGTTTTCCATAATTTGCAATATACTTTTCCGAAGCATAAACATGCATATGGATTGTAAAGAGTTTTCTTTGTATAAGATCGGGTTGTTGGGGTTGATGGAGACGAACAGCACAATCTGCGTGACACATTGTCAAATCAAGCTCTTCATCAGAAAGTAAAAGCTGAACCTGCATATCAGGATAAAGACTAAGAAATTCTGGCATACGCTCTGCAATCCACCCAGCCCCCATTCCAAAGGTCGAGGTCACACGTAAATGCCCCGTTGGTTTTGCATAGCTTTCACTTAATTGCAAACGTACACTTTCAAGTTTCATCAAAACATCATGAGCCGTACGATAAAGAGTTTCTCCCTGTTCTGTAAGAATCAAACCACGCGCATGACGCAGGAATAAAGATACCCCAACCTCTTGTTCTAAAGCCGATACCTGTCGGGAAACTGCTGATTGAGATAAATGAAGCTTTTGAGCAGCATGTGTAAAAGATCCAGCTGCTGCTGCTGCGTGAAAAACCCTTAATTTATCCCAATCCAACGGTGGCGCCACAATTAATCCTGCCTCTAAATTTTCTATATTCTCAATGAATTATTAACGCTTAAGCATATCTAAAAACCGTTCAGCTTCCAATGCAGCCATACATCCCCTTCCTGCGGCTGTTACAGCTTGGCGGAATGTTTCATCTGTTACATCTCCTGCTGCAAAAACACCAGCAATACTTGTTGCTGTTGAATCCGGTTTTGTCCATAAATAGCCGCCTCGTTTTTGTTTCAGTTGCCCTTCAAACAGAGAAACAGCAGGATCATGCCCAATGGCAATAAATATTCCCTCTGCTTCCACTTTCATCTCATGACCTGTTTTAACATTTTTCAAACGTGCCCCTGTTACAACAGCGCCCTTTCTCCCCTGAGCTGGGAGCCCCACAATTTCCTCGACCACATGATCCCAAAGAACACGTACGTTATTACAAGCAAGTAACCTATCTTGCAAAATTTTCTCTGCCCGAAACTGTTCTCGCCGATGAACCACACTTACACTTTTTGCTATATGCGATAAATAAAGGGCCTCTTCAACGGCCGTATTTCCTCCCCCTACAACAATAACATCCTTACCCCGATAAAAAAAGCCATCACATGTAGCGCAAGCAGAAACACCACCGCCCATAAAAGTCTGTTCACTTTCTAAACCAAGCCAGCGCGCTTGGGCTCCTGTTGCAATAATCAGTGCATTACAAGAATATTGTGTTCCTAAATCCCCATATAAAACGAAAGGATAATTCAATAAATCTGCTTTTGTAATCGTATCATAGACAATTTTTGTCCCCATATTCTCAGCTTGTTTTGCCATTTGTTCCATCAACCATGGTCCTTGAATGGGGTCAGAAAAACCTGGATAATTTTCCACATCCGTTGTGATTGTCAATTGTCCCCCTTGCTGCAAGCCTGTCACTAAAACCGGTTGGAGCATTGCTCTTGCCGCATAAACCGCCGCTGTATAACCAGCTGGACCAGAACCAATAATCAGCAGACGAATATGCGATTGTTCCATTAAATTCCCTTTATTTTTTACAATTTAATTATTTTACAACTTAATAATTCTATAAATTCTAATGGAATGTAAGTCTTTTAAAAAATATTTTTCAATAGGCTCAATTATGTTATATATACTCCTTTTCAAGTTTTATGAAAAGGTCTGGTTATCAATTCATCAAAGCATACTAATGTTAAAGGTTAATTTTCATCCTATAAAGAAAAGAACGTAAATTCTTATGAGCACAAAACCATAGTAAAAAGAGATATAAAGATAGGGAACGGTCATTTTTCAGTTTATTATCAATGTCTGTGCACGTTTTGCGTTGATCATGGGAGGAGCAATGCTTTTGCCAATTTTGGTGGATTTGCATGACAATAACCGTAATTGGATAATCTTTCTCTATTCTTGTGCCATAACCACCATGTTAGCAACCCTAATTCTTTTAGCAACGAAGGGGGCTACTTGTCGTTTTTCAGCACGACTTGGCTTTATGCTCACTGTTTGTCTTTGGCTTACAGGAAGCATTGTAGGTGCTTTGCCTCTTTATCTTTCCTCTCTTCCCATTTCTCTAGCAGGAGCCATTTTTGAATCTGTTTCGGGAATTACAACAACAGGCTCCACAGTCCTTTCTGGTCTTGATCATTTATCGCGAAGTATTTTGTTATGGCGCTCTCTCATATGCTGGATTGGGGGCATTGGTTTTATCGGTTTAGCCCTCTTACTTTTGCCTTCACTCCGTGTGGGTGGCGTGCGGCTTTTTCATATGGAATCATCTGATAAATCTGAAAAAATATTGCCTCGTATCAATCAAATTGCTAACGGAATTATCATTGCTTATGTTGGACTCACATTAGCTTGTATGCTTTCTTATTTTGCTGCGGGCATGAATTTATTTGATGCCATTAACCATGCAATGAGTACAGTCGCAACTGCTGGTTTTTCAACGCATGATGCTTCTTTTGGCTATTTTTCTGATACACCAGCCATATTAATTACTTCAACAATCTTTATGTTGCTTTCTGCTTTACCCTTCGTACTTTATGTTAAATTAATCCTTCCTGGACACTCAAAACGTTTCCTTGACCCACAAGTGATTGTTTTTCTGCATATCGTTATCCTTTTCAGCTTTGCTTTAGCAGCGTGGCTACGGTTTCATGATCATCGCGCTTTCCACTTGATTTTTCTTGATGTCATTTTTCATATCACATCCATTATTAGCACCACAGGTTACAGCGCTGAAGATTATCAACTTTGGGGGCCCTTTGCGCTTGGAATTTTCTTAATTGTTTCTTTTACAGGCGGGTGTGCTGGTTCTACTTCTGGTGGCATGAAAATCAATCGCCTCATTATTCTTTGGCGTATTACACAAACAAATATAGAAAAACTTCTTTCTCCTAATGTTGTTGTAAAAGCGCGCTACGATCACTCAAATATATCAAACGATGTTGCTCAAGCCGTTTTGTTTTTTGTCTGTCTTTATATGTTCTGCCTTGTTATTGGCACTGCACTTTTGCTTACAACCGGTCTTGATTTTACCTCTGCCTTTACAGGAGTCTTAACAGCACTTTCAAATGTTGGACCAGGCTTTGGAGATATTATTGGTCCCATTGGGAACTTCTCTACAATCAACGATAATGCTTTATGGATTTTAAGTTTTCTAATGTTAGCTGGACGCCTTGAAATCATAACAATATTCGTCCTTTTTATTCCCGCTTTCTGGCGTGAATAATTCTAATGCATAGAGTACTTTATTCTACTATGATAAAAAATTGACAAGATAAAAAGGCGTGAACAATACGCAGAATAATATTCAATCTTAAATCGGAAGATTTCATAAAATTTTAAATATCCTATAAATAATTAAGTGCCAACAGCTTTCAAAGCCATAACGTATAGCTACTTTACATTACATTCTTGAGCTTCTTTACCAAACAAAATGGATCCATAGAACATCCTTTTTTACGAATAATCGCTCACGCAAAAAATATGAATATTTGATGATAAAAATGTTTTTCTCTAATAAGTCATGGTCTTATAAAAAATACCTCACGGTACTCACCTCCCCCATTTCACGGAAGTCCTCACAAAAGGTATAAAATGGGCATTATTACTTTTATTTAAATAATAAGGTGCAAGTCTGTACCACAAAAAAGATATAAATTAACACCACTATATTATTTCCTTTCTGTCAAGGTTGCAACAGCTTGTATTTCAAACAATGTATAAAAGTCATCTTTATAGCTTGTCTTCAATAATTTTTATCCACCAATGCCCTCTTCCAATTTTGATGTGTAAGAAGACAGCTCTCATTGATTTAATAGCAACAACTTTGACATGTAAAAATCTTAAGATATTATGCGAATTGCAAAGGTAGATTATCTATATGAATCAATATATTAATCTTAGATTTGTTTTATTATGAATTTATTAAAATTATGTATAACTATTTTATCCATGGAGAGACCATCATTATCTTTTTTAAGAGAAGAAAACACTTTTTTGTTCTCTATTTAAGTCTTACAAAACAAAAAAATATCAGTACAAAACTGTTAAGATAGTCCATAGATCTATAAGATTTGAGGTGAAGAATCGTTTTCTTATTCTAAAATATCACGAGAATAAAAATAGCTTTCCTCCCTTCTCGTATGCTTTCTCATATATAAGTCTCATATCGCTCTCAAGCGTATACATTTTTAATCTTTTTTATCCAAATTTTGAAAAATTCTTATAGCATTCAACTAAAGAAAAAATAAATTTTATAAAATAACATTTATATCTTTGAGCTATTTTCTTGATAAGTGCAAAATAACCTTAAGGAAAGCACTTTTTATCATTGCTTAAAAAGATTTTCGATATAATATTAAAGTATTTTTTCCGCAAACAGTCCTTCGTAAACACTTTCAATTTCGCTTGCTTCTTTTTCCAAAGGAAAATGCGTACGGACGTGGGTTAACGCTTTCTTTCCAGCTGCCAATGTTTTTTCTACATCAGCAAAATAGGGTTCAATTGCTGCGGTTAAAGCCAAACCATCTCCTGCTTTAACAACTGTTCCTGTTCCCTCTACCACCAATTCTTTAAAAACTCCTACATCACTCGCAACAACAGCTGTCTGTGATGCCATTGCCTCTAAGGGCGTCAAACCAAAGCCTTCCAAACGCGAAGGTGTTACATACAGCGACAAGCGGCGATACCACAAAGGTGTATTAAGAAGCTCACCAAGAAAAATAATGCGCTCTTCTAAACCGGCATCAGCAATCCTTTGGCGTAATTTTTTTTCAAATTTATAATGTTGTTCTGTCGTTCGACCAGCAATAAGTGCTGTCCACTCAGGGTAACGTGGTAGCAACGCTATCATTGACTCCACAAACAAATCAGTGCCCTTTAAATAACGCACACGGCCAAAACACCCAACAGCATATTTTCCAGGAATTCCTGAAGAAGAAAAGCGATCATCAAGAATTTTAGGTGGAGAAAAACGTCTAACATCCACACCATGCATAATAACTCTATAGGGCACTTCTAGATAAGATCCTGTCTGTACACTAGTAGCAATCACCCTATCCATACGCCGAAGCAACCATTTGGTAAAAGACTTATGGTTACGCCGAGAAGCGGATGTAAAAACAAGTTTAAGCTTCATTTTCAAGATATCGCGCAAAAAGATCCCACAAAGCATCTCAATATTGCGCCTTGCATGCCAAATACGAAACGGCTTACCTTTCGGACTTTTCCAAAGTCCGAAAAGGTCCCGAAAACCAAGAGCTGGCAAATTCTCTGGAAGCCCAAACCCCAAAGTAGATATACGCACCCCTTGTTCTCGCTGCAATGGAACGAGTTGAATAACCGTAGATGTCACACCGGACAAACGTTTTTTAAAGTGAGGAGCAATAACCTCAGTTTCTTGCAAAGACATACGCATAACTATTGATATATTTAGATGTATTGAACCTTAATGATTTCGTAATTATGCGCACCACCGGGGGCATTCACTTCAATTACATCCCCCTCTCGCTTGCCAATGAGTGCACGTGCAATCGGTGAAGAAATAGAGATTTTACCAATCTTTACATCAGCCTCTTGATCCCCTACAATTTGATACACTTTCTTTTCTTCAGTATCCTCATCTAAAAGTTTAATAGTCGCTCCAAATTTGATTTTATCGCCTGAAAGACGAGACACATCTATAACTTCTGCCCTTGCTATATAATCTTCAAGCTCATTTATACGACCTTCATTATGGCTTTGTGCTTCTTTAGCAGCATGATATTCGGCGTTTTCTGACAAATCACCATGGGCACGCGCTTCAGAAATTGCTTCAATAATTCGTGGACGTTCCTGTTGTTGACGCCAACGCAACTCTTCTTTAAGACTTTCAAAGCCAGCTGTAGTCATCGGAACTTTTTCCATAATCCGTCCCTTTCTATTACACGGAAGGTTTAATAAAAACACAAAAAACGGCTTCCAAAATTACTTTTGGAATCCGAAAACTACGATCTTTTCCATTATATAGCACAGTATCCTTGTTTTCCATATAAAAATAAATAAAGAGAACAAAACATGCACTAATAGTGTTTAAAACATCTCATTTTGGTGCTTAAAACGTTAAACTTCGCTCTCCTCCTTAAAATCTCATAAAGAAGAAAGAATTGTAATTTTCTTTATTTTATCATAGTCTAGAAAAAGAAACCCTATGAAATGTTAAAGAGAGAAGGATAATTTTTAAAAAAGTTTTTTGCAGAAAAATGAAAAAAATCGTCATTTTTTTTGTGTTTGGCTCTTTCTTTTTAGCCACAACAACATCTAAAGCAGCAGATGCCTTTGTGACAACAAATCTTAATTTTAGAACAGGACCCAGCACCCAGTATGCAGTTTGCGGCTTAATCTCTGCTGGAGAATTGGTTTTTGTTAAAAACTGTGAAGGAAATTGGTGCCATATCCGACACAACGCTCAAATAGGTTGGGTATCATCTCGTTATCTTTCATTTAAAGATGGCAATGAGCTTTATCACACCTACACAATGTCTTTAGTTCCAAAACAGGCCGTACATGATTATTCTCCATAACAGCCATGATAATTTATGCCTTCTTGAAGATCATCATGGCAAGAATGCAATAGTGTCCCACGAGCGACCATAAATATGTCTCCTCCAAGGAAACATTTTGAAGAGTTCATCTCACAAAAAACTTTATTAATATGCTCATGAAAAAGTCAGTAAACCACAACAAACCTGTGCAATAACATTTTGCTGCTATCGTAATGAAATTGTAAAAACTAGTATTCCCTTTAAAATCACCAGAACTTTTCTATCAAAGGATACAACAATGAAAAATGGTGTTACTGCAACTGTAGAAGCTCTTTCTGCTCTGATTGCTTCAGGTAATCCTCTTTTTAAGAATGGGGCATTATGGACACCTCACCGCCCTATTCGTCCTGAAAAATCTGAAGGTGGTATTCCATTTCAACTCGAAACATCCTTTAAAGCAGGGGGAGATCAACCACAAGCCATTAAGACTCTGGTTGAGGGAATTGAAAAAAATGAACGGACCCAAGTGCTTTTAGGGGTTACTGGCTCAGGAAAAACCTATACAATGGCAAAAGTCATTGAAAAAACGCAACGCCCAGCTCTCGTCTTAGCCCCCAATAAAACGCTTGCCGCACAACTTTACGGAGAATTTAAGAGCTTTTTTCCTCATAATGCTGTTGAATATTTTGTTTCTTATTATGACTATTATCAGCCAGAAGCCTATGTTGCACGCTCTGATACCTATATTGAAAAAGAATCCTCTACGAATGAACAAATAGACCGTATGCGCCATGCTGCAACACGCGCTGTCTTAGAACGTGATGACGTCATTATTGTAGCATCTGTGTCCTGTATCTACGGGATTGGCTCGGTAGAAACCTATACAGCCATGACTTTACAAATAAAAAAAGGAGATAAAATCAATCAGCGAAAACTCCTAGCTGATTTAGTTTCTCAACAGTATTACCGACAAGACATAAACTTCATTCGTGGTTCTTTTCGTGTCCGAGGAGACACCATCGAAATTTTTCCTGCCCATCTTGAAGATCGTGCTTGGCGACTTTCGCTCTTTGGCGATGAAGTAGAAACAATTACTGAATTTGATCCTCTCACAGGACAAAAAACAGCAGCTCTTCAATCTATTAAAATTTATGCCAATTCACACTATGTCATACCACGGCCAACACTCAATCAAGCCATGAAAGCCATTAAAATTGAGTTGGTTCAACGTCTTGATGAATTGAATGCAGCAGGACGCCTTTTAGAAGCACAACGTTTAGAACAGCGCACAATGTTTGACTTAGAAATGTTAGAAACAACCGGCTCATGCGCCGGAATTGAAAATTATTCACGCTATTTAACAGGACGACAGCCTGGCGAACCACCACCAACCTTGTTTGAATATATTCCAAACAACGCTCTTGTTTTTATCGATGAAAGCCATGTAACAATTCCTCAAATTGGTGGTATGTATCGAGGCGACTTTCGCAGAAAGGCTACTCTAGCAGAATATGGCTTCCGCCTGCCCTCCTGTATGGACAATCGCCCTTTGCGCTTTGAAGAATGGGATGCTATGCGCCCACAAACCATTGCTGTCTCTGCCACACCTGGACGCTGGGAAATAGAACAATCTCACGGCATTTTTGCTGAGCAAATTATTCGCCCAACAGGGCTTGTTGATCCACCAACAGAAGTACGCCCCGCCTCTAACCAAGTCGATGATGTTGTAAACGAAATTCGTAAAACAATTCAAAAAGGCTACCGTACCTTAGTCACTGTACTGACCAAACGTATGGCTGAAGATTTGACAGAATATCTCCACGAACAAGCTATTCGAGTACGCTATATGCATTCTGACATTGATACATTAGAGCGTATTGAGATTCTTCGCGATCTCAGGCTTGGTACCTTTGATGTTCTCATTGGCATCAACCTGCTTCGAGAAGGTTTGGATATTCCAGAATGCGGTTTTGTTGCCATTCTAGATGCAGACAAAGAAGGTTTTTTACGCTCTGAAACCTCGCTCATCCAAACAATCGGACGCGCTGCACGCAATGTAGACGGGCGCGTTATTCTTTATGCTGATACCATTACTGGCTCTATCGAGAGAGCATTACAAGAAACACAACGACGTCGACAAAAACAGATAGCCTATAATGAAGAACATCATATTACTCCCACCAGTATCAGAAAAAATATCGACGATATTCTCAATTCAGGAGGAGAAACTCACCATACACCTAGAAAACTTCCTGATTTTATTAGGCAGAATAATATGGTTGGCAATAATTTAACAACCCATATTCAATATCTCGAAAAATCAATGCGTAAAGCAGCCGCTGATCTGAACTTTGAGGAAGCAGCACGACTTCGTGATGAAATTAAAGAACTACAGAAAATAGAACTCGCATTAGCAAACGATCCTTTAACACATCATAGTGAACAATCTATCCCTGAACCCATGATACAAGCAAATCTTTTTACAAAGCCAGATCTTGATCACATGGGGCCAACAATGGATACTGGTATTTTGGAAAATCGAAAAGTAAAAAAGTTCTCAAAAAATACTCTTAACAAAACAACAAAAAACACAAGAAAACGTTAACTCAATCAATAATCTAAAGCTGTTAAGCTTTTCAAAATAAATCTTTTTTCTCTAATATCTTAATAAGATATCATTAATAAATAACACCATTCCATAAATGAATAATCTCAATATCAATACTGCTCCAATTAAGCAAACAAAGTAAAAAAGAAATAGTGTAAGAAAATATTTCTCATAATGATCTTTTTATAAGAAGGCTATACATCTAGCTAAAATATTTCTAAACTTTAAAGCAGTAACAACCAAATCAAAAAATATCTCTTTCACATCTCCCAAACTCCCCATATGCCATAACACAAGAGAATATTCTTATGAAAGGTGCAAATAAAATAAGACTTATATCATAACAATATAATCACCCGATAGCAAGAATGCTCTCTTTTTTCATGCTGCTTTCGTTCATTCTTGCAGTCTTTTAAAATAAAAGAAAGCTAAAAAAGATGATTTTACATAACACTTTATTCACAAAGAAAAAATTAATAACGATCAATACAATATTATAAATGAAAATAAGCAGAATATATTTCTCTAAAGCAAACTTTTGTCATGATTTTATGTTCATATTCACCCAAAGAGCTTTTTATTCGTTTTATCAAAACAAATCACAAACCGTTCAGGTTGTGTTCAGTTTGATACGTTTAAAATAGGGGAAAAATGCGAATTTACATACATAAGGAGCATCGCTATGAAAAAAATAATCAAATTAGCGGTATTATCAGCAATGACAAATGTAACTGTTTTTATGCCATTAAGCACAACGCTTGCAGATACCTCATGGAGTTATGAAGAAAAGACTACCACGAAGAAAATGAAGAGTATAGAAGAGGAAATAGATGAGCATATGAAAAGTGTAGAGAAAGAAATAAATGATCATATGAGGAGTGTAGACAAGGAAATAGATGATCGCATGAATCGTATGAAGAGAGAATTTGATTCCCACTTCTCTTCTCATTCTTCTCCTCATCGTCGTCCTCTTCAACATGTAGCCTATACAGGGGGTGAACATCGTCATTTTGAGCGCAGGACATATCATTATAGTGAACGCAACACGACAACCCATCATCATCATACCCATAAACATTATAAAACGCGTAGCAACTCAGGAGAGGCTTTAGCAGCAGGCATTCTTGGTTTTGCTGCAGGTGTAGTTCTTAATAATGTTTTCAAAAAACCAGAACAGCCACAAACACAAATCATCTATCAAAACCCACAACATCCCCAAGTAATTTATCAAGAGGTTCCTCAAGTCGTCTATCAACCAGTTCTACAAAATCAGGTTATTTATGAAGTTCAATCAACAACATATCAGCCCCTTCAGCAATCAGACACTCACAATTGGCTTCAATATTGCAAGAAAAAATACCGTTCGTTCAATCCAGAAACAGGGACTTTTCGGGGGCGTGATGGCCAAGAATATATTTGTTATGCCCCATTAAATTAATTCCCGTTACACTTTGCTAAAAAAATTAAGTAACGAAAAGAACACTTGAAAGTGTTTTTTTCGTTATGCATTGAGTTCTTGAAGAAAAGGATTCCATTGCCGCTCATAGCCTAAGTGACTACCTGGTCCATGCCCACAGATGAAACGGACATCATCGCCTAAAGGCAAAACTTTTTCTCGAAGTGATTTCATCAACGCTTCATGAGAACAGAAAGGGAAATCCGTCCGTCCAATAGAACCACGAAAAAGCACATCACCCAAGAGAGCAAAACGTTGTTTTTCATTGAAATAAATGACATGACCAGGAGAATGACCAGGTGTATGAAAAACAGTGAACACATGTTCAGCAAAACGAAGAGTATCACCATCTTCCAACCATTGATCAGGAACACAATTGCGTGCATCAGTAATACCGTAGCTTTTTGCACTCTCAAACGTAGCATCCATCACAGGTTTATCACCCTGATGTGAACCGATAATTTTAACACCAAGAGCTTCTTTTGCTTGCATTGCCGCTCCCACATGATCAAAATGCCCGTGTGTTATCCAAATAGCTTCAACGACAACGCCCATCTTTTGGATAACTTCTTGAATTTGAAGCCAATCACCACCAGGATCCACTAAAACCCCCACTTTTTTTTCATTATCAAAAAGCAAAGTGCAATTTTGTTGAAAAGGTGTAACCGGGATAATATGTGTACTAAAATTGCTCATCATATCCTTTTCAAAGTAAATTTTTTCAACTTTATGAGAGAGAATTTCCTTCTTTATAGAGTAAAATAGCTTGCTCGACAGCTTTATGCAACTTATGTAAACTTGAACTTTATAAAAACACCATTTTGTTAAGGTTTTGAAGAATGACCGATCACGTTCAAGTTTTGTGTGATGATGCTCCTCACCTTCTTGTGATTGATGACGACACCCGCATTCGTAATCTTTTATTGCAATTTCTCATTAAAAATGGATTTCGTGTTTCAATTTCATCTAATGCTGATGAAGCAAAACGGCAACTTGCAAGCTTAGATTTTGATCTTCTTATAGTTGACGTCATGATGCCTGGACAAAACGGCATTGATTTCACCACCTCACTTCGTCAAACAAGAGACATTCCTATCCTCATGCTCACAGCTTTGTCAGAAACAGACAATCGCATCCATGGACTAGAAGCAGGGGCTGATGACTATCTTGCTAAGCCATTTGACCCTCGTGAGCTTCTCCTTCGCATTAACGCCATTTTACGACGTGGTTTTCCACTACAACAGCCTAAAATCGAGCAAATTGTTTTTGGACCCTATATCTTTTCCATTGCAAGGCGCGAACTCAAGAAAGGACGAGAAATTATTAAATTGACAGATAACGAACAAAAAATGATGGTTATTTTTGCCGAAAATGCAGGAGATATCATTCCACGCCATAAATTTGCAATGGATGATAAAAATATTGGCGAACGTGCAATTGATGTACAAATCAACCGCCTTCGCCGTAAGATCGAAGAAAATCCAGCACTCCCGATATGGCTCCAAACCGTACGAGGAATAGGTTATAAACTTTCAATTGAACAAGCATAGTATGATCATACCTGTAAGAGAATTTGTCCGCTGGCTGACAAAGAAGATGCCCAAACGGCTTTATGTGCGCTCTTTGATCATCATTATTGCTCCCATGGTCCTCCTACAAACAGTGATTGCTTATGTTTTTATGGAACGTCACTGGCAAATGGTGACCGAGCGCCTTTCTACCGCTGTTGTCCATGATATTTCAGCTATTATCGATATCATTGAAACATATCCGCAACAAGATAACTACGAAGACATCAAACGTATTGCACAACAACGTATGGGATTAAACATAGCTCTCCTACCTCCTTCGCCTCTTCCTCCACCAGGTCCGAAACCATTTTTCGCAATTCTTGATTATTTTCTCAGTGAAGAAATCACCCGTCAAATTAATCGTCCCTTCTGGATTGATACAGTAGGCGATTCTGATCTTGTCGAAATCCGCATCCACCTTGGACACGGTATCTTACGAGTATTTGCACCACGTAGCCAAGCCTATGCTTCCAATACTGCTATTTTTTTAAGCTGGATGGTAGGAACAGCGCTTTTTTTATTACTGATAGCAATTTATTTTCTGCGCAACCAAATCAAGCCAATTCAACAATTGGCTGAAGCAGCAGAAAGTTTTGGACGTGGTCGCCCTTTACCTGAGGGCTTTCAACCACAAGGAGCAGATGAAGTCCGTCGTGCTGGCATTGCTTTTTTACGCATGCGTGAACGTATTGAACGCCAAATTGAACAACGTACCATGATGCTTTCAGGTGTAAGCCATGATTTAAGAACGATTCTCACACGTTTTAAACTTCAGCTCGCCCTAGCAAATACTGACTTTGATATTAAACCCCTTGAGCAAGATATAAGCGACATGCAAAACATGTTAGAAGATTATTTTGCTTTTGCTCGTGGTGAAGGAAATGAAAGCGTTAAAACCTTTGATTTAAACACTCTCATGCAAAAATTTTCCACCGATGCACATCTTCACAAACGTCAATTTTCCTACACCATTGAAGGTCCTACACAAATACAAGTACGTCCCCGCGCCTTCACACGCCTTGTAAGCAATCTTGTCTCAAATGCATTTTACTACGCCAACACTATCAAACTGACAGCTATATCTTACCAAGAATCATTTATATTAATGATAGACGATGATGGACCTGGAATTCATAAAAATATGCGTACAGAAGTCTTTAAACCATTTTTTAGACTCGACAAAGCAAGGAACCAAGATGCAAGTGGAACGGGACTTGGCCTTTCTATTGCCCAAGATATAGCCCGTAGCCATGGAGGAAACATTCAACTAGAAGATAGCCCACTAGGGGGCTTGCGCGCTATTATTGATATCCCCCTATAAGCAAAACTTCACAAATCGTTAAAAAAAACGCTTAACAAACTGTCGTAATTTAGGCATTTCCCACAGTTTCAAACAAAGTATATTGCAGTGCCTTGTAAGCACTTTCGCCACGCCAAGCAACCATCTGAAATGCAACATAATGGCTTTCACAGACCTTTAGTGCGTGTATCAACAATGTCTCAACTTGTATATGAGATGGATGAACCCCTCCAGCCAATAAAAGCCCTTGCCGATAAATAACCGAATTATTACTTCGCCAATAATCAAAATGCCCCAGTAACAATTTTTCATTAATTGCCAGCAATAAGCGATGTATTTCTGCCGTTTGAGCATTTTCAATAGAAAGATCAAATGCACAAGCCAAATGAAGCGCTTCCTGCTCTTCCATCCATGAAAACGCAAGGCGATAATTGGTCCGTTTTCCTTCTACACAAACACGAATTTCATCTTGTGCATCACGCTCAAACGACCAATCATATTTACAAGCAATCTGTTCAATAAAGTCAACAGGATGCTCTTCTCTTTCTGTGGCGCAAAATGCAAGCCTCATTATAATCCTCAATCATATTAAAACATTTCAACAGAATACAAACCACCTCAACTGTAACAACATTTTGTTACAATCAAAGCCTTTACACCAAACAAATACACATTAAAAACATCGACAGTACACAAGTACTCGAAACTCAATCACGCTTCAAAAGTGAACCTGATAATCATAAAACGAATCATCAAGCTTTTTCAGTGTATTGATACAATTTTACAGCGCCAATCCCCCAATCTAAAAAAATGTCTTTTTTTACAAAAAACAAACAAAAATAAATGGATACTTTTCTCTAACAGACTCAAGATTAAGCATTTTTTAGTTTCAGGAATCCTACTGAAAAATTGGGGATATTTTTTCTAATAAAAATTATTTTACTTCTTTCGTGTCTGTGTTTTTTTCCAGATCATCAAGACGTTTTTTTACATCCGCATTTTCAGCATTTACTTTGAGCACCATTTCTTTAAAAGTTTCAAATTCTTCGCGTGAAACAAGATCAAGTTTATTTGCTATTTTTTCAGCCTGCAAACGAAAAGCCGTTCCAGCTTCACGTCGTATACCTTGCACAATATCAGCAGCATCTGTTGCTAATTTTGCCAATTCATCAAGAATACGGTTTGATCCATTACGCATAATGTTTTTCCTTAAATTTAAATTATTGACGCACGCATTATAGCGTATTTTCATAACATTTAGATACTGTATTTGTTCCTTTTGCCCTGTAGATTTTGCCCTACCATCCAGATTTTTCCATGCAGATTTCGTTTTAAGTCTTTTACACTCTTTTTACCATCATAAAATTTTAACAGGAGAAACCAGTGGAAATCTACCACTCTCCCCGCTTGACCATTATACATTCATCTGTCATTCCTGACCATCATATAACCTAAAAGAAAAAATGCTTAACTCATGAACAATCTTGTCTGTCCAGCCATTGCTTTTCCAGATTTTTTTAATCCGGTAATTGTCCGTTTAGGTCCCTTATCTCTTCATTGGTATGGACTTGGTTATGTAGTGGGCATTCTTTTTGCTTGGTGGTATGCACAGAAGTTATTAGAAAAACAATCTCTATGGTCCGCTAAACAACCTCCTATGGATAAGCAAAAGATAGGGGATTTTGTTGTTTGGTCTGCGATCAGTGTTGTTGTTGGTGGACGCTTAGGACAAGTGCTTGTATGGGACCCCCTTTATTATTTTAGCCATCCAAGCGCTATCATCGCAGTATGGGATGGAGGAATGTCCTTTCATGGCGGACTCATTGGCATCATCATTGCAATGATTTGGTTTGCCCGTAAAAATAATATCAAGATACGCGCAATGTTTGATATCATTGCTTCCGGTGCCCCTATTGGTATCGGTATTGTACGGATATGCAACTTCATTAACCAAGAATTATGGGGCAATGTTACCGCCCAGCCTTGGGCAGTTTGTTTTCCCCTAGACCCTTACTATTTACCACGCCATCCAAGCCAACTTTATGAAGCCTTCATGGAAGGATTTCTTCTTTTTGTCATCTTATCCACTGTGATTTTTGCTTTCAAAGCATTAAAACGCTCTGGCACCGTATCAGGAATATTTATTATAGGTTACGCAATAGCACGTAGTGTTTCAGAAATTTACCGTGCTCCCCAAGAAGATCCAGAATGGTTTTCCAGCCTTTTTCATTCTACTGGCTTCACCTATGGTATGGCTCTATCCCTTCCTATGCTCCTTTTAGGGGGCTATCTCCTTTTTCAAGCTTGCAAAGACAAATCTACAGAAAATGTCCACCCTGAAAGAAAAAATTAAGAAAATCATTGCCCTTCATGGTCCAATCCCTGTTAGTCAATATATGACGTTAGCGCTCACAGACCCTCAGTTTGGCTATTATCAAACACAAAAGCCCTTTGGACGCGCTGGTGACTTCATAACAGCCCCTGAAATAAGCCAATTATTTGGAGAAATGATTGGCATTTGGCTTCTTGCAAATTGGAAAGCTCATGGTTGCCCTCACCCCTTCATTATTGCTGAAATAGGCCCAGGACGTGGAACTTTAATGAGTGACATTTTGCGTACCATGCAAAAATTATCCTCAACCGCATTTAATGCAGCTGAAATCTTTCTTATTGAAGTAAGTGAAAAGCTCAAAAAAGAACAAAAGAAATGTCTCTCACCTTATCAAAAAAAAATCCATAGCATTAAGAGTTTTGACCAAATTCCTTCAAAACCACTTTTTTTAATTGCGAATGAGTTTTTAGACACACTCCCCATCAATCAATATATTAAAATCAATGGAGAATGGAGAGAACGCCGCATTACAGTCAATGAAGAGGGAGATTTCATCTTTATTGCCGCCCCACATAAACTTTCCTCTTCTTGCTTACAATCCTATTGTTCTGAAATGCCTGATGGCACAATTTTTGAACATGCACCCTCACGCCATCAATTGATACAACAAATCAGCAAGCGTTTAGTACAAGTACAAGGTTCTGCTTTGCTCATCGATTATGGTGCTCGAGATCTTGCCTTTGGCGATACACTACAAGCACTCTCAAGACATAAATTTCGTGATATTTTTGAGGCTCCAGGTCAACATGATTTAACATCCCATGTTGGCTTTTCCTTTTTAAAAAAAATAGCGCTTAAAGAAGGTTGTTTTGCTGAAATATCAGAACAAGGAGACTTTCTTTTAAAAATGGGACTTCTAGAACGCGCACAACAGCTTGGGTCGAATAAAAATGCTCCATTGCAACACAAAATCCGCCAAGATGTCGAGCGATTAGCTGGCCCAGATCAAATGGGAAAATTATTTAAAGTCTTACATATGAGTGATAAAAACATACCTGTACCTCCCAGATTTTGATGCCCATAAATATTGACAAATACGCGCATTTCATACACCATTCTCTCCTTGGAAATGACCATCTTTATGAGGAAGTTTAATGAAGCCTATCTCACCTCCTATCCTTGCAAAAGAGCTTTCTGCCTTACACATACACGGGATAAAACATGGTTTTTTCACACGCCAATGCGGTATTTCAAAAAGTCTCTTTCCAAGCCTTCATGTTGGACAAAATTTAAATGATCAATCTGCGCAAAATTACCTTTTGATCGCCGATTACTTTAGTGTTGAGGTACAAAATTTAATCATTGTCAATCAAATACACTCTTCTGAAGTTATCGTAGTGAATCAACCTTTTATGGGTGAAGTTCCCAAAGCAGATGCTCTCGTTACCACCATACCAGGACTCGTCATCGGCATTCTTACAGCAGATTGTGGCCCCGTTTTATTGGCAGATCCACAAACCGGTGTCATCGCTGCAGCACATGCTGGCTGGCAAGGAAGCTTAAAGGGAATTATAGAAAAAACAATTACTGTTATGGAAAAACAAGGCGCCAAAAGACAATCAATAACAGCAGTTCTTGGTCCTTGTATTGGTCCTTGCCACTACGAAGTCACAGACGAATTTTACCACCAATTTATTAAGTGCGAGAGTAAATTTCAAAAATATTTTTTAAAAACAGATAAAGTTAATCACTTTCACTTTAACCTGTGGGCATTCAATCTCAATCAACTCAAAGAAGCAGGGGTTAGTGCTTCTTGTTTAGAACTTTGCACCTACCAAGATGAACAGCGTTTTTTCTCCTATCGGCGTGCAACGCTCCGAAATGAACCGGATGATGGACGACAATTTTCTGCGATTATGTTAACGAGATGAATAGGGCTTTTTTCATCTAAAGAGAATAGCAAAACTGCAAAGCAAAATTTTTGCTCACAGTGAAACAAAAAACACTCTCAAACATTGTGCTTTTTATCAAAAATATTTTCTTAACAAACTAAAGTATGAAAGAACTAACTATTCTTATTCTCCAAAATTTGTCTGTGATGGCTAAAATTAAAACAATTTTAAACATGAACTTTGCTTTATTCCTTTTATACAGAAAACTATATCCACATTGTTTTATAGAATAAAAGAAAAAATAAAACACAGAGCTCTTTTATAAGATAAAGATAAAATTGTAAAGTTTTTGTAATTGTTATCCTTGCAATCTGATAATAAGAAGTTAAAAAACTTATCATATTCTACCGTGACGACTCAGAGGTTCCACTATGAAGCTTTTCTGCGGCAATTCTAATCCACGCCTTGCTGAAGATGTTACAAATTATTTAAATATTCCCTTAGGCAAAGCAACCGTGAAACGCTTTGCTGATCAAGAAATTTTTGTAGAATTACATGAAAATGTCCGTGGACAAGATGTGTTTGTTTTACAATCCACATCCTATCCAGCCAACGATCATTTGATGGAATTGCTCATTATGATTGATGCGCTTCGCCGCTCTTCGGCGCGTCGTATTACAGCCGTCATCCCCTATTTTGGTTACGCGCGCCAAGATCGTAAACCTGGACCACGCACCCCGATTTCTGCAAAACTTGTTGCCAACCTGATTACCGAAGCAGGAGCCCACCGTGTTTTAACATTGGATCTTCATGCCGGACAAATTCAAGGTTTTTTTGATATTCCCACAGATAATCTCTATGCTGTTCCAGTTATTTCTCGCGATGTCAAAATGCATTACTCGCTTGAAAATGTTATTGTTGTTTCACCAGATGTTGGGGGGGTTGTACGCGCTCGCTCTCTTGCTAAGCGCTTAAATAGTTTGCTCGCTATTGTTGATAAACGTCGCGAACGTCCTGGTGAATCAGAAGTTATGAATATCATCGGAGATGTCTCTGGAAAAGATTGTCTTTTGCTTGATGATATTGTTGATTCCGGTGGAACACTATGCAATGCAGCAAGTGCTCTCCTAAAACACGGTGCTAATAGTGTCACAGCTTACATCACACATGGTGTTCTTTCTGGAAATGCTATTGAGCGTATTACTAACTCAGAAATGAAAGAATTGGTTATTACAGATTCGATTATGCCGACAGGGGCCATTGAAAAAGCCCATAATATTCGTGTTTTACCGATTTCCGACCTGATTGGCGAGGCAATCGCTAGAACAGCAGCAGAACAATCTGTCTCAAGCCTATTTGGTTAAAGGGGTGCTTTAGGATCCCCTGGTGCCGTTTCGACGCCAAGATCAGGGAATGCAACGATGCGTTGACCACTAAAATGTGTATGGATAACAATGAGGCCACGCTCTTCAAAATAGGTTAAAAGCCGACGTGCGCGGCTTAAAGAGTGTGTCCCATAAAGACGGGCTAAAAATGCATCGGATGGGCATGGCTTTCCGTCCAATGCGGCCTGTGCCACATTTAAGAAGACTCCTTGAACATCATCTTCCAGACTTTCTGATATCTGCAAAATATGTTTCCAATGTTCACTTACAGCTGTTTGTTCATCAACAAAAGCTTGAGCAATCGCCAATTTACGCCGAAATTGTGAGAGATTAAAAGGAACCTTAGAGATACCATGGATACGGCAACGAACCGAAAAATCTTGATAAAGCACCGCTGTTGAACGATAAAAAGCCTCAGGATCCTCAAGAATTTCCCGAATAACATGTTCTGCTTGACTATTACGCTCAACATCAGAAAGTTCAGGAAATAAACTTAGATTTTCTTCTAAGTCCTCTTGTTTTTTATGCACCACCTCCTCTAACATCTCGTGCATTGATTTTTCTCTCACAGGCTCTCGTATTTGTTTAAATGGCGTTAAAATTTCCTCTGGTGAAGCCGTAAAAACGAGTTCTTTTGCATCTATGTGCTCTGTTGGAAGTGGCATTAATTTAGGGCTAGAAGAGCGTGCTAAAGTTTCAACCGAACCAATGATAATTGGCAAGGGACGTCGTGATAAAGCAGGACCTAAAGCAATAAAATGTCCCCGCTCAAGATTTCTAAACATTTCCGCTTGACGACGCTCCATCCCCAAAAGATCAGCCGCACGCATCATATCAATATCTAAAAAAGTCCGACCTATTAAAAAATTTGAAGCTTCAGCAGCAACATTTTTGGCAAGCTTAGCCAAACGTTGTGTTGCAATAACACCAGCAAGTCCCCGTTTACGTCCTCGACACATAAGATTTGTCATAGCACTCAGAGAAATTTTACGCGCTTCATCGGAAACTTCTCCTGCCGCAGTTGGAGCAAACACTTGTGCCTCATCAACCACCACAAGCATAGGATACCAATAATCACGTTCCACATCAAACAGTGCCCCGAGAAAAGCCCCCACAGCACGCATCTGTTGTTCCGTATCCAAGCCCTCCAAGTTAAATACCACCGAAACCCGATGTTGGCGAATGCGATGAGCAATACGCGTTAATTCTAATTCGCTGCGTTGAGCCTCTACAATAACATGACCAAATTTATCGGCCAAAGTGACAAAATCGCCTTCTGGATCAATCACGCAGTGCTGCACCCACTTAGCACTTTGTTCTAAAAGACGGCGTAAAAGATGTGATTTCCCTGAACCGGAATTACCTTGTACAAGAAGACGTGTCGCCAATAATTCTTCCAAATCAAGAAGCGCTGGCATCGATTTATGCAAAGCACGACTCTCTGACATCTCACCCAAGGCAATCTCAACCTTCATAACATCTCCAGTGTTTGATTTTAAACATATTAGCGCCTATTGGTTGATTCTCCATCCGCGTAGCAATTTGTAACATTTCCTCCTTTCTAACGGTAGAAATCATCGATTTTTCCCACAACTCTTGCATCTGTGTAGAGTTTGAATTATAGAACAAACTTCTGCGTAGACACCCTTGGAGGCAACGCAGAATGGAGCAATCGCTGTTTTCTAGCGCATATCTTCATATCCATGCAAAAACTGTTATTGTTTTTGAAGGATCTCCAATCATGTAAAAAGGACTTAAATTATGAGTAAAAGCTACACTCTTAAGGCCGAAAAACGCGAGCGGGTTGGTAAGGGGTCCTCCCGTGAACTCCGCCGCAACGGTCTTATCCCTGCTGTCATTTATGGTGAAAAACAACCTCCTTTGGCAATAACAGTTCCCTATAAAGAAATTTTCTACAAAATCCAAGCCGGTGGCTTTCAGACCACCATTGCAACGATTGTTCTCGACAAGAAAAAAATTATGGTCTTGCCAAAAGATTACCAATTGGACCCTGTGCGTGACTTTCCTCTCCATGTCGATTTCTTACGCATTTCAGCAAAATCTGTTGTAGAAGTGAATATTCCTGTCCACTTCCTCAATGAAGATACAGCTCCTGGACTTAAAAAGGGTGGTGTCCTCAATATTGTTCGCCATGAAATTGAATGTACCGCTCCAGCAAATGCTATTCCTGAAGCCATTGAAATTGATCTCTCCAGCTATTCTATTGGTGATTCTATCCATATTTCAGCTGTGCAACTGCCAAAAGATGTGACACCCATTATCCAAGATCGGGACTTTACCATTGCAACCATTGCAGCGCCTGCAAGCGTAGATGTCAGTGATGAAACTTCCGAACAAGAAAAGGATGAAGACGAGGCGGAAACTTCATAAAACTCAACAGGCGGGAATTTTTCCCGCCTTAATTTATGAGACGTATACTCCCCTCACATTTTGACTGAAGGTACATATGTGGCTTATTGCTGGTCTTGGTAATCCTGGTTCGCAATATCAAAATAACCGCCATAATATCGGTTTTATGGCGGTTGATACTATTTATCAGTCTTTTTCTTTTTCTCCATGGTCGAAAAAGTTTCAAGCAGAAATCTCTAGCGGTTTCATAAATAATGAGAAAATTTTTCTTATGAAACCGCAAACTTTTATGAATCTCTCGGGGCAAGCTATTGGTGAAGCTTTGCGATTTTATAAATTAGATTTAAAGAGTTTGATCATTATTTATGATGAGTTAGACCTGTCACCGGGAAAAGTCCGTGTAAAAATCGGAGGAGGAAATAATGGGCATAATGGTATTAAGTCTATTGATGCCCATTGTGGTAGCGACTATTGTCGCATACGTATAGGTATTGGTCATCCTGGAAGCAAAGAACTTGTTCATCATCATGTTTTAGGAAATTTTACCAAATCTGATCAAGAATGGTTGCTCCCTCTCTTAGATACCATTGCAAAAAATATTGCTCTCCTTATAAAAGGTGACAAATCTCTCTTTATGAATGAAGTTTCACAAACGATAAAAAATAAAAACTTACTCTAACCTTTTATTTCTCTCACCGGTAAAATCAACATTTCTCTATAGAAACTTTATATAATATATTGATTTATAAAATTAATTTTTTTAAGCTAAATAAAAATACCAGATATCATGAGATTCATTTCAAGTCTATTGATAATGAAACAATCAAGACCATTGGCTTATACCTCACAAATTGGAAAAGTATACGGATAAAAACTCTTGAAAAAGAAAGATCTATACTCTTTTGTGAGAAAGAGAAGATTGAACAGCAAACCAAAATACTCAAATGGTTCTTTCCAATCTTCTCCCTAAAATTAAAAATCATTTGGCTGAATGGTTGACTCTAGCGGATCGTAGCCATTTGATTGTTGACTGTAAACTGTAGGCACACTCCTATTGTTTTGTAACACCACGACGCGCGAACCAACGGGAACACGATCATAAAGATCAATAATATCTTGATTGAGTAAACGGATACATCCGCTTGAGATGGCACGCCCTATTGACCAAGATTCATGTGAGCCATGAATACGGAAAAGTGTATCTTTCCCATTTTTGAAAAGATAAAGTGCTCGTGCGCCCAATGGATTATCGGGTCCTGGTGGCATTCCTTTCCCCAAATGCCCATAACGTTCTGGCTCTCGAGCCATCATTGCTGCAGTAGGAGCCCAATTTGGCCAGCGACGCTTGCGCTGTACAACCCCCTCACCTTCAAATGCTAGACCTTCCTTACCGACCCCAATCCCATAGCGTAAAGCTTTTCCATTTTCACCAATAAGGTAAAGAAAACATTCTTGCGTATCAATAACCAATGTTCCAGGTGGATAAGATGTATAATAAATCACTTCTTGTCGCCAAAACTTTGGATCAATTGTTGCAAGATCAACAGCAGGTAACGGATAAGTTTCATTCGTTACAGGACCGTACAAAGCCTGTATTTCTGGTGGAATGTATCGAGCTTGTTGAAAAGAAGCTGATGACATATCTGATTGATGTGTTGTAGCACATCCAGCTAAAGCTAAAAGTGCTGCAATTAAAAAGGCACAACGAGATAACACTCTTCTATTTTCTCCGATTAATTATTTACGCAGATTTGCGTACCATGAAAAACTTAGCACACTATTAACATTAACTCGAAGTTTTCTTAATTATTAATTTTAAGAAGAACTTTAAAAGGTAAAAAAAGCAAATTATGCATTGCTGTAGACTTTTTTCCAACTTATCACAATACAAAGACTATAACTCTTCTGAAAATGTGCTATAAAAAACTTTTATCTTGACCATAAAATCAATAGAAAAGAAAGATTCTCATGGGCTTTAAATGCGGTATTGTCGGATTACCTAATGTTGGAAAGTCAACTCTTTTTAATGCGCTCACAAAAACAGCCACTGCACAGGCGGCCAATTATCCTTTTTGTACCATTGAACCCAACACCGGTGAAGTTGCTGTTCCAGATTTACGAATGGAAAAAATTGCATCAATTGCAGGTTCAAAAGAAATTATTCCTACACGCATTAATTTCGTTGATATTGCAGGGCTTGTACGCGGCGCTTCAAAAGGCGAAGGTTTAGGGAATAAATTTTTAGCCAATATCCGTGAGGTTGATGCCATTATTCACGTTTTACGCTGTTTTCAAGATGATGATATAACCCACGTAGAAGGACGCATTGATCCCCTTTCTGATGCCACAACCGTTGAAACTGAACTCATGCTGGCGGATCTAGAAAGTCTTGAGAGACGAATCGTACAAATTCGCAAACGAGCCACTGGAAAAGATAAAGAAGCTCTCACAATTCTACCCGTTATGGAAAAAGCATTAAATATCTTGCAACAGGGAAGTCCTGTTCGATTATTGCTTAAAGATATCTCTTCCGAAGAACGCCGCATCCTTGAGAGCTTAAATCTTCTCACTTCTAAACCCGTCCTCTATGTGTGCAATGTAAGTGAAAATGACGCTGTTCATGGAAATAACTTTACACGAATGGTCGAAAAAATGGCAGCAGAGCAAAATGCTCAAAGCATTATCATTTCCGCTTCTATCGAAGCTGAAATTACGCAACTTAATGAGACAGAAGCTTTAGAATATCTTAATGCTTTAGAGCTCTTTGAACCAAGTCTAAACCGCCTTATTCGTGCTGGCTACTCTTTACTGGATCTTATTACTTATTTCACCTGTGGTCCGAAGGAAACACGCGCATGGACGATCAAACGTGGTACAAAAGCTCCCCAAGCAGCCGGTGTTATCCATTCAGATTTCGAACGTGGTTTCATTCGCGCTCAAACCATCAGCTACGAAGATTATATTACCTTAGGGGGAGAAAACGGTGCAAAAGAAGCAGGCAAAGCCCGTGATGAAGGCAAAGAATATATTGTGCAAGACGGTGATGTTATGTTATTTAAACATAACACTTAAATAGTCGTCCTCTCTTAATGTTTTCTGCCTTTTAAGCAAATAAAGAATGGGGATAGGATTTACAGATATCCCTTCTATAAAATTTTAAGGATTAATATTCTGTTTGAAGTATTTTTAAGATGCACAAAACGTATAGAGTATTTTTCTTTCAAAAAAAATTGAAACTGTTTGTTCCTTTAGCTTATCAAAATCATTAAGATCTAATCTCAATTTTCCTTTGAGTTCTTAAAAAACAAAAAGAGCTTCTTGCCTAAAGTTTTTACATTTCTCAAACGCTCTGTATAAAAAAACAGTGCCATCACATGTTATGACAGCAACTGTTCTAATTGTAGACAATGGAAACACGAAATTAGCGTGCCCAATGCCCTTCATATTTAAATGTTGGAGCGTCTTTTAAAGAATCCTTTGTGGCATTTGTAATAAGTTTCCACTTACCATAATCATTTGTCATCTGGATTGTTTCTGGAGAAACGATTACATAACTCTCCCCTATGCCAAGAAAACCGCCAACAGCAATCACAAACCCCGCAATATTATTTTCACGTAAAATAATATCTTTTACTTCACCAATATTGTCATCTTCTATATTATAGACATTGGCGCCTATAAGACTGGAAGCAACAAAATCTGTTGCTAAAGGTGTTACATAGCGCACAGACTTATCGATCCCCACCTGTACAATACCCGTTGCAGAAATTATTTCAGGTTTAGAGGGCACTTCAAAAGACTGAGCATAAGTACTAGAAACCATCAAAATTGACATAAGAATAGTACATACAATTTTCTTCATTTTAACATCTCCATTTTTACTTTGCTTTTACTTTATAAAAACTCAATGCATCATAATCAGAATTGTTCCCTACACTCTTTATACTCTTTCAAGACCAGTCTCATAATTTTTTTCTTCTAGTCTTTTGCCTTCTCCTTTCATTTTTCTTCTAAACTATGCCAGATATAGGCTTTTAAAATATAAACAAGCCCTGCAAAAATGATCAAAAATAATATAACACGAAAACCGGTTTTTTTACGAATTTCCATATGAGGATCAGCAGCCCACATTAAAAATGCAGAAACATCGCGTGCATAATGTTCAACAGTTTCTGGAGTTCCATCTTCATAAGACACAACACCATCACTCAAGGGAGGCGCCATAGCTAAAGAATTACCAGCAATAAAATAAGGATTATACCAAAAACCATCAACGATTTTTGTATTTTCTGGAGCTTCCTGATATCCCGTTAAAAGGGCTGTAATATAATCTGGACCAGCAGTATTATAATGAGTAAGCACCTCAGAAATAACAGCAGGAAATGGCAAAGATACGGCGCGTGCACGTGCTATTAATGATAAATCTGGAGGAGAAGTGCCATTTAAAATAAATCTTGCTTCTTCTTCATTCGCAAAAGGAGAAGGAAAATAATCTGTTGAGACCCCAGCGCGCTTAAAAAACTTTCCTTCTCGATTAGGACCATCGCGCACTTCATATTGCCCTGCAAAAGCTTTAATCTGTTCTTGATCATAGCCTAGAGCTTTTAGATCACGAAAAGCCACATATCTTAACCCGTGGCAGCTAGAACAAACCTGTTTATAAACCTTTAATCCACGTCGCAACTGTGCTTTATCATAAACGCCAAATGGCCCTGAAAAACTCCATTCCTGTTTTTTAGGAGAATGTAAGGGGAAAGAAACAAATTCCTCCTCTTTATCAGAAACAGTACCAGCAAAACTGTGAAAAGGAAAGCCTATTACTGCTATAATCATCAATCTGATAAAAGCTTTTACCATAGTTTATTTTTTTTCTTTTTCATATCTTCAGTAATGGAAGAAGGAAGAGGACGCCCTTTTTCAAAAAGAGGGAGGAGTGGCAAAATAATCAGAAAGAATATAAAATAATAAGCGGTAGCCAATTGCGTCCATAAAAGAATGCTATCATTGATTTCCCTTGAACCTAGATAGCCAAGAAATACAACATCAGCAATAAATGCCCAAAAGAAAATTTTATAAACAGGTCGATATCTTGCGGAGCATATTGGAGAGCGATCTAACCATGGAACACAAATCAACACAAAAACCGAACCGGCTAAGAGAATAACCCCCAAAAAAGTTGATGAAAGAGCACCAATATTAAAAGTTATGGCACGCAGTATAGCATAAAAAGGCAAAAAATACCACTCCGGCACCACACGAAGAGGCGCCTTTAAAGGATCAGCAACGTCATAATTTTCAGCCTGTCCCATATAATCAGGCATATAAAACAAAAACCAAGCAAAAAATACGAGAAAAACAGTAATGGCAAAAATATCTTTGATAAGCGCATAGGGTGTAAAAGGAACAGTTTCCTCATCTGATTGTATTGTAAGACCCGTTGGGTTACCCTGCCCAACTTGGTGGATTGCAAAAATATGAATCCCCACGAAAAAAAGCAAAGCAAATGACAAAAGATAATGGAGCACATAAAAACGATTCAATGTTGGTTGTCCAACACTATAACCACCAAGAAGCGTCTCATGCAACCACGTTCCTACCAAAGGAATGGCTTTGAAAAAGCCAGCAACCACTGAAGCAGCAGAAACAGACATCATCCCCCAAACCAGAACATAACCAAAAAATGCTATTGCCATCATAGTGATATAGATAAACATGCCTGTAACCCAAACCATTTCGCGCATATTTTTATAAGAACCATAATAAAGCCCACGTGCTACATGGATATAAACAGCAATAAAAAAGAACGACGATCCCACACTATGCCATGGACGAAAAAGCCAACCAAACTGCCCTTCCCGCCTAAAGCGTTCACCCGTTTCAAAAGCCAAATGAACATCTGGTACATAATGCATCGATAATACAAGCCCCGTCAAAAGCTGTGATAAAAGCATAACGGTCAAAATACCGCCGAATGTATAAAAATAATTAAGATTACGCGGTACAGGAAAAATAACAAATGCATTGTAAAAAAAGCGAGGGAAAGGCAAACGTTTATCAAACCAACGAGCAAGAGCAGTTTTAGGAAAATAGGGAGGAAATTTTGCCATCACTTTATCCTATTTTCAGTAAAGTATCAGAAAGAAATCGATAAGGTGGGATAGCAAGATTATAGTTAGCAGGGCCTGATCGCACTCTTCCAGCTGTATCATAAATAGACCCATGACATGGACATAACCATCCACCAAATCGTCCCGATTGGCCAAGTGTTACACAACCAAGATGTGTACAAAGATTAATAAGAATAAGCCAATTCTCACGCCCTTTACCTGCTGAACGTGCAAAATCTGTCGCTTCTTCTTCGCCTTCAAGATTAGGATTGCGGGCTTGACGATCTCTTAGAAGGCTCAATTTGGTAGCACGCGCTTCAGCAATTTCTTTTGCAGTGCGGTTACGAATAACAACAGGTTGCCCACGCCATTTCACCGTTACCGACATGCCCTCTTCAATACCAGAAAGGTCAACCTCAACAGAAGAAGATGCCAAAACAGCCTCATCTGGACGCAATTGACGAACAAAAGGCCACGCAACAATCCCCATTCCAACTGCTCCTGCAACAGCTGTTACCAAAAAGAGAAAATCCCGCCTCGTCTGCTCACCCATTGCCTTAACTTCAAAGAGACACGTTGCTACAACATCTTTTTACCATACCCTCTCCCATTGCACAATGCTTGGATTAATCACCATTGCCTTAACCCATAAAAATACCTCTGAAAAAACTTCTACTCTTTGTATAACTAATACAAAACCTAATTTAATGATAATTAATCATTCTACAAAGGAATAAGAAAACTAAATACCCTAGGTTTATTTCAAATCTCTGTTTCTATTCAATCAATCAAAATCTTTCCCTTACCTGATAAAACCCAAGACCCTTAAGGGAATCCCGAATCATTAGACTCCCTTTTATCTTAAACTAATCTTTGGCCGTCACTTTTTTCCTGAAACTTAAAGTACATAAAAACTAAATACAAAAATCATATATTTCTTGACCATATTTTTTGAATAACTTACGGCACTTCTTTACAAAGTTGAAAAAAATCATATTACAGAGAACATGACACTTCATATAGCTCTTTTCCAACCTGATATTGCTGGTAATACCGGAACGATTTTACGTCTTAGTGCTTGTTTTGGTTTACATGTGCATATTATTGAACCCGCAGGCTTTAACCTATCGGATCGTAATCTCAAACGCGCAGGATTGGATTATCTCGAATATGCGTCCTTAGAACGACACATTGATTGGCAACATTTTTTAAGCTCTATGAAACACTTTAACCGCCGTCTTTTGCTTTTAAGTACAAAAGCAAAAAAATGCTATACGCAGATAGATTATCAAAAAAATGATGTTTTACTTTTTGGTCGTGAATCAGCTGGCGTCCCCGATTATGTTCATGAATCTACTGATTACACATTGAAAATTCCTATGAAACCACAGGCTCGCTCTCTCAATATTGCCATGAGCGTAGCCATAACAGTAGGGGAAGCATTGCGCCAAATTGGTTATCATGAAGGAAACTGTGATCTATAAAAATACATAAACTCCGATTTTCAAATAAATAGAAAAAACCATTTTTCAGGAATTTTACAAATCTTAAAAGCGCATACTTTTCAACGATACTTCTGGAATAAAGCCTCTAAAAGCTCATAAACTATCCTATAAATATAGTTAAAGCATGTAACACCTACCATTATAAAATAAATATTTCTTAGTGCCCATTACCTCCATTTCATATCACTACTTGTGAATGATTAAATACCTTTTATATAAAAATGCATTAACATCCTCCTCTTTATGTTCATAAAAAATACAAACCGTTATCATTATTCTCTTTAATCTGTTCTTATTTCATATGAATAATGATAACCTATCGTAAATGATATTTAAACTTAAAAAGTAAAAACAACTATACGTTTATACCCCATATTATAAATCAATTTTTTCTAATAAAGCATGACGATCCATTAAAAATCCATTTTCAATCCATATCATTTCTAGTTCTTTAAGCTTTTGTCCTAAAAGGATACCTTTTGAAAAACCTTTTTTTATTAAATCGTTACCATTAATGGGAAAAGTTGGAATCTGCCATTTTTGAACAAGCTGATAAAGTTTGATATAATTTTCTTTTTTTTGCAAAGCCTCGCTTTTTTCTGGAGTATCTACATGTGATGCAGCAATAGACAAGGATAATTGATCTAAAACCGGTTGTCGCCCATGAAAATAAATCAGTTTTTGCACAAAATGAGCAGAACAGTTTTGGCTTATTATTTCTAACTCTGCCCATTCTTTTAACCGTGTTGTTTCCTTATGGGATAAACGCAAACGCTTTGCCATTTCATGAAGACGCACAGGATCAGGAGGGAGAAGACTTTCTAGCCGTAACAAGGGATCAATTTTCCAACCAAGAGCCTGTTCTGTTTTCACCAATGCGTGGATTGCATCAATGCCCCATTTTTCTGTTTCAGGAAAAATGAGTGACAAAATTCTGCTTTGACGCATCCACAAAAGAGCACGTGTTGGGTCAGAAGCTAAAAGAAGCTTTTTTATTTCCGCCCAAATACGCTCAGAAGAAAGTTTTTCTAAACCGTTTTTTAAACGAACACATGCCCTCAAGCCTTCCACATCAGGTCGCCCCGCTCCATACCATGCAAAAAAGCGAAAAAAACGTAAAATACGCAAATAATCTTCGCTAATACGATTTTCTGCAACACCGATAAAACGAACTGTTCGGTTCGCAATATCGCTCAAACCTCCTACATCATCATAAAGGTTGCCAGCCGCATCACAATAAAGGGCATTAATGGTAAAATCCCGCCGTTCGGCATCTTTTTTCCAATCACGACCAAATACCACTTTTGCATGACGACCATCTGTTTCAATATCACTGCGAAGCGTTGTGACCTCATAAGAACATGAATGCGCAACCACTGTTATTGTACCAAACGCAACCCCTGTAGGAATAGCTTTAAATCCTGCTTTTTCTACACGTGCGATAATCTGTTGCGGTAAGCAGGTTGTCGCAATATCAATATCACTAATAGGCTGCCTTAATAGTTGATTGCGCACCGCTCCTCCCACGATACGCGCCTCTTCCCCCTCTAAAGATAAAATACGAAGAAGTGTTTGAATATCACTTTGTTGTAACCATGCAACCTGTTTGAAGTTCTGCCTTATATTCACCCTTTAACCTTTCAAAAAAGTTGTCTTCATTACTTTCAAAAACTCTCTTCATAAAACAAAGTTTTTAAAACATCCCTTACAAAATATACCTCTTTCTTTCAAAGAAACTTTTTTCTATCTATATATGAATATGAAAAAAATAGCTTATGATGCTTCTTTTCTTCTCATTTTCTGTTACAAACAATAAGATGTCCGTTATCATACAGAGAAAATTACTATCTTTGCGACAAACGCCTTAAGGAAAAAATATGAGTCACCGTGATCCAGCATCTAATTCTGTCAAAAAGGTTAATACCAAACAGGAGGCCCAAGCCATTATTGAGGATATTGATACGGCACACCAAGAATTAGATATTATACAACAAGAAATTGACAAAGTTATTTTTGGGCAAAGTCATATCATTGAATATGCTTTAACGGCTATTTTTGCCGGTGGTCATGCTCTTCTTGTCGGGGCTCCAGGGCTTGCAAAAACACGCCTAGTGGAAACATTAGGAGCCGTTTTAGGGCTTGATGAAAAACGTATCCAATTTACCCCCGACCTCATGCCATCAGACATTATCGGTTCTGAAATCATGGATTCCGATAAAGAGGGGAAACGTTTTTTTCGCTACGTTCAAGGCCCCATTTTTACGCAGCTTCTCATGGCTGATGAAATCAATCGAGCCTCTCCACGCACACAGTCAGCTCTTTTACAGGCTATGCAGGAATATCATGTGACCGTTGCAGGAACCCGTTACGATTTACCACAACCTTTTCATGTTCTTGCAACGCAAAATCCTCTCGAACAAGAAGGGACCTACCCACTTCCTGAAGCTCAACTCGATCGTTTTTTGATGCAAATTGATATTGACTATCCTGACCTTACAACAGAGCGGCGGATCATTTTGGAAACAACAAAAGAAAAAAAATCAAATGCAAAAGCAATTTTATCCGCTAAAAAATTGCAAAAAATTCAAAATATCGTTCGCAAAATGCCTCTTTCAGAAAATGTGATCGAAGCTATTTTAAAAATTGTCCGCTCAGCACGCCCTGATAAAAACAATAGCCTTGCTAGTACTTATGTTTCTTGGGGACCGGGTCCGCGCGCATCACAAGCTCTTTCACTTTGTGTTCGTGCTCGTGCTCTTTATTATGGGCGTTTAGCCCCCTCACTTGATGATGTTGAAGCATTGGCCTATCCCGTATTACAACACCGCATGGCCCTTAATTTTTCTGCTCGTGCTGAAGATATAACCGTAAAAGATATTATCAATAACCTTGTGAAAGATGCCTTTTAAATGGCTATTGGCAAAAAAGTTTTACAAAAGTCTCCATTGTCGCTGGCAAAAGAACTGTATAAGAATGATGGCAAAATGCCATATTTCCTTTTACAAGCGCGTCATATTGCCAATACACTGATAACCGGATGGCATGGGCAACGCAAACGCGGTAATGGAGAAAATTTTTGGCAATTTCGTCCCTATATGGAAGGAGAATCCATTACTCGGATTGATTGGCGTCGCTCAGCGCGTGATGAAAATACCTATCTGCGTGAGCACGAATGGCAAATGACACAAACCGTTTGGCTTTGGCCTGATCAGAGCCCATCAATGCATTACTGTTCGCGCTTTTCTAAAATCTCTAAAGGCAATCATGCCATCATTTTAACCCTTGCCTTGGCATCACTTCTGACACGGTGTGGCGAACATATCGCTATTCCCAACTTAGTACCCCCCACAATGACATCCAATGTCGTAGAACAAATAGCATTTGCTTTAGAAAATCATTCAGATGAAAATTCATTCCCCGATTTTTCAACGATTACACGCTTTTCACATGCCATTATAATGAGTGATTTTCTCGATCATCCTGAAAAAATCATCCAGTATTTAACTCCTTTATCGACAAAACAGGTAACAGCTCATTTAATTGAAATTTCTGATCCTGCGGAAGAAAGCTTTCCCTACACAGGTCATACAGAATTTTTTGATCCTGAAACGAAAGAAAAACACATTTTTGGAAAAGCAGAAAATCTTCGTAAAAGCTATTGTAAGCTATATCAAGCACGTCGACAAGAATTAGTAAATTTTTGTGCACGACAGGGGTGGTCTTATCACGTTAGTACGACAGATCAACCTTTAACAGAAATCATTTTGCATCTTGCAAATACAATGAATGACTCTTCATTACAAAAAAGGAGGGCACTTTGAGTTTTTCTGCTCCCTTTCTGTTATTAGGGCTCTTGTTTCTACCTGTCATTTGGTGGCTGTTGCGATTAAACCCTCCATCTCCACGTAAAGAGCTCTTTCCTCCTTTACGCTTCTTACCCAAACCAACTCATCAGCAGGAAACGACAAAACATACTCCTTGGTGGTTGCTGTTGTTGCATTTAACCATAGCCGCACTGGTTATCATAGCTCTAGCCCGTCCCACTTGGAATCAAAAGCCAATAAGCTTTTCTGGATCTCAACCTCTTGTGCTCATCATTGATAATGGCTGGGCATCTGTAAAAGAATGGAAGAAACGTATCTCTATCGCTGAAATGCTCCTTGCACAGGCAGAAAAACAACAAAAAAATATTTACCTTGTTGCAACGGCTGAAAATGATATCTCCAATGTGGAACCCCAACCAGCGAAGATTATAAAACAGCATTTAATGCATTTGCAACCGCGTCCTTGGCCTGTAAACCGTGTGCATATCTTAAAAGAACTCAGTAAAATAAACAAAGGGCAACCTCTTGATATTGCTTATTTAAGCGATGGATTACAAACAAATGAAGATGAGAAAACTTTTGCTTTACTTGAAGAATTAAAACCTAGAAATTTCTTTTGGTATTTGGCCGATATTTCCGATTTAACCGGCATAACATCCATAAAAAATGATAATGGAAACATGGTCACGCGTATTATTCGCTCAACCATACACGGTACAACGCCCGCTACACTCAGCCTTTACGATTCAAACAATCAACTTCTTGGTCAATTTACGAAAAATTTTTCTGAAGGTCAAACAACAGCACTTGTTCCTTTTGATATCCCTCTTGAATTACGCAACGATATCGCTTGGATAAAAGTCAATGACCAAAACCATGCTGCTGCAACTTTCTTAGTAGATAGCCATAACAGGATAAGCCGTGTTGCTCTTCTCTCTCCAGATACCAATGAGATGACTCAGCCTTTACTTTCTCCATTTTATTATATTATCAAAGCATTACAAGGTCATACACAGCTTATAACTTCCGATGGAAGAGAACTTTCAACAGATATTGATCTTTTGCTTAAACAAAACCCATCTGTTTTCATTATGGGCGACATGGTTAATATCCCTGAAAAAGCAGAAAAAAAGCTTTCTGATTTTGTGAATAAAGGAGGGACACTCATCCGCTTTGCAGGAGAAAAACTCAGTAGTGCAGAACATTACGATAATCTTCTTCCAGTACCGCTGCGTCAGGGGCAACGTTCTCTTGGAAGTATTATGACTTGGACCAAACCACAAAAACTTGCCCCTTTTGCAAAAAATAGCTTTTTCTTTGATCTTCCTTTTCCAGAAGATGTTACTGTCTCGCGACAAATTCTTGCAGAACCAACCCCAGATCTTTTCGAAAAAACATGGCTCAGCCTTTCGGATGGGACCCCTCTTATTACCGCAGCAAAGCGTGGGAAAGGAACACTTATTCTCATTCATATTGCCCCTGATCCTACATGGTCTAATCTTCCTCTTTCTGTTTTTTTTGCACAAATGTTACAAAAACTAATCACATTAGGGTCTTTTGAAAACACAACCCCAACACATAGAGAAAAAAGAACAAGAGTACAAAATCCTTGGCGAACCATAGCCGCTGATGGACAATTACAAGCCCCGCCCTCTGATGTTGTTCCACTGATCTTTAATGCCCAAAATCCACCCCGTCCTTCCTATCATACTCCCCCAGGACTTTACGGTGTCAAAAATGACTTTTATGCGCTTAATCTCTTAACTGATTCATCGCGCTTGATAAAACAATCATCATTACCAACTTCTCTTAATAAGAGCCCTTTATCTTATGATACAAAAGAAAAAAATCTTATCGGTTCCCTTTTAGGATTAGCCCTCTTATTATTTGCCTTTGATAATTTTCTCATTTTATGGATGGGAGGAATTTTTTCTTTTAATAAATGGCGTAATCGGTTTTTCCTTCCTCTCATCATTCTGATTGGCCTGTTTTCATATGATCCAACACTTCATGCACAAACGACAGAAAATCATCATGATAATGTGCTAGCCGCTGGTGCAACACATCTTGCCTACGTTATAACCAACAATCATGAAATTGATACAACAAGTAAAAATGGTCTAGAATCCTTAAGCCAATTTATTGCAGAGCGCACAATGCTTACCCCCGGCTCTGTTAGAGCACTTGATCTCGATAAAGATGAACTCTCCTTTTATCCTCTTATTTACTGGCCAATTGATGTTCAGAGTCCTATACCAACCTCCAAAAGCCTTGAAAAAATAAATAATTTTATGAAACATGGAGGAACCATTTTATTTGATACGCGCGATCAGATAAAGAGCAATCTTAATCTTGAAGGAGATGCCACTCCAGAAACGCAGAGATTACGAACCATCTTAAAAGGGTTAAACATTCCCTCCATTGAGCCTGCATCAACAAATCACGTTGTTGCGCGTTCCTTTTATATTATGCCAGATTTTCCTGGCCTCTACCGTGGTTCAGCTTTGTGGGTTGAATCCTCATCAACGAACAAAAAAAATAAAAATTCTCTTGCCAGCGGTGATAATGTAAGTTCTCTGCTCATCACCGCAAATAATTTTGCTGCTGCTTGGGCACTCGATGAAAAAGGCATGTGGAAATATCCACTCGTTCCCAATGATCCAATGCAACGTCTCTGGGCATTTCGCGCAGGCTTAAATATTGTCCTTTATGTGCTTACTGGAAACTATAAAGCAGACCAAATTCATGTTCCAGCACTCTTGGAACGCTTTAAAAGAGAAAGAAGGCAATGATACCACTTTTTACTTTTCAGCCTTTTTTACCTCTCTTTTGGATTCTGCTGTTAAGCGGAATATCCATTCTTTTTGTCGTTTTTGGTCTTGTTACACAACGTAAAGGGTCTTTATTTCGTCTGATGGCATTGAGCGCTCTCATTCTTGCTTTGCTTAATCCAATGATTATCAAAGAACAGCGCGAACCGCTGAAAAGTACAGTAGGCATTGTCATTGACCGCAGCAAAAGCCAAACTTTTGGAACACGCATAAACGACAGTGATGAAGCGCGCGTGCAATTAATCAAAACATTAGCGCATTATCCACAATTTGAACCACGTTTTATTGAAGCTGGAAAACTTGCTGATCATCAATATGCCCCTTCAACGAATTTGTTTAATGCTTTAACACAAGCACTTTCTGATGTACCGCCCTCTCGTTATGCAGGAACCATTTTTATTACTGATGGACAAGTGCATGACATTCCAGACCTATCAGATCTTCATCATGAAGCACCTTTTAATGCTCTGATCACAGGGCGCTCAGATGAATTTGATCGTCAAATCAAATTTATTTCGCCTCCACGCTTTGCCCTTATCAATAAACCACAAAAGCTCTCCATTTTGGTAGAAGATCAAGGAGTTCACCCCAAAAAAATACCACAGAAAGCCAATATTACACTCAGCGTTAATGGACAAGAAGTGGCCCATTATTCTGTGACTCCTGGTATCATTTTTCAAACTGAAGTTACCCTTCCCCATGCTGAAAAAAATATTATCCAAGTGACCACTGAACCTTACAAAGGTGAACTAAGTCTTGAAAACAACCGCGCCATAACAACCATTGAAGGAATCAGAGAAAATTTACGCGTTCTTCTTATTTCAGGTGCCCCTTATAATGGAGAACGAACATGGCGTGACCTTTTGAAAGGTGACTCTAATATTGATCTTGTTCACTTTACAATTTTGCGTCCCCCCACTAAAGCGGATAATACGCCTTTAAGCCAATTATCGTTGGTGGTTTTTCCTACAAGAAAGCTCTTTGTTGAAGAAATTAATAACTTTGATCTCATCATTCTTGATGGTTACCAGCATTCTGCTGTTCTACCTTTAATCTATTATGATTATATCGCCCAATATGTACAAAAGGGTGGTGCTTTGCTGATGGTAACAGGACCTGAATTTACACAAAAAAACTCACTTGCGAAAACACCTTTAATAAGCATTCTACCGGCATTACCTAATGGAACTATTATTGAAAAACCTTTTCGCCCTGCATTAACCAAAGAAGGTGAACGCCATCCTGTCACAAGAGATCTTGCAACGCTTAATCTTCCAGCTTCCCGATGGGGGCGATGGCTGCGACAAATTGCTATTCAAGATGCATATAAAGGCACAGCTCTCATGAAAGGAGCCGATGAACAGCCACTTTTACTTCTTTTCCATGTTGATAAAGGGCGTGTCGGTATGTTGCTTTCCGATGAAAGTTGGCTTTGGGCACGAGGTTTTGAAGGTGGTGGTCCTTATGCGGCTCTTTATCGCCGAATTGCTCATTGGCTCATGAAAGAACCGGAACTTGAGGAAGAAAAATTAAGTGCCACCAGCAGCCATCATCATTTAACAATTCGCCGCCAAACTCTGAAAGATCATCCAGAGCCTGCTGAAATAACTTTTCCTTCTGGAAAAAAACAAAATATCGTCCTTACTAAAGAGCAAGAAGGTCTCTTCACTGCAACTGTAGCTACTGATGAGACGGGAATTTTTATCATCAAAAATGACGATTTAACAATACTGTCTTCTGTAGGAATGCTCAATAATCTTGAATTGTTTGATTTAATTTCAACAAAAGAAAAATTAGCCCCTATTATTAAGCACACGAGGGGCTACATCGGACGTTTACACCCTAAAGGAAGAGAAAACATTCATATTCCTCCATTCAAGCTTATTCAATCAAAAACAAATCTATCATCTTCCCCAGTGCATTCAATTATTTTGAAAGAAGCGACAGAAACGCGTTTAATCAATACCTTTTATTTTTCGGTATTTTCTGGTTTTTTTGCCCTGCTTGTTTGTCTTTTACTGTTGAGCAGCATGTGGTATCGTGAAGGACGTTAAAAAATTCTGAGATTTTGTAGAGTAGTTTTAAAATTAAGCTTATCTTTTTGTGTATTTACTTATCTTTTACAATGAGAAAAGATATTTATTTATAATCCTTTTCATATTAAATTAATTATCATTATTTTCTTGCACATCCTTAAAAGAGATGCTGTATGAATAAAAACCATTGAAGAAAAGAATAAAATTCCTTTTAAGAATCTTCTTAAAACAAGGATTTTTATAAAGTTGGAATGGGATAATGTAACGGTTTTGGTTTGCATCTTGTATGAGCATAAAAATGTGGTTCATGAATAAACCTTATAAACGAAGCTTTTCATAACATTGAGAACTTTCGTGAAATGAGATCAACGACACTGGGAAATATCTCCCATTAAAAGCATTACATGGCAGCGCAAGACCGTAAAAATTTCTGATAAATACAATAATTCTTTTGCATTTTTTCTGAGCTATTAGATTTTTTTACGATGATGTGTAGTCGTATAAAAGCTGTTTAAAAGTCTTAAAACTTTACGACTATCATTTTAAAATTTATCCCATCATATAAAAGATATACCGGTTGCCAAGAATGGTCTGTTGTATTATGCTGACCTCTGTCATAGAAAATACAATACAGCATCAATTCTCTAGAGAATTTTCTTATATTTTCAACAAGCTATTTGTCCTTTTACAATCTTTCTTGCCTTTAAGCACCAACTTATCTTATGTTCGTTCTTTAAATCGTTTTTAATACTCTACGAGCTTTTATGTTTTATCTTGCCCATATATCGGATATACATCTTTCTCCTCTTCCCAAACCTTCCCTTTTTGAACTTTTTGGAAAGCGTCTTACCGGTTACTTAAATTGGCAAAAAAAACGTAAGAGTCAAATGGCAACAAATGTCCTCGAAACTTTAATAGATGCCTTGAATAAAACAAAGCCAGATCATCTTGTGATCTCTGGTGATCTTGTGAATCTTGCTCTTGATAAGGAATTTGAACAAGCGCACCGTTGGCTCCTTACCTTAGGACAACCTCAAGATATTTCTTTGACCTTTGGAAATCATGATGCCTATGTTCGCGGCGCCCTTCAAAAAGCATGTATGCTCTTTAAACCTTGGATCACAGGAGACGTTCCTCAAAAAAGTACCTTTCCTTTTCCTTATATGCGCATTCGCAAAGATGTTGCCATCATAGCTGCTTCTTCAGCCATTGCGACACCTCCTTTTCAAGCTTCTGGTTATTTTGGTAAAATGCAAGCGCAAACATTACCGTACTTTTTAAAAGAAGCAGCACAGCGCAACCTTTTTCGTGTTGTCATGATCCACCACCCCCCTTTTCCCAAGGCAACGTCTTGGCATAAAAAACTACGAGATACAAAACGTTTTCTAGAGGTTATCAAACATCACGGTTGCGAACTTATTCTTCACGGACATACTCATTTACCCACATTGAAGTGGGTTGAAGGACCAATTAAAAAAATTCCTATTGTTGGTGTTCCTTCCGCATCTCAAGCTTTTGGTGATAAAAAACCACCCGCAGGCTTTAACTTATTTTCCATTGAACGCTCACAAAATCAATGGCACTGCCAGTTACAACGTTATAGCATTATCAATCCCCAAAACGAGATCTCCTGTACTGAAACAATTAATCTTTAAACACTTCCAAAGTTGTCGAAACAACAAAAAACGAAAATATTTTTACTTCATACCCCTTTCATAAATTATAATTTTATTGTCCTCCTCCTCTTAACAAGACAAAGTTTCATCTTCTTTGTCGACAAATCAATTTCTCTTAGAGGACTCCATTGGCTAACCCCACTGCATAATTAACTTTATAAATCATTGGGTTACTTACTTCCCATTCTTAAGGACGAAGATTTCGATCCTATCTGATCTATAAATAATCTAGATTCTTTTCGTACAAATTTCAGCAACCGATTGCCCCTGTTATTTATCTCACAAAGTCCTATAAATCTTGCTTTACACATCACCGCACACTCTCTCTAAAGCATCTCATAGGCAAAATCTTGATGCCCCTATAATTATGATATTTTGTAGAATATAGAGAATAATGTTTATTATGTCTCGATAAATGCCTAATTTTCTATCTATTTTTTCCTATATGTCACTTTATTATTATCTATAATAAAGCATAAAATATCCAGTAATAATAAAAAATTATAGTATGAATTTTTATTATTATTTGAGTTATCTTATGGATGTGATTTTATGCGATTTTTTTGTTATTAAATAAAATATTTTATGATAACGTAAAATAGTAAATTATCTTTATAAATTAAGCTATTGTCTAAATAAAGTAGTATCTCTCCTCAGTAAAGGAGTATTTACCAGTAGCTATTTGAAAAATAAAAGCCTCATTTTAAAATGAGGCTTTTAAATTATTTAATTCTGTAAAAAATTAAAATTTATAAGCGACACCCACACGAAAGTCGTTTGTCTTGTAGCCCATTTCAACTTTATCTTGCACAAATTTTTTCTTACCAAAATCTGAATAACGATATTCTGCACGCAAAAGAATATTATCAGTCATTGCAAAATCAACCCCTCCCCCAAGAGTATAACCAATCATGGTCTTTTTTTCATCATGCACCCAATTAGCAGGATCACTCGCTTTCTTTTCCGTATTAGATTTGTTAGAGATGATGTTGTTAAGCTGTGTATAAGCAACACCTCCGGCCACATAAGGCATCAAACGATCAAAAGAAAAACCAAATCTTACCCGTGTAGCGCCAGCCCATTTTTGTTTTAAAGTGTGATACACCACTTCATCAGAGGATGCCGAATGATCTTCATCATTACTAGTACCTACTGTTATAACTTTTGATTTTGATGATGATTCTTCGATGTGACCTTCTTGTGGCAAATTATGATCTTTTGTATCTTTTTTATTAAACCACATGAGATCTGTATCTATACCTATAATAAAACCATTGTCGATATCAATATTGTAGCCTGTATAAATGCCACCGATAAAACCGGAAAGTTTAGGTAAATCTTCCTTTCTAATTGGAGACCATTGTCCTGCATCCTCATCTTTTAAATAACTTCCTTTAATTTTACTTGAAAAATTACCAATTTGCCCTCCAAGATAAAACCCAGTCCAAGAAAACTGTGGAGCTGTAATAATAGGTACCGGCTGTTCTGGTATCGTAACATCTGCTGCCTGTAACACAGAAATTGAAATTAAAGAAAAGATAGATGTTGAAATTAAATACTTTGTAATCATAATTGCTCCCCTAAAAGCTAATGTTATAAGTAAATAATAATAAATCGTTTCACATTTTTAGCAAAAAATCTATAGCAAAAATGACACAGTTATAAAAAATCAAAATTTATATTTAAATGTTAAATTATTTTTTAATAAATAATACTGTAAAAAATTTTAAATACTTTTTATATTTCTCTTTATTTATTTAATTAAGCTCTATTGGCTTTTATAGATTCATACTTCCCATTATTATCCAGCATTATATCAATAATTATAATATTAATTTTTAAAAAAAATGAGAGAGATAATCAATAAAACTTTTTGTCTTATTTACTTAAATATCTTCGTAATATTCGTGTTATAAAAATCATATATAGCCATAACCTTTATAAGATTTTATCTAAATCTGTGTGACAAAAACACTCTTGCACATCTTCTTGTGTTGAAGTCCTCTCAATTCATAAATGTATCTGATAGACTACTACTTTATAAATGCAGCCATATGCTTCTATCATACCCATAAGCTAAGGCTTATAAAGAGTATTATGTAATAAAAGCCGTCATTCCATTGCTTTTTACATGAAGAATAATGCCTAGAATAAGCTCTTTTAACAGAAAAATTCTTTCATTACACTTGAGAAAAGAATAGAAAAATAATTTCACTCTCTAAAGCTCTCAAGCGTATAATGAAATATCAAATTTAATATATAAAAATGGAATGAATATTTTTCATTATTCTATAATATCTGTTTAGGTTTTATCTTAAAATTACATTCAATACTTTCATAAAACCATTATAAAAGATATTTAATATTTTATAATTTTTGTAAAAATTGAACAAACCAATTGCCCAGTTTCTGTAATTAATTTTTCAACACGAAGCAAATCAGGTTCCCCAACGCTATTTAACAAAAGATCACTTAATCCAGGTGGCATATCATTGGGATCAAGGGGATCATTTAAGCAAAGCCGTATAATTTGACTCAAATTTGTATAAAGACGATAGGCATAATGTAAATCAGCAATACATGACTGATTAAGAAAACTGTTTGGTAAGTGATCTAAAATATCTGCTGTCGTCGCCCCAATTTGAAACTCAATGACATGCGTAATAAGAGCAAATTGAGCAATAAACTCCAAATCCATAATGCCACCAGACATTGTTTTAAAATCCCATTGATTTTTTGGCGGCTTTTCTTTTGCAATCAAAGAACGCATTTCATATACTTCTTTTGCAACTTCGTTCTTATCACGAGAAATAGCAATAATTGTACACACTTCATTTTCTAGCTTTTGTAAAAAATCAGGATCTCCTGTAATGCCCCGCGCCCTTGTTAAAGCAAGATATTCCCATATCCATGCTTCATGACGATAATATTTTTTAAAAAATGGAAAAGAAACAGCAACAGGTCCTTTATTGCCTAAGGGCCGTAACCTTAAATCAACGGCATAAAGAACGCCTTGGCTCGTCAGTGTGGATAAAGCAGAAACGAAGCGCTGTGCTAAACGCGTATAATATTGAGAGATGTAAAGAGGCTTTTCTCCATCAGATATTTCTGCATCTTCATCGTGTTCATAAAGCAACATGATATCAACATCCGAACCTGCAGTTAATTCACGACTTCCAAGCTTTCCCATTCCCAATATGCCAACACGTCCTCCTTTAATACGGCCATGAAGACAAGAAAACTCCTCTTGAACGGTAGCAAATGTTTTTGTAATCATAAGATCAGCAAGCGCAGTAAAAGCAAAGCCAGCTCTTTCTCCTGTAATTGTACCATTCAAAATTCGAATCCCAATCAAAAAACGTTGCTCATCTGCAAAAATCCTTAAATGGTCCAGAATTTCCTCATAAGAGGAAACATCTTCAAGAAAATATTCAAGCTGTTTTTCTAAATAGGTTTTTGTCGGTAATTCTGAAAGAATATTTGGGTCTAACATTCCATCAAAAACATGAGATCTGCGTGTAATAATTTCCGCAAGACGTGGCGCAGCCCCCATGATCAAGACAAGCATATCTAAAAGGGATGGATTAGACTGCAAAAGACTAAAAAGCTGAATTCCTGAGGGTAAGCCCTGTAAAAAACTATCAAAACGCAACATTGCCTCATCAGCTCGTTTTGTTGCACCAAAAGCTTTTAAAAGAGCTGGTGTTAACTCTGTTAATCTCTCGCGTGCTTCAGCAGATTGCGTTGCTTTATAACGACCACAATGGAGGGTACGCATAATGCGACAAATATCACTCGCTCTTTCAAAACCTAAACGGCTTAATGTTATTAATGTCTCCGGATCATCTCCTTCTCCTGTAAAAACTAAATTGCCAGTTTCTAAACCGAGTTCTTGTTCATTCTCAAACAGTGCTGCATAGTGTTTTTCAACAACCTGAAGTGTTTTTAATAAATCACGGATAAAACTGCTCCTGTCGTGATAGCCCATTAAATAAGCAACACTCGTGAATTGAGAAATATCATTTGGAAGAAGATGCGTTTGTTCATCCGCAAGCATCTGAATACGATGTTCTACATTTCTTAGAAAAGCATAACTTTTTATAAGGCTATCTCGCGTTTTCTCACTGATCCAACCAAGCGTATGAAGTTCTGCTAACATTGCAACTGTCTGACGTCCACGTAATTGAGGAAAACGTCCACCAGCAATAAGTTGTTGTGTCTGAACAAAAAACTCAATTTCACGAATACCGCCACGACCTAACTTTATATTATGGCCATAAGCAGCAATTTGACTGTAACTTTTATGCGCATGAATTTGACGTTTGATCGAATGAATATCAGCAATCGCAGCATAGTCTAAATATTTGCGCCACACATAGGGAAAAAGCTCTTTAAGAAAGTTAAAACCTGCTTTCTTATCGCCAGCAACTGGACGTGCTTTGATCATAGCGGCTCGTTCCCAATTTTGTCCACGCCCTTCGTAATAGCGCAAGGCAGTCCTTACTGGTAAAGCCAAAGGTGTTGATCCTGGATCTGGACGAAGACGAAAATCAAGACGAAAAACATATCCTTCCACAGTGCGCTCTTGAATGATACGGATTAATCGGCGCACCATTTTAGAAAATACGTCGACACTTTCAGAAAGATTACCAATATGAGGGGACGTTTCATCAATGAAAACAATAAGATCAATATCAGAAGAATAATTAAGTTCTCCTGCACCTAATTTTCCCATCCCTAAAATGATTAAACCAGAGTCTTTTTCTGGATTCTCGCGGCTCAGCAAAGTAATCTTACCATGATCATGTGCTTCTCTTAAAAGAAAACGCAATGCTACACCTAAAGCAGTTTCACCCAAACGTGTCAACCAAGTACATGAAACTTCATAAGTAAAAACACCACTCAAATCAGCTAAAGCAATAAGAACATGCACCTCTCGTTTTTTGCGCCTTAAAGCAGCCATTAATGAAGCTTCATTGATAGATTTATCCTTATCAATAACCGTAATATCATCGATAATTTCGCTTATCCTTGTTTCTATATCAACGTGCAATAAAGGACAAAGATATGATGGGTTGACAATTAAAACCTCACGCAAAAAAGGAGATAAAGTCATAACTGAACGGATAAAATCAATCTGCATTCCACTCTCTGAAATGAGAGAAACAAGCGGTTCTAAACCTTCTTTTCTTGCTTGTTTTTCCATGTCCTTTAACCATTGGGAACCACTTTCATTGAGAGAGCACAAAGGGAGAAGCTGTGTTTTTAAAAAAGCTTGTTTCGTCTGATCTCCCTTGAAAAGCATTTTGCCTTCCTTTCTATTACATTACACTTTTAAAATAGTTGTTCCGTATGAAAAAAGAAAAAGTATCTTTAAGGAAATAACAAAACAGCTCTAAGTCCCGGATTTGCATTTTCAAGTAATAATTCACCTCCGTGCAGCTTCATAACTGCTTTTGCTATACTTAAGCCAATCCCAAAACCAGGTTGTGTACGGCTTTCTTCAAGGCGAACAAATCGTTCTGTTACTTTTTCACGTTTATCCTCTGCTATTCCTGGACCATTATCGCTTACAACAACTAATAAATGTTCATCACGATATTCCATTGATAAGCAAACCTTCGCTTTTCCTCTATCTTTAGATGCATATTTAATCGCATTATCGATAAGATTAAAAATTGTTTGTGCAACAAGCTCACGATTTAATTTAAGCTCTTTATCAAAAATATCTCCTAACTGAAGTAAAACACCTGACTCTTCAGCAAAAGGTTCGTAAAGCTCAACAGCATCTTCAAGGATCAGTTTCATATTCATCATTTCAAGATGCTCAATTGCACAGCTTGCTTCAATGCGTGAAATCATTAAAATCGCATTAAATGTACGAATAAGTTGATCTGATTCAGCAATAACACTCTCAAGGACCTGACGATATTCAAGCTTTGTCTTATTTCCCGAAAGTGCCTCTTCAGCACGATTTCTAAGACGTGTTAACGGTGTTTTCAGATCATGAGCAATATTATCCGATACTTGACGTAAACCAATATTTAACTCTTCAATGCAGTCTAACATAACATTAAGATTCGTTGATAATCGATCAAACTCATCTCCTACCCCAGAAACTGGTAAACGCCCACTGAAATCACCATCCATCAAGCGCCGTGATGCTGCCGTGACCTGATCAATCCTTTGTAAAGCTCTCCTGCCAACAAAAAACCATATAAGTAACGCGCCTCCCACCATTGCAGCAAGTGCAATGATTACAGCCTTACGAATAACTGCCGCAAAACGTTCGGGCTCATCCAAATCACGTCCTATAAGGATCTTCATAGCATTAGGCAAATCAAAAACAACCGCCAAAGCGCGATGTTCACTTGTTTTGCCATGTTCTCCAAAACGAGAATACAAAAAGGAGGTAGAAATAAAACCATTCTGTTGCAAAAGACCTAATTCAATACGTGCTACATTACCTGCTAAAATACGACCCATAGGATCTGTAACAAGATAAAGAAATGCCCCTGGTTGTCTTGAACGGTAATCTATCGTGCGCATTAATAAAGAAAGCCCCCCATAATTATAAGCATTTTCAATATACTTTAATTCTTCATGTAAAGCCTGTTCAGTCTGCTGTTTTAACAGCGAAGCAGAAAATGCTGTCATATAAATAGAAAGACCTGTTGCCACCAATCCAAACAATAAAATGTAAAGTGCTGAAAGCCTTAGCGCAGTCGTGCGCATTATATTCATCAAACGATTCATGCTTTGTTATCTGGTGCCTTCAGCATATATCCAGCGCCACGCACCGTATGAAGAAGTGGAACATCAAAGTCTTTTTCAATTTTAGCTCTCAAGCGAGATATATGAACATCAATGACGTTTGTTTGTGGATCAAAATGGTAATCCCAAACATTTTCCAAAAGCATCGTGCGTGTAACAACCTGCCCCGCATAGCGCATTAAATATTCAAGTAAACGAAATTCTCGTGGTTGCAATAGAATGTTTCTATCACCCCGTTTTACCGTATGCGCTAACCGATCAAGCTCAAGATTGCTTACACAATAAACAGTTTCTGCTTCTTTAGGATTCTTCCGCCTTTGTAATACTTCAACACGCGCAAGAAGTTCAGAAAAAGCATAGGGCTTTGTCAAATAATCATCCGCCCCTGCACGCAATCCCGTCACACGATCATTGACTTGCCCTAAAGCTGAAAGGATGAGAACGGGTGTTTCATTGCCTTTAGCACGCAATTGTGAAATAATAGAGAGCCCATCACGATGCAAAAGCATTCGATCAACAACCATAACATCATAATTTTCTGTTTCAGCTAAAGCGTATCCCGTATCACCATCATAGGCAACATCAACGGAATGTCCTACTTCCAAAAAAGCTTTTTCGAGATAATGTCCTGTTTCACGATCATCTTCGATAACCAGTATTTTCATAAAACACATCTCCGTTATTGTTATAAAATTGCATTGTAGGACAGAAATCTACAAAATCTCTGCCCCACTCATAATAAAGTGCTATTTTTTGAAAATTGGAAGAGCGACAAAACGATTTTGATCATTTGTTCGTACTTGTAGGAGAATAGCTTTTCGCCCTAACTTTTGGGCATTCTTAATTGTATCGGTAATATCAGAGGTCTTTTTAACAGATTTATTATTCACTGTCACAATAACATCACCTGGACGGATTCCCTTATCAGCAGCATCTGAATCCGAATCCACATCCGTTACAACCAATCCTAAACCATCCTCAGAAGGAGCAACAATTAACCCATAATCTTCTAATGTTTCATCTGAATCACCACGCTCATTTAAATATTTTGAACTTTCTTTCTTACCTTCATCTTCAGGCATTGCAGCAAGTTTAACTTTGATCTTTTCCTCCTTACCGGATCTAAAAATCTCTAAAGTCACGGTTTCTTCCGGACTCATATTTGCAATACGCTTTGCCAAGTCACGAGAATCATTAATTTTTTCATTATTCACTGAAATAATGACATCGCCTGCCTTGATACCAGCCTTTGCTGCCGGTCCTTTTAATGGATCAGTAACCAAAGCACCTTTCGCTTCTTTCAAACCTATCGAATCAGAAATTTCCTTCGTTACTGGCTGAATCATAACTCCAAGCCAACCACGTTGAACTGAACCTTTTTCGATAAGTTGTTGCACGACCTGTTTCGCTGTCCCTGCCGGAATAGCAAAAGCGATTCCAACATTGCCTCCTGAAGGAGAAAAAATCGCCGTATTAACACCAACAACCTTGCCATTCAAATCAAAAGTTGGACCTCCAGAATTTCCTCTATTAACAGCAGCATCAATTTGAATAAAATCATCATAACTACTGGTGCCAATATCTCGTCCACGGGCCGAAACAATACCTGCTGTCACAGTTCCTCCAAGGCCAAATGGATTACCAATAGCAACAACCCAATCACCAACGCGAAGCTTTGAATCATCACCAAAATCAACATAGGAAAATTTTCTTTTGTCATTTACTTTTAGGACTGCAAGGTCAGTTTTTGGATCCTTCCCGATGAGTTTTGCATTCAATTCTATACCATCATCAAGAACAACAGTATAACTTGTACCCTCAGAAATCACATGATCATTGGTCACAATATAACCATCAGACGAAATAAAAAAACCCGATCCAAAAGCGATAGGACGGAGTCTTTGTGAATGATGGGGAAATTTATTTTTAGGTTTATCAAAATCATAAAACTCTTTAAAAAGCCTTTTTAAAGGATGTTGATCTGGTAATTGATCAATCCCTGGACCACTAAAAAAGTTGCTAAAGAACCAATCTTCTTTCTTTTTATTACTCTTTACTTGCACCGCAACAACCGCTGGTTTTACTTGAGTAACGATATCTGCAAATCCCTGTTGTTGCACTAACGAAGTAAATACAGAACTTGCATGAGCCTTTGTCGTCCATAAGCTTGATGCACATCCACTAAAAAACAGTGCACTCTCCAATACTGCGGAAAAACTTACTGCGACAAATGTTTTAAAGAAAGTTTTTTTTAACATTTACTCTATGCTCCTATTCAATCATACTTTCTATCCCAATCTAATCACCTATAAAATACCAGACCTTACCGTTTTCTGTCTAAATTGTTAAAGTTTTGTAAGATTTTAGTATTCACCAATATCATTTACAATAAGGTTGATTGCTCATTGCAGATGAGCTAAATTCTTTGCTCTATGGAGTATCTTTTTGACTACAATAGCGTTTTTGACTGTTTTCCCCCGTTGCATTTACAATCATTATTTTCTCACGCTTATACCGTTTTAACTGGAAAAATATGGTACTTGCACCAATGATGATAATCATCAAAGGCGAAAACCATAAAAACCAAGTTGTTTTATTCAATGGCGGTTTTAAGAGAATGAATTCACCATATCGCTCAACAAGAAAGTCAATCACTTGCTGATTGCTATAGCCCATTTTTAGTTTTTCCCGAATTAAAACCCTTAAATCACGTGCTAGAGAAGTATCTGAATCATCAATTGATTGATTTTGACAAATAGGACAACGTAAATGCGATGAAATATCGCGCGCGCGCTTTTCAAGAACTGTATCCTTTAAAATCTCATCCGGCTCTACTGCTATCGCTAATCGAAAAGGAAACATTACGATTAAAAAACATAAAAGCCAAAGATTTTTTTTCATCTTAATGTCTTCTCCCAAAATTTAAAGCAAGAAGTACCCTCTTGTAGGCTCCAGTGCGAAACCAATATCCCAGAAGAGAAAAACAGCCTCCCATAGCCATCATGAATGCCCCTAACCAAATACATATTATATAAGGCTTCCACCATATGTGCACAACAAGACCCCGATTATCGAAATGTCCCGGCACAATATAGAGCTGCGATAAGCCATAATTTTGAAGACCAACTTCCGTTGTTGATGTATTTTGGCTTGAATAAAATCGCTTTGAAGCTGTTATATGACCCACGATTTTTTTATTTTTATATATTTTAAAATAAAACTCCATTGCCGAATAGTTCGAACCAAAACGATTATCCATGGTATCAAAATGAAGTGTTTTATCTGCTATCGTCACCCACTCTCCTACGTTCATGGTTAAAATACGTTCTTGACCAAAATTTGCCACACAAATAATACCAAATAATGTAACGCCTAGTCCCATATGTGCCATTGCTGCACCAAAAAACGACCATGGCAATCCAAGAAATCTCTTAACGCGTACTGAAAAAGCTTTTTTGCCATATCCACTCTTTCCCCACAGATCCGCTAAACTGCCTAAAAAAACAAACGCCGATAGCCCAATGCCTAAAACTGTGAGAATATCACGCACAGATGTCGCGTAAAATATTATAAAACAGACGATACCAACCAAAATAAGAACAAACCACAACCGTTCAAAAACTGCGAGAAAATCACCGCGTTTCCATGTCATCATTGAACCAAACGGAACAAGTAACAATAGCAAAAGCATGAGCGGCCCACAGGTAAGGTTGAAAAAAGAAGCCCCTACAGAAATTTTTTGCTCTGTTAGCATCTCAATAAAATAAGGATAGAGCGTACCAATCAGTACTGTTGCTGTTATTGTTGTCAGTAACAAGTTATTTAAAACAATAAATCCTTCGCGCGAAATTGGTTGAAAAAATCTTTCTGTTTTTAAAAGAGAAATGCGTAGGGCAAAAAGAAGAAAAGCTGCTCCCGTAAAGAAAAATAAAAGTGCAAGAATTGCTTGCCCTCGCGCTGGATCAACAGCAAAACTATGAACAGATATTAAAAGACCAGAGCGAACAAGAAACGTTCCCATAAGAGAAAGAGAAAAAGTAAGCAGCGCTAAAAACAAAGTCCAACTTTTCAATATTCCTCGTTTTTCGAGAACAAGAGTAGAATGTAAAAAAGCCGTTCCTGAAAGCCAAGGCATAAACGAAACATTTTCAACAGGATCCCAAAACCAATATCCTCCCCATCCCAGCTCATAATAAGCCCAATAGGAGCCAACCATAATCCCCAATGTCAAAAAACACCAAGAAAGTAAAAGCCAAGGACGAACCCAACGCGCCCAAATCTTATCAATATGCCCCATAATCAATGCCGCAACAGCAAAAGAAAAACAAAGCGAAAAACCAACATAACCTAAATAAAGAAGGGGAGGATGAATCGCTAATGCGATATCTTGTAAAAGAGGATTGAGGTCATTTCCCTGTAATGCAGGTGGTTTCACACGTAAAAACGGGTTGGATACAAAAAGAATAAATAAAAGAAAAGCGCTTGTAATCCAACTTTGGCAAATTAAAATGAGTGCCTTAAAATCTTTTGGTAAATCTTGACTAAAGAAGGCCATCAATGCACTAAAAAAAGCAAGACTTAAAACCCATAATAACATAGAGCCTTCGTGGTTGCCCCAAACACCCGTAATTTTATAGAGCATCGGTTTTTCTGAATGAGAATTCTCAACAACATTTAAAACAGAAAAATCAGAGACAACATGAGCATAAATCATCACTAAAAAAGAAAAGAGTAATAATGTGAAAGTGATATATGTTAGAGGGATAGCTGTTTGCATTAACAAACGCTCTTTCCTCCAAAAACCTAAAGCAGGTAAGAAAGCTTCTAATAAGCTTACGGAAAATGCTGCGGCTAAAAAAATATGACCCAGTTCGACAAGCACAATCGAATTATTTCTCCACACTGTAATGTTTTTTCAATCGATCAGCGGTTTCTTTAGGCCTATAAGTTTCATCATGTTTTGCTAAAATACGCGTCCCTATAAAAAAACCCTGTTTATCGAAATGCCCTTCTACAATCACCTCCTGACCTTCACGAAAAAGATCCGGTAAAACACCCTTGAAAACCACTTTTTTATGTTTTGTGTTATCCGTTATAAAAAAAATAACGCCACTCTCTTCAACATATTGAATGCTCCCCTTTTCAACAAAACCGCCCAAACGCAAAGGGCGCCCCATTAAAATATCTTCTCTTGTAATTTCAGAGGGCGTTCTAAAAAAACTGACTGTATGACGTATTGCATATATGATGAGACTTGCTGCAATTGCCATAACCAAACAACACAATAAGATGATCAGTAAGCGCTTTTTTTTTCGCTTCTTTAAAATAAGTTTCAACGAAGCAGAATTCTTTAAAGATTGATTGTTCATAGACACTCTACGAAAAAATTTTAAACACGTTCTATAAGCATCCATATTTTATTTTTTAAAGAGCTTTGCACATCTTCTCTATAGGTGCAACTTTTTATCTAATACCCCACCTTTGCCAACACGTTTATCAATACCTTTCTTCTTTTTTAGTTTTTACACCAATTTTTATTTACTTTATAACAACTTGTACTGAGCTCTTGACATTCTGCATTTCTGCTCTTCAACCTCCACAACCTATCCCTTCCTCTTCCAGAATAATTACTTCTCCTATCTTTCTAATTGGTAATGATCACTTTTCTTTGTCTGTTCACTTGATGAGCCAAGTAACTGAATCATCATTTTTTCAACCCGTGAGCGTCCTGCAAAGTTTTTAGGCATTGTATCAAGAAAGCTTTGTAAAAACTGCACTGCCTGCGCCGTTTTTCCGGCTTGATGAAATGCTTCGGCCAACAAGAGGCGCGGATAAAAATCTGTTGGCGCTAAACCTGCTGCTTTTTGAAAAGCTCTTTGTGCCTCTTGCGTTATCATTCCCCCTTCATAACCAACCAATGCTAAACCATATCCTACAAGCCTTGGTGCTGTTTCTCCATTCAAACGAAGGGCATCTAAATAAGTATTCACAGCTTCTTGAAAATGGCTTTCTTCGAGATACCCTACCGCTAAGGCATCTGCTAATTCACCATCATAAGGGGAGCGGAAAAAAAGCACTTGTAGACGAACAAGCTTTTCTTGCTTACTGAGAAGTTTAGGATTCTTATCCATTAATTCACTAAAAAAATAACTTTTTACTTCTGGATTTCCTGTCAGACCATAGATACTCCAAGTCATAAGAAGAACAAACAAAATACTCAGAGTTTTAAGAATATTTCTTTTTTTATAATGCCTATAAAGCTTAAGAGACTCAACCGTATGGATATGGCTTCTATAACCATCCATGGTTTGAACTTGCCAGTTTTTCTTTACCGCATCGTCAAAACGTAGTGAAAGAAAAAGAATAATTGCCAGAAAAGCGAGAAAGGATGCTGCAAAAATGAGAAAGAGCATATTATTTTTTCCAATACAAACAGAAGATAACGCGCTTATCTTTTGCCCTCTTCATGAAAAGAGTGATGTGAAATAATAAAAATTTAGCTTTTTATGAAGAACATCATAAAATCTATTATTCATTTCTCTCAATAGATCACTTATATCAAGAAAATAAAAACAAGCCTTTGTTTTCATAGTTTGATTATAAATACGGATCTTCTGAAATGTCTCCCTACCTTTTTGTATTGGCTAAATATTTCTTCATAAACTCTATAGATATTTTCTGCTTAAAAAAATTATTATTCTCCCATTTTGGGTAATAAAACTTTTGTAGACAACCCCCCCAAGATAGAACGCGATAAAAAGAGAGTGCCACCATATTCATTGATCATATCTGAAACAATTGCTAACCCTAAACCTGCCCCCGGTTTACTTTCATCAAACCGCTTCCCTCTTTTTAACGCTTCATCAATTTTATCTTCTGTTAAACCAGGACCATCATCTTCAACAAGGATACTAAAATATTTTTCTTCTTCAAGGTTTTCTTCTAAAAAACAAGAGATCAATACCTTTGTGCGAGACCACTGAGTAGCATTTTCAATCAAATTCCCTATAATTTCTTCTAAATCTTCCTTCTCTCCAGAAAAGATAATATCATCAACTTCCATAATAAATTCAATTTGTTTTTCAGGATTAAGCTTTTTCATAACCCGCACTAAACGATCCATCACATTGCGAACAGATGTATGATAGACAATACTATCGCATTGTGCTGCAAGCCGCGCCCGCTGAAGATAACGATTGATTTGAGTTTGCATGATTTGCGTTTGCTCTCTCAACAAATGAGCCTTTTCTCCACGCATCTTATCTGTCTCATTTATAATCACGGATAGAGGTGTCTTCAATGAATGTGCGAGATTACCAACCTGTGTGCGAAATCGCTCAATAATACGCTGATTATTCTTAATGAGAGCATTCATTTCCTGGGCAAGCGGCATCACTTCACTGACTAAATTGGTATTCACATAGTGAACTCTTCCTTCGCGAATATCATTCAATGACCGTCGAATAAGCTTCAACGGCTGAAAACTAAAGAAAATAAGAGCAATATTAATCAAAACACTTCCGAGACCAAAACTCCAAAGAAAAATTTGCAAAGTTCGCTTAAACTCTTTAACTTGAGCATACGCTTCATCAATATTCCCAACAAGTCGAAAACGCGCAATATGATTTTTATTATCAAGAACAACATCACTCTCAATCACTTGTAGCTTTTGACCATTGTTCCCCTTTATCCGATAAGAGCGAAAGAATTTATTGTCAAAAGGTATATCGACATCGCTGGGTGTAAATATCTCTCCTGTTCCCAATGAGGGGGAGGTCAATCTTCCTTTTAAATTATGGGATATCGCAACAATTTCCCAATACCATCCCGTTGTTGGATCAGCATACCGAATGTCATCGATTCCAGCCCCTCCTCTCAAAATGCCATCTGGTGATACCGTTACTGTTGCAATTAAACTGTAGAGTTGAGCAGAAAGGATACGCTCTAGGCTCTCTTCAGTTGAACGTTTATAAAATAAAATACTTACTGCAGAAATCGATAAAAGAGAAATAACAACCCATAGCGTTGATAAGATCATAACACGTAAACTGAGCGATCGCGTAATGACAAAAAAAAACCTCTGAAACCAATTATCCTCTTTTAAAACATTCATTCATCACCTAGCATTCTCACGCGATACCCCATTCCTCGGATAGTCTCAATCAAATCCACACCAAGCTTCCTACGTAACCGACCTACAAAAACTTCCACCGTATTTGAATCCTTATCAAAATCCTGATCATAAAGATGTTCAGTAAGTTCCGTTCTTGAAATGACCCTATCACAATGATGCATCAGATACGAAAGAAGCCTGAATTCATAAGATGTTAGTTTAATCAATTGATCATCCACAAAAACACGAGATGTCTTCGTATCTAACACAACATTCCCACAACATAAGGCACTTGTTGCATGTCCTGTCGCACGACGAATTAGCGCTCGCAAGCGCGCCATTACTTCCTCCAAATGAAATGGTTTCACAACATAATCGTCAGCTCCAGCATCAATACCAAGCACCTTATCAGACCAACGATCTCGTGCTGTTAACATTAAAACAGGCATGGTGCGCCCTTCTTGACGCCACTTTTCAACAACACGAAGCCCATCAATCTGTGGCAAACCTATATCAAGGATTACCGCGTCATAAGACTCTGTGTTGCCTAAAAAATAAGCCTCTTCACCATCAAAAGCACTATCAAAAACATAGCCTGCACGTCTTACAGCTTCTGCCAACTGATGGTGAAGATTCCGATCATCTTCAACGATTAAGATACGCATCAAAACACCATCTGCCAAGGACTAATCAGCAGGAACGAAAGTCTCAACACGGCGCAATTTTTCACCATTACGAGCTGGGATAACAACCACAATTGCACACATATCCCTTCCATCCTGAACAACTAGTTTTGAACGGACGAGAACCCCCTTCTCCTGAGTTGCAACCCTTTTACCCACCTCAGCACAACCAGCAGCCATAACAGAATCTGTCCCTAAAAAAGCTACTATTATCACGAACAATAAAACTTTTTTCATCATAGATATTTCAATCACCTATCTTCTTATCTTATGATAAGATCAAAAAAAATAATGTCTTTTTTTGGGGGAAATTTAAAGGGGCAATTTAAAAACCATAAATGAAAAATAATTTATCCTCTATCTTACAGAAGAATGTATAATAATCCAAATTTTTAAAAATTCAAAATAAAACATTTTTAATAATAACAAGAAATTTTATTGGATAAAATAATAAAGTCTTAATACACAGTCTTACGAAAAATGAATAGCTCTCAAGTAAATTCTTTCTTTGTATCACTATAGAAAAAAAATACTTCTACTCCATATAAATTTTATAGATTTATTTTGTTGTATTGCTTTGCTATAGGCTTTTTTTAAATGTTTAATTTTTTTAAAAAAAAGAAAGGACAACAGCATAAACCATTTCACAGCCCTGCTCTCATCGAATTAGATGCACGACTAGATACAGCGCTTTATCACATTCGTTCTGCTAACAGTTTTTTTTGGAAAAAAGCAAAAATCATCTCTCAAAATTTTCATCTTCAAGGATGGAAACGCTTTATCGTTGAAGTTCTCGATGAAATATTAACATTAGGATTGATAGGCTTCACTCTTTTCACCATTTTGGGCATTTCTGTTTTTAAACTGACCCAAAAAGACTGGTCCTCTCCACAAAATTTTTCCATTCTTTTTCTCGATCGCTATGGAAATCCCATTGGTCACCGTGGTGCACTGCTGGCGACCTCTGTTCCCGTTGAAGAAGTGCCTGACACCGTTATTAAAGCGGTTCTCGCTACAGAAGACCGTCGTTTTTTTGATCATTGGGGCATTGATTTTCAAGGACTTACACGAGCAATTTCACAAAACATGCAAGCTAAAGGTGTCGTGCAAGGTGGTTCAACTCTTACACAACAATTGGCTAAAAATTTATTCTTAACAAATGAGCGAACCATAACACGTAAAATCAAAGAAGCTTATCTTGCTCTTTGGTTAGAGGCAAATTTTAGCAAAAAACAGATTTTGCAACTTTATCTTGATCGTGTCTATATGGGAGGAAATAATTTTGGTATTGCAGCAGCAGCAAAATTTTATTTTGGAAAAAACATACGTCATGTCTCTTTAAGTGAATCGGCTATGTTAGCAGGGCTATTTAAAGCCCCAACAAAATATGCTCCTCATAGTCATCTCTTTGCGGCTCAAACACGGGCCAATGTTGTCCTTTCTAATCTTGTTAACAGCGGTTTTATGACGGAGAGCCAGATTATCAACGCACATCGCCACCCTGCTAGGGCACTTCCCAAAAGAGACAATAATCAGCCTGGCTATTTTCTTGATTGGGCATTCGAAGAAGTCAAAAAAATGCGTGATCAACTTCCAAGTCATCATTTAATTATTCAAACAACCCTTGATCCAGCACTTCAAAAAGTAGCAGAAGAATCAATTGCCTATCATTTGCATCAATATGGTCAACAATATCGTGTAACACAAGCCGCCACTGTTATACTTGACAATAACGGTGCTGTATGTGCAATTGTTGGAGGACTAGATTACAAAAAGAGTCAATTTAATAGAGCAACACAAGGTGGCCGACAACCTGGTTCTTCATTTAAACCTTATGTTTACGCAGCCGCATTAGAACGCGGTCTTTCACCTTCAACCATTGTTTTAGATGCCCCCATTAATTGGGGAGGTTGGACACCAAAAAATAATTCTGGTCGTTATCTGGGAAAAATTGATTTAGCAACAGCTTTAGCCTTTTCTATTAATACAGTCCCTGTTTATCTCACATACCAATATCTTAACCGCGATACAAAACCCATCATAGATCTCATCAAGAATATGGGAATTAATGCACATATTTTATCACACAAAACCATGGTTCTTGGTACTTCCAACATGACCCCCATGGATCAAGCAACTGGCTTTAATGTCTTTGCAAATGGTGGAATAGCTGGTAATCGTCATGGATTCATACAAATCAGAACACTCGATGGTCATTTAGTGTGGGATTTCGAGCATAACGGAAAAAAACTACACCGAGTTCTCAGCAGTCAATCAGCAGCTTATATGAACCAAATGATGGTGGGTGTCACAACACGAGGGTCCGGTAAGCGTGCTGCTCTACCCATGACACTTGTTGCCGGAAAAACTGGAACATCACAATCTTATCGCGATGCTTGGTTTGTGGGCTTTACGGGTAATTATACTGGCGCAGTATGGATGGGAAATGATAACTTTTCACCCATGAACCGTGCCTTTGGGGGAGGCGTTCCCGCCATGATATGGCATCGCATCATGCTCGCAGCACACCAAAACATCATGCTCAAACAGCTCTACGGTGTTAAGGATTCTCTGCTTCCTTATCAGCCTCAAACACCCTCCTCCCATACAGATTCTGAATTTCTCCCCCCAATACCCTCTAGGCTTTCTCCTGAAACATTGAATATCGTGCGCTTGATTAACAAAGATCTGAAAAAGACTTCTGCAATTTCTTTGAAAATGAAAACAACTGGAGATTCAACATTTTGAATTCAAAATATTCACTGATGCTTTTTAATATTACCATTTTCTTTTTTATCTTCGTTTTTTCCATTTTATGCGGAATACTGAGTGTCTATTATGTGCTCAATTCCTTTCCTCATTTTGGACGCTTTACAATTGGAAAATGGAGTGCTTATCCACAAGTAGGTACCACCAATATGGATCCTTACAACCGCGCCCGCACTGCCAAACAAGGCATTGTTTCACTTGGACGTACTGAAGGTATTCAATTCCAGATTTGGCAAGATAATCAAGGACGTCCACTCCACCCCCACTGTCATTATTTGCTCAAAGGCAGAATCCCAGAAACCAGGCTTTTTACCCTTTATACAGCTGACAAATCCCTTAAACCCTATACTTCATCAAAAGAAATACCATTTGAACTCCATACAAACGCTATTACTTATGAGCATGACGGCACATTGCGTATCCATATCTCACACACACCGCAAGCCGGTAATTGGCTTGCAACCATTAGTCAAAAAGAATTCGGGCTTATCCTTACCCTATACGATACCTCAATCATCTCAGCAACGGCATTACAAAAGCTCACAATGCCCTCAGTAGAGCAAATACCATCAGGACAAATAAATTGTGACTAGATTTATTCATACCATACTTCTTGCGATCATTGGCGCTATTATCGTTCATATTTGTGTTCTCTTTCTGATCCCCAATTGGGCACAAAATAATATATGGACAACCCTTAAAAAATCTGGCCCCCCTTATCAATTTGTTGATTTTACTCCCGATAATCCTATTCAACAATCTGCTGATCCACTCTTTCTTCTTAAAGTCTGCAGATTTAATCTTGAAAATGGACCTGTTCATTTAAAAGCTTTGAAAACACAACAATTTTGGTCACTGGCAGCCTACACACACAACGGAATTATTTTTTACAGCCTTAATGACCGAACAGCCCCTGATGCGACACTCGACCTTATCATTGGAAAACCCATACAAATAATAGAACTCAAAAAATCAAGACCTAAAATAAATGCTAATTCCGTTTTAGTTGCTAAAAATTTGAATGAAGGTTTTGTCATTTTACGTATTTTTGCTCCCTCTTCTCTAGCAAAAAAAGAAAATGAAGTTTTCCTTTCATCAGCAACCTGCCGCATATTTTATGAATAAAAACGGACTAACCTCTCATTTGGACAACACCTTACTTTCTATACAAAATAAACAAAGCCTATCAAAATGGTTATCTTTTTTCTCTATTAATCGAATACTCGAATTCAAGTTTTTCTGATTGTAGATCCCTAAATTTTTTATTGAGATAGAATGAAATCTCTATTGCACATCATCATATCCTATTGGATACGCATTATCTTGACAGAAAAAACTCCCTGTAATCAGAAGAGAAAAATCAAGAGTAAAGTTCTAGAAAAATATGCTGTTAACGACTGTAAGCTTGCTATTTGAATTTATTTCTTTTTATTTACAAACGTTTCCATAACGTTCGCATCAATGACATGATAAACTATAGAAGAAATACTGATTACCTTCCATGAAGTGCGAAAATAATCGCTGGAAACTTATAAGACATTATGCATCCTTGACCTCAAAAATAAGTGCTTTATTTTTCTCTTATAAGCAGAAGCTTTTTGTAAGATAGGCACTCTGAAAAAACTTGGCTTATAGTTTACAATTGAGGGGAAAAAACTTCATGAAGAAGAGATATGTTCGGTTCGTTTCAAGAGCAGCAGTATGGTCCCCTCGATTTGGGGGATTAGCGTTCTTTATTTTATTATTTTCAGTCATCTTACAACGTTTTTCCATCATTCATGTAACCGACTTTATAATTTTGATCAGTATCTCTACTGGCTGTGTGATTATTTCTCTTTTTCTCGCTATTAAAGCACTTCATAGTCTGTGGGTCTGTGGGGCTCTAGGGGGAATGAAAGCTTTAAAGGGAATTATTTATTCACTTATAACTGCAACACCATTGGTATTATTTTTGGGACTTTGGTTTACCTTGCCTGCTCTTTACGATATTTCTACCGATACACAAAGACCACCGGCTTTTTTTCGCACAATGCGCCCCAGTGATGCTTTACCACTTAAAAGTGTTTTGATTGAACAAGCAACATTACAGATGTCACAATGGCCAGAAATGTCGGGGCGCCGTTATGATGGCGCACCTGAACGCATTCGCGAATCCGTTCTGAATGTTTTGGCTGCGTATGATTGGCCTGTTGTGGCTCAAAGAAAGTTTAAAGGTGAAGAAAATGCGCTTTATATTGAAACGAGAGCTAAAACTTTTTACCTTGGGTTTATTTCGGATATCGTGATACGCTTAACTGATGAAGGGGATACCACTTTTGTTGATATGCGTTCTGCTTCTCGTTATTTGCCAAGAGATTTGGGAACGAATGCTGCTTTTATTATCGATTTTATGGATGCCCTTGATACGGAAATCGCTTCCCTTCCTCTTTCACAAGACGATGAATAACGATCAAGAGCGAGAGAGAAGACACTTTATTTCACAAAAATTGCTTATTTTTCAATAAATCATGATACATAAGCAAACAATCACTTTTCAAAAACTATAAACTGACAATGCTTATACAAAAGACAATAATCTCAAAACAACTCATTCTTTAAATAATTAAAAAGATTCAAAAATAGGAAATAAAAAACAGAACTCTTGATGACAATACTGATTTAAAGTATCTATCCCAATGTAATCAGTAAAAATTTTTTAAAGATAAATATTATATAAAAATAATAACTTATTTTTTATAAATAACTCTACAAATAACACCTTATAATTATATTTTAAAATAATATAACAAATTGATTTTATATTATTTTAAAATTCCCATATATTTAACTAATAAACTTCCAGAATAATATATTATAAAAAATATAATTGTTGATAATATTATTCTTTTTATACTCCAGTTCTCACCTTTAAATCTATTGAAAAAAAACATGAAAAATCCAAATGCAATTGCTGTCACTAAGGAACTAATAAAAGTATACATAACAAAGAATCCAAAATAAAATATCTATTATCATAAACAAAAATATCCCTGAAATCAGTTTAGCCATAGCTTTAAAGTATGTTTACAATATCACTGATCTCAGAAATATCTTACTAGCTATTTTCTAAATAAATTAGAAACAGTGTCCCTCCACTTTACGGATGACATTGATTGTACTTATCTATCAAACCGTTAGCAGTTCCTCCTAATCCGCCTCCTACTGCTCTAGGTAGACCAGCTACTGCACCAGCCCCTCCTCCTAATTACGGGCTCCCACGAGACCGTCTGTGCCTACTGTTGAGCATAAGAGCCTGCGCTACAATCATCTTCTTCTGGAAAAGCCAACTGTTTGGATGTGAGTTACTACTTTAATCATTTGATAAGCATGCTATTTAGCAAAAAATCAAATATAATTTGTAAAAATATATAAATTATAATAAATAATAAAATAATGATAATAACGTAATTCTATATTATTTTAAAATTCCTATATATTTAACTAATAAAATTCCAAAATAATATAATATAAAAAACGTAATTGTTGATAATATTTTCCTTTTTATACTCCAGTTCTTACCTTTAGATCTATTGTAAAAAAAAATTGAAAATCCATATATAAACGTTACCAATAAGGCGCCAGTAAAATTATTCATAACAAAAAAATCCAAAATAAAATATCTATTGTCTTAAACAAAAATATTCCTGAAATCAATTACCATAGCTTTAAAGTATGTTTACAATATCACTGATCTCAGAAATATCTTTATCGTTATTTTCTAAATAAATTAGAAACAGTGTTCTTCCACTTTACGGATAGCATTGATTGTACTTATCTTTAAAACCGATAGCAGCTCCTAATAATCCGCCTCCTACTGCTCTAGGTAGACCAGCTACTGCACCCAGCCCCTCCTCCTAATACGGCTCCCACGAGACCGCCTGTGCCTACTGTTTGAGCATAAGAGCCTGCGCTACAACCATCTTATTCTGGAAAAAGCCAACTTTTGGAATGTGAGTTACTACTTTAATCATCTGATGATGCATGCTATTTAGCAAAAAAATCAAATATAATTTGTAAAATGTATAAATTATGATAAATAATAAAATGCTGATAATAACGTAATTCTATATTATTTTAAAATTCCCGTATATTCAATTAATAAATTTGCAGCATAATATAGTATAAAAAACCTAATTGTTGATAATATTTCCATTTTTATACTCCAATTCCCACCTTTAAGCATATTATAAAGAATCATTAAAAATTCGTATATAAACGTTGCCATTAAGGAGCTAGTAAAAGTATTCATAACAAAAAAATCCAAAATAAAATATCTATTATCATATACAAAAATATCCCTGAAATCAGTTTAGCCATAGCTTTAAAGTATGTTTATAATATCACTGATCTCAGAAATATCTTTATTGTTATTTTCTAAATAAATTAGAAACAGTGTTCTTCCACTTTACGGATGGCATTCATTGTACTTCTCTATTAAACCTGTAGCAACTCCTCCTAATCCGCCTGTGGCTATTCCACCTGGCCCCCTTAATGCACCAATTAATGCTCCTGCGCTTCCCTTTATGGCAGCTGCTTCAACATAATCGATTGTTTCACAACTTGGATTCGGATGGCATTCATTGTACTTATTTATAAAACCGTTAGCAGCTCCTCCTAATCCGCTTACTACTACACCTGCACCAGTTACGAAACCAGCTGCTGCTCCTATGCCTCCGTGTATGGCAGCTGCTTCAACATAATCGCTTGTTTCACAACTTGGTGCCGTATGGCATGCATTGTATTTATCTACCACAGCGTCACCAGCTCCTGCTAGTCCACCTCCTATTGCTCCATTGACAAAGCCAGAACCGACACCTTTCGGTCCAGAAAAAAGACCTCCAACTGCACCAGCAATACCTCCTATTATTTCTCCTATGATGCCGCCTGCACCTGCTGCTTGGGCATGAGCTCCTGGGCTACAATCATCTTCTTCTGGAAAAAGCCAACTTTTTGGATGTGAGTTACTACTTGAATCACCAGCTCCTCCTATTCCGCCGCTTACTGCTCCACCGAGTAAGCCAGAACTGACACCTCCCGGTCCAGCAATACCTCCTATTACGTCTCCTATGATGCCACCTGTACCTGCTGCTTGGGCATGAGCGCCTGTACTATAATCATCTTCTGGAAAAAGCCAACTTTTTGGATGTGAGTTACTACTTGAATCATTTGATGAGCTTGAACTACCCATTTAAATCCTCCTTTTATACTGTATCACAACGATACAGTGGGAATTTCATTATTATTCATTTTATAATAAGTCAAACATAATTTGTATAAATAACAATAAAAATACTGTATAAACAATAAATAAATTACGTTTATATTATATTCACACAAAATGTATATTTTGTATAAATATAATACTATTTACAATACTGTTTAAATATGCGACATCAATCGCTCTTTCTCTTAAATAAAATCATAAATTCAAATGAGTCATTCACAAGAAAAACCTGTATCATTCTCTTGGTTTACAAGAACAACAAAGAAATATATCTATTATGTCATCGAACTCAGTTGCGTTGCTGTTGTTTTGCGTTTGCTGGGCTTGGTGAATCCTTTTATTTTTCAAGCGATTATCGACCGTATTCTCCCTTTTCAGCGCCTTGAAAGTCTCTATGCTATCGTTGTCTTGATGGTTGCTATCATGCTGTTTAGTACCGCTCTTAGCACTCTATCAGGTTACCTAGGCACTTATTTAGCCAATCGGCTTACGCTAGAATTTGGACGGCATATTTACACCCATCTTTTAAGCCTCTCCTTGTCTGTATTACGTCATTGGAAAGTGGGGGAACTGTTTTCGCGTATTGGAGAGGTTGATACAATTCGCGGGTTTCTAACAGGAACCATCGCCACAACTGTCCTGAATGTTCTGTTTGCAATTATTTATCTTGCTGCACTCTTTTCCATTAGTCCGAAACTTACCTTTATTGTTCTTATCATTTTGCCCTTACAAATGGGCTCTTTGGCATCGGTTGGTCCCTTTTTACGCCGCCAATTACGCCGTACATTCACTCTGCAAGCCGCCCATAAATCACGCCTTATTGAAAGCTTTACCAATCTTGAAGCCATCAAAGCACACGTAAAAGAATCTGCTCATACGATACGTATGCAAGAAACTTTAGCCCGCAGTCTCGATCAAAGCCTTACAACCAGTAAATTTCATCTTTTAAATGGAGCTTTAAGCCATATTTTTGGTGACCTTTTCACCATTTTTATTATCTTTTTTGGTGCTCAGGCAGTGTTGCAAAATCAAATCACACTAGGACAACTTGTTGCTTTTCATCTTCTCGCTGGCAATGTTTCTGGTCCTATCTTAAGCCTTGCCTCCCTGTGGGAGGAATGGCAGCATTTGAAAATCTCTCGTCTTCGTTTGGGTGATATTCTTAACGCACCTTCAGAATGGGAAGAAGAAAAGCCCCCCCTTCAACTCACCACAAGCCCTCAACTTGAAGCTAAAAATATCTGTTTTTCCTATGGAGAAACACCTATTGTTAACCATCTTGATATTTGTTTCAAACCTGGGAAACCCATTATGTTGCTTGGTCCTTCAGGCTGTGGAAAATCAACCTTTGCCAAACTCCTTTGTGGTCTTTACCCTCCAACAAATGGACAGATATTGATTAACAACCAATCTATACAAAACTTTGATATCCGTAGTGTGCGCCAAACAATTGGGTATTTTCCTCAAAGTCCTTGCCTTTTTTCCGGAACCATTCTTGAAAATATGCTTCTTGCAAAACCAAATGCCTCTGAGAATGAAATCGTTGCTGCCCTTCATGCAAGTGCTTGTCATGATTTGATTTCTCAATTGCCGCAAGGGCTTCATACCCAAGTAGGCGAGCAAGGTGGCTTTTTATCAGGTGGACAACGCCAACGCCTAGCATTGGCTTGTTTTTTTCTCATCGAACCGCAGGTACTTATCTTGGATGAACCCACTTCCGCATTGGATGACAGGGTCAGTGCACAAATTGTTGAGCATTTATATAAACTTTCACAAGAGCGTATTGTTCTCGTCATTACCCACAAAAGTGATCTTTTTCCCAAGCATGCAACCGTATTAAATTTCTCTGATCTGGAGGCAAAAAATGGCAGATAAGGCTCCCCATTTGCGCCCTTTATCGCCAACACTTCATATGGTGGTTACTGTTTTGGTCGCTTTATTCCTTTTTATTGTCATTGGTAGTTTTATCACCAAAACAGAGATTGTTGCACGGGGACAAGGATCAGTTATTCCCACCTCCTATGTTCAACTCGTCCAAGCACAAAATACAGGACGCATTGAAAAAATCCTCGTAAAAGAAGGGCAATTCGTTCATCAAGGTGACCTCCTTATTCAATTGGATCCACGTGAAGCCCTCAATGAGCGCGCACGTGTCCAAGCCGATATCGCTCAACAGACCCTTCAAGGGCAAATTGCCGCTGCGATTTTAGCTGCCTTGAGTGAGCGAGATCCTTTGGATAAAGATTTTGTGACCAAAGGGCTCGCTTATTTGCAAATCTCTTCCTCTAACAACAAAACAGCGAAAATGGAGGGAGAAAAACTCATCCATGCGACCCTTCAATCACTACAAGATAAAGTAAAAGCACTGAAAGCCCAAGCTGATCGTGTTACACGAAGCGGTGCTGTCCAATACGCACAATTGGATAAATTAAAAGATGATCAGCAATTAAGCCAAGAAAAGCTCAAAGCAGCCAAAAGCTTGATGGAGACAAAAGTCATCAGCCATTCTCTTTATTTAGAACGTTTACATGACTTTAAAAATGTGGAACATGAAATTTTAGCCAATCAAAGACGCCTGGAAGAAAACAATGCTGAAATAGAAGCACTCCGTCAACAAAGACAAAGCCTTATTTCCGATGAAATCGCCCGCTATCGACAGCTTTCTCGTGAAACAGAACTCTCTTTGCAAAGCTTAAAAGCCAAACTTGACAGCAGCCAATATCGTCTTGACCACTTATCACTTTACGCCCCTGTTGATGGACGTATTGATGATTTAAATATCCACACTTTGGGTGGCTTTGTGGAAGCGGGGAAAACGCTCATGCGTATTGTCCCTGGCTCAGGTGGGCTTATCGTTGAAGCGTTTTTTGATAATCGAGATATTGGTTTTTTAGAAAAAGGCCAACGTGCTTACATAAAATTTTCTGCTTTTCCGCCTGAACGCTACGGTGTTATCTACGGCACAGTTACCAATGTAGGTGCAACAGCGCGCCATCAGCAAGAAATTAATGGTGTTTATGCTGTTTTAATCAAAATCGACCAAGATCACATCACTTTTAATCACAAAGAGCTTAAATTTATCCCTGGCATGACCGTGACAGCTGATGTCATTACTTCAAAACGGCGTCTCATTTCTTATTTTTTTGAACCTATCACAAAAGTTTTAGAACAATCCCTAAAAGAAAGATAATCTGTATGAATGAAACCCCATCTCCATCACTCATAAACCCAATAATAACTTTGGGTGCCATGGTCGTTTTAATGCTTCAATCCCCTCTACACCGCCGTTGGCGAATGTGGGATATTGAACGAAACTTAGGTCCAGCCTTACGGGTTGGGCAGTACAAACTCTATCAAAATGAACATGGAGAATTTTGTGCCTTTATCACTTGGGCTTTTTTAGATGAAAAAAATCATCAATCCATGCTTGAAAAAGGAGAGCTTTTGCCCAATGCTGACTGGCAGACTGGAAAATACGTATGGTTTATTGATTATGTAGCACCTTACGGTCATACTGCACATATTGTCCGCGATATGCAACGAAATATATTCCCAAATCAGCGTTATTTTTATGCTGTACGACGTAATGAAGATGGCGGAATACGAAAAATTGCTCGCTGGTGTTCCTATAACCCATCCAACTAGCTTTATACACTTAAGTGCGCCTCAATCATTTAAACCTACCCTCTTAATGGAAAAGAATCTTTTTAAAAAGCGCGTTGGAAATCATTATCGTAAAAGAGAATCTTAGCGTATTGAGAGATAACGTACTAAAAATGGATATTTCTCAGCTTACCGAATTGATATCAATAACAACAAACCACTAAGAGGTTTAATCCTCTCTCAAAACTTCCTAAAAATTTGACTTGATTGATTTTATTAAAGTATGGCTGGGGTACCTGGATTCGAACCATAAAATTATATGCCATAACGTATTGATTTTATTTATATTTTTTAATGGTTAGGGTATATATAATTAGGTTCGGGAATAGGATTTTCAAACCTATACCTAAAAAGCACTTTCTTTTTTGTCGACTTTTTCCAACAATTTTTTAAATTCTGCCAAATCCTGTTGTGAAAAATTTTCTAAAGCTCTAACAAACATGCCAACAACTTCACACCCAAATGAATCAGAGGGCTTTATTGTAAAACTCTTACGGCAAGAGTCAGCCTCTTTTCTTAAAAGAAAAGCTATATCTTGATTTAAAGCGTAGAGCTTAATGATCTTTTCTTCCATGCCAACGGGTACAGATTTTTTGCCAATCTCAACAGAAGACAAAAATGATACGGATACATCTAATTTCTCAGCCATATCTAAAAGGCGTTCAGAGTGATCAATACGAAGTTTGCGTAACATTTTGCCAAATGATGTAAGCATATAAAAAGTCCTATTAGAGAAGAAATATTTCTGCTGATTCTAACAAATCTTTTTCAAACTTTCCTCAATTATTACGAATCAGCACTTCTTTTCGAGGTGTTTTTTTTGCCATACCCGCCGTCCAAACGGTATCAACTTCTAAAAAGTCAAAATCTTTAAAGATCTCTCGAACTGCATCACAATCATTTAGACTCAAGACAAACTTACCTTGGATGCCTTTGAGAACTTTTGCCATACTCACAAAATCATCTTCAACAAAATTCCCAGAACTATAACGCTTCTTCTTTACAAGATAAGGCGGGTCTAAATAAAATAAACTGTTGGGCGCATCAAAAAGTTCAACAACCCGTTCCCACGATAAATTTAAGATAGTGGTATCAAGAAGTTTTTTCCTAACACGTTTCATCCTTGCTAAAAGTTTGTCCGGATTAAAGCTTACCGTTTTTTTTCCTACAAAGCTAAAAGAATAGTAATCTTCTTTCCCATACATGACACAACGTTGGAGAAACAAAAAGCGTGCGGCTCTTTCAATTTTGGTGAGGCTCTCTGGGGCAATAGATGCAAGTTCAAAAAACAACTGTCTTGAACAAACAAACCATTCTAGTCGTTTGGCTAGATCATCAAAATGGTTTTGAACACATTGAAACAGATTCGTGATTTCTCCATTTAGATCATTAATAACTGAATATTTCGTTGGTCTTTTGTTTAGGAAAATAACACCTGAACCTAAAAACGGTTCAACGTATGTTTCATGGTCAATGCTATTTAAAATCGGTATAATTTTCTTACGTAGATGATGTTTACCACCCATCCACGCAAACAATGTGTGTGTAAAACTTTCTTCTTTCATAAGCGAAGTCCATTCTCTCAAGCTTTTGCAAGCCTAATCATTTTTTCATATTTTAAGGATAGATTTAGTGAAACTAATTCTTTGAAAACCACTGCTTTAAATGTGCAATGACATTATCTAGCGCATCCATGAGGCGTGCAAAATCAAGGATCAACAAAAAGATAAAAAACGCTATCCATTTCATCAAGCGTGACATCATTTTCACGCTTTGATAGGTGATGATCATTTCTTGAAGCATTTCTTTTTCTGCTTCTGTAAGCTTTGTGTGTTTTGTCGTTTTTTTTCTAACCATGTTTCCACCCACACAAGCGTTCACCTTGCTCATTATGCTTTAAGATCTCTCTTGCTAAGTTTGAGCTAATGGTGTTCAGGTCTTGTCGGCTTAAATAAATAGGTAACCAACCAACACAAGAAGAAGCATATTTATTTGTCGCGCAACCAGTGAGAGAGAGCAGCACGCACATCAGCATCACTTTTTTTGTTAATTTCATTTTCTACCTCAAGCCGTGCTGTTGCTGCCTTTAAAGCACTTTCTGTTTGCTTTTGCTGTTCAACCTTTTTTCCAAGGGTAAAAGCTCTTGCTAAGGCAATAAAAAAAGCGGCTAAAGCCGCACCTGTTAGCATCAAGTTTCTTTTCATCCATAAGATCATAGGCGGTGCTCCTGAAAGCGTTTAGCAACAAAGAAAATGCCAGTACATGCCGCTAAAACCATAATGGCGGCTAAAGCCCATTGGATTGGTCCATTGCCCGCTAAAAACCCACCAAGACCTGAGAAAGAACCAATAATCGGTGCCAATGCTTCTGCTTTGAGAAACCCTGTTGGTTGTTTCGTTTCTACTGTTTGGTAATTAGAAGAAACATAAGCCCCTTTCGCCCATAGCCCTGCCTCTGCTACACGCCTGTGTACGAGACCTTGTAAACATTTTCCACCCGCTTTGGTCCATTTTTGTAATTCGAAGGGAACTGCTTCATAATCCCCCCGATTAAGCCTTTTAAGCAATGTAGAGCTTTGGAAAGCTGCAATACCCACATTATAACAAAAGGAAACAAGAGCGCCGAACTGTTCATCGCTTAAATTCACACAAACTGCTTTTTCTACCGCCCTCTCATATTGCTGCAAATCTGCTAAAAGCATGGTTTCGGCTTTTTTTTCCGTAATCACCATGCCCTCAATAACTGTTGGTTTACCGGCTTTTTTCGTATGACCATAACCAATCGTCCATACGCCAGAAGCATCTTGATAAGCCTGCAAGCGCAAACCTTCCCACTTTTTTAAACAATATAAACAGTCTTCGCTTATTTTCCGTGTCATTTCTTTATTCCATTCTATAAATAGACCTTTATGAGTACAGCGCCATCACCACCATCGCCGCCAATTTTGTCACCGCCGGGCTTTCCATCGAAATATCCGCCGCCGCCGCCGCCACATTCTTTACCACCTCTTCCCCCGTTACCGCCTTTGTAACTTTCACCACCTTGTCCCATGATAGAACCCTTGCATTGACCACCACCGCCGCCGCCGCCGCCAAGAAAAGAACTTCCACCAGTACCAGCTCTTTTATTGTCAATTCCACTACCACCACCGTTCCCACCAGAGAAAATAAAGCTCTCACCGCTGATGCCCTCTCTGTTCCCTCCTCCATCCCCGCCTTTTCCTTTAAAGTTAACCAGAGTCATACTGACAGAATATCCGCCTTCTGCTGTAAGAATTCCCTCAATGCTTGTCCTACCACCATTGCATAAAATGTTACTGTCGTTGCCTTTACCACCACGACCAATGTAAGCTGTTTTTAATTTATCTAAATCAGAACCTTTCATTTTAAGATGCACGCATTGACCGCCGCCGCCGCCGCCATCTTTAACACCACCACCTCCACCGCCCCAAGCCCATACTTCGATATCGGTCTCAGCAGTAATACCATCAGGCAATGGAATATCTCCGCTTTCTGTCATCAGAATTTCAACAGGTTTTCTAACCCCGCCACCATTATTGCCGTTACCAGCACCGCTGCTATTGCTACTATTTGCTTTAATTGAAGCCATCAGTTTGGCTGGTGAGATAAGTGCATCCACTGTCTTTGTGCCATCAATCCAGTCTTTTTTGGCAAGAGGTTGAATGAGATCAACTTTTTTCTGCAAATTGCGTGCTGTATCTTGCGCTTTATTGGCTGCTGTTTGTGCAGTGGTCGCAATCGTTTTTGCTTCACTTGCAACATGAAGCCCTTGTTTTACATCGTCTTCAACTTTATCAATTTTAGCAATCTGTGTACGTTCTTGAGACGTTAAGATAAGATGCTTATTTCCCTCTTTCATATTATCCATATCAAAGGCATCTTTTTCTATTGTATCTGGATCATAAACTGATTTTGACATACCAAAAGACTTTGATGCTACGAAATAGCTAATGGTATTTTTGAGATCTGCCGGAGATATGGGATAATAAACGCCTTCAATTCCCTTATGCCACTTTTCTATTGTTGGTTGGCTAGGGCTTAACCATCGTAGCTTTGATCTTTCCTCTGTTGTCAAAATCTTTTTTGTAGGACCCTCACTCATATTTTCCATAGAAAATGCATTTGCCCCCACATTGTCGGGGTCATATGTCGCAGCCTTCATATCGCCAATCCCTAAAGGCGATATTTTTACCCAGCCAGCGCCTGATAAAATCGTATTTTCATGAGCTTCACCACTTGCTTCAATATCGTGGATTGTGACCTTATCTTTGTAAGCAAGAGCTCCAATATCTCTCTTTGCAACAGCATCATCAGCCTTTTTCCCTTGAGCAGCAGTTGCAAAATATTCTACCTCATAAGCTGCTGCACTCCCCACTGAAACAGGTGCAAGAGCCTTACTATCTAAAACACCTTCTTTGACTTCTTTCTTTGTTGCTGGTTCAAGCTTAAAGATATGCGTATGATAGGGTAATGGCATCGCGGTTCATTCCTTAGTAAGTCTGTTTTTGAGATTTTTGGGGATGAGAGACTGTAATTCATCAATAAGTTTTTGCATGGTCTCTATGCGTTGATCTGTCGCTTCTTGATACTCTGCCAAAGCGCTTAAAAGATCATGATGTATGTCGCTTTTGACGAGATCAAGCACCTTATTCAATGGCGCATGAACCATTCTATTGCTTGCATAAAAAAGGACGCGGATTTGCTCCGCGTCCGCAATATCATCAATAGCAGACGGATTATTGATCATCTGAAAACCTTATGATTTTATGGCATAAACAACCGTAGTATTAACAGGGCGCGTTTCTGCCTCGCCCGTTGAAGAAAGTGTTACCTTATGCGTATGCACTCCAGCAGGTTGTGTTATCCCTGTAAGGGTTTGATAGTGATAACTGGGGTTCCTTCTGCCAATATCATTGGCGCTCCATCCAACTCCAGCATACTGAAACTCATGTGCGTGCTGCCCCGCCGATTCAACACTACAAGCATGTGTATGCGATTTAAGGCTATCTTGCTGTATATCGGCAAATTTTCTACTTCTGTCTAAACCGCGACCATTGTCAAAGCCGCGCAAAAACACTCCTCTAAAATCTGGAACTTTAAAGGTTGTATTGCTGTCTTTTCCCCATTTATCCCCTATCGCCTTGAATAATTGCGGATAATCTTTGCGTTCATATGTAGCACCATCACATAAAAGCCAACCGTTTGGCACTTCTTGCATAGCAAAGGTCGCAATAAACCCGCAAGGAAAGGTTTCGACCTTTGGTGGTGGAATGGGGGTAGGATTTAAAAGATACCAGCCATCAAGATCTTTTGTTGATGCGCCATCATTATAGACAATTTCATAAATACCCCCTTTTTGTAACTCACCGCCTATCAATGGCACTATCCCCGTATTGGTAGCTTTATAGAGTGGCTTTGCTCCCATACTATTCATGTTTATTGTTGTCGTGCCAATATTCATACCACGCGCCTTAAAGCGGATAATGATATCGTTTTTATATTTCGCTATCGGCGAAACCGTCGTCAACGTAATTGATGTTGTTTGTTCCTTTGCATTCACAATAAACTTTGAGTCAAGAGAACCACCATTATCGGCAAGATATTCACGTATACGCTGCATCATGACCCGCGCACTATCATTAACAGAACTAGGCGGCTGCCCTTCTGCCCAATTAATGATACTATCGGAATTGGCATTTTGATCAGCTGTGAGTGACCAGTCATAAATATCAGACATGATAAGCCCCCGTTCTTCTTAATAGCTCTTGGCGCAATTGCTCTTCTTTTTGCCGCCCATAGGAACCAACAGATTGCCGCCTAGAGGGATCAATAAGAGGTGTTAAATCTGTCGGGCGCCCAGTCGATTGTGAGAAACCCGCCATGACTGGTTGCTGTAACATTTGTTGCTGTACCATCTGTGCCTGCTGTTTTTGTCGTTCTCCATTCTCTCTCATTAAATGAAGCAAGCCGGAAAAGCCCTTTTTAAGAGCACCTGCATCAATACCTTGCCCTTGCAATGGTGTGGTTTCCATAACCCGTCCTGTTAAATTGTCTCTGCTTTCAGGTGCCATCATTCTGTTTGGAAATGGCGTGTCATATGCCATTAATTGGTTGCCCCCTTGATCACCTTGACCCACCTGATTACCTTGAAGTGTCTTTTGAAGCCTCTCAAACCCACGCAAAGGACCCATCTCGTTTGGTGCTGCTTGTCCATTGCTTTGGTTTTGCTGTATCGTTCTCTTCAAAGCATCTCCCGTTTTATTGTAAAGCCCATAAACATGATTCATAAAATCCCCTGCTGTAGCTTCCATATCGCCACCATTGAGTGTGACTGCCTGTCGACCTAAAAGCTGGCTTGCTGGAATATGTGGATTTTTTATAAGCTTCACAGCCCCTGCTGGTCCTTGTTGATGTGCAAGATAAAGCTCTGCCTCTGATGGCTCTCTGCCTAATGCTGTGGCTAAATAACGTGTATTATCCTTCGTTAACCGTGCCATAGCGTCGGTTGCTTGAAAGGGATCAAACTTGTTATTGAGTTGATAGTGTTTTGCTGTTGAATCTAAAAATTGATACAACCCTCCCGCACTGCTGTTCTTATTTCTTGCATTTGGATTACCATTACTTTCTATCATAGCAACACGTTCAAGAAAGCTTTCTGGCAAACCATATTTTTGTGCTGCCTGTGAGATAGCACGCTTTACATTGGGATGAAAATTGATCATTAGTTTATAACCGTTCTATCAGCACTGCTATTCAAAAGAATGCCAATAAAATTGAAGAATTTTGTGTGGTCTTCTTTGGTTATTAAGCGTTTCTTTTCTGCTTCATGAAACTTCTTAATTAATTCAACGGCTTTTTCTCTTGCTAACCCAAAATCTCCTTTTTCCCGCGCTGTTATAAGCGCTGCAATATCTCTCTCAGTATCTTTATGGACGCTTGAGAATTTGCGTCCAAATTTCTCTAAGAAATTTTTTACAACTGCCTTGATGAAAGCAATCTTTCCTATACCCATAGTCTGTTGTGCCCCCCTCTCTTCCACTTCACCTATATGGTTTGGCAATCGTGCAAAAAGCTTTGTTCTTTCCACTTCTGGTCGCAACACTTTCATAAGTTGCTTAGCTTTATCCTCACCAAAAATACGCTGCAATTTTTCTTGACCATTTTTTGTGTCAAACAAACTCAAAAGACTGTGTTCAAAATTCTGTGCATTGCCTGCCGCAGTTTCTATTTGTGACCGTACACCTTTTTGAAAAGCCTCTTTTTCCATTAACCCCAAATCTGAAAGTTGGCTGTTGATTGTATCAAGATTAACGCTCTTCTTCAGTGCTTGCTCTCCTTGCTCGAGGGCATCACCGATAGTACGCTCGTCATAATAAATTTTCCGTGCCTTCGCATAATCTGGAGATGACGTATCCAAAATGTCCAGAATGCGTTGTTTGAAATCAGTCAAATCTCGAGCATATCCCCATTTTCCTTTGATACGTGCAGAATTAATTTGATCATCCAAAACCTCTTTCATCTTATGTAAAATTCGCATATTCAGCTTTGGATATCCATTGCTCCCTATAACTGTTGCATCCGCTTCATTTGGCATTTGTGCAATTGCTTTTTTGTATGCTTTTTGGAATGCGGGGGTTTCTTGCAAGCGCGATAAATCTTCACGAACAGCATTTGAAATGGGAGAAGCTTTTGCCCTCTCATAAAATGGTTCAGCCTTTTTCTGTGCTTGTTTGATAATCTCTTGCTTTAAATTGAGCGTATCGACCTTTGGACCCAACACCTCTGTCAAGGCATCACTTACTCGCTTATCACTGGCATATTGTCTTTCATTCAAACGATTACTTATGAGTGAATAGGTATCGTGATCTTTTTTTGCCGCCTTAAAAGCTCTCGTAGCAAGACCATCATGAAGATCAATAATCATTGAATCAGGACCACGCTGTTTTAATGCTCTCTCAAGCTTATCAACACCTTCATCCCCTAAAGTTTGGCTTACATCCCTAAGCGCTCTATCGCTTACCTGAAATGCTTCTTTTTCTGGCATTAGCGCTGCTTTTGCTGCCATTTCAGCTGGGCTTATAGGTCCTCTCAATGCTGCTTTAAGTGATTTTGTCACAAAAGGCGTCACTTTTGATACACCACTGGCCACAAATGGTGTTGCAACGCCTAACCCTGCACCAAACCCAGCAGACACTAGAGTATCTGCAAGCCCTTCCCCTTCACCACTGCCTGCTATTCCACCATAAATGGCTCCAGTTTTTGCTGCACGCCCCAAGCTAAATTTTGCCGCCTCTTTACTTGCTACTGCTTTCATTGCTGCTTCACCTGCAGCTTTTGCCGCTGCCCGTTCCACACCCTCTGCTAAAGCAGATTGCACCGCCCTTTCTCCTGCTGCTAAAGCTTTACTGGTTATTTGTGCTCCTGCAACACCCGCTCTGCTTCCCAAGACAACATCAGCCCCAATTGCCGCACGAGCCGCCGCCGCAGCAGCAGCCCCTCCCGCAGGAGGAAAGAGCGCAGAAGCAATTATGGGTGCCGCAGCACCTGTTAAATTCCCAGCAAGAGATAAATAAAAATGATCTCGGTTCGCCGCTTTTTGATAGTCACGCCATCGCTTTGTCACTTCATTATATTTTTTGACTGCCTCTTTATCTCCCATCCAATAAGCAATAGGACCTGCTTCTAATATTCCAGCTAATTCATCATCATACCCCATGGTTAACCCATGAAGAGCACCCCATCCAAAAGCACCCGCTGCACTTGGATGTGGATCATCTTCTTCTGTTGCACCACTATTTCCTGTAACAGAACCCCTCAGCCTTTCCTTATTCTTCGCGAAAAGCTCTTGAAGTTGTTCTGGTGTATAGTCACTTATATGCCCAATGACTCTTGTGTTTTTACGATTAATAAGAGGAGGAATTACTTCAGCCATTGGTTTGTTTCTCCTTAATGCGCCCGTCACTATCAATAAACAATACACCTTCCGGTAATGCTTCTATCTGTTTTTCTAGTGGATCATTTGACTGTGCATGATTTCCCTTATAAGCATCTTGCCCATAGGCGGCTCGAACGAGCTCGTTTGTTGCTTCTGCACCACCAAAAAGAATTGCGCGCGTTGCTGCATTGGATTTATTGAAAGTGTCAATAACTGTTTTTAAAGATTTCTTCATTTGCTCTGCAGAAAGATCTTGATACAACGCCGCTACAGAGTTTTGCAAGGTTTGCAATTCCATATTAGACAAATTCCCAAAGCCAGATGCGCCATTTGGTGAAAATGCTTTTGCTTTTCTCAAGGCATCAAGCCCGATACTTGCCTTCAATGAATCGAGCATATGCCCAAAATCTTTTGCCTTAGAATTAGGAAGGAACGACATTATAGGACCAGTGAAACCAACAACATGCGGGTGTTCCTCAATAGTTTTTAGCAATTCTTTAGATGCTGAGAGTATACGATTTGACCTGTCTGCTGTTTCCAGAATTCGCATTTGCATTTGTTGGTTTTTACGCTCCTCCTCCTTCTGTTCTTGAATTAATTTATGTTCTGAACCACTGCCTGCAATTGGCACCGCACGTATCCCACCAGGTGCATTTTCATCCTTAACATACATATAACCCGATTCAGGCTTTGACAGCATGCCATCGGTATTCCCTCCTAATCCGGAAGCAGTGGAACGCTGTCCTCCTTGGACAGGTATAATTTTCCCTGTGCTTGTTGAGACTTGGAAAGTCATATTCTCAGGCAATCCCTGCTCTGCCTTTTCTTCCGCTGTCAATGTCCTATAGCCTTCTTGAGGGCTTAACGTGCTGCCTATAACTTTCATGGCAAGATCTGGATATTGCACAAGGGCTTGTGCGTCTTTATCACTATATCCTTTAGAGCGTAAAAACTCAAAAATTGGTCTATTTTGAGCACGTATATTATTGCCCTGCCGCATAACAAGTGCCGCATTTGAAAAACTTTCCTGTGGTGTCTTCCCTGATGCAAGCCCCGCAAAAAAATCCATTAAATGCTCGGAAAATTCTGATTTTCTAAAACGCTCCCATAAGCTACTTGGGTCTGCATCTTTATGAATAAAATTTCCAACTGCGTTTACATAATCGGTTGCCTGTTCGGGCTTAGCATTTGCTTTTAAATGTTCTTCTTCTTGAATAGGCATATGAGAAAGTTTTTCTTCATTGACAGGGCTGCTCTCCTGCGGATTCTCTGCCATAGATCTGTTGTTGATCTCTGTAATATAATCCATCACATCTTTTTGCTGTCGCCCAGCTTCATCCCCACTAGACTGATCAATGTTCCCAACAAGTGGAGATTGAGGGATCATTGATGTAACGCCTCCCTGCTCTGAGAAGTCATGTTTTTGTTGCTCTGGTGCCTCTTGTATCTTAACAGTATCCTTTGAAACATCCGGCAAGGGAGGCATTTGGCGTTTTAAATCATCCGTAGACATAATCAATTCTGCTGGCGTTTTTTTCCCAACGTCTCCTCCTCCTGCTTGAGAGCCGCGAATAAGCTCTGTAGGACTCAATTTTTGTGGAGTATCAGCCCCATTGCTCGCATCAAAAGGGTTTGTGCTAAAAGCAGCACGTTCTAAAAAACTTGGCTTGTATCGTCCTTCCAACGGCGCGCTTGGAGGGGTAGAGAGTTGTTGGAACAAATGCTTTGGCAATTGAGGCATGACCTGATACATCAAGGGACGCAAAAATTTTGGATCAAACAACTTTAAAAGAGAATTTGTGTTTTCTTGTTCCATCACTGCACCCTTTCTATCTCAAAGCCAAGCTTGCTATAATCCACATGCAAAAAGCCTGTCGCCTTATGCAAGAAAACAGCTTCAGGCTTTAACTTCAAAACATCTTGTGCCATCACCCCGCGATAGCGCTCTGGGTATCCTTTGTAATTATATTCATAGAGTTTGTATCCATCTCGCTGCCCCACTTGCACGATATTTTCTTTCGCTCTGAAGTCGCTAAGCCCAGCAAAAGTACCAAGGATAGTTCCAACATTTCCAACAATCTCCCACGGATTAGGTTTTGGCTGCGGAGTCAATGTCGTCATTTGTCCTGTTCGCGTTCCATAATTTCCAGCAACAGCCCCACCAGCTGCGAGCAACTTACTTAACTGGTCCCAATCAAGATTGTTCTGCTGCTCCCATTTTTGCCGCTCTTCATCCAATTGCCGTTGATGATTGGCATCAAGCACACTCCCTCCCGTCAACGCATTAAGATTTGCCTGACCTTGACCTTGAAAGAAGTTATTGGCGCCCGCCAACTGATTTTGGTTTGCTTGGTCAATGAGACCATTGGCATTCATCATGTTGTTGACATCTTGGTTATATTGCTGTGATAAAGCTTGTGTTGCTATGCCCCCCAATTCGTTAGCAAGAACCCCTGTATGCGCCCCAGAACCATAACGCCCAGCACCTGCCAATGAACTATTAATAGAATTTGTTGCTTTATTTAATGTGTTTTGAAGCGCTTCATCAAAGTAAGGGTTATTGCCTATTTGTTGCCCTGAAGCCATGTTTTTTAAGTTTTGGCTTGTTGAATTTTGCCCTGTAGCTAATCCATTTAAATAATTATTATCATAGTTATGCGTATTATTGCTAAGCCCATTAATCGCATTCTTTGTTTGATCACTTAAACCCGCAACTCGCTGCCCGTCATAAACGGATTTTCCGCTACCTTGATTATAAAAAGTCATGGCATCTTGAGCGGCGTGTTCAAAAATACCTTTTGCCCATGCAGGGGGTTCATTTGTTTGCGTCGTGTTTTGGGTATTCTGGATTGGTTTAGAACTTTTTCCCATATTAAAGCTGCTTTCTATATTCTAAAAGATTAACGAGATATCCATGCGTTTTAAGAGATTTTTCCCACCCTCGCCTGCCTATGATGACAAGCTCTTTTGCCCCTTTTTCCTTGTAATAAGCTTCAATCTGAGTGATAAGCTTCGTTAAGGGCGCTCCTCCCTTTCCACCAAGCGTGACAATAACCGCCCTTAATGCTCCAGTGACGAGTTCCTGTAACTGTGTTGTGACATGCGCCATAAAGTTTTCATGCGCATCAACGATAATCCAAAGAACTTTTTCTCCCTTCAAAATATCGTTTAAAATGGTCTCTGTATTATAATCATCAGGAAATTTTTGATTAAAGTAAGCTATCGATTTTATGACATTCTCAAAATAGGGCGCCATTTGTTTAGCGCTCCATTTTTCTGTATTATAGATCTTAAAACTCATCTTATGCCCGCGGGTTTGAGCGTTACATCAAAGCCTGTTATATGTGTCCATGGCGTGCCTTCTGGTATTCTCAGACGCAAGGCGTGATAACGCGCCCGTGAGCGGATATTATACATCCCAATATTATAGCCGGCATAACGCTCTTTAGCCCAATTTAATTGGTTCTTGTTGTCAATGATAAATGCCGCCCCAACACTTAAAAAACCTTTTGTTGTATCCGCTTGAACAAAAGCCTCACTCATCAGGTTGATTTGCCTGCCCGTATCCCCCACAATTTGTGAAGCAATAACTGCTTCCATCGGAGGACCTGCAAAAAAACCAAATGTGTTGTCTGGCGTAAATGCTCCCAAAACAGGCGCACCATTTTGCCACATTTTACTATCAAGAGAAGCTGGTAAATCTTTCAAGCTCTCTTGTACTTCGTCTAAGCCTTCTAATGTATAACCGGCTGCAAAAAGGGGAAATAAGAGAAGGTTCTGCCCCTTAATGACACTCCATATTTGCAAAAGCCAATCATAAACATAAATATGCATCCCTTCAGTGTTATCATTGATAGAAAAATAAACACGAGAATAGACCGGATCAATACATGCCCTCATCTCATCAATGGCAAAGTTATTGTAAAGTGTGAAGATAGTTTTATCGACTTTGCCAAAGCCAATAGGGAGCATTTCACCAGTACTGTTGATTTGATAAAAACCATCATCAGAGACAAAGAAAGTACAGTCTCCACGGCTTGCAATTGCTGTGCTGCTTTTCGCACCTATTTTGTCTTTTATTTTTGCAAAACTGAATATAATTTTAGAGCCTGGTACAAAGGTTGCATGATAAATGGCGGAGCGCATAAAAATAAGTGGATTTGTTGATTCCGTAGACCCTTGAACGTATTCACCATCAGGAAAATCTTGATAATCGCAACTTTTCTCCCCAACCGTCCAATGTGTTGCATCATTCAAACCAGACCACTGAACACGGTTTGGCTTATCTGTTAGTTGCATCAGGCAAACAAAATCACCCCACACACGCACAAGTCCAGCACGCGGCGGATTACCACTCAAATCACAAAACTTTTCATCTGTTTTCAACGAAAGCATTTGTGGTGGGTCATTGCTATTAACAGCAATGATATGGTCCCCAAAGGAGGCAAAAGACCAAAGCGCAGTCTCATTGGCGTGATATTGTGTGTGAGGCTTGCTAATGTCTTTCCAGCCGCGCGTGCTGTTGTCATATTCATAAAGCTTTGTTGGTGCGCCCACAATGATGCGCACACCACCCAATGAGCGCACAGCATAGACTCCCAAAATCACATCCGGAAAAGGATCTGAAACCGGCGCCACAATGGGAAACGGAATATATGAATTTGGTGCAGGCAAAACGTTCACGATCTCACTGGAATAACCACTATTAATAAATGCAACATCTGGTCTATACTCAGCAATAGGGATAAAGGTCATCAGAAATCCGTGTGTTGAATTTTTAATAAATTCTTGCGCCGTGATGTTTCAATTTGCAGCGCATCGAGTTGCTCTTGAAACATAGCAAAAGCAGCCGCTGCCATCTGCGGTTCTTTAATAATATTGGTATAAATTTCATATTTTGCACGCGTTTTGATCAATTCATAAGCTTCCAAAAACCATATGGACGCTTCTTGTGCACTCTCAATATCTTTTATTCTGATAGGATCAAGAATAAGCCTGATAGAATAGATACGCTCTGGTGTTGGATACAAAATAAGCTTTTGTTCAAAATAAGCATAGCGTGTAGGCATACCATTGTTACAATCATTCTCAAGATTCTCAATAACAAGCGGATCTACCTGCAAAAGCTTTGCTTTGCTGTGATTATCTTCATAAATATAAGCATCAACAATGCGAACAGCCCCTGTTATAGAGGGATGTGCCTCTGCACCATAACGGCTTTTCCCCTTTAGAGTGGTAAAAACAATTTCACGGCTTTCATTGAAATAAAAAGGCAATCGTTCACAAAAGCGAATAGCCGAAAATATCGCCCTTTGTACTTGATCAACATACTCATCTGTTTGATCATCTATTTCATCCTGAATATCGCTTAACATCTGGATAAAATTTTTGTCATGAGAAACAATGGTCTGTTTGTCTCCAATCGGACCACCTGTCTGTACTATTATTGTCATATCACCCTCTTCCAAATGTCTTGGGGCATATTGTGTGGGAGGGGGACGCAAGCAATAAACGCCCCCTCGCCTTTAACGATTAGTGTAAAACTCAACAATCACCTCAGCATCACCTGTGGTGCTTTTCTTGTCTCGTGTCATGTAAATCGCATTTTCAGCTTCTAATGGAACATCTCGTTCCTCCATGGATATGTACAGATTGCCATCGATAGATTGCGTAAGCCCCACATCTCCATAATCATTGCCATGAGGCTCTTTTCCAAATGTAGCTGTTACATCTTCAAAATCCTCTATGGTATAAGCTGTAATACTTTTGATAAAAGCCCCTCGGGGTAGAACGCCAATTTTCGTTATCAACCCTTGATCTGTACATTTAACACGCGAGCGTAAAAAACTAATCTGCTGCGTACAATTGTTACGTCCTTGTAAAATAGGTGGCAATCCTTCATCTATCATGCCAATAGTCTCAACAGGTTCAACAGTTTCATCAGGTTGCTGTGTAATTAGCGATTTTTCTGCCATAATTGTCATCCTTTCATGAAGTTAAAATTGTTAGCTGATTTCAGCAAAAGAAGGGATAACAATCGTGCCAAAGTCTTGTCCCCCTTGATCAGAATGCGGCAAGGTGTAGCGTGATTTTTTCATGCCGATAATGGTTTTAGCAGCCAAACCAAATTCACGTTGATAATCAAATAATTCTTCAACAAGTTTATAACGTGTAGCGCCTTTCCCATCACCTCCTGTTGCACCATTACCAACGCGCCCATAAGCCATGATGATACTTTGTGCACCAAGCAAAACAGCACGACGAACAGAGGGAACAGGCTCCCCTGTCTTTGAATTAACACCATTGGGAACATGTTCAGCTTCACGCAAAATGACACCGTTATACATACCCAGAGAGCCATCAAAAATAGGATTTTTAGACCGCGAACCATCATAAGCTGCTTTGGTAATATCCAACCATTGACCATTTTGTGTATTGGTACGCAATTGAGTTACCTGTATTGGGTGGAGATACATCACATAAGCCGATTTTCCATCAACACGAACCGGACGCAAGCGTGGATTTGCCAATTTAGCGCGTTCAACAGCTTTATCTATAAGATCTAATGTAAAAACATCCTCTTTTGTAAGCTCTTCATCTGTTTTTTTCTTGGCTGGGCGAATAAGGCGCAATTTGCTTGGTTCTAATGGTGCATTAAAACCATAATGCACCGGTTTAAGCGTTATGCTGCGCCCTTCAAAATGCATCCATGGTGCTGTATAGCCTGCTGCCTGAATGAAAAACATCATACTTAAACGGTCTGCATACCAATCAACCAACCCATCTTTTGCTTCTTTACGCAAATTAAAGGGAACACGTTGTTGATCAATAGAGCCTTCATATTTGATGCGCACAGCATGAGTAAGCTCGTTGATGCGCACCTTTTCATTCATAAATTGGAGGGCTTCTTCATTGCCTTCTAGCGTTTGTCCCTCGCTAACGCCATCCCCCATAAGTTGGACGCGTAATCCACTCGTAACGGAGTCACCAGCGGATTTTCCTAGCACATCCAACACTTGGATAATGCTGTTTTTGCTCTCCCCCATCAGCGGTGCAATGGGCAACGCTTTTGAGGTCTCTGTGTTTAGCATCTTAGCCCAAACGCCAACGGCTAATGGGTCATTGAGCTTTACTTCTGTTACTGCCATTTCAATCAATGCCTTTCTTGGTTTTAAAACTCGCCTTGCGGCTCCCCCAAACAATAACAATCACTTGGGTTCTCTCTGTCGCGCCATTGCGCACATCTTCATGCTCTGCTCATAATTTGTTCAAATTTTTTGGGATTTTTCTCAACCCATGCTGCAAATTCTGCTTCCGGCATGGAAAAAAGCGTTCTCACATCCATACCACCTGTTGGAACTTGCCCGCCGCGCGCTGTAAGCGTCCGTGCTGCTTGAGAGCGCTCTTGAAGGGCTCCCACTTCGTCCTTAACTGGTGCTCCACTATAGCCAAAAGCTTTCGCTTTTTGCACCAGCACCTCAATTGGATTTATACCGGCTTTCTGACACTGCTGGCATATTTGGCGCAATTCAGCACCAATTTGCTGTTGCCGTGCTACAGGGTCTTTCCATTGCGGATAAAGGCTTGCTTGCGCTTGTAGAACATTGTCTGCTCTTTCATAGAGATAGTCCGTGATACTGTCTAAATCTGGATATTTATCTTGTACCTGCGCTTTGGATTCCTCGAAATAATCCCCTAACTTTTGGCGTTCATATTCCTCTTGACTCATGCGCTCTTGGCTCTCTCTCATATGAGAAAACTCATCAAGCAATTTCTGTTGTTCCTGTACCTTATGACTAAGCCATGCAACATGTGCTTTTGGGTCGTCTTCTAGGGAGGGAACATTTTCCTCACGGCGGCGCGTGATTTCTTCTTGCATTGCGGCATATTTTTGCGCAAGTTCAATAGCCAATTCACGCGCTTCAATGGCGCTTTGTTCTGCCTTTTGGCGTGCTTGCCGCTCTTGCTCTAATTTATCAGATTCTATTGTATCAGAACTTGGCTGCTCCTGAAGAGCTTCTACAGGTAGCTGTTCAGAACTTTCCTCTGATTCAAACACCTCTTCAACTTGCTCTGGCTCGACCAACTCAACAGCATTATCACTGGCAAAATGTTCGTCATAAATTGCTTGTTCTTCAGGTGTAAACTCTTCTTCCATATTCTGTCCCTTCAATGTGCTATTATATTTTTTGTCAAAACTCGATAGTGTTCCAACTGTGCCTGTAAAGCTTTGCGTTCTAAATCACGCTGCGCTATCTCATTTTTTGCCTGTTGCAACTCAAGCTGCATCCGCGCTTGTTCTTGTTTTAAAAAAAGTTCGATATTTTTCTGCTGCAATGCCGCTTGTTTCTGCTGTGCATCAAGTTGATAGAGTGTGTTCTTTGCTTGCGCTTCCTGCTGTAAAACAGCAATCTTTGCTTGTTGCTCTGGCGTTAATTGCGCCCCTTGGCTTTGTTGCATCATCTGCTGTTGCTGTTGTTCTTGTTGTGCTTGCTGCGCCTTTGCCGTTAAATTTGCTACCAATGTTGCCGGTAGTGGGGAAAGCTTTAAAAGATCTGGAATCATCTCCGGTGTTAAGAACCCACCAAGCAAAGGCAACATCTGCGTAATTGCCGCAAAAGTTTTCTCTTTTTCATTGGGGCTTGTCGGTGAATCATCAACAATAATGTCGTATTCAAGCGTTGTGACAGCTTCACGTGTTAAGGGTACATACTGCGCATTTTCTGGTCCAGAAATACGCACCAAACGCCCATCAGAAAGATAATTTTGAATAAGATAAAGGATAATCTTTCCCTGTCTGCACCGATAAAGCTTAAGATTATCAAACAGCCCCGCAAGCAAATTAAGCGTTGATTGCCGGCGTGTATTTTCCAGCACATTGGCTTGATTAACCTCTCTTGTGCCGATAAACTCAGCCGATAACCCTGTTACATGCGTTATCGCTTCACGCGATTCATTAAACAGCTGGAAAAATCCATTGGGAAATTGTGCACTTGGCTTTGGTTGAATTTTCCCTCCTGTAAGCGCGCCATTTTTAACCCAAGTAATCGTATCCGTTCGCGCCCAGCTTTCTAACGCTTGGCGATCATCATCGAAAGCGCCTCGTTCTGCCATCAAGCCGCCCTTAGACTGGCTATTAAGGATATACATCACTTGGCTAAAATATTTATTCGACCATTTTTGTGGATCTTTTGCGGGGCGAACAATCCCGTAAAACTGGTTTTTAAGCTTATCCAGCGTGCCCGTGATACACTCCCACCCAAGTTGTCCATCAGGTGCTAATGGCTTATCGGGCTTTGCTAAAAGACGTCGTCCTAGAAAAGCGCGTCTCACCACTTTTTTATTAAAACACACCCCTTTTAGTTGTGGCATTACCCTTTGAAGCTGTTCAAACTCCTGTTTGCTATAACTACGCATCTGTCCCGTTTGAAGATCAGGCGCCTTGAAATAAGCTTCGTATTCAAACCAACGGCATTCCACAAGTGTCACATACCGTTTTCCAGAAAGTGACTCTGATGATGAAGCAGTATTGGAATCCTCATGATAGGCATCAAGTGATACATGATACTCCTCACAAGCGGTTGTACTATCAATTGCCCAATCGGCATGAAGATCTTCAACTGCCACATCAGGAAAAAGATTTTTTGCATCTTCAATGGGTTTACGATCAACATACCACAGACGCTGTGCGTCAATGAGATTTGGTCTTACAGCATTGGCATCCCAAACCATTTTTAAGGGATCTAAACGTTGAACAGCGGGGGTTCCTTCAGGATTTGTTTCATAATCAAGCCGTGTATCTGTCCAGCCCATACCGCAAATAACCATATCCTGAAAAGCATCGGAATCGGCATATTCCGCCTCCGCCTCATCACGAAACCATTCTGCTGCTCCAGTAAGCAATTCATTGGGTATTGCTGCTCCTACTTGCCGTGGTTGAAACTGTACTTCGCGCTTATTATTACGCTCTGCCCCAACAATTGCATTCACAAGGGGTGCAATGCGGTTAAAAGTCATGACAGGACGGCGTTGTGTCTTCAAAACCGCAAGATCTTCTTCCGCCCATTGGCGACCATTATAAAAATCAAAATCTTCACGCGCCTGTTCACGCCATTCATTAACGTGTTCAATATCTTCAACATACCAAGATTTTAAGCGCCTATAGAGTTCATATTCATCAAAATCTGTCGTTTGTTTAGAGTTATGACTTAGAATGCCATCCATGATGCCGCTTCTCTTTCCATAGTGCGATAACGTTCTTGTTGCGGTTTAATGCTTGGTGCTTCATAAACAATGCACATTAAACCAAAGGCATCTGCCCCATGGCTCGACCAATCATGCTCTGCCCCCAAACCAATCCCCCGCTTCTCATCCCATTTCTCGTGATACCAATTCAGTGCTTTGCGCCCTGCTACCGTCATCTCTTCATTGAACCAAACAGACGGTAAAATACGCCGCACCGCCTCTATACGCATCTTAACAGCACCTGCTCCTTGATTAGGAATGACCTGCGTTTCAAAACCCGCATCATTCAAGGCACTCTCAAAACTCACATTGTGCACACGATCTCTGGTTGCACCATCATGGGGGAGAACCATCAGTGCCTTCTCATAACCATTTTGACGCAACCAACCGATATGCTCCGATAAAGGCTGTCCCTGTGCTTCGTAATAATTAAGCACTCTTATTTCTCGCCCCACAAACTGTGCTATCCATATCGCTGTTGCATCTGCCTTGGCTCCTGTTCCCCCAATGTCCCAAAAAGCACGTATTTGCATCAAGGGGTCACGAGCAACACGCCCTATCCGCCCCTCCTGCTCGGCTGCCAACATCTCTTTTTGAAAGTAAGCGCCTTGAACCGCTGTAAGATAAGCCCCCTCCCAGATATGCTTATAGGTCTCGGGGCGGTATCTCAAATCATCAAGCCGCGTTTCATTCAAGATCTTAGGAAACTTCGGATTATCGGACCAATTGATCTCAACACGCTTAATGGCTTCATTATCTGAAAAGCGAAAGCGCTTCTCAACCGGTGCATTATCTCGTAACGGATTCCATGTCACCCATAACTCTGCCCGCCATCCCTCTCCTTCTTCACGCAATGTTGGTATAAGCGTCTGCCAAGCCGTTTCTGTGACTGGCTCTGCCTCATCAACCCAACACAGCAAAATGCGCCCCATCGATTTAATACTGGCGATATTACGGTCTAGTCCACAAAACTGAAAAGCTATACGACCATCATTTGACTTAATCGAAGCCTCTCCAACTTTATAATAGTCCTTTAAAAAGTCATGCGCTTCAATGGCGCGTTTAATCTCCTCCAATGAACTTTCTGCTAGCGAATTTTGAAACTGACGTGCACAAAGGATAGTCCCCGATATCCCTCCCATACCAAATTGATAGCCCTTTAAAGCAGCCATCAAAGCAAAGGACCTTGTCTTTCCAGACCCTCGTCCACCCCAAGCCGCTCTGACCAAAGCATCCCCTGAAAAAATCGGTATAAGCTTTGGAACAATATTAATCTGTCGTGTCGTCATTCACTCAAAGGCGCGATTTCTACACGCGTTATCATCTTAATCGCTCCCCCATCTTCTCCTGTCACTTGCAAAGGCAAAATCTTCCCCAACAATGCCAAATAAGCAGCGGGGCATTTGATTGCCTGTTTTTCGAGATAAGAGATCAAACCATCATCACCATATTTCTTACCAGCGCGCTCTGCTGCCTTAAGCACTGCTTCTTTCAAAATACGTGTCGTTTTATTTGGCACGCCTTTTACCCGCCCTTGACCTGCCTTTGGGGGCGTTCTTTTTGCAAGTTTTTCAGTGGTTTTCATGTGTGTTTCTTTTTGTAAACAAAACAATAAAAAACCCCGCAAAAGCAGGGCTCTGAACAATCATATAAACTTATAAGAAAGGCTATACCTTTACTGTAATTTTGGACGCAATTCGACCAGTACAGCGCCATTATAAAACACCATTATTCACGCCATGTCAACAAAAAAATCACGATATTGTATATTTTTTATTTTTTCACCTAAATCTAGTGTCTTTAACAACCAACCACTCACAATTGTGTCATCTCAACGAATCAATTATATGACTAGAAACTAATAAAAAGCGGGGGAGAACAATGCGTGATATTGTCATAGTAATAGTGGGTATACTCATACTATGGGCTATAGTCTCTGACATGTGGGAAGAAGCAGAGAATGGTCGGAATACAGAATTTCAAGGTACTCTTTTATTAGTCATAGTACTCGGGGTGCTTTGGTATCTTGAATTTTCAAGAAACTCTTTATTAGTAGTAGCAATTTTGTTGTTTGCTTGGAGAAATTACCTAGGAATAATAGCAAATTTTGAACATGATCGCTTAATTGAAAATTATCAGATAACGTCTAATTGGAAGGATCAAAGAATTAATGAACTTCAAGCGGTTGAAGAGGAAATAATTAATGAGGAATTATCCAAGATAATAATAAAAGCTTTGGCAACAACAGAAACAGATAATGATAATGGAGAAACAGAATAAATCTGGTTGAGAAAAAATCAATTAAAGGTTCAATACTATGACTAATAATTAATAAAAAAGGGGAGAAAATGTGGTTTATTATAGGAATTGTAATCCTTATCTTAATAATCCCAATATTAATTGATATTATTATATTAGTAATTTACGGCATTGGATTATTTCTAGAGGGCATACTTGAAACTCTAAAAGAGTTCCTAAATTTAGTAGGAAAAATACTATTAACAATAATACTGCCAACGTTAGAAACTATCGATTACGCTTTTACAAAGGATAAAAGCAAATGGAACGAACTAATTGAAAAACGAGAAAGATTTAGAGAACATAAAGCGATTAAGAAAAAAAACGGAGAAAAAACAATAAATTATTACTTTCGTTTTGCTAAACGCGGCTTATTTCTACTCTTGCGCCTAGTGGGGCTCTCCTACTTCGCAGCAGTAGTTACCTTCATAATTCTGTTTTCTACAGGGTACATCATTGCTACGTTTTTCCCCCGCTCTTTTGCCCCTTATTTGTTAGGGACAATTATTTTAATGCTTACTCTTCCTCTTACAGTCTGTATGGCACCAATCCAGTATAGAATGCAGTCGCTACCTGTTTCATTTTTATTACAGACAATGCTTCTCTGGATTCAGTTTCGCGAAAACCTCTCTATGGGTATTGTATTCTATATCGCATTCTTTGAACTATTCGTATATATATTATATAGCTTTTCTCACGCAGTATTTATAGCCGAATTCTCAGAAGAGCAATCTACTGCCTTTGAAACATTATAATAAATACCTGAAGCAATTATGTAAGAAATGTTGATAACTTGGCGAGCACTTCGTTCATAATCATGGAGGGAACTGTTTCCATTTTCTTACCCTGACGCGCTCCAATATCAATAGCACGTGGCTGGTCACAACGTATCACGCCTGTTGTATGCAATCCTACTCCCATTAATGAGACAGCAAAACCTGCTGTTCTAGCAAAATTTCCTCCGCTTGTAATAGGTAAGACAATGGGTGTTTTCGTTACACGATTAAACGCTTCCGGTGATACAATCAGTACAGGACGCGTTCCTTTTTGTTCATAACCCGAAGATGGATCAAGAGACACAAGCCAAATTTCGCCCCGCTTCATCACAAGAGCTCTCTACCAACAGGTTGAGCATCAAACCACTCTATATCCTCATCCGCAAAATCATCTGAAGGATTACATTGGGCTAATAATTCATCAAGAGTGTAACTTGGAAATGTTTGTGGCTTCACAATCAATTGTCCATTATCAACAGCCAAACCTACTTGTGTGTTTTCAGTAAGATGTAGAACATCAAGCAAGGCAGGTGGTATAGAAAGCATCACTGACCCTCCAACTTTACGTAATTTTGTTGTATGCATAAAACACCCTCTCTGAAATATTATATAATAATATAACATCTTAAAAACTATTTCAAGAGCTTTTGATGCTTTTATAAAAATACTCGTAAAACATTTACCATTTAGTTTTTCTGTCAAAATATTTCTGGAGAGCATTCAGAGCAATTCGCAAAGAATTCACAAGATGTGGCAATGTTTGATCTTCTACAACAAGATATTGTAAAGCAGCAAGAGGGTTATACTGTCTATAGAGATGTTGTGTTTCTTTTATCGCCTCTTGCATATTAGAAAACTGTTCTGTTGCAAATTCAACCCATTTTTCTCTTGCTGTCTCATCAGAAGATGATGGCATTTCATCATAAACAGCGCTTGGCAAACCTTTTGCACACGAATAGTCATTTTTCACTTCAAGATATTTTTGCGCAGCATCATACTGATCTTGAGTAAGCACCCCTTGTAAACATAACCGCCCAATATAAGTCCCAGCAAGCGGATTTTTAGCCTCTTCTATGGTCAAGCAGAAGCGCTTTGCACGCATTTCAATTGCCAATTGATTAACAGGATCTTGACGTACTTTCACTTGTGAAATGTAGGCATCTTTCTTTCTCATACATCCCCTCATCTATGGAAACTCACATTTTTTCTTTTTGCTATTTAAATCAAAATGGTATGCTGTCATTAAGAGATGCGCTATAATCTTGAGCACCTGAAGCGATAGCATAACTTTGAGAAGTGACAGATGAAGGAGTGGATTGCTCTTTTTTTGCATCAAGCAACTGCAATTCACCTTTATATTGTGGCAAGACAATCTCTGTTGTGAAGCGGTCAATACCATTTTTATCTTGCCATTTACGGGTTTGTAATTTGCCTTCTACATAAACTTTTGAACCTTTATGTAAATATTGAAGCGCAATTTTTGCCAAATGTGGATTAAAAACCACCACGGAATGCCATTCTGTTTTCTCTACTTTTTGATGGGTATTTTTATCTGTATAGCTCTCAGAAGTAGCCAACCGAAAATTGACTATTTCAGCACCAGAATTCATTGTTTTGCTTTCGGGGTCATCCCCTAAATAGCCAATTAAAATCACTTTATTCAACATGTTTGTGAGTTCCATTTGATTTGCATTTTATATACGTAAAATCCTATCATAATTTGTTTATTTTTTCAAATATTTCAAAAGGATATTATTTTTTATTAACATATAACATTATGTTTCACATAACAAATTAATAAATAATCGATTGACATAAGTGTATGGTGTATCGTATCAAGTAGCAAAGGGTAATATTATGGCAATCGTTAGTTTTAAGCATAAAGGGTTGAAGTTATTTTTCGAAAAAGGAATTTGTAAAGGAATACAACCTGCACATGCTAAAAAACTAGCTAACATTTTGGTAATTTTAGATACGATATCTGCTCCTGAACAAATGACGATTAGATCCTATCGTCTCCATGAGCTTACAGGCGATTTAAAAGGCTATTGGTCAATGCGTGTTAATGCAAATTGGCGTGTTACTTTTCGCTTTATCGGAACAGATGTTGAACTTGTTGATTATCAAGACTACCATTAATTTTTGAGGTGTTATCATGATGTACAATCCCCCACACCCTGGTGGTATTTTGAAAGAAGAATTGCTTGATGAATTAGGCTTAACAGTAACAGAGGCTGCAAATCATCTTGGTGTTGCACGTTTAACTTTATCACGTGTTTTAAACTGTCATGCTGCAATCAGTATTAACCTTGCTTTACGCTTAGAAAAGGCTGGTTTAAATGATGCGGAATTTTGGCTTAAATTACAACAAAAACATGATCTGTGGCAAGCACGGCATAATAATCCCATACCGGATATTTCGTCTTTAGAGCAAGTAAGCCTCCTTAGCAATTAAGACTTGGCTTGACCGATTTTTCGCTTAAAATACATCAAATGGCTTTTGATAATTTTTTGATTTTCTTGTTGATCTCATCAATGAGCGGTTCGTAATTGAGAACGCTTTTAGGTAAGTTGCCACCATAAACCCATGCTTTTACTTGTGCCTTGGTACTGAAATCCGCATTCTTTGGTATGGTGTAATACTGACCGCCATCAAATTTTTCACACTCTCTCCTGCCATCTTCATATTCGTAGAGGTTGTAAAAATACTCTGCTGCTCCATCTCCCCATGGTACATAACCAACAGCTGTTGCCACAAACTTTTTTTGCATGGGCTGTTTACGTTGTGTTAAGAAGAGATGTTGTAAAATTTGCATGTCTTAATCCTTAAATTTGCCAATAGGGTTATTTGACTCAAATTTGACTGTACAGAGCGTTTTATATTACAGATGTTACTTTCATCATAAAATCTTTAAATCGCTTTGCAAGGTACCTTTTTGTCGATTTAAAAGAATATCTATTCCCAAAACGATCAGCACTTTTCACTATTTTGCTAACTTGCAATGTTTTTCACTGTTCTCCCAAGACCATTTAAAGTTTCTTCAAGCTCTTGCTTGTGAACAAGCGTTAGTGGTTTAAAATGCTCTTTCGCTGTTTTTTCTTTGAGTGCTTTCACACGTGTGTTTTCAATTGCTCTACGTACACTTTCGGCTTTTGCAAGAAGGGTATTTTCTAGTGTCTGACAATAAGTTAAAAGCTCTCCACAAGTTGGCATAAATGTTTTTGATATCCCAATTGCTTGACCAGTTACGATATCTTCAACGCCCTTTTTCAGAGCATATGACGAAATGCGGTCCAGCATCATGCCATAGGATAAAACGACGGCTTTAGCGTCTGTATTCGCAGGGACTCTCATGCTTGAGAGTAGGAAAGAAGCTTGCTCAATTTGTTTAACTGAAGCTTTCACAGAGAGCAACGCTTGTAGACGATTGCAAGCATCTAAGGTTTGCGCTTCCTCCTGTTTCGTCAATGTATTCCCAGCTTTCAGCGTCAATGGATACCCCGGACTGATCATTTCCATAATCTTCTCCAGATGAGAG
>NZ_JAQISW010000030.1 GCF_028618435.1 Bartonella sp. MM73XJBT.G
TAAAGCGTTAGGGGCTTGCATGATAAAGACCTCAAAGCCTTGGCTATAAGCACGCGCAGCTAAGGTAAAACCTGCTTTACGACCCGCATCATCGCCGTCCATAGCGATTGTCAGACGTCCTTTTGTAGGGGGTAAATTCACACGCATCATGCCACTGGTTGAAAGGGACGCCCATAAATTCACGGGCTCTGATAACAAACCAGACAGCAGAGACAGACCCGTTTCAATGCCTTCACAAATAACCAGATGTTTTGGATTGTCTTGGCTTAAATGCACCCCACCGCCCATAACAGACCCCAACATGGCTTTTGCTGGTCTCTGATCTGTTTTACAGCCATTGGCTTTTAAAAAGGTTCTATGAATGGCAAAGGAACCAGCCCCCTTAACAAGAGCAACCAACGCGGGCAGTGTCATTCCTAAGGGGTGTGGACAGTTGTCGTGAAAACGTAAATCAGCAGGTAATTCACACGTAATACTCCGATTGCGTAAATAGGTTTCTGCTAAAGTATCTTTGATTGGTTGGCTTTGTTGCCAAATTGCTTTTGCTCTCTCTGCTTTCTGTTTTACTCCTTTGAGATCAGCAGAAAACTGTTTTGAGAAAGAAAGCGTATGATCATAAGCTTTATCAACAAAGGCTTGTTTCCCCAGCAAGCCAATTCTTCTAAGCGCTTGTATGATCTCTCTAAAAGAACAGCCAGCATAACAAGTGAGTAAAAGACGCCCATCATGTCCATTGGCAAGGGATAAGCTAGGCAATTGATCATCATGGGCTGGACAAAGGGCACTTCCATAACGCCCATACCAAACCCCACGCAAGGCACGTGTAATGCTTTGAGCTGTTGTATGCAATGCATAAGCATTGCTTGTTGTAGCATTTGTAAAATGCATAAAATCCCTTCCTGCCACTTGCATTACAGGACAGATTTTGCTAATTCAGTATTTGTGGATACAGAAATACTTATGTCTGTCCTATAAGGCAAAGGTTTTTCTAGGCGGTGTTGTTGTTATATTGGTTTTTTGTCTTCACTTATTTTGTTATGAAGATATAAGCATACCAGCGCGATAAGAGAACAGTACTTTGGTTATTTGTACTGTCTTATCAGCAACAAGCCGCCAAATTATTCAAAACTTATGCCAAATAGCGTAATATTTTCGGTAGCAATGAAAATTGTTTAATTCTTAGTCATTGCCCCCCCTATTTTCTCTAAAAAATAGAATCAATATCTATTAACACCATTATTAATAGTAACTCTCAAAAAACTTTTCCAGTGTAAAAGACATTTTTTGGCTTATAAAAAACAACATTTTGTTGTTTTTGCTCATGGTGGTCGATATATTGACTATCCATAAAGAATTAAATAAAATTAAAAATATTTCGTTTATCTGCTTCTAAGTCAATTCCTCCAGAGGACATTACATATCCCACATTATCAAAATTCATTCTAAGTTGGACTTATTTCTTAAACCATAAATCAAACTCTATTGTTTTTTATAATATTATATATTTTACTTTTTAAAAGGGAATGACCTTCATTTATACTAGAGATCTATACCAACAGCTTTGGCTTGCATATTTTCATAGAGCTTTTGCATTATCTTGATATTATCCCTTCGTATATCAAGGATAGACTTCTCAATATCTGTTAAACGCCCTTTATCGAGATTTCCCAACCGTGTATAATGTGATGCCATTGCTCGTCGAGCTCCATCATAAGGCAATCCATTTTTACGAAGCTTTGGTAGATTATGTCCCCTATTAATTATGTCATATTGCTTAGGATCAGAAACAATCATTACATGATCTTTAATAACATCTATTTCCGCTAAAGCTGTTCTAAGACTCCCTGCCATAGACTTACTATTGGTATATCTAAACAAATCATTTTTTACAATTTTTTGTTCTGTACTAATAAGTAATGATAAGTTATTACTACGTCCAACATCACAAACATGATCATACAATTCATTCCACACACTACATAGCTTCTTAGACGCTAATGTTTGAGCTCGACTTTCTATATAGTTATTTTCACGGAAAAAATCTTTTCTATCTTATCATCTTCTTTAGAAATAATCGCCTCCTATCATAACACCTTTGTCTAACCAATCTGGACCATATTTCTCATCAGCTTTTTTTGTAGAAAATCCCATATCACGAATAAATTGTGCTCCACGTTCAGATCTAAGAAACAAAAGTGTATGTGCTGGAGGCTCAGTCATTGCCAACCATTCCCATGCTGCGTTGCCATCACCGGCATAATCTGCCGCTTCTGACTCGGCTGTATAAATACCATCTTGATCTAAACCGCCTGCTCGTAATTCCTCGCGTTCAGCATCAGTCATATAACTTTTGGGTAATTTCTTTTCCATAGAAAACTCCTTTCTGTAATCTGTCTTTTAATTTTAATCTAATGATTGAATCTAATCAATCAAATCCCCACGAATTTTTAAAAAGGTATTTGTTTTTATCTTTGATAAAGATGGATTATCTATTAAATAAAACGATCGTTTTTTCTGATATAAAAAGATATATTTAATTGACATTTTTTTTGAATAAAAATATATCAGTTTTAATCTAAAATGACCTTTTTACTGAACATGCCAAAATTTTACGCCTATTTACGTGTTTCTCGTGACGGACAAGATACAGAAAATCAAAAATTTGGATTGTTAGAATATGCTAACAAACATGGCTTTGCACCACTCCATATTGAAGAAGAAATTGCGAACAGAGGAAAGGATTGGCGCAAGCGTAAACTTGGAACATTAATTGAAAAAGCAAAACGAGGAGACGTGTTGTTAACACCCGAATTTTCTCGTATTGCTGGCTCTTCTCTTGCTGTCTTAGAAATTCTCAAAGCCGCGAGTGAACGTGGTTTGATTGTTCATGTGACAAAACAAAACCTCGTCATAGACGGGAGTCTACAAAGTGATATCATCGCAACTGTATTGGGTATGGTAGCGCAAATTGAAAGACATTTAATTCAAGAGCGCACAAAAGAAGCTTTAAATGTTGCACGTCAACGAGGAATAAAACTAGGACGTCCAAAGGGAAATATTGCTACACAATTAAAGCTGGACAATCACATTGATGAAATTCAAGCATTTATAAATGTTGGGTTGTCACAAAGCCGTATTGCCAAGACGTTAGGCGTTAGTGTGAATACCTTGCGCTTATTTATTGAACGCAGAAATATCAAGCCTACCAAAATTAAACCACTCATTACCATGCCAAAAGCATTGAAGAATTAAGGTAAACTAAGCTGATAAAATATCTGTTTGCATATCAGAATATATACCTAATTATACCCTATTGCCATTAACTGTACGTACATAATAAATATTTATTATGTACGTATAAAATACGTAATATTTTTTTTATAATTAATAAATATGTAATAAATATATGCTATTTATTCAGTGTTTATTCACTAAATAAGGAATATCTTAATGCCAGTCATTACTATGTGTTCCACAAAAGGTGGTGTTGGAAAATCAACAATGGCATTAGTGTTAGCTAATGTTTTTGCTAAAGCTGGATCTAAGGTAAAATTAATCGATGCGGACCCAAATCAACCTCTTGTGACATGGATGAAAAGATCTATGGATACAATGCCAAATAACATAGAAGTTTCTGGAAATATTACAGAACAGAATATTGTTTCTTGTATTGATGATGCTGTAGAACGGTTTCCATTTGTTATCGTTGATCTTGAAGGTTCTGCTAAGCTTGCTGCTTCTTTTGCTATAGGAAGAGCTGATTTAGTTTTAGTTCCTATGAGAAAAAAACAACTTGATGGAGACCAAATAGGAAAAATCATTGCTTTGATAACACAGCAGAGTCAATTTTTAAAAAGAGAAATACCTTTTCGTATTGTATTTTCAATGACGAATGCCTTAAACAGTCGAGAATCTCAGTATATAGAGAAAACATTAGAAAAAGCTAATATTCCTATTTTATCTGCTTCGTTAACTGAAAGAGGAGCTTATAGTGCTCTTTTTCAAATAGGGGGCTCTCTCTTTGATTTATCACCTTCTGATGTAAACAATCCACAAGCCGCACAAGAAAATGCAACGGTTTTTGCTAATGCTGTTGTAGAAATATTGGATAGTGAAAATTTATTAAAGGGTAAAGTAGCATGACAAAGAGAGCTGAAATTTCATTGCCGAATTTTGAAAATTTACAACCGTTCACAAAGGCACAAAAAGTAAACGAACAAGAATTAGATAAGATAAGTCAAAAAAATGGTTTTACGACGCGTCATAGCATAGAAAAAACACATATTAGAGGGAGTGGTCGTAGACGGCGTAGCTTAAAAACCGCACGATTAACACTTGCGCTTGAACCAACAGTAAGAGATAAATTTTGGTCTTTAGCCGATGATCTTAATGAAGATGGTGGTGATTTTCTTAATCGTCTTATTGAAAATTATATAAATAATAATTACACACAAAATAAATAATGATTATTTATTTTGTGTGTACAAAATACGTAGTAAATATTTAAACTTTTTTGTAATAAAATTATTATTTATCAAATGGTTAAAGTGTCGTATATCATTAAAAAACTTTTTTCTATACAGCAATTAGTAATGTTGAAGCATTTGTTACCGAAGTCATTGCAAAGCTTAAAAAAGCCCAAACAAGTTAAACAAAAAGAAACTTATAGAATGAGTACAGAAAGAAAAACATTAGATTTTTCAGAACTTGATGAGTTTAAACCACGACAAGCTAAAACTGCTTTAAATACTGTAGAATGCAAAGAAATAGATAGGGCTGTAACCTTTCCAAGTCGTGAGCAATCAGATGAATCACAAATAAATATCAAAGCTAGTATTGCTATAATTAAGCGTTTTAAATCGTATGGCAAAACCAGAGCGCTATCGCCATGGTGATTTTTTAGAGATATTAATGAATGCTTACAAAAAAGGCGATTAGCTATCGCAATGGGCGCTTTTTAAATTCCCAGAGCATAAAATTAAGGTAAGCTATACCAAGTTGATCGTCCTCCTCCATGACGCGTCAAAAAGCCTTTTTCAACCAATGATGCAAAAGTTGCTTTAAGTGTATTGGAACTTGCACCAAATTCACGCACCATATCACGGGTTGTAACACGCCCATGATCACGAACATAGTCAAGAATATGAAGAGCCAATTCAGATAAAGCCAAAAGAGCATTTTTTTCACTTTCTATTTTCATTTCTAATTGGCGTTTTTGTTTTTGTAGAGCACGTAAAAAAAACAGTATCCAAGGTTCCCAATTAGGTGTCTTCGTATAAATTGTCTTTTGCGTTTGATTCAAAGCTAGGTAGTAACTTTCTTTATTATTCTCAATGACGCTTTCAAGTGATGAATATGGTACATAAACATAGCCTTTTTGTAACAAAAGCAAAGTTGTTAAGATACGGCTTAAGCGTCCATTCCCATCTTGGAAAGGGTGAATAGCTAAGAAAGTGACATTAAAAATAGCAATCATAAGTAAAGGATGAAGATTATTTAATTCATTGGTTTTATTAAACCAATCAATAAGTTCTTGCATTCGGTATGGTGTATCAAATGGTGTTGCTGTTTCAAAAACAATACCAACCATTTTACCTTCAGAATTGAATGCTGCTACATCATTACGTAATATCTTATATTCTCCTCTATGACGTTCATCTTTGTCGCTCTCATATAAAAGATCACGGTGCAGCTGTTTAATATGATTTTCTGTAATAGGTATATCTTTCCAAGACTGAAAGATTATTTCCATAACTTTTGCATAACCAATAACTTCTTGTTCATCGCGGCTCTTAAAACTTTTAATTTCTAAGTTTAATAAAAGCTTTTCAATTTCACGGTCTGTTAATTTGTTTCCTTCAATACGCGTAGAAGATCCAATACTTTCAACAGTTGCAATATGGCGCAGAGCATTCAAACGTTCTGGAGCAAGAGTTCCAAAAGCGCGCCACGCACCTTTGAACTCATCAATCTCAGAAATAAGGGATAATAATTCTTGTGTGATTTTGAGTGTATCTATTTTCATACCGGATTATATACCCGATTATACCGGATTATCAATTATTTTTCTATAGATCTTATGGAAATAAGGACTTTTTACGTATCATGTTCAATATATAGAAAACTTATGTTATTCATAAATTAAGCATATGTTTTATGTGAGCGTTTCTTATGTTATATGTATATTTTATATTGATTATATAGAACACCAACGCGCTTTTTATATTCAGTATTATAAATTTGATATGCCAACGACATCATTGCAATCATAACTTATTCATTAAGAAAGGAGTTTTGTAGACTTTCTGTTTTGCTTTAATAGATCAATTGCTAACTTATCAAATGAAACAAAGGTTTCACCACCTAGCCAATTCCCCTCATAGGATATAATACCATCAGCAAAATCTCCACCAACCTCAAAGATAGCAAGCCCTGCTTCAACAGCTGGTCGATTCATGACTACATTACTGGTTACAAGCAAATCTCTTAACATTTCGGCGATATCTTCTTTTGATAATTTTGCCCCGCTACGAAGTATCCAAACAAGTTCACAAAGACAAGGTAAAGAAATAGCTATGAGTGAAGCTTCTCTTAAAATCTTGCTTGCCGCCTCCCCCTGCTTTTTATCGTCTTGTAACACAGCACGAACGAGAACATTTGTATCTACAGCAATCTTCATTTTTCCCCCGCCCAATGAGAAGCAGCAATTTCGTTCATTTCTTCAATAGTCAGTGTTTTTTTTAGTTTTCCAGCAAATCGTCCAATAAAGCTCTCAATAGTGCTTGTAGGTTGCGATGCCTTTATACGAAGTTGACCACTTGGTAACTTATCAACGTCAATCTTCTCACCAGCTTTAACCCCAAGATGCTGTAGTAAATCGCGCTTCAGCGTAATTTGTCCTTTTTCTGTAACAGTTAATGAAGGCATAGAAAAATCCTTTTAATTTACATATAGCTCTTTAGTATATATAAAAGTAATGTAAAAATCAATTACTATTCAAAAGAAAAATTGTACATTTGCTACCTAAATACATATCCAATTTATGTAATACCAACGCGTTTTCATTTTAAATTTTATGAAAATTGATTAAGGTATTTTGTCATATTTAAAGTTTTAAGAACTTCATTCAGTTCCGATTTTAACAAAGAAATTTTTTGATCATTTGGTTTTGTTGGCTCGTTTTTTATCGCTTTTTGCGTGCACAAATCTTTCAGTTTTTCCTCAGAAGCTTCCTTCAGCAGAGCATAGAAAGAACGTTCTAGATAAAATTCTCCTCGATTTTCTTTAGCAATCATGCCCCGCAGATACCCTCCAGATGATTTAACCAATTCCTTGCAAGATTTTTCAAAGATGATAGCAATAGCCAAAGCAGCTTTTTTAATTCCCATGATTTTTTTAGCTTCTTTAATAGCATGAGAAGAAATCCCCTTCATTTTAGCTAAAAACTCCATAGAACCAATTAAATCTCTTTCAGATTGCAGCCCATATTTCATAAACATAGCAACATTAGGCAATGCTTCAGTTAAAAATTCTGGTTTGATTTGAAGCAATTTATTATTTTTTGAAGGTAAGGCGTTTTCAGTTTTGCTTTTCTCTGTTTTTTCATAAGCTATTTTTTCATGACCGTAGGTCATGTCGTTAATTTGAGTGTGTTCAGAAAAATCTGAACACTCATTTTTGTTACAATTACAAATA
>NZ_JAQISW010000031.1 GCF_028618435.1 Bartonella sp. MM73XJBT.G
TTATTGGAAACCCGCGCACCACCATAGACCTTGCCATAAACCTTAGCATTGTCACAAACACAGCCCCTATCATAAACATGGGCATAACAAGTCACTATAGCATTCCCATAAACTTTAGCGTCTCTATTGACCATAGCACCGCCACAAACATGGGCATTATCGCAAACCCTAGCATTGTCAAAAACTATAGCATCTTCATAAACATGGGCATTATCATAAACTTGAGAACTTCCTAGCACACGTGCTTTGTCATAAACCTCAGCATTGCCATAAATTCTAGTCTTATCAAGAAACTTGCCATAAATAGTGTCATAAATTTTTGCATTGCCATACACTTTAGCATGTCCAAAAATATCCCCATAAATCAATGCGTTCTCATAGACTTGCGCATTGCCATAAACCTCAGCTCTAATATGCACGCTAGCATTGCCATAAACTCTTGCATTTTCATAAATTTTAGCAGAGCCAGTAATTTTTGCATTATCCAAAACATGGGCATTATCGAAAACCCGCGCATCCCCATAAACCATGGCATTGCCACCGACCCAGCAATTGCCATTATCAGCTAAATTTGCCACCTTGTGTATAAAGCCACCGAGGTCCCCCGCCTTTACATTGGAAAAATCCCTTAAAGCACGAATGCGATAAAGAGTATAATCACCTACTTCAATTGTTTCGTCTGTAAATTCGTATTTTTTTGCAGGCTCTTGTTTATTATTAGATGCGGTTTCATTTGAAATGGAAGAGATAACGGGGGTGTTTTGTGAGATATTTGTCATAACTAAATCCTAACTGTAAAAAGTTTTGAAATTGACAACCCTATAAGGGCGCCGGGTGCTCAAAACACGGCAGTTAGTCCGTTGCTATGCTTTCCCCATAAAAGGGTATTGTATAACATAGCTACACCCGACAAAATCACTCTATATGCTTTTTATAGCACAAAAGATAGTCAGTTTTTATAATAGGATTAGGTTTATCGTAACCTCTCCGCTAACTGTAAGTGTTTTGATCACTTGATTATTTATATAACAAAATACGTATTTATTGTCAATTATTATTTTATCTTTTTTGATATTTTTTAAATGCATTATGTATATATATTTGTCATATGCTTATCAAGCGCTTCTTTTGTATTATATGATTTTAAAGCTATATTATGAGCTTTCTTAAACGATTGCGTTATTTTTTGAATCTATACATTTATAATATTTAAAAACGCTCTGATAATGCGTATTTTTAACTTTATAACGTATCTATTTTTTCACTAAATGGTTTTTAAATTTTTTGTGAATTTTGTTTATAAGGGTGTTTAATTTAAACGACCTTAATAGACACCGCTCTCTTATAAAAAATACATTCATTTGCAATGTAATTATGAAAGCCTGCTGTTTTTATGCATTTTCTATAGCTGTTATCTTCTTTATAGCCATGGCATTATTTTTCATTTTCAAATGATAATTGCGATTTATAGTCTGTTATGAAAACATCTAAAGAGAGATTGATAACTATAGAGATTAGCAAAATCCCTTTTAATAGACTTTTGTTAGTCTTGTCAGTTTAGTCAGTTGTTTCTAGACCCTAGAGTATTTTTTTAAATGAGAGTAAATTAAAAACATTATTTTTCAATAGGTTAGTATTTTAATGATACAACCCTTATTAAGATGCCCCATAAATTCAATCAAAAATATATAAAAAATATATATTTGTCAGTTTGTGTCAGTAAATTGAACTGACAAAAATGATTATTTTAGTGAGTGATTAAAACGTGCTTTATGAAAAGCATATGAAAATGAAAACTGATTACGTTATCAAAATCCCTTTAATGAATTTTTATCAGTTCACTTAAATGGATAAATTTATAATTTTAGAGAATGATTAAACCACGTCTTAAAAAAGCATGTGATCCTTTAAAGCCTTTCAAAAGACAGTTTATAATCATAAGAAATGCTATCAAGATCATTATGGTTATAGTTTAGGGGGGTTAGGGGGTTTTGGGTGTTCTTTTTACACCCCCTTTTATATATTTTTTAGTCAAAAATAAAAGTTATTATATTTCAATAAGTTAATGTTTCAAATAAACAACCTGTATTAAATACAACATACAAATACAATCTTTAATATATATTTAAGAGGGTTTTGTAGGTGTTTTGGGGGTTTTAAAAACAGACAAAACCTATAAGCAAAATGAAGATATAAAACTCTCTTTAAAGAGGTTTTTTGAAAGCTATAAAGCTATCATTTGAGATTACGGTATAATCTCTTAAGGCAATCCAAAAGAAGCCTATTCTATTTAAGAGTGGATTTCTTATAAGTCTTAAAGCAATCCAAATGACAGTGTTTAAAAGTGCAAATGATTTCTTTTTAGAATAACGCATATAAACACTCCTTTTAAGATTATAGGTAATCAACTTACAAGAGAGGTATAGATTATAGCTACAAGGCTCTATACCCCTTATGAGTTATAAGGTCTTATAAGCTTATTCAGTTTCTTTAATTTCTAGTTTTGGTAAGTTCTTAACAATTTTCATTGTCTCCAAACTTACAGTAATAACCCTTTGGAATAACTCCAATGGATAAGCAGGGTTACCCATTGTCTCAATAGCATAGCGATTAGCATCATTAACAATGCCACTCTTTTTATCTGTTTTCACGCATTGACGCCCCATAACCCATTCAAGAGCGGGTCTACCATTAACGATATACTCATAAGCTTCAAGAGGAATATCTGTTATGATGATGTTGCTGTTATAAATAACAGTGGATTTATCCTTTTCCTTGCTATTTTTAATTTTTGCGAAATTCATTTTATTCACGTAATAGAATTCTTTAGGATTAGAGATATCAGTCTGTTTTGGATTGCCTTTTTTAAATGTGACTGGATAAGGTTCCACATCTTCATAATTTACGTGCAAATGCCCCAGTTCACGTCCTGCTGTTACAAATTTTCCAAAGTCTTCAGCAGTTTTTACGCAAGGGATACGAGGCAACTCTTTACATAAATTATCAGCATAGCGAGCGCGATAATCTTCTGAATGTAAAATTCCATAAACATAATAAAAGATATCTTCTTTTGTTATAGCCTCATTCGGATAAGCAGACTGAAACTTCAGTAATCCAGCATCTGTAATACCATCACAAACTTTTCTTTTTACTTCTGTAGCAAACAGACTATGATCATGATGTTTTTCTTCATTACAATGAAGTGTAAGCGGATAACATCTTGCTGTTTCTAATGTAGCATAGTTAATTGGTTTATTTGTCATAAGACATGAAAAATCTGATCGATTGCCTATTCCTGTAACACAAATTCCAAGATTATCAGACAAATCTGGATTAAAAAACTGATGTGTTTGTCCTAGCATGTCATTAAGGAATGGTGATGTATAATGCCACATTTTTACAAATGGGCTATAAAGGGTAGGAACTATTAGATGAGGTTCAAAAATTGCATCATTTCCCCGTTTTAAACGAGAGATAAGAATATCCGTCCAACTAATTTGGGTAACGTCATAATCAATGATCCCTTTGATAGGAATAGACGGCTTTTCAGTAACGAGATGTTTCTGTTCATTAAAAAATTTAATTGTTTTTTGAACAGATATCTCTAATTCACTACTAGAAAAATTACAAACCCAAGCATCACGAGTTGATTTTATACCAAGAGATACTTCTTTAAAGATTTTAGCATCTATTGGGATATTTTTATCTCCCATGGGTATGAACTGATCAAAATCAGCATCTCTTTGCTTTATCCAATCGCCATGTTTATCTGGTGCAATTATTTGCCAACCTTGTTCACTACGTGTAATTCCATCAATACTACCAAGGGATTCAATTATCGTAAGCTTTTCTTTTTTTGTGAGATAATCCCCAATATCACGAAAATATATCTTACCACGCTGTTCAGATTCTGGATTTTTTACGAGAATAGAAATCGCTATAGGGGCACGAGAACCTTCGCCAAAGATTTTACCCCCTTCTTTTCGAGAAACTTCCCCAGATGTTCGTTGATTTCCCCGTAAATGGAAAATATAAAGGCTCGAAAATTCCTCAACGAGGCATTTGCGTAAACCGTCCATAGAACTTCCGTTGACAAAACTTGCATTGGTAACAAAGCCAATAATACCACGGTCTTTTATACGGTCACTAGCCCAACAAATGGCACGTATATAACTATCATAAAGTTTGTTTCGATTTATTATTTTTGTTGATCTTGATATATATTTTTCACGAATACGGTCATCTAATATGGGATAAGATGTGTTCGGATTATTATCATTGGCGCTCTTTTGTCCAAAAGAATAAGGGGGATTGCCAAAGATAACTTTGATATCCAGATTTTTCTGATGTTCCAAATATTCGCTGTTTTCTTTAAATAATTTTTGTAGCAGATTTTTCTCTTCAAGCATCCGAAACGTATCGGTCAAACCAATATGTTTGAAAGGAATATATTCACCTTTCATAAGACTATGATAAGTCGATTCAATGTTAATGGCTGCTATGTAATAAGCTAAGAGAACAATCTCATTAGCGTGAATATCATGACGGAATTTATATTCCATATCCTCTGGTTTGATGAGATTTGATTGTAATAACCGTGTGATAAAGGTACCAGTACCCGTAAAAGGGTCAAGAATAGAAACACCACGTGATCCTAGGCTTTTTCCAAATTCATTGCGTAACACTTCATCAACAGAATGAATGATAAAATCCACAACCTCAACGGGGGTATAAACAATCCCAAGCCTATCGGTGGTTTTCTTAAATGCCTTGGCAAAAAAATCTTCATATAGCTTGATAATAAGGTTCTGTCTTGCTTGGGGTTCGGTAATTCCAGAGGCACGGAATTTTACGCTGTTATAAAATTTTTGTAATTCCTTTGATTCTTGCTGGATATTGGTTTTATCCAACTCAGCTAAGATCTTTTCCATCGCTTGCGAGATACTATTGTTCTGGACAAACTTATTGCCTTCAAATAAAGCTTCAAACACGGGACGCGTCACAAGATGTTGTCCTAACATCTCAAGCGCTTCCTCTTGGGTAATACTGTCGTTTAAATTACTCTTTAACTCCTTATGAAAGCTCTCAAAAGCATAATAGGCTTTACTGGTTTTATCAGAAAGGATATCTTTAAGACGATTAATGTGGTTTTGAGCAATCTCCGCAACATTGTTCGCCCAGATGCCCCAATAATCCGCAAGGGTCGATTTTTTAATCAGAAGGGTTCTGAGAGCATTAGGAAACGCCATCACAAAGTTAAAACGTTCTTGACCATTATGGGGGGTAAGCGATTTTCGCAGTGGATAGACATTCCCCGCACTCGCACTTTCTGGTTTTGCGTGAAGGGGGATATCATCAACAACCGTTGTGACATTCTTTAAGTCACTATTTTGAGAAACCGTAACAATATCTATGATAGAACTTACATCTTGCCCTAAATTCATTTGGTTAAGGGTTTTGCTAAAGTTCTCATCATGAGAAAGCAAAGCACTGAGAACTTGCCAAACAACACTGTACTTTTTATTGTTCCTTAAAGCTTGTTCGGGGGGAATACCAGCTGGTACGCCAACGGGTAAAATGATATAGCCTCTTTTCTTACCCCGTGCGCGACGCATCACACGCCCCACCGCCTGTATCACATCCACTTGGCTTTTGCGCGGGTGTAAAAACATTACCGCATCGAGAGTAGGAACATCTACACCTTCAGAAAGACAGCGTACATTGGTAAGTACACGACAAGTATTTTCCCCCGCATTCTCTTCAAGCCAATCAAGTTTTCTTGTACGCTCTTTGGCACCATCCTTGCCATCAATATGATCTACTTGACAGATAAGAGGGGGCGTATCGGGGTGGTTCTTATAAAGTCTCTTGAAAATCCTCTTAACACCTTTCCCATGAAAGGTATCACGGATACGTTTAGAGGTTTGGATATCTTTACAAAAAGCCAAAGCCCGACGCATGGGGCTCGTATCATCTCCAAGATCAACCTTGATATCCATTTTGGTCAAAGCTTGATAACAACCAACAATCTTTGTTCTGTCATCAAGAATAAGTTCATAATCTTTACTGGTAGTTGGCATCTCCATACTTTTACTGATTTCCCCCTCATCAACACCCAAAACAATAATCTTATAAGGGGTTAAAAGTTCATTCTTAACGGCATCAGTAAAACTATAGGTATAAAGAACTTTTCCATAAATACTTTCATCATCCATAGATGCTAGAACGGCATTTACCTCATCCGCACGCTTTTTAGCTGTATCACTAAAGATACGAGGTGTTGCTGTCATATACAGACGTTTGTTCCCTTGAATAACGCTGTTGTTGTGAACCTTAACAAACTCAGATTCATTCTCATCGCTTCCTAATGTTGCCCCCGTGGTCCTATGGGCTTCATCACAAATAATGAAATCAAATGCCGCTAATCCATGATCCTTTTGAGCATCAGCAATCACTTGAATGGATTGATAGGTCGCAAAAATAACAACCATAGCATGGGGAGA
>NZ_JAQISW010000032.1 GCF_028618435.1 Bartonella sp. MM73XJBT.G
TAAAAACACACCATATTTGGCAATCTCTGGATTAGCTTCCAGTGTGGCTTCACAATAGCCCCTCAATGACCCAGCTTGCCTCCGATCCCCTAAAACAGACAAGGCATGGTGATAACAAATCAGGTCTAGACTCATATCCTCAAGTTCGACCACAAGCTGCTTTGCGGGGATCTTCATGGACTATCCTCCTCTTGATATTGTCCCACTTGATATTGACCTTGTGGTTTTCCCCCATCAAAAAACGGCAACAGACTAATGGAATAGCGAATACGCCCCGATTGACCAGAGCGGCTAATATAGTCATGATCTTTCGTGACACTGGTAATCACCACGGATCCAAGCATTAAGGCACTGTAGCTATCATCACTCATCCAACGGATCATCTGAACGGGTTGAGCCGCACGTATGGTTCTGGTGATGGCATCAATGGCAACCCGGTCACCAAACTCTTCTGGAAACAACACACCATGAATGGTTTTGGGATCATTGCCATAGCCGGTAAATTGTAAACCAGGGGGTCCACCAAAACGCTCTAGACAAACCCATGAGGCAGAAAACTCTTCTTCAAAGGATTGGAAGTTCAGCCAGTCCACATAAAATTGATGCGGTCCTAACATCAGCAAAGGATCTTGCATGGTCTATTCCCCCTCATTCTGTTCCCCCGTGCAAGGCATTGGCGCGTGCCCGTTGCAATGCATGACGAACCGCATAACCCGTTGCAATGGGATCACGCGCGCCATTGACATGCACCGTGACATTTTGATTGTGCGTAATGGGGACGCGTTCTTTGTCTTTTGCTTCTGGAACAGAGCTATGGCCATGCCCAGCGCCTGCAAATTGTACAAGGGGCTGAGGCGTTTTGCCTCCTAAAAAACTTGGCAAATAATCTCTTACATCAATCGACCCAATCCACCCCTTTATGCGGTGAGGTAAAGATTTACAAAAGTCCGTCAATTGTGAGATGGAGCCCATAAAACCATTAACAATCCAATCCGCTAAATCTTCTCCGGCTTGTTCCATGCTCGCCTTAGCACTCTCCGAGAGCTTTTCTTGAGAAAAAAAACGCTTCAACCACTCCCAAAAGTTGGAAAGGCTTTGTTTAATCCCATCCCACAAATCTTCAAAGCTTTGAGCAACAGAAGAAAGTTCTTGTTTAAACTTTTGCCAATTTTGAGAGAAATCAAAAGCAGCAGCAATGATGTTTTTCCAACGGGTGATGGTGCTGGTATCAGCACCAAAAAAACGCATGACGGCTTCAAAGGCTTGGCCAAAAGCCCGTGTTATCCCCCGTGCAAAGCCCTTTATAAAAGAAGAAAAGCGGTCCCAATATTTCCACAAAGCAAAACCAGCAGCGAGGATAACAGCCACAACAGCAGCAATCACAGCCCCTACCGGGGTAAAAAGCCCTCCCACAACAGAGGACATGCCAGCCCCAACCACTTCGATTACAGTTCCTACCCAACCAAAGTTGCTCGCAAATGCCGCCCCTGAGACAGCAATCCCCCGCAAAGCACCCATCAATAAGGTTATGGGGCGCAAAAGTTTGAGGAAACGTGCCCCAAGTCCTGCGGTAAGCAAGCCCAGTGAGCGCCCTGAAGCCAAAAGCCCGCGCCAACTTGCCTTCAGCGCACCGCTCACAGCCCTCATCTTGATAAAAGAGGCAATCAATTGCAGGACCCCAAGGCGGGTCCCGGCAAGAGTAAAGCGCAAAACCCGTAGAGCAATATTAAAAGCCATAAGGGCGGCAATGGTTTTGATAATGGCACTTGTTAAAGTGGAATGGGCATTCGCCCACGCCATAAGCCCATTGGTAAAATTGCCAACAGTTTCCATCAAACTGTTGAGGGGGGGCAGAAGCACTTCACCAATGGTAATCCCCAAAGCAACGATACGGTTTTGCAACAGTTCAAATTGCCGCATGGCACCGGTTGCTTGTTTGTCTGCCTCTTGTTCGACAGAGCCTTTAAAGACTTTTGGGTCTTTCACATAATCTAAAGCATGCCCTAGCAATTCGGGATTGCCAACCAATTTGGCAAAATCACCGGTAAACTCTCGCCCAGCAATGGCAATCAGCGAACGCATACCCTGTTCTGATTTTGCTAAAACATCAAAAAAGCGCACCAAGGTACCGGTAGCATCTTTGTCCAAATCTTCCATAAATTTTTGGCGAGAGAGACCAATATTGGTAAAAGCATCTTCAATATGCTTACCTCCTGCCTGTATGCGCGCACTCATAGCATTAAAACCACGTGCGGCACTCTCTGGGACAATACCAGCAGAAATCATTGCCGTCCCAAAAGCCGCCGTCTCACGTGCTGTCAGTTTAAACATGGTTGCCGCACCGGTGGCGCGATTGGTAAAATCAGACACTTCACTTGCCTTGGCCGCCATGTGGTTCGAGAGATGATTGATAGCATCGCCTAGATCTTCAATACCTACCTGATTAAGCTTAAAGACATTGCGCAATTTGGCAAAGCGCTCACCAATTTGATCTCCGCTCATATCAAAAGCAACAGCTGCCTTGGCGGCATAAACACTAAAAGCTTCTAAATCCTGTTCACCAATCCCTGCTTGGCTAGCACTGGTCATCAGTTCTAAAACTTCACGGGCGGCGAGAGGAATTTTGGTGGAGGTTTCCAAAGCAAAACGACGCAATTCCTTTAAACGATCAAGGGGGGCATCCAGAACCTTTTCCAAGCCCTTCATTGATTGGTCAAATTGCATGGCTTTATACAGAGGGGCAATTAAGGTTGCCGTTTGAGCAATGGCACCCACCATGCGCCCACGCGCATGAATATAAGCATTTTGCGCTTTTTCTGTAGATTCCTTCAAGTGCTCAGGGTCAAACCACCCTTTAAAATGCTTTCGTGTTTGGTTTTGGAAATGCGCAATATCGAGGCTAAAGGCTCTTAAGTCTCGCTTGGCAGAGGCGATCCCCTCTTGGAGATGATTGACAAAACGCACAACAAGGGAAACATCCATAAGCGTATCTTATCCTAACATTTGGCTTTCATATTCTTGTTGTTTCAAGCGCACTAATTCTTCGCGATAGGCAATCACTTCCAGCCAATCCATCTGATTGATCTCTAGAGCAGACCAGTGGTAATAAAGGGCTAGTTCTGCTCCAAATTGTCCGGCATAGGGGATTGGTGTTTGGGAAAAAAAGCAAAAAAAACCTTAAACACGGCCATAAGATCAACAATATCAAGACGATTAATCAGTTCAACAGATTCATGAGACATCTCTGCCAGAAGCGCGGCGATTCCTTCCATGGCTTCATGGGTAAATAAAGCCTCACAAAGCTTGGCAATGAGAACATCATTGCTCAAAGGTATTTTATCTTCTTCTACAGCGGGCAAAAGTAACTTTGCCAGCTGTGGTCCAATCAACACAGCTAATTGGCGTGCTTGCTTGAAGTTTGGGCGATAAAAGATCAATTTTTGCCGTGTTGATTCTTTGCCATCCTTGTCTTGATAAAGAAGGGGAACCTGCAACTCCACCTCAACACTTGTTTGTAAACTTGTCATGATTAATTCCTATAAATTGAGAATAGAGCGTCGACGAGAACCGATCTCTTGCCCATTGCGGACAAGCCAACCGCCCCGTTTAAAGGAAAAGCGATGCAAAACAGAACCATCCCAAAATTCCGTATAGTCCCAAATATTTTTGATCTCGCAATCATAGCCTGTTGCTTTTCCAGCCGTTAAACCTTCACTATCGACTTTGACCAAGCGCCCTGTAACATCAATGGAATGTTCATGCTCGCGTCCATCTTCTTCAGACACCACATGTTTTTTGCCGGTAAATTTATGACGAAGACCAGGGGAACCACCAAAAATACCGATGATTTCAGGCGTGTGGCTGCGGATTTTCATTTGTAAACTCAAAGCTTTCACACCAAGACCACTCACATCAATTTGCATGTCAGAGCCCCCTGGTTGATAGGTTTCGGTGATTTCTTCCAACGTGGGCAGTTTGAGCGTTTCAAGATCAAGGTGAAGATTCACATCATCATCAACAATCAGCGTAAAACCGCGTACAATGCGTAAAGTCATGCTTTAACTCCTTGCTGCTTTGCGATAAGTTTCAAGCGTATCGCCAAATTGATAAGTCATTTTCTTTTGGATATCTTGCGCCAAACGGTCAAAATAAGCGCTATTGCGTCGGCTGCCGAAACTCAAATCTTCTAAAGGTGGCACTTCTTCTGCATCAAACTCGACCCGCAATTTTCCCAATTGTAAAGTGCTGTTTGAATTCAAATCACGGTCAAACCAAACCCGCCCACCAAGCAGTGCACCACGCGCAATCAGATCATCCAGAAACTGTGTAAGGCTGCGGGTAATGGCAATGACATGTTGACCGGTCAGGTTTTCGTCATTTGCCCAAGGGCGGAAATTGTTAATGATGGTTTTTTCCAAGGCTGCACGGGTGCGTACCACATTGACAAAACGCCAGAGTGGATCACTCGAGGTGGTGTGATTGCCCCATAAAATGCGCCCATTGGCAGCCATTTGCCCATGCGCATTTTGGCTAAGGCGTGCCGGTATAAAGGTGGCAATATCGGCTTGATTGAGGCGATTAGCCTCATGATCAATTTCCCCATCAAAATAGCTAATGGGGCGTGCTGTGCCTAAAATACCATGCACATCTTGGTTGGAGGGAGACCAAAAAACACCGCCCCTTTGTTTGTCCCGTTTGATAAACATCGCCGCCACAAAGGGGCTTGCTGGTTTGATACTAAAGCCCCCCTCACTATTTGCTACCCGCACAAAGGGGTCAATCAGATAACAAAAGCGTGAGGAGAAATCCGCGCGAAAGGCAAGGCTTTCTTCCGTATTTTTGCCCCCCGTATCAAACACGGCAATGGCTTGTAGCTTTTCGGCAACCTGTTCTAGAGCATCTGCTAGCGGGTTTTTGCCATTGTCAATCCGCCCTGCACTATAAGCTGGCGCTAAAAGAATTCCAGGTTCCACACCTAAATGCCCCCGTGCATGTTTTAGCGCATGAACACCGGTTAAAGAAACACTTGACCCCACCATTTCGGTTTGGGTCTCAGCCATAGTGGATTTTTCCTCCACCCGCACAAGGATCACTTGTGCCTCAATCCCTTGCGCACGAACGGCATTGATAACATCAAGGGCTGTTCCTCTTGTCCCAAGCTTTTGGATTTTCTCTGTCTCATGGGTAAAGACCAACACGGGCTCGTTAAGGGGATAGGTCTGTGCATCCGCATCAGGGGCTGTAACAACCGCTCCAATGGCGGTTTGATCAAATGTTGCTAAAGGACGGGAATCCTCACCAGCCTCTACAATGCGAATCCCATGATTAAATTCTGTTGCCATCTTGCTCTCCAAATCAATGAAGAGACTATAACAATCATCACCATGCTCCATAAGCCTGACACTGTCAGTCAAAAAAGCTCTTTCAAAGGACTTTGAAAGAGCGATAAAAAGGCTTTGAAAATCATATAAAGCCAGCTTATAGAACAGCTATCCATTTGATTTGCGCTCTCTTTGGTTTTGTATTTAATTTTTCCATAATCTTATAAGGACAGCGCCATCTGCTCCAGCACCACTTGAACAATCAGTCCCATGAGAACCAGCACCCCCACCACCAAAGCCACGCCCTGCTTTTCCTGAACTATAATATGAGCCTTGTCCCGTTCCTCCAGCGCCCCCCCTTGATGTATCACCCCCAGCATCACCGCCATTACCACTCATTTCTGCATTAATTCCACTCGTCCCAGCACAACCATTTCCACCTTTAGCAAGTCCTGGATGTTCGTCTGTTGCTAAACCAAAATTTCCTCCCACGCCTCCAGCACCACCAGAGCCTGAATAGAAGGAATTCGTACTACCACCAAATCCCGAGTGAGAGATACGGGCGTCAGCTCCCCCACCACCCTTTCCTCCGGTAGCGGTAATAAAATTTTTGCCAATGGTTGTTGTTTCTCCAGGCTTACCTCTTACAAAATTCTTTGCAATAGAAGCCCCTCCTTTACCAATGATGATATCCTCATGACCGTTTAAACTGACTTTATAGCCATACCAGACGGAACAACCACCACCTCCACCACCTCCTCCTAATCCTATCCCAAACGCTCTACCACCACTACCCCCACCACCCCAGGCTGTAATTTCGACTTTGGTTTTATCTGTGACCCAATCGGGCCACTGAATTTTTCCGTTATGCGTATAGAGCAACTCAGCATCGGCAAGAGCCGGCCAATTGGTGATTTTATCGGTCAAATCTTTTTTAAGACTCTTTATCCCTGCCAAGATGGCTGCATCCACTTGCGCCTTCGTATAAACAACATCACCATCGATTTTCAGTGGTCCTTTAAGCGAGCTTCCGCTTGTACTTAAGTTAGTGATCACTTTGTTGTTATGGGTAATATTCAATGATGTGTTTCCCAACAGCTCTAAACCGCCACTCATGGTGACTTTGCCGGT
>NZ_JAQISW010000033.1 GCF_028618435.1 Bartonella sp. MM73XJBT.G
ATGTCTATCCACTGCGGAAATCGTTTAACCCCCATAATGGTCAAGAACGTTTTAACTTTGTGATGGCGTTTCCTAATGCTCTCAAAACCCTTCTGATTAAAAAATCGACCCTTGCGGATTATTGGGGCATATGGGCGAACAATGTTGCTGAAATTGCTCAAAACCACATTAATCGTCTTAAAGATATTCTTTCTGATAAAACCAGTAAAGCCTATTATGCTTTTGAGAGCTTTCATAAGGAGTTAAAGAGTAATTTAAACGACAGTATTACCCAAGAGGAAGCGCTTGAGATGTTAGGACAACATCTTGTGACGCGTCCCGTGTTTGAAGCCTTATTTGAAGGCAATAAATTTGTCCAGAACAATAGTATCTCGCAAGCGATGGAAAAGATTTTAGCTGAGTTGGATAAAACCAATATCAAGCAAGAGTCAAAGGAATTACAAAAATTTTATAACAGTGTAAAATTCCGTGCCTCTGGGATTACCGAACCCCAAGCAAGACAAAACCTTATTATCAAGCTATATGAAGATTTTTTTGCCAAGGCATTTAAGAAAACCACCGATAGGCTTGGGATTGTTTACACCCCCGTTGAGGTTGTTGATTTTATCATTCACTCTGTTGATGATGTTTTACGCAATGAATTTGGAAAAAGCCTAGGATCACGTGGTGTTTCTATTCTTGACCCTTTTACGGGTACTGGTACCTTTATCACAAGGCTTTTACAATCAAATCTTATAAAACCAGAAGATATGGAATATAAATACCGTTATGATATTCATGCTAATGAGATTGTCTTGCTCGCTTATTACATAGCAGCCATTAATATCGAAGCAACCTATCATGGTCTTATGAAAGGGAATTATATCCCATTTAAGCATATTGGTTTAACTGATACATTCCAAATGCTTGAAAGAAAAGATTTGTTGCAAGAGTTATTTAAAGAAAACAGTGAATATTTGGAACATCAGAAAAATCTGGATATCAAAGTTATCTTTGGCAATCCTCCTTATTCCGTAGGACAAAAAAGCGCTAATGATAATAATCCAAATACACCTTATCCGATTTTAGATAATCGTATTCGTGAAACTTATGCTGCTCAGTCAAATGCAACCAATATGCAAGCACTTTATGATAGTTATATTCGTGCCATTCGCTGGGCTAGTGACCGTATTGATAATGCTGGGGTAATCGGCTTTGTCACAAATGCCGGTTTTATCAATGGAAGTTCTATGGACAGTTTACGAAAATGCCTCGTTGAGGAGTTTTCGAGCCTTTATATTTTCCATTTACGAGGAAATGCTCGGACTTCTGGAGAACAACGTAAGAAAGAAAGTGGTGGAATTTTTGGTGAAGGATCTCGTGCCCCTATAGCGATTTCTATTCTCGTCAAAAATCCAGAATCTCAACAGCGTGGTAAAATATATTTCCGTGATATTGGAGATTATCTCACGAGACAGGAAAAGCTTACGATAATTGAATCCCTTGGTAGTATTGATGGCATTACACGGAGTGAACAAAGCTGGCAAATGATTACACCAGATGAACATGGTGATTGGCTTGGTCAACGTAATGAGAGTTTCAAGGCGTTTTTAGCCTTAGGTGATAAAAAAGGGCATGATCAAAAGCTTTTTAAAAATTTTTCTCGTGGCGTTATGACGAGCCGTGATGCATGGGCTTATAACTCAAGCCGTGAAACACTAGCAAAAAATATGCGTAATATGATTGCTTTCTATAATAGTGAGGTAAAACGTTTTAATGATGCCTATCCACATACTGATCATAAAATACGTGCAAATGCTGTAAATAGCTTCGTAAATTCTGACACAAAAAAAATCAGTTGGAGCTATAATCTCAAACAAGACTTGGTAAAAGGAAAGGCTTTCAATTTTAAGGAAAATTACCTTATCAAAAGCTTGTATCGTCCTTTTACACAACAGTGGCTTTATTGTGATGCTGCTCTCAACTGTGATGGTGCTTATCAGAGGCGTATATTCCCGATAGGGCAAGCGGTTGAAAATAAGATGATACAGCTTACAGGTATAGGAGCAAGAAGATTTTCTGTGTTGATGAGTAAGAATATACCTAGCTTGGATTCAATAGAAAAAAGTCAATGCTTTCCAAGATATATTTATGAAGATGTCAAAACTTCAAAAGGTAACAATAAAAAACAAATCCATTTATTTGCAAATGCTACAGAACAAAACAAAACAACTGGTTTACAGAGGCGTGATGCCATTACTGATAAAGGACTAGACCATTTTAAAGCGGCTTATCCTAATGAAAAAATCACTAAAGATGATCTATTCTATTATGTTTATGGGATTTTGCATTCAGAAGATTATCGTGCCCGTTATGCTGATAACCTCTCTAAAGAATTGCCTCGTATCCCTTGCGTAAAAAGCGCTGATGATTTTTGGATGTTTGTTACAGCAGGTCGTGAATTGGGGCATTTGCACGTAAATTATGAAGATGTAGAGCCTTATCCAGTGACCTTTAAAAAAGGAAATCCAAAACAGACTGATATCTCTAATCCAGAAAAGTTTTATTACGTGAATGAAATGAAATTCGCAAAAATTAAGAATAGTAAGGAAAAGGATAAATCCACTGTTATTTATAACAGCAACATCATCATAACAGACATTCCTCTTGAAGCTTATGAGTATATCGTCAATGGTAGACCCGCCCTTGAATGGGTTATGGGGCGTCAATGTGTGAAAACTGATAAAAAGAGTGGCATTGTGAATGATGCTAATCGCTATGCTGTTGAAACCGTTGGAAACCCCGCTTATCCATTAGAATTGTTTCAAAGGGTTATTACCGTAAGTTTAGAGACAATGAAAATCGTTAAGAGCCTACCAAAATTAGAAATGAGAGAAACTGAATAGACTTGCCATGCTTACATGATGGGTATGATAAATTCACAAGGGGTATAAGGTCTTATAACTATAGGTTTTATACCCCTTTTATAAATTGCTTACATACAATCTTAAAAGGAGTGTTTATATGCGTTATTCTAAAAAGAAATCATTTGCACTTTTAAACACTGTCATTTGGATTGCTTTAAGACTTATAAGAAATCCACTCTTAAACAAGATAAGATTTATTTGGATTGCCTTTAAGAGGTTATATCGTAATCTCAAATAATAGCTTTATCCTTTTAAAAAGCCTTGTTTAAAGAGAGTTATGTATATTCATTTTGCTTATAAGTTTTGAAGGTGCAAAAATTGTCAAAACCCCCTCGAAACATATATCATTAGTTGAATTCATAGGTTGTAATGTCGATATAGGTTGTTTTTTAAAGGTCTGTAAAATATTAACACATTGAAATATAATGTTTTTATTTTTTACTGTTTTTTTATCTAAAAGGGGCAACCGTCAAAACTCAAAACCCCTTCAAAACTCATAACCATAATGATCTTGATAGCATTTCTTATGATTATAAACTGTCTTTTGAAAGGCTTTAAAAGATCACACATTTTTTTAAGACGTGTTTTAATCACTCACTAAAATGATTACTTTTGTCGGTTCAATTTACTGACACAAACTGACAAATATATATTTATAATTGTATTTATTTGTTATGGTTGTTTTAATAAGTTGTATTTTGAAAAATCAATAAAACTTAACATATTGAAATATAATGTTTTTAATTTTCTCTTATTTGAAAAAAAATACTCTAGAGTCTAAAAACAACTGACTAAACTGACAAAAATGACAAAAGTCTATTAAAAGGGATTTTGCTAATCTCTATAATTATCAATCTCTCTTTAGAGGTTTTCATAACAGTCTATAAATCGCAATTATCATTTCTCTTATGAAAATGAAAAATGGTGCGGTGGCTATAAAGCAGATAACAGCTATAAAGCACGTGTAAAAAACAGGTTTTCATAATCATAATGCAAATGAATGGATTGCTTATAAAGATAAGCCCTATAAAAGCTATTAAGTTGCAAATGTGTTATAAAAGAAATTAACAGAAATCTTTAAAAACCATTTAGTGAAAAAATAGATACGTTATAAAGTTAAAAATACGCATTATGAAAGCGTTTTTAAATATTATAAATGTATAGATTCAAAAAATAACACAATCGTTTAAGAAAGCCAATAATATAGCTTTAAAAGCACATAAATATAAAAGAAGCAATTAATATGCATATGATAAATATATACACACAATGCATTTAAAAAAATTATAAAAAATATCAAAAAAGATAAAATAATAATTGACAATAAATACGTATTTTGATATATAAATACTCAAGTGCTAGAAACACTTAAACAGTAAGCGGATAGGTTACGAAACAGCCTTTCCCATGCCTTTAAAATACTGACTATCTTTTATGCTATAAAAAGCATATAGAGTGATTTTGTCGGGTGTGGTTGCACCATACAATACTCTTTATGAGAAAAGTGTAACGACGGACTTACTGCCGTGTTTCTACCACCCGGCGCCTTTATAGGCTGTCAATAGAAACCCAACAGTAAGGATTTAGTTATGAACACTATATCACAAAACACCCCCGTTATTTCTTCCATTTCAAATGAAACCGCATCTAATAATAAACAAGAGCCTGCAAAAAAATACGAATTTACGGGTGAGACAATAGAGGTTGGTTTTAATACACTTCACAGAATTAGAGCATTAAGAGATTTTGGTGATGTGAAAAAAGGCGACCTCGGGGGGTATATAAGTAGTGAATACAATTTATCACATCATGGCAATTGCTGGGTCGGGGATAAAGCAAAGGTTTATCATAATGCGCGGGTTTACGATAATGCCGTTGTAAGTGGCTATGCCCATGTGAACAATGTTGCTTGCATTTATGAAAACGCCCGTGTTTATGGCAAGGCTGTGGTGGCTGGTCAAGTTTATGGCAATGCAGAGGTCTATGGTTTTGCACGCATTTATCCTGATGCTCATATTTTTGAAAATGCTCGCGTTCATTATTACGCTTGTGTCTTTAATGATACAAAAATTTATGGCAATGCGAAAATTTCTGGATATGCTTGTATTTTTGCAAATGTAAAGATTTTTCGCAATGCGGTCATTAAAGGCGATACTTGGGTTCGCAATAATATTGAAGTCTGTAGTAAAGAAATTGTCTATAACGATCAGTCATTAAAAGACGCTGCGTAATTGAATAATACGCGGGCGCGGCGGGGGCGCCCTTCTTTAAAACATTTCATTTTAAAATTTAAATCTCTTTATAAAGGAATTGTGCCATGCAAAAAAAGTTTGCACTCACAAATGAAACGCGTGTATTTGGTGAATATGTTCTTTATCGTATTAAAGCATTAAAAGACTTTTCTGATGTCAAAGCTGGTTCTTTGGGTGGCTTTATTGAAAAGGAAGAAAACCTCTCTCATGATGGCAATTGCTGGGTTTATAATGATGCTCTTGTGTTTAAAAATGGTCGTGTTTATGAAAATGCAAGGGTTTTTGGCAAGGCTATCACTTGTGGTCATGTGTATGGTCATGCGCGCGTTTATGACAATGCTATCGTTGCTGGCTATGTCTATGATAATTCCCATGTCTATGGCAAGGCTGTTATTTCTGATAATTCCCATGTCTATGGTAATGCTCATGTTTATGGCAAGGCTATTATTTATGATAAAGCTTCTGTTTATGACAATGCTAGGGTTTATGAAAACGCTCGTATAGCAAATAACGTGCATGTGAGTGAAAATGCCAATATCCATGGCATTGCTGTTATTCGTGAAAATGTTGGTGGGTCTACTGAGGTTAAAACCTATATTGAACGGGTTTCTCCTTATGGGGAATTAGAGATTGTCTATGTCTCTCCAAAAATAAAGCAGCATAATTGAATGTTCTGGCGGTGCGGGGGCGCCTGCTTTCTAACCAAATTCTTTCATTCAAAATTTTGTCAAACGTTTATCACATTAGATTGTGAGGATATCCTTATGTGCAAAAAATATGAATTAACCAATCAAACAAAACAAATTAAAGATAGACTAACAAAACAAATTACAAACCTTTATCGCATTCGGGCTTTAAAAGATTTTGATGATGTCAAGGCTGGCGATCTGGGTGGCTATATCGAAAATGAAAGCAACTTATCACACTATGGCAATTGCTGGGTTTATGATGAGGCTCTTGTCTATGGCTATGCTCATGTTACTGATCATGCTAAAGTAAGGCATTCTTCTCATGTGCGGGGGCGTGTCTATGGCAATGCAGAGGTTTATGGCAAGGCTGTAATCACACGATATGCAAAAATTTATGACCATGCTTGTGTCTATGACAGTGCTCATGTAGCAGGGAATGTTTATGGCAA
>NZ_JAQISW010000034.1 GCF_028618435.1 Bartonella sp. MM73XJBT.G
CTCTATTGACCATAGCACCGCCACAAACATGGGCATTATCGCAAACCCTAGCATTGTCAAAAACTATAGCATCTTCATAAACATGGGCATTATCATAAACTTGAGAACTTCCTAAAACACGTGCTTTGCCATAAACCTCAGCATTGCCATAAATTCTAGTCTTATCAAGAAACTTGCCATAAATAGTGTCATAAATTTTTGCATTGCCATACACTTTAGCATGTCCAAAAACATCCCCATAAATCAATGCGTTCTCATAGACTTGCGCATTGCCATAAACCTCAGCTCTAATATGCACGCTAGCATTGCCATAAACTCTTGCATTTTCATAAATTTTTGCAGAGCCAGTAATTTTTGCATTATCCGAAACATGGGCATTATCGAAAACCCGCGCATCCCCATAAACCATGGCATTGCCACCGACCCAGCAATTGCCATTATCAGCTAAATTTGCAACTTTGTGTATAAAGCCCCCGAGATCCCCCGCCTTTACATTGGCAAAATCCTTTAAAGCACGAATGCGATAAAGAGTATAATCACCTACCTCAATTGTTTCGTTTGTAAATTCGTATTTTTTTGCAGGCTCTTGTTTATTATTAGATGCGGTTTCATTTGAAATGGAAGAAATAACGGGGGTGTTTTTTGAGATATTTGTCATAATTAAATCCTTGATGTTAATGACGTTTCTATTGACTCTCTATAAGAGAGCCGGGCGCTAGAAACACGGCATCAAGTCCGTTGCTGCGCTTTTCCCATAGGGTATTTTATGGCGTAGCTACACCCGACAAAATCATTATATGCCAATGACAGCATAAAAGATAGCCAGTTCTTTTTAACATGGGAAAGATTGTTTCGTAATCTACCCGCTTGATGTTTAAGTGTTTCTATCACTTGAGTATTTATATAACAAAATACGTATTTATTGTCAATTATTATTTTATCTTTTTTGATATTTTTTATGTTTTTTTAAATTCATTGTGTATATATATTTTCATATGCTTATTAATTGCTTCTTTTATATTTATATGCTTTTAAAGCTATATTATGGGCTTTCTTAAACGATTGTGTTATTTTTTGAATCTATACATTTATAATATTTAGAAACGTTCTCATAATGCGTATTTTTAACTTTATAACGTATCTATTTTTTTACTAAATGAATTTTAAATTTTTTGTGAATTTTGTTTATAAGGCTCTTTAATTTAAACGACCTTAATAGGCACTGCGCTCTTATAAAAAATGCATTCATTTGCATTGTGATTATGAAAGCCTGTTTTTTTACACGTGCTTTATAGCTGTTATCTGCTTTATAGCCACCGCATTATTTTTCATTTTCATAAGAGAAACGATAATTGTGATTTATAGCCTTTTATGAAAACCTCTAAAGAGAGATTGATAACTATAGAGATGAGCAAAATCCCTTTTAATAGACTTTTGTCATTTTTGTCAGTTTAGTCAGTTGTTTTTAGACCCTAGAGTATTTTTTTAATGAGATAAAAAATTAAAAACATTATTTTTCAATAGGTTAGCATTTTAATGATACAACCCTTATTAAGATGCAACCCATAAATTCAACTCATAATATATATTTGTCAGTTATCTGTCAGTAAATTTAACTGACAAAATGATTATTTTAGTGAGTGATTAAAACACGTCTTTAAAAAGCATGTGATCCTTTAAAGCCTTTCAAAAGACAGTTTATAATCATAAGAAATGCTATCAAGATCATTATGGTTATAGTTTAGGGGGTTTAGGGGGTTTTGGGTGTTCTTTTTACACCCCCTTTATATATATTTTTTAGTCAAAAATAAAAGTTATTATATTTCAATATGTTAATGTTTCAAATAAACAACCTATATTAAACACAACACATAAATACAATCTTTAATATATATTTAAGAGGGTTTTGTAGGTGTTTTGGGGGTTTTAAAAACAGACAAAACCTATAAGTAATATAAGAAAATGAATATACAAAACTCTCTTTAAACAAAGCTTTTAAAAACAATAAAGCTATCATTTGAGATTGCGATATAATCTTTTAAAGGCAATCCAAAAGAAGCGTATTCTATTTAAGAGTGGATTTCTTATAAGTCTCAAAGCAATCCAAAGTAGAGTGTTTAAAAGTGCAAATGATTTCTTTTTAGAATAACGCATATAAACACTCCTTTTAAGATTGTATGTAAGCAATTTATAAAAGGGGTATAAACCTATAGTTATAAGACCTTATACCCCTTGTGAATTTATCATACCCATCATGTAAGCATGGCAAGTCTATTCAGTTTCTCTTATTTCTAATTTTGGTAGGCTCTTAACAATTTTCATTGTCTCTAAACTTACGGTAATAACCCTTTGGAATAACTCCAATGAATAAGCAGGATTGCCAACGGTTTCAACAGCATAGCGATTAGCATCATTCACAATGCCACTCTTTTTATCAGTTTTCACGCATTGACGCCCCATAACCCATTCAAGAGCGGGCTTGCCATTGACGATATAGTCATAAGCTTCAAGAGGAATGTCTGTTATGATGATATTACTATTATAAATAACCGTCGATTTATCCTTTTCCTTGCTATTTCCAAAGAATTTCATTTCAGTTACATAATAGAATTCTTTAGGATTAGGGATATCAGTCTGTTTTGGATTGCCTTTTTTAAAGGTCACTGGATAAGGTTTCACATCTTCATAATTGACGTGCAAATGACCCAGTTCACGCCCTGCTGTAACAAACATCCAAAAATCTTCAGCACTCTTTACACAAGGAATGCGAGGCAATTCTTTGCATAAATTATCAGCATAACGAGTACGATAATCCTCTGAATGTAAAAGACCGTAAACATAATAGAATAGATCATCTTTCGTGATATTTTCATTAGGATAAGCTGCTTTAAAATGTGCTAACCCTTCATCCGTAATGGCATCACGCCTCTGTAAACCAGTTGTTTTGTTTTGCTCTGTAGCATTTGCAAATAAATGAGATTGTTTCCCATTTTTACTTTTTAAGGATTCAGTAGCCTCATAAAGATACCTAGGAAAACATTGACTAGCAGCTATCGCATTAACATCAGGTAAATCTTTAATCATTAGGGTAGAAAAACTATTTACTCCTATACCTGTAAGTTGAATCACCCTATTTTCAACTACTTGTCCTATCGGAAATATTCGCATCTGATAAGCGCCATCGCAATTTAGAGCAGCATCACAATAAAGCCATTGTCGTGTAAAAGGGCGATAAAGACTTTGTGTAAGGCAAGCTTCTTCAAAGTTGAAAGACTTTCCTTTTACCAAGTCTCGTTTGAGATTATAACTCCAACTGATTTTTCTTTCATCTGAGTTTACGAAACTATCTATAGCATTGGTATGTAACTTATGATCAGCATGTGAATAGCTATGATTAAAACGTTCAACCTCACTGTTATAAAAGGTAATCATATTACGCATATTTTTTGCTAGTGTTTCACGGCTTGAGTTATACGCCCAAGCATCACGGCTCGTCATAATGCCACGAGAAAAATTTTTAAATAGCTTTTTATCATGTCCTTTTTTAACACCCATGGCTAAAAAGGTTTTAAAACTGTCATCACGTTGATTGATCCAATCACCATGTTTGTCTGGTGTGATTATTTGCCAACTATTTTCACGTGTAATACCGTTAATACTACCAAAATCCTTAATTGTCTTAAGCTTTTTTTCTCTCGTGAGATAATCTCCAATGTCATGGAAATATATCTTCCCACATTGTTCAGATTCTGGATTTTTTACAAGAATAGAGATAGCTATAGGGGCTCGAGAGCCTTCACCAAAAATCTTACCGCCTTCTTTTCGCGAAAGTTCTCCAGAAGTTCTTTGATTCCCTCGTAAATGAAAAATATAAAGGCTTGAAAACTCCTCAACGAGGCATTTTCGTAAACTGTCCATAGAACTTCCATTGATAAAACCGGCATTTGTGACAAAGCCGATTACCCCAGCATTATCAATACGGTCACTAGCCCAGCGAATGGCACGAATATAACTATCATAAAGTGCTTGCATATTGGTTGCATTTGACTGAGCAGCATAAGTTTCACTAATACGTTTATCTAAAACAGGGTAGGGTGTGTTTTTTGCATTATCATTTTCGTTTTTTTGCTTTGTTGAATAAGGAGGATTGCCAAAGATAACTTTGATATCCAGTTTCTTTTGAAGTTCTAAGTATTCGCTGTTTTCTTTGAGTATACCTTCCATAAGGTCTTTTTCTTTAAGCGTCTGAAACGTATCAGCCAAACCAATATGTTTGAAAGGAATATATTCACCTTTCACAAGACTATGATAGGTTGATTCAATGTTAATGGCTGCTATGTAATAAGCTAAAAGAACGATCTCATTGGCATGAATATCATGACGGAATTTATATTCCATATCCTCTGGTTTGATGAGATTTGATTGTAATAACCGTGTGATAAAGGTACCAGTACCCGTAAAAGGGTCAAGAATAGAAACACCGCGTGAACCCAAGCTTTTTCCAAATTCACTTCGCAAAACATCATCAACAGAATAAATGATAAAATCTACAACCTCAATGGGGGTATAAACAATCCCAAGTCTATCCGTGGTTTTCTTAAATGCCTTGGCAAAAAAACTTTCATAAAGCTTGATAATAAGATTCTGTTTTGCGTGAGTTTCGGTAATCCCTGCTGTACAGAACGTGACACTTTTGTAAAATTTATCAAGATCTTTGGTTTTTTCTTCAATATTCGTTTTATCCAGTTCTCTTAAGATCTTGTCCATGGCTTGCGAAATGGCATTGTTCTGTACAAATTCATTGCCCTCAAACAAGGCTTCAAACACGGGACGCGTCACAAGATGCTGTGCTAACATCTCAATGGCTTCTTCTTGCTTGATTGCACTGTTTACGTTGTTTTGTAATTCCTTATGAAAGGCATCAAAAGCGTGAAAGGCTTCACTCTTTTCATCGGAAATTATATCTTTAAGATGATTGATATGGTTTTGAGCAATCTCAGCAACATTGCCAGCCCATATACCCCAATAATCCGTGATTTTAAAACTATCCAGAAAAATCGCTTTGACAAAATCAAAAAATTCAGAACGGCGGAATAAGTCTCTTTGCTCGTTATACCCCGATTGAGATTTGCTTGCTGCTGTTCCAATAACATGTCCAGAACTTTCTGTTTTTGATTGTATCGTGACCTCATCAACCGTTGTGGTGAGTTCTTTTAATTCATCGGCACGTTTAACCTCTATAATCTCAATCGTATGACTGCTATCTTGTCCTAAAGACATCTGATTAATCGTTCTTGCAAGTCTTTCATCATGAGAATGTAAAGCATGCAAAACTTGCCAAACAACACGGTACCTCTTATTGTTTCGTAAAGCTTTTTTGGCTTCTAGGTGTGAAGGAATGATAATGGGTAAAATGATATAGCCCGTCTTTTTTCCCTTGGCACGACGCATCACACGTCCCACCGCCTGTATCACATCCACTTGGCTTTTACGCGGGTGTAAAAACATTACCGCATCGAGAGTAGGAACATCCACACCTTCAGAGAGACAGCGTACATTGGTCAACACACGACACGTATTTTCCCCCGCATTCTCTTCAAGCCAATCAAGTTTTCTTGTACGCTCTTTGGCACCATCCTTGCCATCAATATGATCAACTTGACAGATCAGAGGGGGCGTATCGGGGTGGTTCTTATAAAGTCTCTTGAAAATCCTCTTAACACCTTTCCCATGAAAGGTATCACGGATACGTTTAGAGGTTTGGATATCTTTACAAAAAGCCAAAGCCCGACGCATGGGGCTCGTATCATCTCCAAGATCAACCTTGGTATCCATTTTGGTCAAAGCTTGATAACAACCAACAATCTTTGTTCTATCATCAAGAATAAGTTCATAATCCTTACTTGTGGTTGGGAGTTCCATACTTTTACTGATTTCCCCCTCATCAACACCCAAAACAATAATCTTATAAGGGGTTAAGAGTTCATTCTTAACGGCATCGGTAAAACTATAGGTATAAAGAACTTTTCCATAAATACTTTCATCATCCATGGACGCTAGAACGGCATTCACCTCATCCGCACGCTTTTTAGCTGTATCACTAAAGATACGAGGTGTTGCTGTCATATACAGACGTTTGTTCCCTTGAATAACACTGTTGTTGTGAACCTTAACAAACTCAGATTCATTCTCATCGC
>NZ_JAQISW010000035.1 GCF_028618435.1 Bartonella sp. MM73XJBT.G
AACTTCTTTTGCATGGCACAATTCCTTTATAAAGAGATTTAAATTTTAAAATGAAATGTTTTAAAGAAGGGCGCCCCCGCCGCGCCCGCGTATTATTCAATTACGCAGCGTCTTTTAATGACTGATCATCACCACAGATATCATGACGAATTTTAGCATGGCTATTCACAACAGCATTGCCATAAATTTTTACTTGATGATCGATATTGGATTTACCATAGACCTTTGCATTATCATAAATTTGTGCGAGGCAGCCCACACGCGCCGAGCCAGAAACTTTAGCATTGCCATAAATATTTGCACAATCCTTAATCCAAGCATTACAAAAGACATGAGCATTATCATAAACGCGCGCCCAGATATAAATGCGTGATTTGCCATATACACGAGCATTGCCAAAAACATAGCCACAAACATGAGCATTTTCATAAACATTGGCATTGTCATAAACATAGGCATCATTAGCAATAGTAGCATTATCACTAATCACGGCATTGCCATAAACATGACCACAGACCCTAGCGTTATCATGAATTTTTGCATTCTCATAAATATGAGCGGTTGTATCAAAAATTAAAGCCTTTCCATTTATGATAGCATTGCCATAAACCTTTGCACCTCTAAAGATTTTAGCTTCCTTATAGATTTTAGCATTCTCATAAACAGTTGCATTCAAAAAAACCGCAGCATTATCATATACCCAGCAATTGCCATCATGAGAGAGGTTACTTTCATTTTCGATAAAGCCCCCGAGGTCCCCCGCCTTTACATCATCAAAATCCCTTAAAGCACGTATACGGTGTAAAGTAATCCCATCAAAAGTGAAACTTTCATTGGTAAATTCGTATTTTTTCATTGGAATATTTCCTAGTAGTTTTAAAAGTTTTGAAATTGACAGCCCATAAGGGCGCCGGGCGTTCAAAACACGGCTACTAGTCCGTTGTTACACTTTTCTCATAAAAGAGTATTGTATGGTGTAACCACACCCGACAAAAATCTCTATATACTAATAAAAGCATAAAAGACAATCAGTATTTTAAAGACTTTGGAAAGGTTATTCGTAACCTATTCGCTAGTAGTTTAGTGTTTTGATCACTTGATTATTTATATAACAAAATACGTATTTATTGTCAATTATTATTTTATCTTTTTTGATATTTTTTATGTTTTTTTAAATGCATTGTGTGTATATATTTGTCATATGCTTATTAATCGCTTCTTATTTATTATATGCTTTTAAAGCTATATTATTGGCTTTCTTAAACGATTGTGTTATTTTTTGAATCTATACATTTATAATATTTAGAAACGTTCTCATAATGCGTATTTTTAACTTTATAACCTATCATGTTTTTTACTAAATGGTTTTTAAAGATTTCTGTTAATTTCTTTCATAACACATTTGCAATTTAACAGCCTTTTATAAGAACTGTCTTTATAACCAATGCATTCATTTGCATTGTGATTATAAGACCTTGCTGTTTTCACGCATTCTTTATAGCCACCGCATCATTTTTCATTTTCATAAGAGAAATGATAAAGAGGATAATTGTTATTTATAGCTTGTTATGAAATCTCTAAAGAGAGATTGATAACTATAGAGATTAGCAAAATCGCTTTTAATAGACTTTTGTTAGTCTTGTCAGTTTAGTCAGTTGTTTTTAGACCCTAGAGTATTTTTTTAAATGATATAAAAAATTAAAAACATTATATTTCAATATGTTAATTCTTTATTCTTATTCAAAAATACAACTTATTAAAACAACCATAACAAATAAATACAACCGTAAATATATATTTGTCAGTTTGTGTCAGTAAATTGAACCGACAAAAGTAATCATTTTAGTGAGTGATTAAAACGTGCTTTATGAAAAGCATATGAAAATGAAAACTGATTACGTTATCAAAATCCCTTTAATGAATTTTTATCAGTCCACTTAAATGGATAAACTTATAATTTTAGAGCATGATTAAAACACGTCTTTAAAAAGCATGTGATCTCTTAAAGCCTTTCAAAAGAAAGAGGTATAATCATAAGAAATGCTATCAAGATAGTGATGGTTATAGTTTAGGGGGTTTTGGGTGTTCTTTTTACACCCCCTTTATATATATTTTTTAGTCAAAAATAAAAGTTATTATATTTCAATATGTTAATGTTTCAAATAAACAACCTATATTAAACACAATACATAAATACAATCTTTAATATATATTTAAGAGGGTTTTGTAGGTGTTTTGGGGGTTTTAAAAACAGACAAAACCTATAAGCAAAATGAAGATATAAAACTCTCTTTAAAGAGGTTTTTTGAAAGCTATAAAGCTATCATTTGAGATTACAGTGTAATCTTTTAAAGGCAATCCAAATGACGGTGTTTAAAAGTGCAAATGATTTCTTTTTAGAATAACGTATATAAACACTCCTTTTAAGATTGTAGATAATCAACTTACAAGAGAGGTATAGATTATAGTTACAAGGCTCTATACCCCTTATGAGTTTTAAGGTCTTATAAGCTTATTCAATTTCTTTAATTTCTAGTTTTGGTAAGTTCTTAACAATTTTCATTGTCTCCAAACTTACAGTAATAACCCTTTGGAATAACTCCAATGGATAAGCAGGATTGCCAACGGTTTCAACAGCATAGCGATTAGCATCATTCACGATGCCACTTTTTTTATCGGTCTTAACACATTGACGCCCCATAACCCATTCAAGAGCGGGCTTGCCATTTACGATATAGTTATAAGCTTCAAAAGGAATGTCTGTTATGATGATATTGCTATTATAAATAACTGTAGATTTATCCTTTTCCTTGCTATTCTTAATTTTTGCGAATTTCATTTCTGTAACGTAGTAAAACTTTTCTGGATTAGAGATATCAGTCTGTTTTGGATTACCCTTTTTAAAGGTCACTGGATAAGGTTCTACATCTTCATAATTTACATGCAAATGCCCCAGTTCACGCCCTGCTGTTACAAATTTCCAAAAGTCATCAGCACTCTTTACGCAAGGTATGCGAGGCAATTCTTTGCATAAATTATCAGCATAGCGAGTGCGATAATCTTCTGAATGTAAGAGCCCATAAACATAATAAAACAGATCATCTTTCGTGAGTGTTTCATTCGGATAAGCCGCTTGGAAATGGGCTAAACCCTCATCCGTAATGGCATCACGCCTTTGTAAATCAGCTGTTTTGCTATCTTCTGTAGAATGCTTAAATAAATGGGATTGTTTCTTATTTTTATCTTTTAAAGATTCAGTGTCTTCGTAAATATAGCGTGGAAAGCATTGACTAGTATCTATTGTATGAGCATTAGGTATAGCCTTGGTCATCAAAACAGAAAAACCACTTCTTGCTCCTATTGCAGAGACCTGTATTACTCTATTTTCAACTGCTTTTCCCATAGGGAATATACATAGCATTTGATAAACGCCATCGTTTAGATCCCTATTATAATAAAGCCACTGTTGTGTAAAAGGACGATACAAGCTTTTTGTAAGGTAATCTTCTTCAAAATTGAAAGATTTTCCCTTTAGCAAGTCTCTTTTGGCATTATAACTCCAACTGATTTTACTTTCATCTGAGTTTACGAAATTATCTACAACCTTTGTACGTGTCTTGTGGTCAGCATGTGAATAGGCATTATTAAAACGTTCCACTTCACTATTATAGAAGGTAATCATATTGCGCATATTTTTCGTTAAAGCTTTATGGCTTGCATTATATACCCAAGCGTCACGACAGGTTTTTACACCACAAGAATAAATCTCAAAAAGCTTTTTATCATGACTTTTCTTATCACCTATAGTCTTATAACCCATGGCTAAAAATGCTTTGAAACTATTATCACGTTGTCCAAGCCAATCACCATGTTCATCTGGTGTAATCATTTGCCAAGCATTTTCACGTGTAATGCCCTCAATACTACCAAAGTACTCAAGAGCTGTAAGTTTTTCTTTTGTTGTGAGATTATTACCAATATCATGATAGTAAATCTTGCAATCTCCAGAAACATTGGGATTTTTTATAAACAGTGTCACAACAATGCCCGTCATACTACCATTACCAAAAATATTTTCTCCTTCTTTGGCTTTCCCATTGCTTAACATATTTTTACGAATATCCCCCCGTAAATTAAGAACATAAATGCTCGTAAATTCTTTGGCTAAAGATTTTCGTAAACTGTCCATTGTTGATTTTTCTACGTAACCCGAACCAGAAACAAAGCCGATTACTCCAGCATTATCAATACGGTCACTAGCCCAGCGAATAGCTCGAATATAACTGTCATAAAGCGCTCGTATATTCGTAACTTTCGATTGAGCAGCATAAGTTTCGCGAATACGTTTATCTAATATCGGATAAGGACTATTTTTTGCATTGTCGTTTTCGTTTTTTTGTCCTACGGAATAAGGGGGATTGCCAAAGATAACTTTGATATCCAGTTTCTTTTGAAGTTCTAAGTATTCGCTGTTTTCTTTAAATAATTTTTGTAGCAGATTTTTCTCTTCAAGCATTCGAAACGTATCGGTTAAACCAATATGCTTAAAAGGAATATACTCTCCTTTCATAAGACTATGATAAGTCGATTCAATGTTAATGGCTGCTATGTAATACGCTAAGAGAACAATCTCATTGGCATGGATATCATGACGGAATTTATATTCCATATCCTCTGGTTTTATGAGATTGGATTGTAAAAGCCTTGTGATAAAGGTTCCAGTACCCGTAAAAGGGTCAAGAATAGAAACACCACGTGATCCTAGGCTTTTTCCAAATTCATTGCGTAACACTTCATCAACAGAATGAATAATAAAATCCACAACCTCAACGGGGGTATAAACAATCCCAAGCCTATCCGTGGTTTTCTTAAATGCCTTGGCAAAAAAGTCTTCGTAAAGTTTGATAATAAGGTTTTGTATTGCTTGGGGTTCGGTAATTCCAGAGGCACGGAATTTTACGCTGTTATAAAATTTTTGTAATTCCTTTGACTCTTGCTGGATATTGGTTTTATCCAACTCAGCTAAGATCTTTTCCATGGCTTGCGAGATACTATTGTTCTGGACAAACTTATTGCCTTCAAACAAAGCTTCAAACACGGGACGCGTCACAAGATGTTGTCCTAACATCTCTAGCGCTTCCTCTTGGGTAATACTGTCGTTTAAATTACTCTTTAACTCCTTATGAAAGCTCTCAAAAGCATAATAGGCTTTACTGGTTTTATCAGAAAGGATATCTTTAAGACGATTAATGTGGTTTTGAGCAATCTCCGCAACATTGTTCGCCCATATGCCCCAATAATCGGCAAGGGTCGATTTTTTAATCAGAAGGGTTTTGAGAGCATTAGGAAACGCCATCACAAAGTTAAAACGTTCTTGACCATTATGGGGGTTAAGCGATTTTCGCAGTGGATAGACATTCCCCGCGCTTGCACTTTCTGGTTTTGCGTGAAGGGGGATATCATCAACAACCGTTGTGACATTCTTTAAGTCACTATTTTGAGAAACCGTAACAATATCGATAATAGAACTTACATCTTGCCCTAAATTCATTTGGTTAAGGGTTTTGCTAAAATTCTCATCATGAGAAAGCAAAGCATTGAGAACTTGCCAA
>NZ_JAQISW010000036.1 GCF_028618435.1 Bartonella sp. MM73XJBT.G
TACGAAAGATTTGGATGGCATCATCTCCCTCATCAACAATGCTTAGAATTTGGCTTGCATCAAGCGGTCCAGACTCTGCAATGTTTTGATCATCATCGTAGGTAACTAATAAAATTTCATCAGAATTTATAAGAATTGGCTTTTCCATAATTTCCCCTCCCTAACGCCTAATAGCGATTGTTTGTGTTAATGTAATTTAATCTACACCAGATCGGCTTTTGCTTCTTCGTGATATGTTGTTATAGAGGAGTATACCGTAAAGGATTATTATGGTCAAGCCATTTTATGCTAAAGTGGTTTTTTTATAAATGAACTTTAATATTTATTACGAATCGGTTTGAGTATTGTAGCGTTCAGTGTAGAGGCATGATACTTTCTAGTATCCCTTAAAAAAATAAATCAGTTAGCTGTATTTGAAATTTATATGCAGGAAAAATTGGGGCAGTGTGCAGACAGAGCCAATCGATGGGTAGATAACGCCGTAGTTTTTTATAAAAACTGCGGACGAACAAAAAAAACCCGCTTCAGCGGGGCATACATAGGTTGTAGAATATCTTATAAATATTTTTTTGCTGTTTCTCTTATTCTGTCTGCAAAATCATAAATATTATCTAGCGTTTCAATACCGACTTTTTCATCAATATCAGTATCGAAAAGGGCTAGTTGCTTATGTTTTCTGTTAAAGTGCAGTCGAACCAACGGCTTTCTGTTATTATTGTCAATTAAAATAGCGCAGTACGACTTTGCATCTCTGATAACAATACGGTCGGCAGAAATAACTTCGCGCGCAATTGCCTTGACAATCATGAAGCCTTCAACTTCCTCTTCGGTCGTTATTTTGGCATGTTCATTACCAATAGATGTAGCAATATTATCTTGCTTGTCGGTTTCAGTTGTTGTTTGTAAAGCGCTAGAAAGCCGACTTTTTACCGCATCAGATATTACTTCGCGAAACGCATTTTTAGTAACACCTGTGAGCATTTCTAAGACATTAGCAGTCAGGCGCCCTTCATAAACATCCGCACAAGCAACACGAACAAAACCTTCGGACGGATTTTCTATTTCTTTTTGGATGTTTTGTTTTATTCCAGATACATATTTGAGCTGCTCGGCTGTCACCAATATATTTTCAATATTAAATGCTGAGCGTTCAAACTTTTTAAGCTCTGTAAGTACCACAGTATTGTATTCTATTACATCAAAAGTAAGGAATGGCCTATTATCGAGCTTGTTTGCAGCATCAAGATCTGTGTAAAAATGAAAAAATCGACCATTTGTCAAAATCGCGAATTTAGCATTCGTTACACTAAAGTATCGATATAATTGACTTAAATGCTTTGAACTCAATTCGCAAGATATCGGTTTGCACTCAAAAAGAATACGTATCTCACCGTCTATACGGATAGCATAGTCAACTTTTTCACCTTTTTTACCAACGGCATCAGCAGTAAACTCGGGAATGACTTCAAGTGGATCGAAAATATCATACCCAAGTGCGCGCAGAAACGGTAAAACGACCGCTGTTTTGACCGCTTCTTCAGTTAACATAGTATCTGAATGATTTTTGACTTTATCAGCTATTATTTTTAAGCTCTCGTCTACTGTCCCCATTCCCGCTTCTCCTTTGTTTTCAGGGTTTTCTTAAAATCCAAAGAACTTTCCCAACTATACGAATCTCCTCTCCATCAGTTGCCCCATTTATTTTGATAGGTTCTTGATGATTGGGTTCAGTACTTTCAGGCCATAGTTCAAATCCACTAATAGTTTGACGTATACGTTTAGCTGTACGCTCAATCATTTGACCATTGAATCGGCTGCGTTCAACTATCACGAGATCGTTAGGTTCCACATTAATGCCGGCTTTTATTATGTCTACGCAAATAAGTTGATCACCATCACGAGCAATTTTGTTAAGGCAGTTGCCCTGGATTTTTAAAGCAAATTGAAAGTGAGCTGGGTATTTCGAGGTGCTGGGTACATATTCTATGTCATCAAATCCAAAATCCATATCTTCGACCGACATCCACGAGCTAGCAGCAACTTTTCCTATCACCGGTATCATTCCAATAGCATTAGATATGGGATGTATTTCCTCGTTTTCTGGGAAAAGAAGATTAAACGGCTTTACACCAAGATGTGGTGCTAACTTTTCCGCCCACTCTTTGGTTAATTTTCGCTCACCTTTTTCAAGCCGTTTTATTTGAGGTTGCGTGGTACCAGCTTTTTCAGCCAATTTCACCTGTGTGAGTCCCAAATCTTTCCTCAATTTTTTAATTATATGCATGCTCTAAACCTTACACCAAGACTGCTTATTTAACAAAGTCCATAAAGGTATTTTTTATTGACTAAAAAGTCTTTTATGGTATTTATTTGAGTTATGGAAAAATTGAAATCATATCTTACACGAAATAAACTATCTCAAGCCGAATTTGGGAAGCAAGTTGGCGTAGCACAGAGTACGATTAACAGGTATTTACGCGGCTTGCGGTTTCCTGAGCCTGAAATTGTCTTAAAGATTGAAAAGACAACCAATGATATTGTTCGTCCCGTTGACTGGTATGTCGATTTATACCCACGCCCCTCTCTTGAAGAGGTGGGCGTGCCACTTACTACAGCTGATAACAAACACCCACAGCATAATTCACAGGCTTAAAGAAGAAAGATCATGAGAAACGGGATATTGAAGAAACTTTACACACGGATTTGTAGATTAATAGGTTGTAACACGAAAATCGAGAATGGAGATAGATTGGTGGAAGAATGGAGAAAAGTACCATATCGTGACTGTAGCGTAGAAGATCTTGTAAAACGACACGAAACTCACACAACAATTCTTAAAAAACAAAAAGAATGGCATAAGTCAAAATTTGATAGTTGGATGAGATGGCATGAAGCCACTCTTGCAGAGCGAGATAAGTCAATTGAACAACAGCAAGTAGTACTTGAAAACCTATCCTCTTTAATTAAGCAAAAAAATAAGACACTGTATGAACAAAGATTAAAGTTGGCTTCACAAATGGAGCTAATTGATAAATTAAATAATAAAATCATTTGCTTAATTAACAAAAAAGAAGAACCAAGATTGATCGATTTTATTTTTGCAGGAGAATGCTTTTAATTTTGGTGTCATTAATCCCAAAAATGAGGATTATCAGCCAAAAAGGAATATTCAGGGCCAAATTCATCATATGTATCTTTTGAGCGAGGATATGAAGCCCAAAAATGAACGGTGAATGTTTCCTCTGGGTTAACAATCGAAGTGTGGTCAAGTGTAAAATTTGCAATGTTGTGGGAATTAGGCTTACGACAGCTAATTATGAAATCTAAAAAAGTATAGCATTTAGCACGTATAATTAAAAAATTCAAAGCGAACTCTGATGAAACATTTGATTTTATATTTTGGGGACATAAAGCAATGAGTTTTGGAGTTGTTCTTTTAATGACAAGGTGTACACCTGAAGTTTTAGATGGCCATCTAACGAAAGGGCAAGCATTTTTAACAAACTTAAAGGGACTTTTTTTCGATATGCGTATATTCCTTATCATTATATCTTCTCTAGTAAGATTTTTAATGCACAATTTCACCCTAACGCGTGAAGTGCCTTCATATTTTTGTGGGAAGAATACTGCCTTCAATTTCAAATATGGTCCCAAATCCCGTGCTTTTTTATCTTCTAATAGAATAGCTGTCTGGGTTTCTGATGCTGTAGTTTGTCGTTGGAAGATTTTAAGCTGTTTTTTTAAGCTTCGTTGTTGCACAAAAAGTGTCACCATTCCAGTAACTACAGTAGCAATGATAGGAGCAATCGTAAGATTATTACTTATCCAGTGCAGCAAAAATACAGCACTATCATTTATCCGATGCAATAAGAATACAACCTTATTAACTATCCACTCTTGCATCATACTCCCCCCACTTTTTTAGAATCGTTGGGAGGATACTTTTTCATAAACATCTTTGCAAGACAAGCAATCACAACGCGCTCTGTCATAGCGCACATATAAATACGTAGAGCCTTAAGGGGGGATTATGATCACGCATGCACAAACCATTCTCTGTCTTGATCTAGGTAGCAAGACTGGCTGGGCTATATGCGGTGCTGATGGTCACATAACAAGTGATACAGAACATTTTCAATCACGCCGTTTTGAAGGCGGTGGTATGCGTTATCTGCGCTTTAAGAAGTGGCTTTCTGAACTAAAGAGGTCTGTTGATGAAATTGACGCGGTGTATTTTGAAGAAGTACGCCGGCATGTGGGGACTGATGCAGCGCATGTTTATGGTGGCTTTCTAGCAACTTTAACGGCTTGGTGTGAACATCATCAGATACCGTATGAAGGCATTCCAGTTGGTACGATTAAGAAAGCAACAACAGGAAAAGGCAACGCCTCAAAAGAAGAAATGATTAAGGCAATATGTTCCAAAGGACATACGCCTAAAGACGACAACGAAGCAGATGCTTTAGCAATTTTATATTTAATAAAAGAAGGGGATGCGCATGTCTAATGCAATGCCATGGATAAGATTCCATTTGTATGACTGGATAAGTGGTACAAATGGAATGACATCTGAACAAAGAGGCGTTTATATCAGGCTTCTTGTTCGCATGTACGATAAAAAAGCACCAATTAAAGAAGATTTTGAAACGCTTGCACGTGTTTGCAATTGTTCACAAAAAAAGTTTGCGACTATTGTCGAATATCTCATGAGAAATAATAAACTTGTTGAGACAGATAATGGGTTGTGGAATACGCGCGTTGAAGAAGAACTCAATAACCTCAGTGAAGAGCTAGATAATTTTGCCTTTAATAATAATAAAGAAAAGGAGGTAAAATATGTCAACTAAATTACCGTGGACGAGGCTTTTTGCAGATAGGTGGGCAGTAGTTGTCGATTATTTACCTCCTGTAGAAGGTAATATCTATATGAGATTGCGGTTTCGCATGCTTCGTACTGGTGAACCTCTTTTTTGTAACATTAAAGTTTTGTCTCATTACACTGGTTATTCAGTAAAGAAATTTGAGACAGCTTTGAATGTTTTACTAGAAGAAGGATATATTATTCGTTTAGCAGATGGTCGTTTATGGAATCTCGATGTTGAAGAAGAATTAAAAAATTGCAATGAGAATTTAAATAAACTTTCAGAAAAAGCTATAAAAGCTGCGAATACTAAGAGAAAAAAACACAAAGATGACTCATCAAAAGACCATGATGATGTCATGATGAGGTCATCATGAAACACATTAACATAAACAATAACATATATAATAAAAAAACTAAAACTATCGTTTTAGCAAAAAAAGAAATTGGTTCTGAAAATTTAGAAACAGACGATTTGGTTGACGAACCAATCGAGCCTGCTGCTGTTGAGAGCACATCAGAACAAATCGAAGCGGTAGAAAACAAACAACCTCCCCTTCACGAGCAAGAAAACGTTCCGAAAAAAGCCAAGCAGGTTAACACTGATCGAGGTTGTCGATTGCCTGCGGATTTTGAACCTAATTTGCAATACGCAATCGATCAAGGATTAACGCATGATGAGGCGCTGTTAGAAACCGAACGGTTCACAAATTACTGGATAGCAAACCCAGGTAAAA
>NZ_JAQISW010000037.1 GCF_028618435.1 Bartonella sp. MM73XJBT.G
TTGGCAAGTTCTCAATGCTTTGCTTTCTCATGATGAGAATTTTAGCAAAACCCTTAACCAAATGAATTTAGGGCAAGATGTAAGTTCTATTATCGATATTGTTACGGTTTCTCAAAATAGTGACTTAGAGAATGTCACAACGGTTGTTGATGATATCCCCCTTCACGCAAAACCAGAAAGTGCGAGTGCGGGGAATGTCTATCCACTGCGAAAATCGCTTACCCCCCATAATGGTCAAGAACGTTTTAACTTTGTGATGGCATTTCCTAATGCTCTCAAAACCCTTCTGATTAAAAAATCGACCCTTGCGGATTATTGGGGCATATGGGCGAACAATGTTGCGGAGATTGCTCAAAACCACATTAATCGTCTTAAAGATATCCTTTCTGATAAAACCAGTAAAGCCTATCATGCTTTTGAGAGCTTTCATAAGGAGTTAAAGAGTAATTTAAACGACAGTATTACCCAAGAGGAAGCGCTTGAGATGTTAGGACAACATCTTGTGACGCGTCCCGTGTTTGAAGCTTTGTTTGAAGGCAATAAGTTTGTCCAGAACAATAGTATCTCGCAAGCGATGGAAAAGATCTTAGCTGAGTTGGATAAAACCAATATCCAGCAAGAGTCAAAGGAATTACAAAAATTTTATAACAGCGTAAAATTCCGTGCCTCTGGAATTACCGAACCCCAAGCAAGACAGAACCTTATTATCAAGCTATATGAAGATTTTTTTGCCAAGGCATTTAAGAAAACCACGGATAGGCTTGGGATTGTTTATACCCCCGTTGAGGTTGTGGATTTTATTATTCATTCTGTTGATGAAGTGTTACGCAATGAATTTGGAAAAAGCCTAGGATCACGTGGTGTTTCTATTCTTGACCCTTTTACGGGTACTGGAACCTTTATCACAAGGCTTTTACAATCCAATCTCATAAAACCAGAGGATATGGAATATAAATTCCGTCATGATATCCATGCCAATGAGATTGTTCTCTTAGCGTATTACATAGCAGCCATTAACATTGAATCGACTTATCATAGTCTTATGAAAGGGGAATATATCCCTTTTAAGCATATTGGTTTAACCGATACGTTTCGGATGCTTGAAGAGAAAAATCTGCTACAAAAATTATTTAAAGAAAACAGTGAATATTTAGAACATCAGAAAAATCTAAATATCAAGGTTATCTTTGGCAATCCTCCTTATTCATTTGGACAAAAAAGTGAAAACGACAATGCAAAAAATACTCCTTATCCGATATTAGATAAACGTATTCGCGAAACTTATGCCGTTCAATCTAAAGCAAGTAATGTTAATAGACTTTATGATAGTTATATTCGTGCTATCCGCTGGGCAAGTGACCGCATAAAAGATTGTGGTGTTATTGGTTTTGTTACAAATGCAAATTTTGTAGATGCAAACGCTATGAATGGCTTACGCAAATGCCTCGTTGAGGAGTTTTCGAGCCTTTATATTTTCCATTTACGGGGTAATCAACGAACCTCTGGAGAACTATCTCGAAAAGAAGGGGGTAAGATTTTTGGTGAAGGATCTCGTGCCCCTATAGCGATTTCTATTCTCGTAAAAAATCCAGAATCTCAACAGCGTGGGAAAATATATTTTCGTGATATTGGAGATTATCTTAAAAGGGAAGAAAAGCTTACGATAATTGAATCCCTTGGTAGTATTGATGGCATTACACGGAGTGAGCAAAGCTGGAAAATGATTACACCAGACGAATACGGTGATTGGCTTGGTCAACGTAATGAGAGTTTCAAGGCGTTTTTAGCCTTAGGTGATAAAAAAGGGCATGATCAAAAGCTCTTTGAGACTTATTCTTGTGGTATCTCAAGCGGTCGTGATGCTTGGGCATACAATTCGAGCCGTAAAGCTTTAGCTAAGAATATGAGTGATATGATTGCCTTCTATAACAATGAATTGAAACGTTTTAATGATGCTTATTCACATACTGAGCGTAAGTTACGTATAAAAGTTGTAAATGATTTTGTCGATACAGATGAAAAAAAGATCAGTTGGAGTAGCAGTTTGAAAGAAGAATTGGTAAGAGGAAAGTTTTCTGAATTTGAAAATGCGTGCCTTACACAAAGTTTGTATCGTCCTTTTACACAACAGTGGCTTTACTATAATCGTATTTTTAATGAAAGAACTTATCAAATGCCGCGGATATTCCCTATGGGGAAAGCGGTTGATAATAAGATGATACAACTTACAGGTATAGGAGCAAAGAAGGGCTTTTCTGTACTTATGATTAAGACTGTATCTGATGTTCAGGTGATAGAGAATAGTCAATGCTTTCCAAGATATTTTTACGAAGATGCTTCCGTTTCAAAAAATAAAAATAAAAAACAAATTCATTTATTTTCAAATGCTACAGAGCAAAACAAAACAACTGGTTTCCAGAGGCGTGATGCTATTACTGATGAAGGTCTAGACCGTTTTAAAGCAGCTTATCCTAATGAAGCCGTAACTAAAGATGATTTATTCTATTATGTTTACGGTCTTTTACATTCAGAAGATTATCGCAGTCGCTATGCTGATAACCTCTCTAAAGAATTGCCTCGTATCCCTTGTGTAAAGAGTACTGATGATTTTTGGAAATTTGTTACAGCAGGGCGTGAACTGGGTCATTTGCACGTAAATTATGAAGATGTGGAACTTTATCCAGTGACCTTTAAAAAGGGTAATCCAAAACAGACTGATATTTCTAATCCAGAAAAGTTTTATTATGTGACTGAAATGAAATTCGCAAAAATTAAAAATGGCAAGGAAAAGGATAAATCGACGGTTATTTATAATAGTAATATCACGATAACAGATATTCCTCTTGAAGCTTATGAATATATTGTCAATGGTAAACCCGCTCTTGAATGGGTTATGGGGCGTCAATGCGTTAAGACTGATAAAAAGAGTGGCATTGTTAATGATGCCAATCGCTATGCTGTTGAAACGGTTGGAAACCCTGCTTATCCATTAGAATTGTTTCAAAGGGTTATTACCGTAAGTTTAGAGACAATGAAAATCGTTAAAAACTTACCAAAACTAGAAATTAGAGAAACTGAATAGACTTGCCATGCTCACATGATGGGTATGATAAATTCACAAGGGGTATAAGGTCTTATAACTATAGGTTTTATACCCCTTTTATAAATTGCTTACATACAATCTTTTTTAAAAGGATAATTTATCATGCGTTATTCTAAAAAGAAAAAACTTGCACTTTTAGATACTCTCATTTGGATTGCTTTAAGACTTTTAAGAAATCCTCTCTTAAAGTGAGTTAGATTTTTTTTACATTGCCTTTAAGAGGTTATACCGTAATCTCAAATGATAGCTTTATCGTTTTTAAAAGCCTTGTTTAAAGAAAGTTATGTATATTCATTTTCTTATATTACTTATAGGTTTTGAAGGTTTCTCAAACTCTCAAAATACCTTCAAAAAATATACCATTGGTTGTATTTATGGGTTGCAATATCAATGCGGGTTGTTTTTTAGAAAAATCATAAATCTTAACACATTGAAATATAATAACTTTTATTTTTGATTGAAAAAAATATATAAGGGGGCATAAAAGGAACCCTCAAAATCTTCAAAATCATCAAAACTATAACCATCACTATCTTGATAGCATTTCTTATGATTATAAACTGTCTTTTGAAAGGCTTTAAAAGATCACATGCTTTTCATAAAACGTCTTTTAATCATTCTCTTAAAATTATAAGTTTATCCATTTAAGTGGACTGATAAAATTCATTAAAGGGATTTGGATAACGTAATCAGTTTTCATTTTCATATGCTTTTCATAAAGCACGTTTTAATCACTCACTAAAATGATCACTTTTGTCAGTTCAATTTACTGACACATAACTGACAAATATATATTTACAGTTGTATTTATTTGTTATGGTTGTTTTAATAAGTTGTATTTTGAAAAATCGATAAAACTTAACCTATTGAAAAATAATGTTTTTAATTTTTTATCTCATTTAAAAAAAATACTCTAGGGTCTAGAAACAACTGACAAAAATGACAAAAGTCTATTAAAAGGGATTTTGCTAATCTCTATAGTTATCAATCTCTCTTTAGAGATTTCATAACAAGCTATAAATCGCAATTATCCTCTTTATCATTTCTCTTATGAAAATGAAAAATAATGCCATGGCTATAAAGAATGCGTGAAAACAGCAAGGTCTTATAATCATAATGCAAATGAATGCATTGCTTATAAAGATAGTCCCTATAAAAGGCTGTTAAGTTGCAAATGTGTTATAAAAGAAATTAACAGAAATCTTTAAAAAACATTTAGTGAAAAAATAGATACGTTATAAAGTTAAAAATACGCATCATGAGAGCGTTTCTAAATATTATAAATGTATAGATTCAAAAAATAACGCAATCGTTTAAGAAAGCCCATAATATAGCTTTAAAAGCATATAATAAATAAGAAGCGATTAATAAGCATATGACAAATATATACACACAATGCATTTAAAAAAATAATAAAAAATATCAAAAAAGATAAAATAATAATTGACAATAAATACGTATTTTGTTATATAAATAATCAAGTGATTAAGAAACACTGAACAGATAGCGGACTGGTTACGATAAACCTAATCCCGTTAAAAAAATGGCTATTCTTTATGCTATAAAAAGCATATATAGTGATTTTGTCGGGTGTCGTTACGCCATGCAATACCCTTATGGGAAAAGCGTAACAGCGGACTATCTGCCGCGTTTCTTAGCACCCGACGCCCTTATAGGGCTCTAATAAGAAACCTTAAAACAGATAGGATTTAGTTATGAATACTACATCACAAAACAATACAATTTCCTCTAACATTTCAAATGAAACCGCATCTAATAATAAACAAGAGCCTGCAAAAAAATATGAATTTACAGACGAAACAATTGAAGTAGGTGATTATACTCTTTATCGCATTCGTGCTTTAAGGGATTTTTCCAATGTAAAGGCGGGGGACCTCGGTGGCTTTATACACAAGGTGGCAAATTTAGCTGATAATGGCAATTGCTGGGTCGGTGGCAATGCCATGGTTTATGGGGATGCGCGGGTTTTCGATAATGCCCATGTTTTGGATAATGCAAAAATTACTGGCTCTGCTAAAATTTATGAAAATGCAAGAGTTTATGGCAATGCTAGCGTGCATATTAGAGCTGAGGTTTATGGCAATGCGCAAGTCTATGAGAACGCATTGATTTATGGGGATATTTTTGGACATGCTAAAGTGTATGGCAATGCAAAAATTTATGACACTATTTATGGCAAGTTTCTTGATAAGACTAGAATTTATGGCAATGCTGAGGTTTATGATAAAGCACGTGTTTTAGGAAGTTCTCAAGTTTATGATAATGCCCATGTTTATGAAGATGCTATAGTTTTTGACAATGCTAGGGTTTGCGATAATGCCCATGTTTGTGGCGGTGCTATGGTCAATAGAG
>NZ_JAQISW010000038.1 GCF_028618435.1 Bartonella sp. MM73XJBT.G
AGCAAGAGATATCTTAAAACATAACACCCTAGGTGAACGTTTGTGTGGATGGGAACATGGCTAGAAGAAAAACAAGAGACGATATAGAGCTTACAGAAGCGGAAAAAGAAATCCTTCAAGAAATCATCATGACCTACAAAAGTGTAAAAGTGATGTCGCGTTATACGAAATGGATTGTACTCATTATACTCTTATTAGCGCTTGATTTTTCACGTATCCTAGATGCTATAGAGAATATTTTTACACAAAAACCAAATATCCGACTCTAAACATACTCTGAGACGCGCGAAATTTTAGCCAATAGATTTTCCATTTTGCACGTCTCATAGAGGCAATCAATAATGCCTTTGCGCATTTTACAGTGGTTTTCAAAGAATTAGCCTTTAAATTAACTTGTTTCATGGATTTAAAGATTCTAATAGCGTATACTAGGTATGATTAGCTTCGAAATTCTAGTTCTTTAAAGACTAGAAGAAAGTCGGATTTTTATAAAACGACACGATTGCTTGTCTTATATAGATCGGGGGGAGATAATGAAAACAAATTTAAGTGGACGGGTAAGAAATACATCTTTACCAGAAAATCATGCTCTACTGCCTCTTTTTGAAGCAATTGTAAATTCTATTCATTCCATTGAAGAAATAGGAAATGATTTTTCCTCAAGCTACATTACAATTTCAGTCATAAGATCAGAGCAAGCTTTACTACCACTTGAAGGCACTGAAAAACTAAACAAAACACAAATTATAGGTTTTAAAGTAATCGATAATGGTACAGGCTTTAATGATCATAATTTTCAATCATTTGAAACTTTAGATTCAGATTATAAGATAGAAAAAGGTTGCCATGGTATAGGACGACTTTTATGGCTTAAAGCTTTTGATAATATAGAAGTCAGAAGCATTTATGAAACAGATAAAGGGTTAAAAGGACGCGCATTTTTATTTGATACTGCCGCAGGTATAAAAGCATTAAAGGATTTTCAAAATAATTGTGCAAAAAGAGAAACTGTTGTCGAATTAAAAGATCTGAAAAAAGAATATCAAGTTCATATTCCTAAAACGCTACAATCTATTGCAAAAGCACTTTTAGAACATTGTCTCTGGTATTTTGCAAGAACCGGTGGTTGTCCCTCTATAACTATTGAAGATGACTCGGAAAAGATATTATTGAATGATCTGTATAAACAATGCATGCATGGAGACGTTTTTAATGAAGAAATCCAAATTGGAAATGATATTTTTTCTATTATGCATATTAAATTTAGATCCTTACCTTTAGAAAATCAGGCTTTATATTTTTGTGCAGGCAATAGGGTTATTACAAAAGAAAAATTATCTAAGAAAATTCCTGGTATGCAATCAAAACTACAAGATGATAGGGGTGAATTTATCTACTCTTGCTACATAAACTCCCCTTTTTTGGATAAGAGAGTACGTTCTGAAAGAATAGGTTTTGATATTGAAGAAAAGATTGAAGATAAACAAGAAAATTTATTTGAAAGAATAAAAATATCATTTCCGATAATACGGCAAGCTATATATGAAAAAATTCAAGAATATTTAGCTGTAGAGTTACAGCAAAACATTCAAAACAGTAAGGAGATAGTTGAAAAGTTCACACATAAAGTACCACGCTATCGTCCACTCCTAAACTATTTAACAGACAGTGACTATATGATTTCTCCTACAATAAAGGATCCAGAATTAGAGCTATATTTGCATGAACGTTTCGCTAGAATAGAAAATGAAATTTTAAAAGAAGGTCATAATGTTTTAGCAGTTCAACAAGGAGAAAATTCAGACAGTTATACTGCAAGAGTTAATAAATATGTAAATGCTGTAGGTGATCTTAAAAAGTCCGATTTGGCAAATTACTTATTCCACAGAAAAACGATCATAGAACTTTTGAAGGAATCTTTAAATTCTCTTTCTGAAGATGATAAAAAATATGTTAAAGAAGACGTTATTCATCAACTCATAGTACCGATGAAGTGTGATTCTAATTCCGTAGCTATGAATAATTGTAACTTGTGGTTAATAGACGAAAAATTAGTATTCCATGATTATTTAGCTTCTGATCTCCCATTAAAAAAAATGCCCATTACAGGATCTATGGAAAAGGAAAGACCTGATATATGTAGTTTAGAATTGTGTGATAATTCTATCTATTGCAATCCTTTATTAGTATCAGATAGCAAAGGGGATTCAGAATATTCTCCTTTGGCATCTCTTACTATAGTAGAAATTAAACGTCCCATGAGAAATGATGCAAAAGCTGGTATTGAAACAGATCCTATTGAGCAGGTCTTTACTTATTTAGAAAAAATTCGTGACGGTAAAGTATTTACCCCTAAAGGGCGTCAAATAAATTTGGAGGGAAAAGTTCCCGGTTATTGTTATATTATCTGTGATTTAACTCCTAGCATAAGAAAGTGTTGCACACGTTGGGATTTAACAGAATCAGGCGATCGTATGGGATATTTTGGATATCACAAGAGCTATAAATCCTATATAGAGGTGATTTCATTTGATAAGCTCATAGTTGACGCCGAAAAAAGACATAAGCGATTCTTTGAAGCTTTAGGGTTACCATTAGGATAGAATAAGGACAATTATATCTTTACTCTAATGGCTGTGAATACTTTATCAAGTCGCTCCTGTTATAAATGCAGCCCACTGTTCCAAGAGAACATGTCGCTGTTCTAAAAAATCCGTTCGCATATAAGCTTTTGTCACTGAACTCCCAACGGAATGCGCAAGAACAGTTTCGGCAATCTCAAAAGGCGTTGACGTTGTTTCTGCTATCCAATCCCGTAAACTTGAACGGAAACCATGAGGACGATAAGTAAAACCACAAACTGTCATATATTTTGACATGCTTGCATCAGAAATTGGCTTGCCTGTAAGACCAGAAAAGAGAAAACCTTTTTTCTCAAAAGGGAGAGATCTTTCAATCACTTTCAAAGCTGCATGACTTAATGGCACGCGAAAATCTGAAACTTTTCCCACAATACCCTTCATATTGTCTTTTGGTATTGTCCATATATTTTTATCTATTTGTTCAAGACGCAAATATCGCAATGGATATGACCGTACTCCAGTCAAAATAAGGAGCTTCAAGGCTAAATTTGAAAGAATCTTATCATCTAAATTCTGATAGAAAGCTGGAACTTCTTGCCATGGCATAGCAGGAATATTTGTTGATGTAACACGGGGCTTTCCTAAAAGAGCACGTGCTTTTATACAGGCTTGTAGATCAACATCCAAACCAAGAGCTGCAGCATATTTCAAGCAAATGTTAATACGATTAAGTGCTTTTCGTGCTGTATCTGCTTTTTCATGCCAAAGGGGTGAGAGAACATTGCGAATGATATTGGCTGTTAATTATTCTATAGGCAAATTCCCTATACGTGGGATAACATGTAACTCCAGCGGAGAAAACCAACGCCCATTTTTGCCTTCATTTTTTAATTCGGCTTTTTTACTTTCAAAAGCCGCTTTTGCAATCTCACTGAATATGTTGCTTTGCTGTTTTAAGACGGTTTGTTCTCGAAAGACAATAGGATCATTGCCTTCTTTAAGAATAGCACTATAATATCTTGTAAGCTCACGCGCTTCTTTTAAAGAGAGTTTCGTAACAAGACCAAGTCCCATTTCACGGCGCTTATTGTGATGTGTATAGCGAAAAAACCAAGAACGTGTATTGTCTTTTCGAACATTCAACCACAGCCCTGCCCCGTCACAATATTTACCCTGCGGAGACGTCTTTACGAATGATGCTGATAACCGATGAATCGCCCTCACTTAACGTCCCCTCTCGTCCACCTTTTCAAGCATTGCTCGTCCACCTTTTTTGGTCCACCTTTTAGACCACCTTTAATTTCTGATTTGAGATTTTTCCTTTAATGCTTACTTTTTTTATTGAATCATAAAAAGCTATAGACATCAATACGCCCTTACACATCTTTATATACTTTGAATCTTGTTGCTAAAGCCTGATTCGCTCTCTGGGGGCACCATGCTCTTTTTTATCCAAAATAAGCTATTGGTTTTTCATACATTTTTTTAGCGTTAAGGGCGCTAGAATAAAAGTAAGGATGTGGGCTTTGAAAGTCTGTATGTTAAGATTTATGCTCTTTGCCTATTTCAATTAGCATTTTTAGAATCGCTTTCCATCTCTTTTACATCTATATATCATTCAAAGAATTAAAAATATTATTGTAGAATCTTTGATTATTTCATAAAAGGACTTTTCCCTATTAATCTAGGTGTATCTCTCAATAAGCTTTTTTCTATTCACATTAACTTACCACTAATTTTATAGAAAAAGCGTTATAAATATATCTAATTTTTAGTCGTACTTGGAAAAAGTTTTACACTGTCAATACAAATCTTGCGTAAAATTTTATTCAATTAATATAAAAATGAAAAAACTACTGTTAATCAATGAAAATTTTACTATGATTCTTACTTAAATTTTTCAGCTTTTCTCTATGAGAGTAAATCAGCTGTTTTCTTAAAGTTAATTTTTAACTGTAGTAGATATCTACATATTTTTATTAAAAAATTAAAATCTTTTAAAGAGTTTTCATATTAAATCATACTTATTTAAAATCAATATAAACTCATCATGATTAATATGTGTCATTCTCACAAATTTATGTTTTCTTAACTATCAGAAGAATAAGATATTCTTTTCGCACAACATAAATGATTTTTAGAGATTTTAAAAATATTGCTTTATGAAAAAACTTTTAAACAGGAAAACGAAATGATAAAAGTCATATTTGTCTTCATTAAGAATTATTATGTTTAAAAATAAAATTATTAAGATAGCTCACTCAAAGAATTGACTTATGAGGAGTTATTTTGCTTGAAACTTAAATAATTTTACAAAAACGCTTTAGAATGCGCATTAAAATGATTGACCTTTTGCAAGAACTTTGTAAAAAGACGTATTTGTTTTGGAGGGGTGGCCGAGCGGTTTAAGGCACCGGTCTTGAAAACCGGCGTGCAGGAGACTGTACCGTGGGTTCGAATCCCACCCCCTCCGCCACAGCACTTTTATCATGCTATAACTTATTGATTTTATAGCTGTTGTAGCTTGCCAGCGGGTTTTGTATATTTTGCCACCAGGTTTTGTACCAATTTATTTTGTTTCACATGATTTTTAAGGGGTTCTCAAAGGGTTTTTAAAGGCCTTTCAAAGGGTGTTTTAAGATTCG
>NZ_JAQISW010000039.1 GCF_028618435.1 Bartonella sp. MM73XJBT.G
TTTTACCTGGGTTTGCTATCCAGTAATTTGTGAACCGTTCGGTTTCTAACAGCGCCTCATCATGCGTTAATCCTTGATCGATTGCGTATTGCAAATTAGGTTCAAAATCCGCAGGCAATCGACAACCGCGATTAGCTTGCGCTCGTTTTGCTTTTTTGGGAACGTTCTCTTGCTCGTGAATTGGAGGTTGGTTGTCTGATGATGTTGTGATTTGCTCTGATGTGGTCTCAACAGCAGCAACCTCTGTTGGCTCGTCAACCAAATCGTTTGTTTCTAAACTTTCAGAATTAATTTCTTTTTTTGCTAAAACGATAGTTTTAGTTTTTTTATATATATTCTTATTCTGGTTCTTTATAGCTTGATTTTGCTTAGCGTTTGCTTCAGCAAAAAAACCGTTTTGCTTGTCATTTGCTTCAGCAAAATTATTAACATGTTGTTTTGTATTATTTTTTGCTTTTGCACCTTTTTTACCAGCTTCACTACGAACTTGCGATATGTGCTCTTTTTTATCAGCAAAATCATTCAGCTCTTCTTCAACGCGCGCATTCCACAATCCATTATCTGTCTCAACAAGTTTATTATTTCTCATGAGATATTCGACAATAGCTGCAAATTTTTTCTGCGAACAATTGCAAGCACGTGCAAGCGTTTCAAAATCTTCTTTAATTGGTGCTTTTTTATCGTACATGCGAACGAGAAGCGTCATATAAGCACCCCTTTGCTCTAACGTCATTCCGTCTGTACCACTTATCCAGTCATACAAATGGAATCTTATCCATGGCATACCATTAGACATGCGCGCCCCCTTCTTTCTTTAAATATAAAATTGCCAAAGCATCTGCTTCGTTGTCATCTTCAGGCGCATGCCCTTTGGAACATATCGCCCAGCCTGTCTTAGCACCTAGATCAAGATAGAGAATCGTGTTAGTCATTTGCTATTCCATTAAAAATTATTTTTACAAAGCCGTTCAACGGTAATTATTTTCGAAATGGGGGGAAAAATGCCTCAAGTAGTGTCTAAATTGTTTTCTATTTCTTCTGTTCTTATTAATTTTGCACATACAATTTTTTCAATTTACACTAAGTACAAAGAACAGGAAGAACGAAAACTAGGACCAAAATTGGAACTTAAATCTATTTCTCAACCAAGAAGTGATAGTGTTATTCCATCAAAGAAACGAGAATTTAAGATACTCGCAGAATCATTGGTTCATTTACACGTAACCTTCTATAATCCTACAAAACAAATGATTAGATTGAATTATATATGGATAGATAAAAAAAGTCCCTTTGAATTTGCTCATGTTTCATATCCTAAATCCGGCCTAGAACTGCATAAACAAAAAGAAAATATTTTCATTAAAACGCAAAAAAAACACGTCAACTTGATAACCCCTAAACTCAACCCAATCCAAAATGAATGGTATAATTTATTTAGTATTGAGAGTGAAAGCGAACTGACATTTTTACTCATTTTTAAAATGCATAACCCATCTGAAATACAACCCATTAATATCATTGTAGAACACACTTCTCCAAATTATCCGACCAAAACACTTAAACCTCATTTTTATCTTGGTTCCTTTTGTGATGACTAATATTCCAATTTCATTGGAACTAAAAATAATCAAATTCACTACTTTCTCTTATAAGCGTTTTTCTATCTTATCTCATTGCACTAAATGCGCAGATTGTGTGTATTTCTGTAAACTATCTATGAAATGTTTTTTGAAACCGTGCGCATTACTATATGCCTTTATAGACAATGATGGTCCTAAAGCACTTTTAGCTATTAAATTATCATTTTCATCAAGAGAAAAATCCCAATCAGAATCGCTAAAAACAATTGTGCTGCCATCTGGAAAATGCATTTCTTTTGTTGAATCTTCTAAAATATGAAAAGTATAAGATAAGTTTTGTATTTTTTTACGAAAGACATAAAAGCCAGAAAAAAACATGATTACATTGACTATAAAAAACACAATCATCGTCGCCCAACTGGAATCCATCTTTATTTCCTTTCTTCATATTGAGGTTGTACCATCTTATTTTGTTCACACGGCTTTTCACTCAAACTGAAACCGTTGACAAAAGAAGGCGTTGAGAGCGTTGCTTTTTCTTCTTTCATCAAATCTTGCAAACGCTTAGGATAGAAAAAATCTTCAGGTCGCAAATCAATGTTGTGTTTATGAGCATAGTTTAAAAGCATCACTTGATATTTAGCCGGAATAATTCCACCCTTACCTTCGCGTTTTTCAAGAGAATACGCCCATTTTCTAACCACAATAACATTGCGATTAATGATATTTGCAACCTTATGATGTCCACCAAGATATGTAATTATAAGCTTTGCTGTTTCTGTATATGTATTTATCATAGCCAATAAAATACGATATAAGAAATATTTAGTCAATACGATAAACGTATTTTTATGTTTTTTAATATTGTAAGGTTTTTAAAAATGATAAATAACTCGAGTATGGTTAAACAAAGAGAGCTAAAAATTTGGATAAAGCAAGAACTCGATAAAATGGGCCGTGGCAGCCAAGCAAAACTCGCAGCCCATCTTGGAGTACGCAGACCAGCTATATCTAATATTGTCAATCTTGACCCTAATAAAGAAATGAGAGACGTTAAAGCTGATGAGCTTGTTAAAATTATGGAGTTTTTTAAGGATTCTTCACCTGTCTCCGGATTTTGTTCTGATGATTTTCTTTATTTGTATTCTCAAGCAAATGATTCTGAAAAAAAAATTGTCGAGGATCTTTTAAAATCTTTGCTTGCAGCACGAAATCTATAAAAGCTATTTTTTCACTTTCTGTTAATTTATTTAACATTACAGATAGTTGTTCATTTCTTTCACGGTCCAACATAAATTCCCCATTTAAATTTTAAGATAATAAATAATCATGTGGATTATCAATATAAAAAATACGTTTATCGTAATTTTTTATATTGACATTTAATTACGATAAACGTATCTTATTTTTATAAACCACAAACCAGCAATTGCCAAGAGGCGTTAGGGAGGAGAAATTATGGAAAAGCCAATTCTTATTAATTCTGATGAAATTTTATTAGTTACCTACGATGATGATCAAAACATTGCAGAGTCTGGACCGCTTGATGCAAGCCAAATTCTAAGCATTGTTGATGAGGGAGATGATGCCATCCAAATCTTTCGTATAAATCCTTCTGAAAAGAGTTGTGAAGACATTTCTGAACAGATTGCAGAAGCATATGTAAAAGAAAATATCGACCATCTCTATGAGGAGAGGGAAGTTCATTACTTTATACGTGAAAGTGATATCTACAATGAAATTTTAGAAGAGATCGCAGAAGAAAAATATGAAGATGAAATGTACGGTACTTATGAACAACAGCACCGTTTGCGTCCTTGTGATGTGCTTTAAAATTCTGAAGGGCGTTTAAAAAGCGCCCCCCTTTAATCCCCTAAAATGAGGTTTGTAATGGAAAAGCTTATTGCCATTCAGCACAACACAATTAAAAACGAAACTGTTCAAACAGTAAATGCACGTGATCTGCATGCTTTTTTAGAAGTAAAAGCCCGCTTTAATGATTGGATTGTTAACCGTATTAAAGAATGTAATTTTCGAGAAAATCAAGACTTTATAAGTTTTACTAAAAATTTAGTAAAACCCCAAGGTGGGCGCCCAAGCGTAGAATACTACCTCACATTAGATATGGCTAAGCACCTTTCGATGATAGAGCGTAATGACAAAGGGCATGAAGCCAGAGAGTATTTTATAGAATGTGAACGGCGTGCAAAGCAAGCAGTAACACCACAAATCGATTATTCAAGTCCAAAAGCTATGATTGGATTTTTGAATTATTTGCAAGGTCAAATAGATCAAAAAGACACCATCATTGAAGATTTAACACCAAAAGCCATGGCACTTGAAAGTTTACAGCGTCATAATGGGCTCTTTGGTCTTACAGAAGCCGCGAAAATCCTCGAAATGCAACCAAAACAATTCATTCAATTCTTACAGCAAAAAGGTTGGGTTTATAGACGTGCAGCAGGTGGAAATTTACTCCCTTATCAAGACAAAATCCAAAAGCAACTTATGGACTGTCCAACTATCACACTTCAAACCGCCTGCGGAATAGAAAAAGTCATTCCTTGCGCAAAAATCACAGCAAAAGGAATTGGTGTGCTGTCTCAAGAACTTAAAAGACAAAGCATGCATTAAGAGGCTGTCACTATGGAAAAGAAATACGAACTGACTGATGAAATAGATGAAATTTATTTGCGTAAGGTTTATCGCATTCGCGCATTACGAGACTTTAGAAATGTTAAAAAAGGTGACCTAGGCGGCTTTGTAGAAAAAGAAGAAAACCTGAGTCATGAAGGAGACTGTTGGATTTGGTATAAAGCTAAAGTTAGTCATGATGCTAAGGTTTTTGGTAATGCACAGATATTTGAAAGAGCAATAATTACAGATAATGCGTGTGTTTACGACAATGCCAAGGTTTGTGGAGAGGCTAGTGTTGAATATAATGCGCAGATTTTTGACAATGCACTGATTTACGACAAAGCTCGAGTTTTTGGTTTTGTTTATGGCAATGCCCGTGTTTATGGCAAGGCTGTTATATGTGATAACGCACGCATTTTTGGAGATATTAGAATTCTAGACGACGCATATATTTCCAATCAAGTAAATATTTCTGGTAATTTTGAAATTCGTGGAAAAACTCTAATGGTTCCTAGAAGTGAACACTTAGTGGACTACGTAGGACGTTTCTAACCAAACCAAACAACTTTTAACACATGCGTGATTCACGCCACGGGGGAATTGCGCTTTAAATGGAGGAAATCAAGATGAGTGAAATAAGTACCACACAAACGGAATTAGTGGAAAAAAGAAACGATTGCGA
>NZ_JAQISW010000004.1 GCF_028618435.1 Bartonella sp. MM73XJBT.G
CGAAGAAATATACGGATGATCGTGTGAATGATATAGTAAGCAATGGTGTTAATGAGTCCAAAGCCTATACAGATATGAAGTTTGAAACATTAAATTATGCAGTTGAGGACGTCCGGAAAGAGGCAAGGCAGGCTGCAGCTATTGGTTTAGCTGTATCGAATTTACGTTACTATGATATACCAGGATCTTTAAGCGTCTCATTTGGTAGTGGTTTGTGGCGAAGCCAATCTGCCTTTGCTATTGGAGCGGGTTATACCTCTGAAGATGGAAATATTCGCTCGAATGTATCGATTACAAGTGCTGGAGGCCATTGGGGCATAGGCGCGGGGATAACTCTGAGGTTGAGATGATAATAGAAAAAATTATTATTATTATGAAAAAAAGAAGAGTGTTAGTGAAGATTCTGTTTGCTCTTGCCTTACTAGGCAAGGGCGGAGTCTTTGCTAATGAGAATAATGGCGTTTATACAATTCATCCACCGCATTTATCGATACCTAGGGGACAACCAGGTGAAACACGTCGAATTATTATGCAGTTTTATGACTGGACTTTAATTTGTGATGAAAAACAAAAGCTTAAACTTAAGCAAGGTATATGTAATGTGACACAGACTGTCCATGATCAGGAAGGGAACACTATTTTTAGTTGGTCTCTTGTTTCTACGACAAATGGACAAGCAGTGATGCTTTTTCGAACATTGCCAAATTCTGATATAAATGTTCCGATTCAAATGTTTGTGAAAGGAGTAAAAAAACCTGTTCTTATTCATTATACGCAGTGTAATGAAACAGTTTGTTTGGCACAATCACCTGTAGGGCCAATTCTTACTAAACAAATAGAGCAGGACAATAAAGTACGTATTTCCTATAAACTTAAAGAGGGAAAGGTATTTTCTTTTACTGTACCATTTAAAGGGTTAAACGCAGCACTTAATTCTTTGCGTCCTTAGAAACTCATCGAAAACTTTATAACAAAAGTTATTTTTTACAAATCGTTGTGTTATATTTTTGAATGTAAATTATAAGGTGCAATAAGTAAGAAGTTTTATGCAATATAATAGAAAATTAGGTTAAAGTTTTTCACAAATCTTAGAGAATGAGTATGTTAGTTGTTAGCAATAAAAAGTTATGAGAAAGACTTAATTTTAAATAAATAAAAATATGTCTTCCTTATCAATAAGGAGGTGGTTAAGCTCTTTTTTAAGTTTCATATGGCTTTTGAGAGTGGTCTGATTAAGCATTAATACTTTTCAATTGAAATGTTATAATAACAAGTAAATTTATAATTCTAGAGAATTTTTTAAACGATAGTTTTTCTTTGTATCCACGAGATAACGGCTATCGTAATTGCGTTTTGTAGGACTCTGAAGCTTTTATTTCAGCATAATCAAAGTCATTGTGTTGCATATATAAAAGAGGCTTATGTGTGGATAACGCGGTTGAAAAAAGAATTTTTTATAAACTATATCAATGTATATAGGTTGTTACAACCTTAAGCGTTAGCAAAGAGTATGATAGTGCTGGTTTGTTACAATAGAAGTATACTTCGTCTAAATGATATCAAAATAGCACAATTTACAAAATTGATGTAAACGTAAACGATTAATTTATAGTTTTAAGTTCACAAAGAGAAGTAAGACTTCACGGAAAAAGCCAAAAGATTATACAAAATTTTGAATGATACGAGCGTAGAAAATTGCAATGATAGAAAAAAGGAGTTTTTTTTGTATTTTATCATTTGATGCCGCATTGTTGCTTTATTTAGGAATGAGCAGAAGATTTTTCGCGTTTATTTATTGGGGGAAACGCTCAAGGGATAAGAGAAATGACCCCGTTAAATTATGGTTTAAAAGAGTCAAAGCAAGGAGAATCATACAATACCGAAGAAAAACAGTTGTATGATCAGTGTGGGAATAATAAAAATAACCGTTCTACATTGTCACGAACAGAGACATGCTCTATCTTTGTTGATATAAAGAGACAACAGAGAAAAGGATATTGTAAACAGAAACGGATTTTGATTCAACCGGAGACAGCTTTTGAGCTTCATCGTCAGACAATGATAGGTGCTCAAAAAACAAAAAAAATCAAAGCGCCTTTTCTTCGACGGTTCTCTCAAGTAAAATCTCCACCTCTTTATGCGGCTCTTGATTTAGGAACGAATAATTGTCGTCTTCTTATCGCATCTCCTAGTAAACCTGGATATTTTCGTGTTGTTGATGCTTTTTCTCGTATTGTAAGATTGGGAGAAGGTTTAATAAATAATGGTTTTCTTAATACACAAGCTATGGATCGTGCTATCGAAGCATTAAAGATTTGTCATTTAAAGCTAAAGCAAAGGCATATTAAGCGTTATCGCTTGATTGCAACGGAGGCTTGCCGTTCAGCAAAAAATGGTAGACATTTTATTCAGCGTGTTTTGGATGAGACAGGTCTTGAATTGGAAATTGTTGATCGGCAAACAGAAGCACGTTTTGCTGTTACAGGATGTAGTACACTTGTTGAATCAAATACTGAGGCAATTGTACTTTTTGATATAGGAGGTGGATCATCAGAAATTGTGCTTCTTGATGTTTCTCAAAAGCGTTCTTTTCGTTTAGCGGGGCAAATTACCGCTTGGACTTCTCTTCCTGTTGGTGTTGTTACGCTTGCTGAACGTTTTGGAGGGAATAATATTAGTTTAGATGATTTTGAAAAAATGAAAAGTTATGTGCGAGGGTTATTAAACAATTTTTCAGATCGTCATAAATTAGGAGAGCTAGCGCAAGGATCAAAATTTCATCTTTTGGGAACTTCCGGTACGGTTACGACTTTAGCAGGGATGTATCTGAATTTAGAGCGTTATGATAGGAGAAAAGTGGATGGCATTTGGATGGATGATGCAGACATTACTCTTATGACAAAACGCTTATTGTCATGGGATATAGAAAAACGAAGCATAAATCCTTTTATTGGGCGAGAGAGAGCTGATTTAATCTTAGCTGGGTGTGCAATTTTAGATGTTATTCGAGAGGTTTGGCCAAGTCAGCGTTTAAGAGTTGCTGATCGTGGATTAAGGGAAGGAATTTTGATAGAGCTGATGTTACGCGATGGTGTATGGTGTCGTCGTAGAAAGAGTAGAGATTTTAAGCGTTAGAAAATTAAATGTGGAGACAATGAATAACGATGAAAAAAACAACAAAACCCCCAATGGGTGGCTATGGAGGTTCAGGGTCACATGAATTATATCAGCGCGTAAAAAAGAAAGCTGGAACCATTAAAGCGTCGTCACGGCGATGGTTAGAGAGGCATTTGAATGATCCTTATGTTCATCAATCCAAAGTAGATGGCTATCGTTCGCGCGCAGCTTATAAACTCATTGAAATTAATGAGCGTTATAAATTTCTGAAAAAAGGTCAAAAGATTATTGATCTAGGGGCAGCACCAGGGGGATGGTGTCAGGTAGCGGAGCGTATCGTAGGGTCAAGTGATGAAAAACCTAGTGTTGTTGGTATTGATTATTTGCATGTGGATCCATTGCCTAGAGTTGCAATGTTAGAAATGGATTTTTTACATGCAGATGCACCGCAGAAATTAATTGAAACTTTAGGGACAAAACCGGATGTGGTTCTTTCTGATATGGCAGCGCCAACAACAGGTCATCGTCAGACAGATCATTTAAGAACGATTTATTTATGTGAAGTTGCAGCTGATTTTGCTCTTTCGGTTCTCAAGCCTGGGGGACATTTTTTAGCAAAGGCTTTTCAAGGAGGGGCAGAAAACACTCTTCTTGCAATACTAAAACAGCATTTTAAAAAAGTTTATCATGTTAAACCACCCGCAAGTCGATCAGAATCAGTAGAGCTTTATCTTCTAGCGCTTGAATTTAAGAGAAAAACAAAAATATCAGTATAGCGCCTTCTTTTAAGAAGGCTTAAACTTTACTTAACTTCTTTAAATGGGGATAATTTTTTCTCAAAGAGTTATCAGCGATAGTGATAGTTTTTCTGTTATCAATGATGCAAAATTGGTAAAATTAATGTATTGCCTATAGAGATAGAGAGATTGATTCCTCAGTGAGTGCTTCCAATGAAATTTCTTGATCAAGCTAAAGTTTATATCCGTTCTGGTAATGGAGGTTCTGGAGCAGTATCATTTCGTCGTGAAAAATTCATAGAATTTGGGGGGCCTGATGGAGGGAACGGAGGACGGGGTGGTGATGTTTGGGCTCTTGTTGTTGATGGGCTTAATACGCTGATTGATTATCGTTACCAACAACATTTTAAAGCAAAGACAGGAGGTCATGGTAAAGGGCGTAATATGACTGGTGAAAAGGGTGATGATGTCATCCTTAAAGTTCCAGTTGGGACGCAAATTTTTGAAGAAGATAATACAACGTTAATCTGTGATTTGACACAAGTAGGGCAGCGCTATTGCCTTGCAAAAGGAGGGAATGGCGGTTTTGGTAATCTTCATTTTACAACATCGACAAATCGGGCACCACGTCGTGCAAATCCTGGGTTAGTTGGAGAAGAGCGTGCAATATGGCTTCGTTTGAAGTTAATTGCTGATGCAGGGCTTATTGGTTTACCCAATGCCGGAAAATCAACTTTTTTAGCTTCTGTAACAGCTGCAAAACCAAAAGTTGCAGATTATCCTTTTACCACTCTTCATCCTCATCTTGGTGTTGTACGTATTGATGGTCGTGAATTTGTTTTGGCTGATATTCCGGGGTTAATTGAAGGAGCCCATGAAGGGGTTGGAATTGGAGACCGTTTTTTAGGACATGTGGAGCGTTGTCGAGTACTCCTTCATTTGATTTCTGCTCAGGAAGAAGATGTTGCAAAAGCATATCAAATTGTGCGTCATGAACTTGAGGCATATGGAAATAATCTAAGTGATAAGACTGAAATTGTTGCTTTAAGCCAGATAGATACTCTCACGGTTGAAGAACGTAAAACAAAACAGGAGGCTTTGCAGAGAGTAACGGAACAGCCTGTTATGATGTTTTCTGCGGTTAGTCGCGAAGGTTTAGAAAATGTGCTGCGTGCTGGTACTCACATTATTGAAAAGTCACGCAAAGAGGAGACAGGTGGGGATAGCAGGATTGATTGAGATGGCTGTTGGATTGCAAAAACTCACACATTATAAACGTATCGTGGTCAAGATTGGATCTGCACTTTTGGTTGATCCTCAGATGGGTTTACGCGTTGAGTGGCTTAAGAGCTTGATCAGTGATGTCGTTGAATTGCATAAAAAAGGTGTAGAGATATTATTGGTGTCTTCAGGCGCTATTGCTTTAGGAAGAACATTGCTACAACTTCCCAAAGGAGCTTTGAAATTGGAAGAAAGTCAGGCATGTGCTGCTTTGGGACAAATTGAATTAGCGAAAACCTATGGGGATGCGCTTGCACAACATGGGCTCAAAACAGGTCAAATTTTACTCACTTTATTTGATACGGAAGAGCGAAGGCGTTATCTCAATGCACGTGCGACGATTAATATGCTTTTGCATTTTGGAGCAGTGCCCGTTATTAATGAAAATGATACTGTTGCAACAAATGAAATTCGTTATGGTGATAATGATCGTTTAGCTGCACGTGTGGCAACAATGATGGGGGCAGATCTTTTAATACTTTTATCTGATATTGATGGTCTTTATACTAAGTCCCCCCATTGTGATCCGACGGCTGAATTTATACCTTTTGTGGCGTCCATTACACATGATATCGAAAAAATGGCAGATGTTGCTGTTTCAGAGTTTTCAAGGGGAGGAATGAAGACCAAGCTTGATGCTGGAAAGATAGCGAATGCTGCTGGAACGGCGATGATTATTACTTCAGGTAAACGTATGAATCCTCTGGCGGCAATTGATAGAGGCGAACGCAAGAGTTTTTTTGCGGCCAGTGAAAAATCTGTTAGTGCTTGGAAAATATGGATTTCTGGTCATTTAGATCCGTCAGGTATTTTGACGATTGATCAAGGGGCCATTAAGGCTCTTGAATCAGGAAAATCATTATTAGCAGCAGGGGTTATTGCTGTTGAGGGAAATTTCCATCGTGGGGATACGGTTGCAATTGTTGATACAAATGGGGTTGAGATTGGGCGTGGACTTGTAAGCTATGGCAAAGATGAAGCTGTACGCATTATAGGATGTAAAAGCGAAGAAATAGAATCTATTCTTGGGTATGAGGCACGCTCTGCTATGGTACATCGTAATGATATGATTTTACGCTGCTTGACCAATTCTGTTTAAAAAAAGTTACTTTTGTTTTATTATTTTGGTAGAGTGAATGATACGATGACTTTAGAAAAACAAATGAAAGATATGGGGCAAAAAGCACGCTATGCCGCTACAGCATTGGCTGTTGCTTCTTCTGAGCAAAAGAACAATGCGTTGGAAATGATTGCTTTAAGTCTAGAGGCTTATTCAGATGAAATTTTACGAGCAAATTGTCTGGATTTAGAGAAGGCTGCTCAGAATAATTTGAAAGCTGCAATGGTTGATCGGCTTAAATTAGATGAATTGCGTTTGGGTGCAATGATAGACAGTGTTCGCCAAGTTGCTCGTTTATCTGATCCTGTTGGACAGGTCATGAGTGCATGGACACGCCCCAATGGACTTCATATAAGTCGTGTACGGACACCTCTTGGTGTGATTGGCATTATTTATGAAAGCCGTCCAAATGTTACAATTGACGCGAGCTCTTTGTGTTTAAAAGCGGGCAATGCTGCGATTTTGCGTGGTGGTTCGGATAGTTTTCATTCTTCACATGCTCTTCATTGTGCGTTGGTAAAAGGTTTAGAACGCTCTGATTTACCAAAAGGTGCAATTCAAATGGTTGAAACGACAGACCGCGCTGCTGTTGAGGAAATGCTTAAAGGATTGGATGGAGCGATTGATGTGATCGTGCCACGTGGGGGAAAGAGTCTTGTTGCGCGCGTTCAATCTGATGCACGTGTTCCAATTTTTGCCCATTTAGAGGGGCTTTGTCATATTTATATTGATAAATCGGCCGACTTGGATATGGCACGCAATATTGTTTTAAATGCGAAATTGCGGCGGACAGGGATATGTGGTGCTGTTGAGACAGTTCTCATTGACAACAAGGCATTAAAAAAATTTCTTCCAGTTTTGACTGCTTTACAGGAGAAGGGCTGTGAAATACGTGCTACAGAGGATATTGCGTTTCTTCTACCAAATGTAAAACTAGCCTCTGAAGAAGACTGGTCACATGAATATCTTGATGCTATTCTTTCTGTTAAAACAGTTGAGGGAGTTGAGGGAGCCATTGCTCATATTAAGCGTTATTCCTCAGGACATACGGAATCGATTATTGCTGAGGATATGGAAGTGGTGAAGAATTTTTTTAGTCATTTGGATTCAGCTATTTTATTGCACAATGCGTCCACACAATTTGCTGATGGAGGTGAATTTGGTTTTGGAATGGAAATTGGTATCGCAACAGGAAAAATACATGCACGTGGTCCTATAGGTATTGAACAGCTAACATCATTTCAATATCATGTTAAAGGAAATGGTCAGATTAGAGCTTGAAAAAACCATTTTTTCCATGGAAAAATCGTATGCCACATGTTGAAAGATCCAATATTGTGGGTCTTTTTGGTGGTTCCTTTAATCCACCGCATGCGGGGCATCTTCTTGTTGCAAAAACTGCTATTCGGCGTTTGCATCTAGATCAGTTATGGTGGATGGTTAGTCCAGGAAATCCTTTAAAGGATTGTACACAGTTACTTTCTTTAGAGGAGAGAATGCGATTAAGTTCTAAACTTATTGATCATCCAAAAATTCGCTTAACAGGTTTTGAGCAGGCTATAGGAAGCAAAGTATCAATAGATACGATTTTTCATATTCTAACCCATTACAGTGGCGTAAATTTTGTATGGATTATAGGGGGAGATAGTTTTACAACGATTCATCATTGGTATCGATGGCGTGATATTGTCTCTATGCTTCCTATTGCAATTATTGACCGTCCTTTAGGCAATAAGGCAGCTCTCTTTTCTCCTATGGCACACATTTATCGCCAGTTTCGTTTGGATGAGAGGAAAAGTGACCGATTACCTTTTATAAAGCCACCAGTTTGGACATATTTGCATGGACCTTTATCTTTTCAATCTTCAACAAAGCTTCGTTTGAAGAAGGATGATTTTTCTTGAATAATTTATAAGATTCTGCTTCTTTTTAGAGAAAGCTTTTTTACATACTACAATTACTACAATAATAAGAGAAGGAATATAGAGCTGAAAAACGTTGTACAAAACCACTCTTACAATCTTATGCCTTTAATAGAAAAAAAAGTTATTTCTGTTAAGGAGAGTCTTGAAATTATTCTCAAGAGTTTAGAAGATACAAAAGCAGAAGATATTGTTGCTATTGATATTCAAGGAAAGTCATCTTTAGCTGATTATATGGTCATAGCTTCGGCAAATTCACAGCGTCATGTATCTTCTATTGCTGATCATTTGTTACGCACTTGGAAAGACAGTGGGCAGAAGCTTGCGCGTGTAGAAGGGCTTTCTGGAGGTGATTGGGTATTGATTGATACGGGTGATATTATCATTCACCTTTTTCGTCCAGAAATTCGTCTTTTTTATAATTTAGAAAAAATATGGATGGCCCCTGATTTAAATAATACAACATCGGTTCTCTTCGGAGATCATTAAAATGCAAATTTCTATTTTTGCGGTTGGTCGTATGAAAAGTGGAGCGGAGCAAAAATTAGTTCAGCATTATTTGGATCGTTTTTCTAAAAGTTCTGGAGCTGTAGGATTTCATTTAAAAAAGTTACAGGAGATACCAGAAAGTCGTGCTCAAACAGCATGTCAACGTATGGAAGAAGAGGGAAGAAGACTTATTGAATTTTTGCCTGAAAAATGTCGATTAATTGTGTTGGATGAGCGTGGAGAGTCGATTTCTTCAGCTGCTTTTGCTGAAAAATTAGGGTGTTATCGTGATGAAGGTATTCGAGATATCATCATTGCTTTGGGGGGACCTGATGGGCATAATGAACAAATAAGGAATCGTGCTGATTTTCTGCTATCTTTTGGTTTTATGACATGGCCACATCAAATTGCACGTATTCTCCTTACAGAACAACTGTATCGCGCTGTAACAATTGCAAATCATCATCCATATCATCGTTTTTAAATATTTTTGTTCAATTTTTAGCACTTATTTATATATTTATTAATATAGTTTTAGCCGACACCATTTATAAAACATCTCTCGTGTATACGATGAGGTGTCATGGTTAGGCAAATAAAAGAGCTTCTTCATAGAAAGATGCAATATTTATATGGGGAATGCGTGATATTTGTCATTCTGCTCTTGAGTATGTTTTTTTACTTTTCTGTATCACATGCGGAAGATACAATGAATAGTACAGAAGCACATAAAGAATTGGGAGAAATTCGCCAAAATATTTCACTTTCGCGTGAGCGTGTTGTTTTTCTTATGCGTCAGGTTGAGCATTTAAAAAAAGATCAACGTGTTTTGAGTGATGCACTCATAAAAGCCGCTCAAGAAGAACGTAAGGTTGCAGATGATATTGCTGAAAGAGAAGAAAAGCTTAAAAAAATGATAGGAAAGCGGGTACAAGTCTATCAAAATTTAAAAAGTCGTCGCGCTGAATTTGCAGAAGTTCTTGCAATTTTAGAACGTATGGGCTTGAATCCACCTCCAGCTCTTATGATACAGCCAGAGGATGTATTGGCTTCTGTACGCAGTTCTGTTTTATTAGGGACTGTCATTCCTCAGATGCAAGAGAAAACACGAGATTTAACAGAGAAACTCAAGGAATTGACCAATTTAAGTCATTCCATTACTACAGAATATACGGCGTTAAAGACAAAATTGCAAAGTCAAGCAGAGCAGCGAAAACGTCTAGAGCTTTTATTAGATAAGAAAAACAAACTACAAAAAAAATCAGAAAAAGAACTTACAGAACAGCAGCAAAAAAATATTGCTCTTGCTAAAAAAGCGCAGTCTTTGGAAGAATTGATTTTAGAGCTTGACCGTCAGTCAAAACTTAGTTCTGATTCATCAATACAGATACGGAAAAGTTTACAATTGCTAGAGCAGTCCAATTTTGAAAGCCGAAAAGGTTCTTTACTTTTTCCTGTTTTAGGAAAAAGAATTCGATATTCTCATAAGAATTCGCAGATTACGCGTTTTGGTGAGACGATAGAAACAGAGTCAGGGGCTATTGTTATAGCACCTGCGGATGCTTTTGTTGCTTTTGCTGGACCGTTTCGTTCTTACGGACAGTTAATCATTCTCAATGTTGGAAATGGTTATCATATCATTCTTACCGGAATGTCGAAAATTAATGTAAAACAGGGGCAGTTTGTTCTTTCAGGCGAGCCTCTGGGTATGATGGGGATGCAATTTATTGCAAATAGTGTTGCATTGGATATAGGAAAAGCTGCTCCAATGCTTTACATTGAGTTTAGAAAGCAGGGAAAGCCTGTAAATCCAACTCCTTGGTGGCAGACTGAAAAAATGAGAAGGAACCAAAATGATTCGTAAAGTTATTCTTTTGGTCGCTGGGGTATTTCTCGGCGCCTGTTCAATGATTATGGTGCAGTCTGTTGCTGCGAATAATGAAGATAACGCATATAAAAAGTTGGCCATATTTGGCGATGTTTTTGAGCGCGTGCGTAAGCAATACGTCACAGTTCCAGATGACAAAAAGCTTATTGAAAATGCTATCAATGGTATGCTTACATCACTAGATCCCCATTCATCTTATTTGAATGCTGAAGAAGCTAAAGATATGCGGGATTCTACGAAAGGAGAATTCGGAGGTCTTGGTATTGAGGTCACTATGGAAAAGAACTTAATTAAAGTTGTTTCGCCGATGGATGATACTCCCGCTTCAAAAGCAGGTATTTTAGCAGGAGATTTGATTTCAAAAATTGACGATGTACAAACAAATGGTCAAACATTGAATGAAGCTGTTAATAAGATGCGAGGGGCTCCTGGAACGCCAATTACTTTGACAATTATTCGTTCTGGCGTTGATAAGCCATTTGAAGTTAAGATTGTTCGTGATATTATCAAGGTAAAAGCGGTGAAATATCGCGTTGAGGGTGATATTGGATATTTAAGAGTTATCCAGTTTTCTGAGCAGACATTGGGCAATCTTCTGGCAGCGATTAAAGATATTCAATCTAAAATTCCTGAAGATAAACTAAAAGGTTATGTCCTTGATTTGCGGCTTAATCCTGGTGGACTTTTAGATCAAGCTGTTAATGTTGCGAGTGCTTTTCTCAATAAAGGTGAGATTGTGTCGACTCGTGGACGTAAAAAGAGTGATGTAACGAGATTTGATGCCAAGCCTGGAGATGTTACCAATGGAAAACCACTCATTGTGCTTATTAATGGTGGTTCGGCAAGTGCTTCTGAAATTGTTGCAGGTGCCTTACAAGATCATCGTCGTGCAACAATTTTAGGGACGCAGTCTTTTGGTAAAGGATCTGTTCAAACGATTATTCCTTTGGGTGAAAATGGCGCTTTACGTTTAACAACAGCACTTTATTACACGCCATCTGGTACTTCTATTCAAGGAACAGGAATTACACCTGATATTATTGTAGAGCAACCACTTCCTGAAAAGTATAAGGGTTATGATGTAAAAGTTGGTGAGTCTGCGTTAAAAGGGCATATCAAAGGAAAACGAGAAAGCAATAAAGGATCTGGTTCAGCTGCTTTTGTTCCGAAAGACCCTAAGGATGATATTCAATTGAACGAGGCTTATAAACTGTTACGGGGTGAGATGGCAAATGCGGCATTTCCTCCAGATCCCAATAAGGATATATTAAAGTGAGAAATGATACCGATAGCTTGCGTGCTTTTGAGGAATATAAATGGATGCAGATGTTAACTTGAAGACTCTTCCTTATCGCAAATGTGTTGGAATTGTTGTCTTTAATCATGAAGGTAAAGTTTGGGTTGGCCGTCGTTTAATGACGCCAGCTCATGCAGATATTGACGGATCTTATCGTTGGCAGCTTCCTCAAGGAGGAATTGATGAGGATGAAAAACCATTAGATGCAGCATATCGAGAACTTTATGAAGAAACGGGTATTCGATCTGTAAAGTTGATTAAAGAAGCACAAAATTGGTGTCATTATGATTTTCCACAAGAACTTGTTGCGTGCACATTAAGCAATAAATATCGTGGTCAAACGCAGAAATGGTTTGCTTTCCAGTTTACGGGAGAGCTTTCTGAAATCGTGATTAATCCTCCACCAGATGGCAATAAAGCGGAATTCGATCAATGGAAATGGATTGATCTAGAAGTCCTTCCTTCGATTGCTGTTCCTTTTAAAAAGCATGTTTATATGAGAGTTGTCAGCGAATTTCGAGGTAGCTTTGGATCATTATAAAAGCTATATGACTATGAGAAAGCTTTTTTTATAAAGATTGCTTTATATGATGTATATTATTTATAAGATGATAAACATGTTTTTCTTTATGTAAAGAACAGGAATATAAAATGAAAAAGTTATTTAATTTACTGATAGTTTGTACTCTCTTGAGTATTCCATCTGTTGTTTTTGCAACAAATTCAAAGCCTTCTGCAGCAAAAGAGACAGCAGCGACATTGCCAAATGGAGCTTCTTCTTTGACTGAAACCTATGGCTTGTGGGCCATTAACTGTGGATTACAAGAAGGGAAAAAAGTTTGCTTTATGCACCGTCAAGAAGTAAATGAGCAGGGACGTGTTGTTGTGGCTATGACCCTCATTCTTAATGATGAGGGTGCTCTATCGGGTAATTTAACAGTTCCTTTTGGCATTTTGGTTTCTAAGCCTGTTCGTTTACAAGTCGATGAGGGAAAAGCTGTTATTGAGACCGGTATCCGGACTTGTGTGCCAGCAGGTTGTATGGTTCCAGTCGTTTTTGATAAAAATCACGTAGCAGCTTTACGTGCTGGAAAACAATTAAAGTTAGCGATGACAATTGCTGCTGCTGGTGAACCACCTTTGAATGATTTGTTTGTTCAGCTAAATGGTTTTAGTAATGCCCTTAATCGTTTGACTGCTTTGCAGAAGTAATTTTAAAACTAAAAGCGGCCTTTTAAAGCCGCTTTTAGTTTGTGCATATAGATTGATTATTAAAGCAATGAGATTTAATATTGGCTCTATAATTCACTGCTTTTAAAGTTTTCAGATTATTTTCTGTTTCTTCTATTTTCATAGCACTATTTTTAATTTTAATAGTTGTTTTCTTGGGTAATCATTATCAAATAGAGAGATCAAGAATCTGGACTGTTTAGTTTTTTATTCATGAGATTTTGGAGTATAAAACTATTATTCAATATACAGATTCATTTTATAAAAGCTTTCTATACGCTTTTCTGCCTTGATTGAAAGGGATAATGCATGGTTTATGCATTGCTTCAAACGCTTGATTTGATTTTTAATCTTTATATTTATATTTTAATCGCTAGTGTCATTTTTTCTTGGCTTTATGTCTTTAATATCATAAATCCGCGCAATCGCTTTGTTGTTTTGGTAGGAAACTTTCTATATCGCCTTACAAATCCCATTCTAAACCCTATCCGGCGGATTTTACCAAATTTGGGAACAATTGATATTTCGCCTATTGTGGTGTTCGTTATTATTTATTTTATTCGTAATTTTATGTGGCGCGCTTACGTAAATATGTATTTATAGAAATATAATTTGAGGTAAATACATGTTTTATCAAGTTGATAAAAATAACTTGATTTTGTTTGTATATCTCATTCCCAAGTCATCCGTTGACAAAATAATAGGGATTGAATGTAGAGATGGTGAGAAACAATATCTGGTTATACGCCTTCGTGCTGTTCCTGAAGATGGAAAAGCAAATAAAGCTCTCATTAAATTTCTTGCGAAGCAGTGGAAAATTCCATCTTCTTCTATTTCTCTGAAAAGCGGCGCAACATCTCGCTATAAACAGCTTTATTTTTCAACGCATTTAGAAGAGCTAGAGCAGACATGGCAATCCTTTAGAGATTGTGTCTCCTAAAAAATAATATAATAAAGCCTATTAAAAAATAGGCTTTACTTGATTAAAGTTGTTACATTTCTTTATTGCGCTTAACAGCTTGCTTAATGAGTTCATGTGCAAAGTTTTTATCACGCCACCCTTCAATTTTTGCCCATTTTCCAGGTTCTAAATCTTTATAATGCTTAAAGAAATGTTCAATTTGTTTGAGTGTAATTTCAGGCAGGTCTGTATAGTCATGAATATTGATATAACGTTTTGTTAATTTTGGTGTGGGAATGGCAATAATTTTTTCATCTTTCCCACCATCATCTTCCATCATTAGAGCCCCGATAGGGCGAACATTGATCACACAACCAGGCATAAGTGGACGGGTATTACAGATAAGGACATCAATAGGATCACCATCATCTGAAAGCGTATGAGGGACAAAACCATAATTTCCAGGATAAACCATTGATGTATGAAGAAAACGGTCAACGAATAATGCGCCCGACTTTTTATCCATCTCATATTTTATTGGTTGACCACCAAGAGAGACTTCCACAATAACATTAATATCTTCTGGTGGGTTTTTACCTACGGGTATTTCCTTAATATTCATAGAGACATCCTTTCTGGGATTAAAGTGAGGCTTACAATCAAATACTTTACCAAAGAGATTATGCAATTATCTTGAAATTGATGCACGTGTTTTTTCAAAACGTTTACGTTCATTAGGATCAAGATAAAGTTTGCGGAGACGAATATTTTTAGGAGTGACCTCCACAAGTTCATCATCTTGTATCCACGATAGGGCACGTTCTAATGTCATTTTAAGGGGAGGTGTTAACTTTACGGCTTCATCTTTTCCAGAAGCGCGCATATTGGTGAGTTTTTTTCCTTTTAACACATTAACTTCTAAATCGTTATCGCGTGAGTGGATGCCAATAATCATCCCTTGATAAACTTTTACACCCGCATCAATGATCATAGGTCCACGATCTTCAAGATTAAAAAGAGCATAAGCGACAGATTCTCCGTTATCATTTGAAATCATAACACCATTAACACGACCAGCAATGTCCCCTTTATAAGGTTCATAAGCATGGAAAAGGCGATTCATAATAGCTGTACCACGGGTGTCGGTTAAAAGTTCAGATTGATAACCAATGAGTCCACGGGTGGGGGCATAAAAAACAAGTCGGACACGACTCCCTCCAGAAGGACGTAATTCCACCATTTCACCTTTACGTTCAGACATTTTTTGCACAACAGTACCAGAATATTCTTCATCAACATCGATAACAACTTCTTCTATTGGCTCAAGAGTTATTCCATTTTCACCCTTTTGCATTACAACACGTGGACGTGAAACACTAAGCTCAAATCCTTCACGGCGCATGTTTTCAATGAGAACAGCAAGTTGTAATTCTCCTCGCCCTGAAACGTAGAAAGAATCTTTATCAGCTGATTCTTCAATTTTAAGCGCGACATTGCCTTCTGCTTCTTTTAACAAACGGTCACGGATAACACGGCTTGTTACTTTATCTCCTTCCGTTCCTGCAAGGGGACTATCGTTGACAAGAAAACTCATCGTAACAGTAGGAGGATCAATGGGCTGGGCAGTAAGGGGGGCATTGACAGCCGGATCACAAAAAGTATCCGCAACGGTACCTTTTTGTAGACCTGCAATCGCAACAATATCACCAGCACTTCCTTCTTCAATAGGTTGCCGTTCTAGACCACGAAATGCCAAAATTTTTGAGATACGCCCAGTTTCTAGAAGTTTTCCATCTTGCTCAAGAACTTTAACATTTTGATTAGGTTTTAGAGAGCCGGAATGAATACGGCCTGTAATAATTCGTCCCAAAAACGGATCTGCTTCAAGAATAGTCCCAATCATACGGAATGGTCCTTCTGCGACACGAGGAGAAGGAACATGCCGTATTACAAGATCAAATAAAGGACTGAGTCCTTGATCTTGAGGTCCCTCTGGGGCTTCAGCCATCCATCCATCGCGTCCTGAACCGTAAAGAATGGGAAAATCAAGCTGTTCGTCGGTTGCATCAAGAGCGGCAAAAAGGTCAAAGACCTCATTAATGACTTCATCAACGCGTGCATCAGGTCGATCAATTTTATTAATAGCAACAATAGGACGCAATCCTACTTTTAATGCTTTACCAACGACAAATTTTGTTTGTGGCATGGGTCCTTCAGCAGCATCAACAAGTACGATGGCACCATCAACCATATTTAGAATACGTTCAACTTCTCCACCAAAATCGGCATGTCCTGGTGTATCAACAATATTAATTCGGGTATCTTTCCAAACAACAGATGTCACTTTCGCTAGAATTGTAATTCCCCGTTCTTTTTCAATATCGTTTGAATCCATCATACGTTCGCTTGTACGCTGATTATCACGGAAGTTTCCTGATTGCTTGAGTAGTCCGTCTACAAGCGTTGTTTTCCCATGGTCAACGTGGGCAATGATGGCAATGTTACGCAATTGCATAAATTTTCTTCTTTTCGTTTAATGAAATTTCATTTGAGGCAAAGTTTTTACATTCTTTGCCTGACTGTTAAAAAAACCTTTTACATGTTTTTTTGTAATTTTGGAAGATAGAGACCATATTTTTATGACAAAACGATTTATCCAAGTCTTTAATGCGCTATGAAGCCTCAATTGTTGGAACTTCGTAAAAGAACGATAGGATGTTGAGTGTTTTATTCTTGAGCCAAGAATTGTCCATAAATTACCGTCAATTGGATCTTTATTGATATGACACAAGGAATTTATGGAAACGGCTTTTAAAGAATAAGTAAACGTAAAGCTAGCTGTGTCATACTTTTTGTTTTGCAAAGAGATTGATAAAAATCCGAGAATATCTTTAAATCTATTGATAATTTTATGACATCATTATTCCCAATAAAGTTTTTGCTTCTTCTGGAGTTTGTTAATCAACATTCAGATTTAATGCAACTGCATATTTGAGATAAATCATATTTGAGATAAATATTGGGACAATTAAGAACTTTATAAGAAGTTCTAATTTTTATATGCCAGTTTAGAGGAAGAGTTATGATCTGTTTGATCTATTTATGAAAGGGAAATACAGCCTTATTTAGAAAATAATATGAAAATATAAAAGAAAAATTCTTCTCTTTACCGTTATTTTAATTCACATTTATGATTTCAAAAGCATCCAAAAAATTTATTTTAAACCATTGGGATTGATATATTGCCTATATTTTTGCTTATCATACTTTATAGAATGATATGTCTCATGCAAATAGAACAATTGAAAAAGAATACACGTATTATCGCACACTTATATCTTCTTTTAAAGAGAGATACCTTAATATCACTCATCCATTTCATGATGAGACCAATGAATGCTATATATGTTAATGGCGTATTATAAACGCCCTTGTGAAGCGTATAAAGCCCGTTGATCACCTCTATTATTGTTCTCTTAGCTATCAATATTGCGATAGCTTTTGCATTTGAGAGAGGACATAAGAAGTATTTTACTCCTTTCTTGACTCATTTTCATCCACACATCCATCACGCTTGTAACAGGCAAGAAGATGACTTTAATTGATACAATATGAGAATAAGAAGATTTATAATTAAGGTAACTTTACGGTATTTGGAGCTATTATTCGAATACAAAAACGAAGAATTATCATTATAAACAATATATTATCCGTGAAATAAATGATTGCACTAGAAAACAAATAATAGGACTTCTTCTCTTATGGAAAGATCTGAAACGATATGAGAAGATCTTTCCATAAGGGTGTGTTTTTACATCACATGCTTAAAGAAGAGTTCCTGACAAAATGAGGGATGCTACAGAAAAATAGATGACAATGCCCATGACATCAACTAAAGTTGCCACAAAAGGCGCAGAAGCGCTTGCTGGATCAAATTTTAAACCTTTAAGGATAAAGGGCAACATAGATCCAGAGAGGGAACCAAAGGTAACGATACCGACTAAAGTTGCACCTACCGTTGTCGAAACAGCGATCCAATGTTGTCCATAGTCATAGATACCGAGTTGTTGCCAAAGAGCGATGCGTGTAATACCAATAATTCCAAGTAAAAGACCAAGGGATAGTCCTGTTGGAATTTCACGAATAATAACTTTCCACCAGTCTTTCAACGTGAGTTCACGTAAAGCCAGTGCACGGATAATAAGGGAGGTCGCTTGTGAACCGGAATTTCCTCCTGAGCTCATAATGAGAGGAATAAACAATGTAAGAATAATTGCTTTTTCAAGCTCTGTTTCGAAATGTTGCATAGCGCTTGCAGTTAGCATTTCGCCGATAAAGAGTAAAGCGAGCCAGCCGCCACGTTTTTTCATCATTTCAGGAAACTTGATTTGCATATAAGGCTTATTAAGCGCTTCCATACCTCCAAATTTATAGGCATCTTCATTCATTTCATCGACCATAGTATCAAGCACGTCGTCAACAGTTACAATGCCAATGACATGATTATTTTCATCAACGACGGGCACAGAGAGAAGGTCATGGCGCTGGAAAAGGCGCGCAATATCTTCATGATGTGTGAAGGGCGATATTGTAATGGGCGAGTCATGGGTAGGGACATTAAGAATTTGTTCATCAGGTGAGGCAAGAATAAGGTTACGCAGTGAAACAGCTTTGAGAAGAGTTCCTTTTTTGGGGTCAATCACATAGCTGGTATAAACTGTTTCACGCGTTCGCTCGACCTCACGAATGTGATCCAAAGTTTTTTGTATGGTCCAGTTTGAAGGAACCGCTATAAACTCTGTTGTCATCAGTGCTCCTGCTGTATGATCAGGATAACTGGTAAGTTTTTTAAGTTCAGCACGCGTTAAGGGTTTAAGCAAGGCGTAAAGCCGTGTGCGGGTTTCTTTATCCATTTCTTGAAAGACATCTGCAGCAGCATCTGCAGACATGCCATCAAGAATTTCAACAGCACGATTTATGGGTAGAAGTTCTAAAATAGCAACAGGCTGTTCAAGCTCTGGTTTATCAAAAAGTTCGATAACATACTCAAGAGGCAGAAGACTAAGAATAGTTACACGTTCCATGATATCAAGGTCATTGATAATATCAATAGAGTCAGCAAAATGCAGATTTTTTAATTTTTCAGCGAGAGCTTCAGGAGAAAAATTTTTGAAGTCGATGGTCGTTTTGATTTCAGTCATGATAAAATACCTCCTGAAAAATTGGAGAGTTATAAATCTAGATAAGATGACGAGATAAAAAATAATAAAAGTTTACGGAAGATTCGAAAAAAACCTCCCCAACCGTACTTCCAATTGTTAATATTTTAAGTAAAGTCAAGGATAAATTGTAAGTTATAAACAAATTTCTTAAATTACTGAAAGCAAGAATACAGCTTAATTTCAGGATAATATGAAGGCATAAATGCAAAAATCAGATCTCATTTTTACCATCATTTCTTTAGTACAGCTTTGCGATTTTTTAAAGAATCTACAGAAATGTTTTGTAAACAATAGAGATGAAGCCTTTCTTCAAGTGTTTTTATCAACAGGCAATTTCATTTATGATGCGCGAGCAAATAATCTTTATTGCTTCGATATCATATGGTTTAAAATGAAAAAAACCTATGATATTCGAGTTTCTTATTCAAGATAAAAAAACAATAAATTATCATATAAATCAAAGAGTTCATTTGGTAAGTGTAAAAATTCTTATTTTTATTGATTTCATGAAGCTAAAGATATTCCTGATTCAATAGAGCTTTGAAAGGTATGAAATAGTCTTAGTATATTATTAATTTGTGTCGTAAAGATAATTGTTGCAGCTTAAATTTATAATGGAGACATAAAGTATTATGATAAAATCAGCAGCGCTGGATTGGAAAGGATTTTCAGGACTTCCTGATTTTTCTTCTATAAGAGATGAAGATTTCAAATCTGCTTTTGAACAGGCATTTCAAGAAGCCGAAGAAGAATTAGAGGCGATTGCGATGGTGCAAGATTCACCAACGCTTGAGAATTTTTTGCAACCTTTTGAGCTTTGTGGCAAAGCGCTTGATCGTGTCTGTTCAATATTTTTCCTGCGCGCCAGTGCTCATACGAATGCATTGATTCAACAGCTCGAACAAGAGTTTGTTGTAAAACTTTCCCGTTATTCTTCAAAAATGATGATGGACGCGCGGATATTTGCAAAAATAGATACACTTTATCAACAGTCGCAGCAGGGTATATTTGAGAGTGAAACAACACGCGTTCTTGAATTATGGTGGAAAAAGTTTGTTTGCCATGGTGCAAAACTAGATGATAAAGCTCAGAAACGGCTTGTAAAAATTAATGAAAGACTTGCTTTTTTAAATACTACTTTTGGGCAGAATGTCTTAAACGATGAAGCTGAATGGATTCTATTTTTAAAACAAACAGACTTATCTGGTTTACCGGAAGATCTCATTGCTTCAATGAAGGAAATTGCCTGCGAAAGAGGCCATGAAGAAGCTTATGCATTAACACTAGCACGCTCGATTGTTGAACCTTTTTTAAAATTCTCTGATCGTCGTGATTTGCGTGAGGTTGCATTCCAAGCTTGGGCTAAACGTGGCGAAAATAATAACAAGAATGATAATCGAACCATTATTTTAGAGATTGTTGCGCTTCGAGATGAGCAAGCTAAATTATTGGGATATAAATCTTTCGCAGATTTGAAACTCGATAATACCATGGCTAAAAGTGTTGATTCCGTAATGGATTTGCTTATGCCTGTATGGGAGCGCGCAAGAGCGAAGGCTTCTGCTGAGCAAATTGAATTACAAAATTTTGCCAACAATTTGGGCAGCAATGAATCTTTAGCGGCTTGGGATTGGCGTTATTATGCTGAAAAGCTCCGCACTGAAAAACTTTCTTTCGATAGCGCTGAAATTAAATATTATTTTCAACTTGATCGTATGATTAAAGCGGCTTTTGGGGTAGCAGAAAAACTCTTTGGTATTACCTTTGAAGAAAAAAACGCTGTTGCACTTTGGCATCCTGATGCACGTTTGTGGGAAGTAAAGAAGTCTGATGGAAGTTTACTTGGGCATTTCATTGGTGATTATTTTGCACGTTCTTCAAAACGTTCTGGTGCATGGATGAGCCAATTGCAATCACAGCATAAATTGGATGGTGGTCAAAAACCAATCATCTACAATATTTGTAATTTTGCTAAACCCTCTAAAGGGGAGGTGGCACTTTTATCACTTGATGATGCACGGACACTTTTCCATGAATTTGGGCATGCATTGCATGGTTTGCTTTCGGATGTCACATGGCCCTCTGTAGCGGGAACATCTGTTTCACGTGATTTTGTTGAACTTCCCTCTCAACTTTATGAACATTGGTTAACCGTACCAGAGATATTAAAATCTTATGCTATACATACAAAAACAGGACATCCAATGTCCCAAGAGTTAATCGATAAAGTTTTAACGGCGCAGACATTTAATGCGGGATTTTCTGCGGTTGAGTTTATCTCATCAGCTCTCGTGGATATGGCTTTTCACCAAGGAGAAACAGTCACGGATCCAACAATTTTTGAACATAAAGAATTAGAAAAGTTGCAAATGCCCGATACAATTATTATGCGTCATCGTCCTTCACATTTTATGCATGTGTTTGCGGGGGATGGTTATGCTGCTGGATACTATTCTTATATGTGGTCGGAAGTACTTGATGCTGATGCTTTTCAAGCGTTTGAAGAAACCGGTGATGTCTTTAATTCAGAGCTTGCTGATCTTTTAAAGCGTTTTATTTATTCTGCTGGGGGAAGCCGCGATCCAGAGGAACTGTATAAAGCTTTTCGGGGACGGATGCCTTTACCAGAGGCAATGATGAATAAACGTGGACTATAAGCTATAACGACATGGTTAATACCATGCCGTTTTCATATTATTCGAAAGATGCAGTTGCGATTTATGAAAATCTTCTCTTCAATTTATGGGTCTGTAACAGTATTTTTTATCTTATTCTCTTTTCGTTTTATGGGGAAAATGAGATTTTGTATTTTAAACAGACATTATGGGGAAGAAAAATTATCAGCGCGATCTTTTTGATGCCCATTTAGCGGAAACCATGATTTTTTTATAAAACTTGATTTTCTTCTGCCTAAAAGGTGGGTATTTTGTTGTACGATATCATCGAGGCTCATCGGAGGTTGACGCATCATCTCACTTGACTCTTGTTTCTCTGATTCTTGTATAAGCTTTTGAATAGTTTGATCCGTTGAGGATGATCCGTCATGAGAAAAGACAGGAAAATTTAAAATATTTTTCAATGGTTTTTCTAAATAAGAGACAAGTTTTTCCTTTCCTTCAGCGGTGAAATGCATGCCATTATTGGTGCGTAATTTGGCTATTTTTCCATGGATATCATAGCCTGAAAAAGAAAAATTCCCTTCTGCATCACTAAAGCCACTCCAGATATCGAGAAAATATCCTCCTGCTGCTTCTGTTTCTTGTTTGTAGAGCGCATTAAAAATTTTCATTTTTTGTGTCAAAGTATCATTTCCAAAAGAAGGCTGACCTATCCATATCCATGATTTTCCAGAGGAATGAAGATTTTCAGTAATTTCGGTAATTCTTTGTTTGTAGATGCGCATCCATTCTAACTGATCTGTGTTAATGATGCTATAAGAGTCTTTGATGGGTTGATTATCATTTGCACCGATCATCATGATAATAACATCGGGGTTATTTTGTTCAATAAGTTTAGAAATATTGCTTTGCCAAGAATAATAATCTGTTCGCACGAGACCGGAAGCCGGCATTGTATTATTCATGATAACGGTATTGCTATTATCGGCAAAAAACTTCTTAAGGGCATCGGCAACAGCAGAAGCTGCAAAATCTCCTATGACAAGAATGCGCTTTGCATTCTCATTTTTCAGTTTTGGTATGTTTTTTTGTGTTACGATTTTTCTTCTCGGCTTGTCTATTCTTTGTTCTATAATTTGCGGAGATTGTTGTGTCTGTTTGTTTTGTTGTGACAACCATTTGAAGAAGTTGGTTGCTTGACTTGGGGAGGGCTGTATGATCCCCACAATAGAAAGTAAAAACAGCAAAAACATCAAGTATATCGGACGAAAAAGAGACAAAATCTTAACGCTCCATTATTGTTTACGAAGGAGAAAAAGCACTTGAGATGATGGATATCCATTTGTTTTTAAACCGTGATGGAGCTGAAAAGCTTTAATTGCTTTGCGGGAGGCAGTTCCGATTTTTCCATCAATATTTCCTTTATAATAGCCCAGTGCACTTAAGCGGGATTGCAATTCTTTGCATTCTTGGAAGGTAAGGGGTTGAAAAGGTCTTTGCCAATCATTGACTAATCCAGGATGTCCAGCAATACGATCAGCAAGAAGGGCAACAGCAAAAGCATAACGATCTGCATTATTATAACGTTTTAGAACAAAGAAATTTTTTGTGACTAAGAATATAGGTCCTTTGGCTCCATCTGGATATTTTAATATTGCTTGTTCAACTAATGGAGGAAGAGGATGCCCATTGGCGTATTTTACACCTAATTTTTTCCATTTTTCAAAGGAATACCAGCCACTGGGAAGATTTTTCCCTTGGGGAACTTTCACCTCTGCTCCCCAAATAAGGTGTGGTTGCCAGCCATTTTTGTGGAGAAGATTAGCAGCAGTAGCCAAAGCATCTGGAACAGAGGTCCAGATATCACGCCGCCCGTCTTTGTCCATATCAACAGCATAGGTGAGATAACTGCTCGGAATAAATTGGGTATGTCCCAAAGCACCAGCCCAAGATCCAGTAAGTTGAGAGCGTTTAATTTCACCATTTTGTAGAATTTTCATAGCAGCAATCAGTTGTGTATGGGCATATTTTGCACGTTTTTTATCGGCGTAGGCTAAGGTTGCAAGCGAGCGAATGGTATCACGCATGACACTTTTATTGGCTAAAATTTTCCCGTAATTGCTTTCCATTGACCAAATAGCAAGCAGAATATTGCGGTCAACACCAAAACGTTCTTCAATTTGAAGAAGCCATTTATTCCATTTTTTTGCTTGGCGCCGTCCTTCGACAATTGCGATATCATGGACACGATTATCGAAATAATTCCATGAGGGTGCAACAAATTCCGGTTGATAGGCGGCACTTTTTAAAACTTTTGGATCAATAATATTAACACCTTTAAAAGCCATATGAAACGTAGAGGGGGTAATATTGTGAGCAATAGCTGTCTTTTTAAATTCTTTAATCCAGTGCTTAAATCCGCTATCAGCATATGCAAAGGATGCAAAAAACATTAAAAAAGCAAGCAAAATAACGAGAAAGCCGGTGATAAGCATTCTCCGATTTATTGACACCTCTAAAAAAGAAAAAGTCTTCAATTCTGTTTTTTGCATTTTGAAATCCCCATTAATATTCAATTTATTAGATGTGCAATAACTTTATTTTGTATTTAGTTTAATTGATAACATGATCAAGAAAAGGAAAAAACTGCAACAAATAATTTGTTTAATCCTTTCAATAAATTCTCATATTCTCTTTTATATTTTTGATTGCCCATTATAAGGATAATCAAAACAATAAGATATCTTTTTTACCATTTCGTAAAAATATATGATAAATAAGAAGGTTATATGAATTCATTGAGGAGGGTGAATTTGCATAAAATTCGGAAAGCAGTATTCCCCGTAGCAGGTCTTGGTACGCGTTTTCTTCCTGCAACAAAAACGGTTCCTAAAGAAATGCTAACAGTTGTTGATAAGCCTGTTATTCAATATGTTGTGGATGAGGCGCGGGAGGCTGGCATTGAGCATTTTATTTTTGTGACTGGACGCAACAAAGCAGTCATTGAGGATTATTTTGATGCGCAAGTTGAATTATATACAACGCTTGCTGAATGTGGAAAAAAAGAAGATTTGGCGCATTTATACCGTTTACAGCCGTTGCCAGGGACAACTTCTTTTACGCGGCAACAGAAACCTCTGGGGTTAGGGCATGCGCTTTGGTGCGCGCGTGAATTGGTTGCGGGCGAACCTTTTGCTTTGTTATTACCTGATATGTTGATACAAGCAAAAAAGGGGTGTCTTTCTGAGATGATGAACCTTTATGAAAGAACGGGGGGTGGAAATATTATAGCAGTTCAGGAATGCTCTCCTAGAGAAACCCATAAATATGGTATTGTGGGGAAAGGCAAACAGATTGCCAATGGTTTTGAAATTACAAAAATGGTAGAAAAACCAGCGCTTGGAACGGCACCATCAAATTTATACATCAATGGACGTTATATTTTGCAGCCAGAAATTTTTAATATTCTTTCCACTCAAGAACGAGGAGCAGGAAATGAAATTCAACTAACAGATGCGATGATAAGGCTTTCAAACGAACAGGATTTTTGGGGTTTTCAATTAGACGGGCGCACTTTTGATTGCGGTTCTAAAGCTGGTTTTATTGAAGCTAACGTTGCTTTTTCTTTGGCACGTGCTGATATGCACAGCCATGTTTCTGCCTCATTGAAAAATTTACTAGAAACTATTAAAGTTGAACAATGATGTAGATCTCTCATTTAATTTTATTGATTGAATTTGATTATGACAATACCATTTCCTCATAGGGCTTTGCAGGGGGCTGTCGCATCAGCGCTTAAAACATTTGCCAGTGAAAAGCAAGGGCTTGAAGCACTTGAAGCAGCTCTTCTTGGCAGTCTTTCATCTTCTTTTGAAGCAGCTGTTCAAACCATTAGAAATGCTCCTGGACATGTGGTTATTACGGGTCTTGGAAAAAGTGGTCATATCGGGACAAAAATTGCAGCAACCTTAGCTTCAACTGGAACACCTGCTTTTTTTGTTCATGCTGCAGAAGCCAATCACGGTGATCTTGGTATGATTGGATCTGATGATGTTATTCTTGCTTTATCATGGTCTGGTGAAACGCAAGAATTAAGTGGCATTATGAGTTATGCAGCCCGTTTTCGTATTCCTCTGATTGCCATGACATCAAGTGAGCTCTCTGTATTAGGACGACAAGCTGATATTGTTCTCTTATTACCAAAGATAGAAGAGGCTTGCCCTCATGGTTTAGCTCCTACAACTTCAACAATTATGCAATTGGCAATGGGAGATGCATTAGCAGTTTCTCTTTTAGAAATGCGCGGTTTTACCAAAACCGATTTCAAAATATATCATCCTGGTGGTTCTCTTGGTGCAAGCCTTAAATACGTGTGTGATATTATGCACAAGGGTGATTGTATTCCTTTGGTTATGCAGGGGACAGCTATGACTGAAGCTATGAATGTTTTGGTAGAAAAACATTTTGGTTGTGTTGGTGTTATCAACTCAAAAGGTGAACTCATTGGAATTGTGACTGATGGTGATCTTGCTCGGAATATTCATTTTAATTTATCAAAATTTAATGTTGATGAGGTGATGACCAAAGCGCCTAAAGTTGTAAAGCCAAATACACTTGTTGGTGCAGCAATGGCTTTTATTAATGATCATCATATTGGTGCATTTTTCGTGGTTGAAGATAAAAAACCGATAGGAATTGTTCATTTTCATGATCTTTTGCGCATTGGTGCTGCTTAGATTAAAGTTTCCTATCAGATAAAATGTTATTTTAGGCTAAAATAGATGGAACGATACAAAGTTATAATTTTATTGTGAAGGGGCTTTTTGCTGATCTTTTGTGAAAAAAAGAATGATTATTTTACGCATTTTTCATGTTTAGAAAACTCTACAGACAGAGATTATATCAGTCTCTTTGCATATTTTGGAGGGGATTTTCTATCAGGAGGAGAAAGGATCACCTCCTGTTTGATGCATGTGCTCCATCTGTTCTTAGGTTAAGAGAAGCTTTACTTTTACTTTGTTGAAGATTTCCGCTTAAGGAAAAACTGCGCTCCTGTAGGTGAGGTGCAGAGAAGTTGTGTGGCGTCATATGACATTGTACAATTGACTCTAGAAATTGTTCCACGGAGAATAGAGCGTATTTCAATTTCTATATTTTGGGCATTGAGATAATTATATACTCCTTCTGATAGTTTTTCTTCTGTATCTGCTGCACGCGTTTCAAAAACACCATTGTGGAAAGAAGAAATAATACCATTCTCATCGACCCATTTTCCATCAATTCCAGTTGACATATTGGGGTTATAATATTGCGAAAATCCACAGGCGCTTAATAGCAAAGCGGTGATTGTAAGACATAAAATATGATAGGTATGTTTCATTTATTTCACTCTAATTTAGATTATTTTGCTCTCTATTTTTTATAAAATTATTAAATTGAGCCATGAGTCAATATGAAAAATTTGATGAAAATCAATGAAAAAGCAAAAAAATAGAAAAAAATGCCTTAATGTTGTATTTAATTAACAGCTTAATGAAATGTGCAAGTGAAACACAAGAGGTGAAATATTTCTTATGGTTTACAACAATTTTTACATTAAGCTGCTGAATAGTCTCATGAGTAGTCTCAAAGGAGATTATTGACATTATGGTTGGTCCTATTCTTGTTGCGAGTGAAGATTATGGAAGACGTATAGAGCTTTCTGCTATGCTCCGAGGTTTTGGTTACCGTGTCATCGAAGCAGAAAATGGCCTCCGTACAATTGATCTTTTACACAGACGTAAAAACATTGTGCTTGCACTCCTTGATGTCGTTATGAGTGATTTGAGTGTAAGCGATTTGATTAAAATGATTAGAGTTGCTGGTGTTTCTGTTCCTATTGTTGTGATAGCACAACAAGAGAATCAGGATTTACTTCAGAAAGCCTTAACAGCTGGGGCTATTGATTATTGGATTCATCCAGTAACATTATTACGTGTAAGAGTTACCTTGGATCTTCTTGCCCTTATTTCTGCTTTAGAGCATGAGGTTCGAGATATTCGGCGAAAGAAAGAGAATCATTTATGTTTTTCGGATCTTTGCATAAAAAGTAAAGCGATGCAGATTGTTTTAGAGCAGTCCAGAACAGCAGCAACGACTTCACAGAATCTTTTGATAGAGGGTGAAGTTGGAACAGGTCGTGAGACTTTAGCTCGGATTATTCATCATGAAGGTTTATTCTCAAAGGGCGTTTTTATTCGCTTTCAATGTTCAGCGATTGTTGATCCAGAAGAAGAAAATCAGCATTGGTTTAAAGAATTCCTCCCACTCATTTCTTCGCTTGAAAATGGGACACTTTGCCTTTGTGATATTGATCGGCTTGAACCCATACAGCAAAAACGGTTTGCTCATTATCTTAAAGAAAGGGAAAGGGATACAAAAGGAGAACTTTTTCCTTTTCGGATCATTGCTATTTCAACATCACGTTTAAAGGATTTGGTTAAAGAGAACTTTTTTTTGCATAGTTTGTTTGAACAATTTTCTCATCTATCAATTAGCGTTCCCGCTTTACGAGAATTAAGGGATGACTTTCCAGAGATCACACAACGCTTGATCGATCGCATCATAACAGAAACAGGACGATCACATGTCCATGGTTTAGCAGGATCAGCTCTTTCCTTGCTTATGCAGTATGATTGGCCTGGCAATAGAAATGAACTTGAAAATTTTCTATTTCGTGCGATTTTACTCAGTGAAGGACCGTTATTAACTGTTCGAGATTTTCCCCAATTAATGGGAAGTTCATTAATGAATGTTCCAAATATCATTGAGGGTAATATGCAAGAAGATAATGAGCAAGATTCGATACAATTTTTGAATACTGATGGGCATGTGCGTACTTTTGCAGAGATGGAACATGATATTATTGAGAAAGCGGTTAAACATTATAAAGGGCATATGAGTGAAATTGCACGCCGCCTTCATATTGGTCGCTCTACACTTTATAGAAAAATGGACGAATTGAGAGCCATAAGAAATCAAGATCAAAAGTAAAATTCATAATAAATCATCTTTTGATGATAAGCATGATTTTCAAAAAAAATAGAAGTGCTTTTGATAAAATTAGTGGGGGGCATTTAAAAGAAAACAATCATTTATTATAAATTTTATTGGACTATTTTATTGTTTGTTTCATTTTATACATTTATTAAAGCTGAGAAATATTTTTTTAAGCTTTTAAATATTGTAGCTAAAATTTTTACGTCATGGATATTAAATTTATACTCTTTTAAGCAAGAAGTGGCATTTTATCTGCTACACGGTTAAAATAAAATGATTAAGTATTGTAGTTCGTATCACGGGTGATGCGATAGCTTAAAAATAGAAAGTTTATCTTCTTTGACTCTTTTACAGATTGTTATTGGTTTTATTCTCTTTTTTTTTATTGCATCTATGTTGACAATTTACACCTATGGGCGTTTTGTAAAAAGTGCTAGGGGAGAGTCTTCTTATGCGTTGCCTATTCAGAAGGATGAAACCAAGCTTGATCGTATCGTTAGTCAATTGGCTGAGGAAGAAAATGGTCTGGGGGTTAATAAAGATGCCCTTTCCCTCATCATCAGTAATTTGGATGCGTTTTGTGTTCGTTCAATGGGTGCGGCAGAAGCGGGGCGTAGCCTTGATCTGATGTATTATATTTGGGACGATGATTTAACGGGGCGTTTATTATTAAGTGAAATAGTTGAGGCTGCTGATCGGGGCGTTCGGGTGCGACTGCTGTTGGATGATATTAACGCTCAGGCACGTGACCCAGCTTATATTGCACTGGATAAACATCCTCATATTGAGGTGAGAGTGTTTAATCCAGGGCGATCGCGTAAAGGTGGTTTCCGCCGCGGTTTAGAGATTATATTACGGGCAATTACTGTAACACGTAGAATGCATAATAAAGCTTTTATTGTTGATGGCAGGGTTGCTTTTGTAGGAGGACGTAATCTTGCAGATTCTTATTTTGATGCTGCTGAAGAATCTCATTTTCGAGATTTAGATTTGATGTTAATCGGTCCCTCCGTTAAAAAGGTAGAAAGTATTTTTGATGATTTTTGGAATAGTGCTGTTGTTTTGCCAATTCATACTTTGGTTATTCCTAAAGGCGCAAGCGATCTTAGCTATTGGAAGGATAAATTACGAAAGTTTCGGGATTCTAAGGTTGCAAAAGTTTATTTAGATTATGTCAAAGAGCACATTAACTTTGATTGTTTTATCCAGACAGGAAAGCGGTTATTTTTAGCTGATAAAGTTGTTGTTCTTTCTGACCCTCCAGAAAAAGCATTACGTAAAAAAGCGAGCAATTGGCTTATGAAGGCCCTTTCAAAGGTTATTGGAAATGCCCAAAATACGGTTCAGATTACTTCACCTTATTTTGTTCCTGGTAAAGTTGGAACGCAGAATTTTAGTAATTTGGTTTCAAAAGGTGTTGATGTCAAAATTCTCACAAATTCTTTGTCCGCGACCGATGTAGCATTAGTACATAGTGGTTATGTACCGTATCGTAAGGCTTTGTTAAAAAGTGGTGTTAAGCTTTATGAATTAAAAGCAGAAGGCAATCCCCATGGGTTACGATTGTTTCGATCGAGTAAGGCAAGTTTACATGCCAAAGCTTTTTTAGTTGATCGTAAAACAGCTTTTATTGGATCTTTAAACTTTGATCCCAGATCAGCAGCGCTCAATACAGAAATGGGCATTCTTTTTGAATGTGCTCCCATTACAGCAAGACTAGATTTGTTGTTTTGTGAAGAAACGACGGGCGAAATGAGCTATCATCTTCGTCTTGGTAAGGATAATCGTATTTATTGGGATTTTATTGAAAATGAAAAAAAATATAGCATTGATTATGAGCCAGAAAGCAATTTTTGGCGTCGCGCATTTGCAAAAATAATAAGTTGGTTACCGATTGAATCACAATTGTAATTTTTTATAAACCACACTAAAAAAAATATTTATTTTTCTTTTCATTTTGTTTGTAGCATGGCATAATTTTTTGCCAATCTACCCTATGAGAACCGCAGTTGTATTTTAAAGCTTCTTGCGGTGTTTTGTTATAATATTTTATTATAAAAGGAATTTTGCTATGGCAAAGATTGTTGAAACGGGAACAGGGGCATTGGCACTGACTTTTGATGATGTACTTTTACAGCCCGGTCATTCTCTTGTTATGCCTAGTCAAGTGGATCTTAGGACGCGTATTGCAGCTGATATTAAGCTCAATTTGCCATTACTTTCCGCTGCAATGGATACGGTAACAGAATCGCGTTTAGCAATTGCTATGGCTCAAGCTGGTGGTCTTGGGGTTATTCATCGTAATATGTCTCCTGCAGAGCAGGCAGAAGAAGTTCGCCAAGTAAAAAAGTTTGAATCTGGTATGGTTGTTAATCCAGTTACAATTGGACCCGATGCAACTCTTGAAGAAGCGAAAACATTAATGCGCTTTCATGGCATTTCAGGTATTCCGGTTGTTGAAAATAGTATTAAAGGTGAGACTGCTGGACGGCTTGTTGGCATTTTGACCAATAGAGATGTTCGTTTTGCATCGGATCCAAAACAAAAAATTTATGAATTAATGACGCATGAGAATTTGATCACAGTACGTGAAAATGTTCAACTCAATGAAGCAAAATATCTTTTACACCATCATCGTATTGAAAAATTATTGGTTGTGGATGAACAAAATCGTTGTGTCGGTCTGATAACAGTGAAGGATATTGAAAAAGCAAAATTAAATCCAAATGCGGCTAAAGATTCTCAAGGGCGCTTGCGTGTTGCAGCGGCTAGTAGTGTTGGGAATGATGGGATTGAACGTGCTGAACGTCTCATTGATGCAGGTGTTGATGTGTTGGTGATTGATACAGCGCATGGACATTCTCAGCGTGTGCTAGAAACTGTTGAACGGATTAAAAAGATGGCTTCCTCTCCAGTTGTTATTGCTGGGAATGTCGCGACCGCTCAAGCAACGCAAGCATTGATTGACAGTGGTGCAGATGCGGTAAAAGTTGGTATTGGTCCTGGCTCTATTTGTACAACGCGTATTGTTGCTGGCGTTGGTGTTCCTCAACTTGCAGCTATTATGAATGCTGCAGAAGTTGCTGAAAAAGCGGATATACCCATCATTGCAGATGGCGGGATCAAAGCATCGGGTGATTTTGCTAAAGCTTTAGCGGGGGGGGCTTGTGCAGCAATGATCGGTTCTCTTTTAGCGGGTACAGAAGAAAGTCCTGGTGAAGTTTATCTTTATCAAGGTCGATCTTTTAAAGCCTATCGCGGTATGGGATCTGTTGGTGCTATGGCACGAGGATCAGCAGATCGCTATTTTCAAGATGACGTTCGTGATGAATTGAAGTTGGTTCCTGAAGGTGTAGAGGGTCAAGTGGCCTATAAAGGTCCTATAGCATCAGTTCTCCATCAGCTTGCTGGTGGACTGCGTGCTTCGATGGGCTATGTTGGGGCAAAAGATCTCGTAGAGTTTCGTAAAAAAGCAACGTTTGTTCGTATTACTAATGCGGGACTCCATGAAAGCCATACGCATGATGTTTCGATCACACGGGAGAGTCCAAACTATCGGGGCCCAGTTTGAAGGAATAAGAGCCTAACGTCGTATTGCATAGATGTAAAATCTTCCGAGATCAAGGAAGAGAGAAGGTTCTTTTTTCTGGTTTTTATTTGGTGTAATAATCCAGAAAAGGAAAGAATTAGAGACTAAAACTCCAATTCTTTCTGTTAAGACTATGTGAAGTAAATTATATAAAGTTAGAATTAACTTTTTGTTGTTTTGCGTCCCATCTTTGACGTACGTTGGCGAGTGTTTGCCTGATCACTTGGGACGGATTTCTTTCCATTGTTTGAGGGCATTGTATTGTGGCGACTTTTAGATGAAGTTGTTTTTCCATTATTATAAGTCATTATTTTCTCCTTTTAAATTATCTGGCAGTTGCCAGTATAGTGAAAACGGTCATACCAAATAGTGGTTCCAAGCATTTTTTAAAAAGTTAATTTTTTGTTGAGAGTAAGATAAACTTATATCATTTTGTGAGAAGATTTTTTCAGAAGGATTATATTTTAAGATGGAAGATATCGGATTTTTTCAGTTGTTTAGATAAGTCGAGAAAATTTCATTTTACGCAATAACAAGGAGTTTGTTTTTTTCATAATGTATGGGTGGAAAGAAGTTCTTTATGGATGGCAATGTATTTTTTTAGCGTAAGAGGATTTTATGTATTTTAGAAGGATAAAAAGCCAATGAGCAGAAATGGCTTAGAATTTCATTATTTTAATGGGAGAAATGAATGCGATTAGGTGGGCGTTTGCAAGCAGCAATAGATGTTCTTAAAGAGATAGAAATGAGGCATCGTCCCGTAGGAGAAGCTTTAAAGGATTGGGGGCTTTCTCATCGCTTTGCTGGAGCAGGTGATCGTGCCGCCATTGGTACAATCGTTTATGATGTTTTAAGACGACGATATTCTTTACAATGGCGTATGGAGAGTGATGAGATTCGGGATATTGTTTTTGCTACCTTATTAGATACGGGAAAAATGACGCTGGAGCAAATTGATAGTACGTTAGAAGGAGATCGGTTTGCACCGCAGTTATTAGGGGATAAACAGCGCAAATCTTGGCAAAGGCGGCAATTAATGGATGCACCAGACTATATTCGTGGTGATATTCCTCAATGGTGCCAAGCCCATCTTTATCCTTTATTTGGTGATAACTGGATCGTGGAAGCTGCTGCGCTAGCAACGCGTCCTCCTTTAGATCTACGGGTAAATAGCCTAAAGGCAACGCCAGAAAAGGTGCTGAAAGAGCTATCAAAAACTAAAATTCAATCTTTGCCATGGTTTCGGCAAGCCTTAAGAATTACTCCGATTGAAAAATTTGATCGCCATCCCAATGTTCAAGTGGAACCAGCTTTTCAAAAAGGGCACTTTGAAATACAGGATTTAGGATCTCAAATTGTTGCCCATCTTGTGGAATCGCAAGAAAGCATGCAGGTATTAGATTATTGCGCCGGTGCTGGTGGCAAAACATTAGCTTTAGCTTCTGATATGAACAATCGTGGGCAAATTTATGCTTATGATTCTGATAAAGCACGCCTAGCGCCTATTTTTGATCGTCTTCGACGCGCTGGTATTCGTAATGTACAAACACGGGTACAAAAAGAAGAATTGAAGTCTTTAATAGGCCAGATGGATAGAGTTTTGTTAGATGCACCCTGTAGTGGGACAGGAACATGGCGCCGTCGTCCAGATGCGAAATGGCGTTTAACATTAGAGCAGGTAAAACAACGCCAAACAGAACAGAGGGCGATTTTGAATGAGGCGATAGATTATCTTAAGCCAAATGGGCGCTTAGTCTACATTACCTGTTCTCTTTTTGCAGATGAAAATGAGGAACAAATTTCCCATTTTCTTCAACATCATTCTCATTTTTCTCCAATAGATATGCAGATACTTTGGCAGACACATTTTAGCTCTCCGCCTGTACAACCAGTCTTTTCCAATTATGGACTGACGTTATCGCCTGCAAAAACACAGACAGATGGGTTCTTTTTATCTATCTTACAAAAAAAACATTGATCCATATTTTTTCATTTTTTATCATAAATTTTACGAGAATAATCTTTTTCTTAAGAAAACAGGCTTGTGCAAAGAGAAAGATTAAATCATAACTCTCATGAGTTCTCTTTTACAATTGTTGATTGGTTTTTTATGAGCATATCACATCCAGACACTGTTCTTATTATTGACTTTGGTTCACAAGTTACACAACTTATTGCGCGACGGATCCGAGCAATGGGGGTATATTGTGAAATTGTTCCTTTTCAATTGGCTTTAGAAGCTGTGCGTCGCATAAATCCTCAAGCTATTATTTTATCAGGCAGTCCTTATTCCGTTATTGATGAAGGATCCCCGCGTGCCCCAATAGAAATTTTTGAGTCTGGTATTCCGATTCTTGGTATTTGTTATGGGGAGCAAGTTATGTGTGTTCAGCTTGGAGGAAAGGTTGAAGCTGGTCATGAGCGTGAATTTGGTCGTGCTTTTTTGGAAATCCAAGAGGAGAGTGCCCTTTTTGATGGAGTGTGGGAAAAGGGTTCTCGTTATCAAGTATGGATGAGTCACGGTGATCGTGTGGCAGCTTTACCAGAAGGTTTTCGTATCATAGGAACTTCAAAAGGAGCTCCTTATGCGGCTATTGCTGATGAGAAAAGACATTTTTATGCGGTACAGTTTCATCCTGAAGTGATCCATACTCCGGACGGTACAAAACTTTTGCAAAATTTTATTCATAAGATTTCTGCAATTAAAGGCAATTGGTCAATCGCTTCTTATCGTGAGCAGGCTGTTGCGGCAATACGACAAAAAGTCGGGAAAAGTCGTGTGATTTGTGGTCTTTCAGGGGGAGTAGATTCTTCTGTTGTAGCGGCGCTTCTTCATGAAGCCATAGGAGATCAATTGACATGTATTTTTGTTGACCATGGATTAATGCGTAAGAATGAGGCGCAGGAAGTTCTTACATTATTTGGCGATCACTATAACATAGAGCTTATTCACGTTGATGCTGCCGATATATTTCTTAATGCTTTAGAAGGTGAGATAGATCCAGAAAAAAAGCGCAAGACGATAGGGCGCCTTTTTATTGAAGTTTTTGAAGAAGAAACTAAAAAAATAGGAGGTGCAGAGTTTTTAGCACAAGGAACACTTTATCCAGATGTTATTGAGAGTGTTTCTGCTATTGGTGAATCGGTCACCATTAAAAGCCATCATAATGTGGGGGGGTTACCAGAACAGATGAATATGAAACTTGTAGAACCGTTGCGTGAGCTCTTTAAAGATGAGGTTCGCTTGCTAGGACGAGAGTTAGGGTTGCCTGAGCAGTTTATTGGTCGCCATCCTTTTCCAGGACCCGGTCTTGCAATTCGCTGTCCAGGGGCTGTGACCCGTGAAAAATTAGAAATTTTACGTGAAGCAGATGCTATCTATCTTGAGGAAATTCGTAAAGCCGGTCTTTATGATGAAATTTGGCAAGCTTTTGCTGTTCTTCTTCCTGTCCAGACTGTCGGAGTGATGGGAGATGGTCGCACATATGAATTTGTTTGCGCGCTTCGCGCTGTCACATCTGTCGATGGAATGACCGCTGATTTTTATCCCTATGATATGGCATTTTTAAGTAAGACAGCATCACGCATTATTAACGAAGTTAGAGGGATTAATCGTGTTGTTTATGATGTAACCTCAAAGCCTCCTGGGACCATTGAATGGGAATAATTGAAATGAGGGATAAGCTTTTTAAGAATAAGATATGATTGAGGGTTTGATATTTAAAAAAATATAGAAAAAATCTTAAAAAATAATTGTGCTCGTTCATAGGAATAAGCCTTTTGAAAATCTATACGCTAATATCATTGAGAGCCAATGTCATTTAAACTATTGTCCTTTGAAATTGAGAAGTGTGAAATTTTGTATGTCTGAGAAAAAAATTGTTGCACACCGTGGTGGAGCGCATCTTTATCCTGAAAATACCTTTTCAGCATTTAGTAATGCTATAGCGTTAGGAGTGGATGAGATTGAATGTGATGTTCATTTGCTGAAAAGTGGTGAAGTAGTTGTTTTTCACGATTTCCGTTTAGATCAATTGGTTGGCAAAAAAGGATATATTCACGATATTGATAATGAAACACGCAAACAACTCTGCGTGAAAGGAAGCCAAGAAGCACCTCCTTTGCTAGAAGAGGTACTTGATCTTTTAGCACCAACCAATGTTGGTTTGCATCTTGAAATCAAAACATGTGGTGAAGTGGAACGTGAAACAATCTTATCTCAAAAAGCGCTTGCACTCATAAGAAGTCGAAATTTATCAGAACGGGTTTCTGCCATTAGTTTTGATCCTTTGATCCTTCGTCCTTTTATTGAAGCAGGAATATCATCTGGCCCATGTGTTGATCATTTTGAAGGTGATATGTATCGTCATTTTTCTGAATGGAAACAATTGGGTTATTCTGATTTAAGTTTAGATGGTTCCATTGTCTCACAGGATTTTATTGAAGCGGCTCTTGAAGCTGGTTTTACTGTAGGGGTATGGACGATCAACGGAAAAGCGCGTTTATCACATTGGCTTAATATGCCAGTACATTATATTACGACAGATCAACCTGATCTTGCATTGCAATTGCGTGCACAAAGGTAAAAAATATATTTCTATAAAGTCCCTGTATTTTCATAAAGCCATTGTAATGGAAGAAAGCAGGAAGTATTTTCTTTTGCAAAATGATAAAACATTGATTTTTAATGATAGTTAAACACCTTTTATATTAAGTGAGAGCGTTTAATATCAAGAGATTTTCTTACTTAAAATTTTTTTTATAATGAATCAACTAAAATCATTTGCTTGCATATTACTTGCATATTACAAGTGGGGTTGGTGGGGTGATAAAAAGCTGTTGAGAAAAAATACTTTTAAAACTCTCTTAAAAAAGCCTTATTGAAGTATTAGAATCATCATATAATGACGCCCTTTTGCACTTTTATAAAATGTAAAAATGACGACATACAAAAATTCTTATATACTTTAGCAAAGAGGCTTTATGACTTATTTTGTATAGGAGCTATCATAAAATGTAGATGTATGAAAAGGTTTTTTTACAGCATGAAAATCGGTCATACAATATCGTTTTATTTTGCATGAGGGATATGATTCCATTACAGGGAAGGAAACGCTTAAGCGTTTCAAAATAATTTTCTTCATTTTAAAAGGATTTCTATTTGTCTCTTCGTGAAATTCAATCGTAACATCATTTTAAGGTTATAAGCCGAAAATTATAAGACAAATAATAAAAGAATAAACAATTATTTTTTTAAAAAAGAAAATCCAGATATTATAGATATTCCAAAAGTCATTAAATAACATTTACGATCTATGCCTTTTTACCTATTTACTTACTTATTTAAGTCATAAATTATCTCACTTTTTTAGCTCCTTATAAACGCGTATTTCGTTCATACATAAGAAGGCTTATAAAAGAAAAAGAATAAATCTAAACAAATTCATTTGACCTTTTGGTGGTTCCTGTTTAAATGAAAAGACATATTTCTGAAATAAAACTGTCATAACATATTCATGTGTAATACTATAAATCCAGGGGTAGTTTGTATTTCATCACTTCAGAAAGGGTGAACCATGAGTCGTTTTTATCTTTCCATAGCGGCCACGGTCGCTATCATAATATCCACAGCAGGAGTAACAGCGAGTTTTGCGCAGACAAAAATCAGCTTTTGGCACTCTATGAGTGGTGAATTAGGAAAGCAAACTGAAAGTCTCATTAATGATTTTAATGCAAGTCAATCTGAGTATAAAGTTGTGCCTTCATTTCGCGGCGAATATGAAGAGGGATTGGTTGCACTTATTGCAGCGTTTCGTGGAAAGAAACAGCCCGTGCTTGCCCAAATTTATGATGTTGGTACTGGAACTATGATGGCTGCAAAGGGTGCGGTCTATCCATTTTATCAACTTATGGCTGATACAAAACAAGAATTCGATCCTACAGATTATTTTCCTGCTATTAGCGGTTATTACTCCGATGAACAGGGGCATATGATCTCTATGCCATTCAATATTTCAACTCCAATCCTTTATTATAACAAAGATATCTTTAAAAAAGCAGGACTTGATCCAGAACGGACTCCTAAAACATGGCAAGATATAGAAGATTTTTCTAAAAAAATTCTTGAGGCTAAAGCGGCAACGTGTGGGTTTACCATGGCTTATGCAGCACAATGGATTGGGATAGAAAATTTTTCAGCGTTGCATAATGTTCCTTTTGGAACGAAAGAAAATGGCTTCAAAGGGCTTGATTCAGAGCTTACATTTAATGGACCTTTACAAGTACGTATGTGGACAGATCTGAAAAGGTGGTCTGATCAAGGTATTTTCCACTATGGTGGCCCTGCAGGTGCGTTAGATTCAACACCAATGTTTATGGCACAAAACTGTGCAATGTTTATGCAATCTTCAGGATCACATGCTGGAATTGTTTCTGAAGCTCAGTTTAATGTGGGTGTTGGTATGCTACCGTATTATAAGGATGTAGAAGGCGCACCGCAAAATTCAGTTATTGGGGGAGCTTCTATTTGGGTGTTGAAGGGTCATAACCCAAAGGAATATGCTGGTGCTGCTGCTTTTCTTAAGTTTCTTTCAAAAACGGAAAACCAAGCAAGGTGGCATCAAGAAACAGGTTATCTTCCAACGACAAAAGCAACTTATGAATTGAGCAAAGAACAACATTTCTATGAAAAAACGCCAGGGGCTGATATCGCTATCAAACAGATCAATCTTAATCCACCGACAGTTAACTCGAAAGGGATAAGATTTGGTAATTTACCACAAATCCGTACCATTCTTGATCAAGAGTTGGAAGCTGTTCTTAGAGGCTCAAAAACACCGAAAGATGGTTTAGATGAGGCCGTTGAACGTGGAAATAAACTTTTGCGTGAATTTGAAAAATCCAATCATTAATTTCGTTTTTTTGTTAAATATGAAAGACTCAACAAAAACAGTTGAGTCCTTTTTGTTTACCTTTTTAAAGTCTCTACATTTAAAGAGCCCTACGAATGCAAGAAAAACACGCATATTTTAAAAAGAGTCTCCTTTCTTACGGATTGCTTTTTCCTCAGCTTCTTGTGACTTTTTTGTTTTTCTTTTGGCCTGCTGCTCAAGCTGTAAAATCATCCTTTGAGCGTGAAGATCCTTTTGGCTTTACAACAACTTTTATTGGTCTTGAAAATTATTTAACCGTTCTTTCTGATCCTACTTATCGGCAATCACTTCTTACAACCGCAGTATTTTCCATCTCAGTTACTGTCGTTTCAATGACAATATCACTTCTTTTGGCTGTCTGTGTTGACCGTGTCGTCCGTGCAAAAAAGGCTTATACAATGCTTTTGCTCTGGCCTTATGCTGTTGCTCCAGTATTGGCCGGTATATTATGGCTGTTTATCTTTCATCCCGCCATTGGGATTATTCCTTTTCTTCTCGAGAAAGTAGGGGGGCTATGGAATTATCGTATTAATGGCACTCAAGCAATGATTCTGATTGTTATTGCGGCTAGCTGGAAACAAATTTCTTACAATTTTCTCTTTTTTCTTACAGGTCTTCAGTCCATTCCGCGTTCTCAAATAGAAGCAGCAGCCATTGATGGTGCTGGTCCCTTTAAACGATTTTGGACTGTTGTTTTTCCGCAAATTTCACCAACAACATTTTTTCTTCTTATCATCAATATCAATTATGTTATGTTTGACACTTTTGGTATTATTGATAACACAACTTCTGGAGGCCCTGCGCGCGCAACAAACACCCTCGTCTATAAAATATATGACGATGGCTTTAAAAATCAAATAATCGGTGCATCAGCAGCGCAATCAACAATATTGATGTTGATGGTTATTGTCTTAACGTTTATCCAGTTTCGCTGGATTGAGCGTCGTGTACAATATTAGAAAATAAATTATTGGCTGAAAATTATGGTTGAAAATCGCCCTATTCTTAAATTTCTAACTCATATCACTCTCATTGTTGGTATTATCATTATTTTCTTTCCAGTTTATGTTGCTATTATTGCATCAACCCATAGTTCAGCGGCATTTAATACGGGAATACTTCCTCTTTTACCTGGGGAATATGCTCTGGAAAACTATAAAACAATTTTTGGGGATGGGCTTGCACAGCTTGGTCTCCCTAACCTCTGGCCACTCTTAATAAATTCACTCATTATGGCTCTAGGGATTAGCATTGGCAAAATTATTATTTCACTTTTGTCTGCTTACGCAATTGTCTACATGCGTTTTCCTTTCCGAAAAACTGCTTTTGCTCTTATTTTTGTTACATTGATGCTACCTGTCGAAGTTCGTATTCTTCCAACCTATGAGGTTGTTGCGAAATTGGGGATGATCGACACCTATAGCGGAATGATTATCCCACTTATTGCATCCGCAACTGCTACATTTTTATTTCGCCAGTTTTTTTTGACTGTTCCTGATGAACTCTTAGAGGCAGCACGCGTTGATGGTGCAGGACCATTTAAATTTTTTAAGGATATTCTCCTTCCTCTCAGCAAAAGCAATATCGCTGCTTTATTTATCATTATGTTCATTTATGGATGGATACAATATCTCTGGCCTCTTATCATAACAACGGATCAAAATCATCAAACGATCCTTATTATTTTAAAACAGCTTATTGTTGAATCATTACAACATGATCCTCAATGGAATATCCTTATGGCAGTATCGGTCGTTGCCATGGTACCACCTGTTCTTGTTATTGTCTTCATGCAACGGCTTTTTATCAAAGGCCTTATTGAAACGGAGAAGTAATTGTGGCCACAATCCAGTTATCAAATATAAAAAAACAGTATGACAACGGCATTATGGTCATTGATGACTTAAACTTAACTGTTGCTGATAAAGAACTTCTTGTTCTTGTTGGTCCTTCAGGATGTGGAAAGTCAACTTTGTTACGTATTATTGCAGGACTTGAACAAGTCACCTCAGGTGAACTGTGTATTGATAACGAACGAATCAATGATCGTGAGCCAGCTGATCGTGATATTGCGATGGTTTTTCAAAATTATGCCCTTTACCCCCATATGACAGTTCGCGGAAACCTAGAATATGGTCTTAAAAATCGTAAAACGCCTAAAGAAGAAATAAAAAAACGCATTGCACATGCTGCAAAGCTTTTGGAGATAGAGCCATTTCTTGATCGTAAACCGCGACAATTATCAGGAGGACAACGCCAGCGTGTTGCAATGGGACGTGTAATTGTACGTCAACCCCGTGTTTTTCTCTTTGATGAACCTCTTTCCAACCTTGATGCAAAATTACGGGCACAGATGTGTATTGAGATAAAAACGCTACAGCGTTCATTAGGAACAACCAGCGTCTATGTTACCCATGATCAACTAGAAGCTATGACATTAGCCGATAGAATTGTCGTTTTGAATAAGGGAGCCATCGAGCAAATTGGAACACCAATGGAAATTTACGATACTCCAGCAAGCATATTTGTTGCTGATTTTATTGGTTCTCCTCCTATGAATTTTCTTGATCGTTATATCTTAGAACAACATTTAGGGCATTCATTTTCTTATAGCGAAGAAACGGATTTTTTAGCTTTCAGACCTGAAATAATCTTATTGGGTGAACACCCAGATAAAGGACCTGTTTTCCACACACAAATTGAGCTTATAAAGCCAATCGGAACAGGTTGCCATGTTTTAACACGTTGGAATGATATCATTTTTACGATTGAAATAAAAGAACGTTTGACACACGACTATGGTCAAAAACTAAGTTTCACTGTAGCTCATCAAGATTTTCATACCTTTAACAAAAACACTGGAAAGCGCACAAGGAATAAGTAAACATTAATTGATGTGACAAGACTTTCTTTTATGCGGCATCATGATAGTGTTATGTTTTTAGCGCTCTCTATTACATTCATAAAATCAACGTGTAACCGATGAGATTAAAAAATTAAAAGTTTTTGTAATGATCCATTGTTACATAATAGCGAGAATATCGAAATACTCATATGAAGAAATTTTATCTTTTTACATTCATAAGAAGAATATTATATTTTGAATATAATAAAGTTTTTTCATTTTAGAACACATCAATAGGTAAGAACTGTTTACAAACCATATTTTCTCTCATTTTTAAATGAAATTTATTTATAAAAACAATATGTTATGATTTTTTCTAAGGTGATAATTTATGTCTTTTATAAAAAATGAATAAGAAAAATAATAGAGAGAAAATTACTCACAAATGGTGGCATTAAATCCCCCATATCTTAGCTTTGATGGGTGATATAAAAAATTCATTTTATTCCTAAAAAAGCGACGATGTTCTGAATATCTTGTACAAAAATAGGAACATCTTGCTTAACGGCAGTATATTGATTTATAATCATAATTCACGGTTTTGTGTATTGAGTAAGAATTTCGAATACCATAAGATTCTCTCATTTCAAATCTCTTTACCTTGAATCGATCAAAATCAGTTGCTTACGCGTCAAAAGCGGGGCTGGCGTGTGGATAAAAAACTATTAAGAAAGAATTAAAAATGCTTTCTATGAATTAATTCAAGTGTTGAGAATTATAGCAAAAGAAACATTGGAAAATAGAAAAATAATACTCGCGGTTTGGGCACGATGAAGTAATAACTCCAATTATGACTTTATTTACCTGAACATTTATAGGATATAAGTTTTCTTCTATAAAAATATTTTTTAATGTTTTGTGATGGCATCAATAATAGTATTCACATTATGCTTCATCATATCGAGATAAGTTGCAGCAGGGCCATTTTCGTTTGACAATGCATCAGAATAAAGGGTTCCACCAATTTTTAAACCTGTTTCTTTTGAAATTTGTTTTATGAGACGAGGATTAGAGATATTTTCAACGAACAAAGCTGCTGCCTTATTTGCTTTAATTTGTTTGATAATTTTAGCAACATCAGCTGCGGTTGCTTCAGTTTCTGTTGAAGCGCTTTGGGGGGCTAAGATAGTGAAGCCATATTCTTTGGCAAAATAGCCAAAAGCGTCATGAGATGTAATAATGACACGTTTATCTTTAGGGATTGTGTCAATTTTTATTTTTAGGGCATCTTGTACTGTTTTAAGCTTTTTGATGTAGGTTTCTGCATTTTTATTGTATCGAGTACAAGATTGTGGGTCAACTTTACAAAAAGCAACAGCGATATTCTTCACATAGATTTCGGCATTGGGAATTGTTTGCCAAGCATGTGGATCAATAACGCTGTGATGATGGTGATGGGCATCATGTTCTTGATTTTTCATTTCGAGGGGGGGAATGTTAGCACTAACCTCGACAAGGAGTGCTCTTGTCCCGCTTGCTGTGATGAGACGGTCAATGAATCCCTCTAAATGAAGTCCATTGATAAAAATAATCTGAGCATTTCTAAGAGCTTGAGCATCATGAGGGGTAGGTTCATAAGTGTGGCTATTCGCATTGGGTCCTACAAAAGTGGTCATAGAGATATTATTGCCTCCTACATTTTTGACTAAATCGGCAAGAATAGAAAAGCTTACAACAACTTTTATTTTATTGTGTGCAGAAGCAGGAAAGGGAGAAAGGGCAAATAATAAAACACTCAGCAGAACAAATTTTTGAGTAAACTTAGGCATCTTTTTTCTTTAAAGTGAGGAAGTATAAAAAAGGTGGGGAAACCGTGTTACAATAAAACCGCGTGGACTTATAAGGCAGGAAATAAGATAAATAAATCCTGCGGCAATGATGATAGCAGGGCCAGAGGGCAGCGAGAGATGAAAAGAAAGCAGAAGACCACATACGCTAGAAATGATTCCAAAAAGAGTGGAAAGCACGCAAATAGGGACTAAGTGTGAAAACCAAAAACGGGCTGTAATCGCTGGAATCATCATAATACCAACGGAAAGTAATGTTCCAAGCGACTGAAAGCCTCCAACCAGATTCAACACCACAAGTCCAAGCAATGAAATATGAATATATTTACTCAATGGAGAAAGTGATTTAAAAAAGAGAGGGTCAAAGCTTTCTAAGACAAGCGCACGCCAAAAAATAAAAAGGCAGCAGAGTGTGATCAGCATTATGATAGTGATCAGCCAAAGAGCTTGTGTATCAATTGCTAGAACTGATCCAAATAAGAGATGAAGCAGTTCAATGGTTGAATCTTTCAGGGAAATAATAATGACACCTGCTGCAAGTGCAATAAGATAAAAGACGGTCATGGATGCATCTTCTTTCTGAAAGCTATTGCGTGAAATTAAAACGGTTGCTAAAGCAACAATAAGGCCGGCGAAAATACCCCCAAGTGTCATAGATATGAGTGAAAAGCCGCAAATGAGAAAAGCAGTTGCAACACCAGGAAGAATGGCATGAGAGATAGCATCTCCTGTCAAACTCATTCCACGGAGCATTAAAAATACACCAACAGGACAAGCGCTCATAGAGAGGAGAATAGAGCCGATAAGGGCATTTTGCATAAAGTGGAAATCAACAAAGGGGGCGAGGAAAAATGCATACACGTCTTATAACCTAAGAAAGAGAGAATCATTAATAGGAAGGAGGCGCTTTCGTGCACGAATACATAAAGGGTTAGCGGTGAGAGGGGGCATAACGTGGTGAATGGTATTGTCGAGAAACTGTGTTGTTTCTCCATAAAAGGCGTTTTGTTGATTAATTTGAATCATTTGAGGAAAAAACTCTCGCACGACAAGAGGATCATGGAGTGCTGTGAGAACTGTGCGTCCTTGCTGTTGCCAGTACGAGATCAGTGTAAGAAGGTCTTTTTGAGTATTGCGATCGATACCATTGAAAGGTTCGTCAAGCAATATAATATCAGCATCTTGGACAATGATACGTGCAAAAAGGGCGCGTTGTAATTGCCCACCTGATAATGTTTCAAGCGAACGGCTAGCAAGTGCTGTGAGCCCAACCATTTCAAGTGCATTCTGAATCTTAGACTCATAAGGGCGCTGGTTTTTCCATAATCCACAAAAAGACCATAGTCCTGTTTTTATAAGTGTTTTCACATCAATTGGAAATGTTTGATCGATATCACACTGCTGAGAAAGATAAGCGGTCCGACTGTTTTTCGGCTTTGTAACTTTACCTTTGAGAGGTTTAATCAACCCAGCGATGGCTTTTAGCAATGTTGATTTTCCAGCACCATTATCACCTGTGATTGCGACCAGTGAACCCGCTTTTAATTTTGCTGAAAAACCTTTGATCGCTATTCTATTCCCATAGCCTAGTGTTGTCTTTTTAAAGTGCAGTTCCATAACTTATACCATCTTTGCTTATTATTTTAGAAACTATGTAATAATATAACGTTTGTCAATAAAATGTTATATTATTACATAGTTTTTAGAGCTGAATATTTTAGTGGGAAGATCGTGGACAATTCAAAATAATCGTCGAATTCTCCTTGACGAAAGAGAGAGAGTATATACTATATATAGTATCAAAATGATTGGTGATTCTAAATAAGCACAAGAGAGGGTATTAGTGTGTTTCGTTTGGTATCTAAGTTATTTCCAATGTTATTGTAAAATTATTGAGCAAGGGTATAGCGATATTCTTGCTGAAGTGTTTCTTTTGGAAGGATTTCCTTTCATTTTTGTAATTGATTTTTGCCGTAAAAGAGTAAAACAGAACTCTTGAAAGCGGCGGTTTAGAACGTTAGTTTTTAGACAGCAGGAGGGAATTGTTTGCCAAGCAAAAGATTGTTTTATAACTGGGGGATCCCATTTAAGTTGTGGAATAATCTCTTATTCTCATCATAGTCTTTGAAGTTATTTGATGAGGGATTCTGTTATGTTCGGGAATCTGTGTGCTATTTGAAAACAACCACACATTTTACGTACAATTTCTGTTGTTTGTTATTCTTGAGTATTTATAAAATTATTAGAAAACTATTAGATTGACTCTTTTAGGGTTGATTGTTTTGAATTGTGAAAGTTGAAGAAAATGTCGATCACTATCTATAGCAAACCATCTTGTGTTCAATGTGATGCTACACGCCGTGCTTTTGATGCAAAAGGTATTCATTATCGTGTTGTGGATATTTCCCGTGATGAACAAGCCTATAGTTTTGTTCAATCTCTGGGGTATCGCCAGGTTCCTGTCGTCGTTTGTGGTGAAAATCATTGGTCTGGTTTTAGACCAGATATGATTAGTGGTCTTTGTATTTAATGGGACTTATTGTTTATTATTCGAGTGCTACGGGTAATACTGAACATTTTGTTTCACAGCTTGGTCAAAAACTTTTTAAAATTGATAAGAAAAAACCATCTGTGTTGGTTGGTGAGCCTTATGTGTTGGCTGTTCCGACTTATGCAGATGGTGAAGGCAGAGGAGCTGTGCCAAAAGCAGTTATTCATTTCCTCAATGAAAGTGAGAACCGCAAATTCATTCGTGGTGTCATTGGTGGTGGGAATCGTAATTTTGGTCGCTATTATAATTTAGCAAGCAAGATCATTTCTGAAAAATGTTGTGTGCCTTGCCTTTATCGTTTTGAGTTACGTGGAACTGATGAAGACGTTATTTGTGTAAAAAAGGGATTGGAAAGATTTTGGAAACAATTGGGATAGAACAATCGCAGAAATCAGGTCAGATCACCGATTATCATGCACTGAATGCAATGCTTAATCTGTATGATGAAAATGGTCATATCCAATTTGATATGGACAGACTTGCCGCGCGGCAATATTTTCTTCAGCATGTTAACCAAAACACAGTTTTTTTTCATAATTTAAAGGAAAAAATAGATTACTTGATAGAAGAAGGTTATTATGAAAAGGATTTGTTTGAGCTTTACGAATTTTCTTTTATCAAAAAGCTTTTTAAACGTGCTTATGCGTTTAAGTTCCGTTTTCCTACTTTTTTGGGTGCGTTTAAATATTATACCAGCTATACACTGAAGACTTTTGATGGGAAGCGCTATCTTGAGCGTTATGAAGATCGTGTCTGTCTTGTCTCTTTATATTTAGCAAGGGGCGATAAGGCTCTTGCTGAGAGTTTTGTGGATGAAATTATTACAGGGCGGTTTCAACCTGCAACCCCGACATTTTTGAATGCAGGGAAAAAACAACGGGGCGAATTGGTGTCGTGTTTTTTGTTGCGTGTTGAAGATAACATGGAATCGATAGGGCGTTCGGTTAATTCAGCTTTACAGCTTTCAAAGCGCGGTGGAGGGGTAGCACTTTGTTTGACAAATTTGCGAGAAGCAGGAGCTCCGATTAAGCAAATAGAAAATCAATCTTCCGGTGTTTTACCGGTGATGAAACTCTTAGAAGATTCCTTCTCTTATGCCAATCAACTTGGTGCAAGACAGGGGGCTGGTGCTGTTTATTTACATGCACATCATTTAGATATTATGAAGTTTTTGGATACAAAGCGTGAGAATGCTGATGAAAAAGTTAGAATTAAAACGCTTTCACTTGGTGTTGTCATTCCTGATATTACCTTTGAGTTAGCACGTAATAATGAGGATATGTATCTATTTTCATCTTATGATATTGAGCGTGTAACAGGCAAACCCTTTAGTGACATTTCTTTGACGGAGCATTATCGATCTTTTGTTGATGATGCAAGGATTCGCAAAAGGAAAATAAGTGCACGTGTTTTTTTCCAGACTTTAGCGGAGATTCAATTTGAGTCTGGTTATCCTTATATTTTATTTGAGGATACTGCTAATCGAGCCAATCCGATAGCCGGACGTATAAGTATGAGCAATTTATGTTCAGAAATTTTACAGGTGAGTGAGGCGAGTGAACTAGAGACAGATTTAACATATCGTACTGTTGGAAGTGATATATCTTGTAATCTTGGTTCCATGAATATTGCTAAAGCAATGAAAAGTCCTGATTTTGGGCAAACAGTGGAAGCTGCTGTTCGTGCTCTTACTGCTGTTTCCGATATGAGCGATATTGCTTGTGTCCCTTCCATTGCCAAAGGCAATGCTGAAAGCCACGCGATTGGTTTAGGACAAATGAATTTGCATGGTTTTTTAGCACGTGAGAAGATCTATTATGGGTCTCCAGAAGCGATTGATTTTACCAATATATATTTTTATACGGTAACCTATCATGCAATACGTGCTTCCAATTTAATTGCACGCGAGCGTAAGAAAACCTTTGCAGGATTTGAAAAGTCTGCTTATGCAGACGGTCGTTTTTTTGACAAATATATTGAGAAAGAGTGGAAGCCGCAATTTGCACTTGTACAAGAGTTTTTTGCACGGAATAATATTGCTATACCAGATCAAAAGGATTGGCAGGAACTCAAGGATTTAGTTATTGAGTATGGGCTTTATAATCGCAACCTGCAAGCTGTTCCCCCAACAGGGTCTATTTCCTATATTAATCACGCGACCTCTTCTATTCATCCCATTGCTTCGAAGATTGAAATTCGCAAGGAGGGAAAAATTGGGCGCGTTTATTACCCAGCTCCTTACATGGATAATACAAATTTGGATTTTTACCAAGATGCCTATGAGATTGGTCCAGAAAAAATTATTGATACCTATGCTGTTGCCACGCAGCATGTTGATCAAGGTCTTTCATTAACGCTCTTTTTTCCAGATACCGCTACCACGCGTGATATTAACCGTGCACAAATTTATGCTTGGAAAAAAGGTATAAAGAGCATTTATTATATACGGTTGCGGCAAGTGGCATTGAGTGGAACGGAAGTGGATGGCTGTGTTTCATGCAGTCTATAGGAGATAATCATATGACAAAGATTACAACTAAAAATCCTGTTGTTTGCGCTGTCAATTGGAATAGGTTGCATGATGAGAAGGATCTTGAGGTATGGAACCGCTTAACTGGAAACTTTTGGTTGCCTGAAAAGGTTCCACTTTCTAATGATATTCCTTCATGGTCAAGTTTAACAGAGGAAGAACGCAAGCTCACGATTCGTGTTTTTACAGGATTAACACTTCTAGATACGATTCAAAATACTGTGGGTGCCATTTCATTGCTTACTGATGCAATCACAGAGCATGAGGAGGCAGTATTGACCAATATTGCTTTCATGGAAGCAGTTCATGCGCGTTCTTATTCTTCTATTTTTTCAACCCTTTGTTCAACGGTAGAAGTTGATGATGCGTTTAGATGGTCAGAGGAAAATATTCATTTACAAAAAAAAGCCAGATTAGTACTTGAACGTTATGAAGGGAATGATCCGCTAAAGAAGAAAATTGCCTCGACTCTGCTTGAAAGCTTTTTATTCTATTCTGGTTTCTATTTGCCTATGTATTGGGCCAGTCGTGCTAAATTAACAAATACAGCTGATCTTATTCGGCTTATCATTCGTGATGAAGCTGTTCATGGTTACTATATAGGCTATAAATTTCAATTAGGGTTTGCAAAACTTGATGAGGACAAAAAGCAAGAAATTAAAGACTTTGCTTTTAACTTGCTCTTTGATCTTTATAATATTGAATGTAAATATACTGAAGATCTTTATGACGCACTTGGATTGACAGAAGATGTGAAAATTTTTCTTCATTATAATGCAAACAAAGCCCTAATGAATCTGGGTTTTGAAGCTCTTTTCCCACCGGAAGTTTGCCGTGTTAATCCGGCTATTTTGGCTTCTTTGTCACCAAACTCTGATGAAAATCATGACTTTTTTTCAGGGGCAGGTTCCTCTTATGTTATTGGCAAGGCAGTTGCCACGACAGATGATGATTGGGAATTTTAAGGGGTGTATACAAAGAGAAGAGCGCGGGGTATACCGTTTAAATCTTTGCGCATTTCTAAACACTTAAAGCCATTTTTTTCAAATAAGTCGCAAACTTCTTTTTCTTGAGAGGAGCCGATTTCAACAGCAATATAACCTTCTGCTTTTAAGTAGTTTGCGGCTTTATCAGAAAGCCTTCGATAAAAATCAAGGCCATCTTTTCCACCAATCAGTGCGCGTAATGGATCATAGAGCCGCACTTCTTTGGCAAGATTTTGGATATCTTTTTCTGGAATATAGGGTGGATTGGAAACAATAAGATCAAATTGACCTGTAACAGAATCAAACCAATCACTAAGAAGGGGTGTAAAACGATTGATAACATCAGCATTCTCTGCATTTTTTTTCGCTGTTTTGAGGGCATTTTCAGAAATATCAACAGCCACTGCATAGGATTGGGGAACTTGTTTAAGAATGGCAATAGCAATAGCACCGCTTCCTGTTCCCATATCCAGCAGTGTTATTTTTTCTGATTTTTCACTCTGTTTTTTGATAAATGGTAAAACAAGATCCACCAGTGTTTCTGTATCAGGACGTGGTTCTAATGTTTCTTGAGAGAGTGTAAAAGATATACCATAAAATTCTCTTACTCCTATAATACGGTAGACAGGTTCGGCAGCAATACGTCGTTGAATGGCGCTTTCTAATTGTGCAATTTGTTCAAAAGACAGACAGAGATTGGGTTGAAGAATTCTATCCGATGCATTTGTATTTGTGATCCATTCAACAAGTATTTTTGCTTCAAGATTGGCTTCAGAAACTCCCTGAGTGCGCAATTTTTCTTGAGTTTGTCGGATAACATTGTTGAGAGTATACGCGTTCATCCATGATCATCCATTTCCATAAGGAGGGCTGTCTGATGATCGGATATGAGTGCGTGAATAATCTCATCAAGCTCTCCTTCTAGAATGCGGTCAAGTTTATAGAGAGTGAGATTAATACGGTGATCAGTGACACGTCCTTGTGGAAAATTATAGGTACGAATACGTTCTGAGCGATCACCAGAGCCAACCTGATTTTTACGGGAAGCGGAACGTTCATTTTCCGCTTTTTGTCGTTTGATATCAAATAGGCGTGCACGTAAAATTTGCAGCGCCCGTGCACGGTTTTGGTGTTGTGATTTTTCTGCTTGCACAACCATAATCCCTGTTGGAATATGCGTGATACGAACAGCTGAGTCCGTTGTATTGACATGCTGTCCTCCTGCTCCAGAGGCACGCATGGTGTCAATGCGGATATCTTCAGGACGAATTTCAATATCAATTTCTTCAGCCTCTGGAAGGACAGCAACGGTAGCAGCAGATGTATGGATACGTCCACCGGTTTCTGTTTCAGGGATGCGTTGTACACGATGAACGCCTGATTCAAATTTCAGTTTAGAAAAAACGCCTTTCCCTGAAATACTGGCAATAATTTCTTTATATCCACCAACTTCTCCCTCATTAAGTGAAACAACTTCAACTTTCCAGTTATGGGAAGCGGCATAACGCTCATACATACGGAAAAGATCTCCTGCAAAAAGTGCTGCTTCTAAACCGCCTGTTCCTGCGCGAATTTCAACAATGGCACTTTTTTCATCAGCAACGTCTTTAGGTAAAAGAAGAATCTGGAGTTCTTGCTCAAGTTGTTCTATTTTCTGACATAACAATGGTAATTCTTCTTGGGCAAGATGACGCATCTCTGTATCTGTGAGTTTATCACTGATAAGTGTCTCGAGATCCGTAATTTCTCTATAAAGAGCACTGAGTGTTCGTATAGAAGAAACAATTGGCTGTAGTTCTGCATACTCAGAAGCTAATTTCACATAAGTTTCAGCATCTGGGTTTTTTGCCATTTGGCTTTCAATTATTTCGAAGCGCTTTTCAAGCTGTCTCATACGATCTTTTGGCAAAGAAACCATGACAATATTAGCCTATTTTGTTGTAATACGAGCAATTGGTTGCCTTATAGCAATCAGATAAAGAGGCTAATAAAGCAGAAAAACTCTCTTGCCAATGAAAACTATAGATTTTTCGAGTAAACTTGTAGAAAATCTGCTTTTCATAAAGCGTGTTTTTGATGATACATGCGAGATGAGCTACTCAAGAGTTGTTTTTTTCCCATAAAGTTCAAGGCGATGATGAATAATATTATAGCCAAGGGATTTAGCAATTTCTTCTTGCAACTTTTCAATGATATCAGAATGAAATTCGATAACTTGCCCTGTTTCCACATCAATGAGATGATCATGATGTTGGCCATCTGCTTGCTCAAAACGAGAAGGGCCACCACTAAAGCTATGACGATGAATTGTTCCATTCCCTTCTAATGTTTTCATGGTTCTATAAACGGTTGAAAGCGAAATACTCGAATCTATTTTGTGAGCACGCTGAAAAATTTCAAATGCGTTGGGATGATCATTTGTTTCAGCCAAAATATCAAGAATAATGCGCCTTTGACGTGTTACTCTTAGACCAGCAGCACGTAACTCCTTCTCATAATTTCGCTTTTTATCCATCTTCTTCATTGTTTTTTAAACGAAGGCACCATGACAATGTTTGTATTTTTTTTCTGAACCACAAGGACAACGTTCATTGCGTCCAACCTTTCCCCACGTAGTAACATCGTTGGGATCACGGTCTTTTGGGTTAACAATTCTATTTTCTTGTGTTCGTGCCCATAAAGGTGGACCATTTTCTTGCTTTTGATCATTAAAGACAGAAGAATCAGTACCAGTTTGCTCAAGCATGTTCGGTTCGGTAGGTTGTTGAATAATTTCAAAGCGCATAAGTTTAGAAGTAACGATTCGGCGTAAATTTCTCAACATACTTTGAAAAAGTTCAAAAGATTCTGTTTTATACTCATTGAGTGGATCTCGCTGCGCATAACCACGAAAACCAACAACAGAACGCAAATGATCTAAACTTACCAGATGTTCACGCCATAACGTGTCAATGGTTTCGAGCAATACTGCTTTATGAAAATAAGCCATAACCTCTGGAGAGTAGCGTTCAGTACGCTCATTTTCGAGTTTGGTAACAGCATTTGATACGCGTTCTAAAATCTGTTCTTCGGCAATTCCATCTTCTTTTGCCCATATCTCGATTGGAAGCTCAAGATTGAAGAGTTGGTGAATTTCCTCTTGTAGAGCTTTCACATTCCACTTTTCAGAATATGTTCCTGATGGAATATAAGTTTCTACAAGATCTTCCACAACTTCATCACGCATTTCATGGATCATGTCTGATAAATCGTCTGTGTTCATGATCTCCATACGCTGTTCAAAAATAACCTTGCGTTGATCATTCATGACATCATCATATTTTAGAAGATTTTTACGAATTTCAAAGTTTCGTGCTTCGACTTTTTTTTGTGCTTTTTCAAGGGCTTTATTAATCCAGGGATGGATAATAGCTTCATTTTCTTTCAATCCAAGTTTTTGCAGCATTCCATCCATACGATTGGAGCCGAAGATACGCATGAGATCATCTTGAAGAGAAAGAAAGAATTTTGAGCGCCCAGGATCACCTTGGCGACCAGAACGTCCACGAAGCTGGTTATCAATACGACGGCTTTCATGGCGTTCCGTCGCAATGACGTAAAGACCACCAGCCGCTAAAGCTTTGTCTTTAAGCTTCTGAACATCTTTTTTTATTTCTTCAATTTTAGCTGTCCGCTCTGGACCTTCGGGGATATCCTGTAATTCTTGTCGGATACGCATCTCAACATTCCCACCAAGCTGTATATCAGTACCGCGACCAGCCATGTTGGTTGCGATGGTGAGAGCTCTAGGAACTCCTGCTTGCGCAATGATGTACGCTTCTTGTTCGTGATAGCGAGCATTTAAGACTCTAAAATCGGTAATGCCTTCTTTTCGCAAACGCTCTGCCAATTGTTCTGACTTTTCAATAGAGGTTGTTCCAACAAGAATAGGTTGTCCTTTTTCATGCGCTTGACGGATATCACGCACAATTGCCCGATATTTCTCTTCTGCTGTTCGATAAATTTCATCATCTTCATCAATACGTTGTATGGGCAAATTTGTAGGGACTTCTACAACCTCAAGGCCATAAATATTACTGAATTCTTCAGCTTCTGTTTTGGCTGTTCCAGTCATTCCAGAAAGTTTTCTATACATACGGAAATAATTTTGGAAAGTAATGGAAGCAAGTGTTTGATTTTCTGGTTGAATAGCAACATGCTCTTTAGCTTCTAACGCTTGATGAAGTCCTTCAGAATAACGCCGCCCAGGCATCATTCGCCCTGTAAATTCGTCAATAATAACGATTTCATCATTGCGAACAATGTAATCTTTATCGCGAGCAAACAGTTTATGGGCTTTAAGAGCATTATTGATATGATGAACGATAGCGACATTTTCTATGTCATAAAGACTTTCACCTTTAAGATGTCCAGCTTGTTCGAGCATTTTTTCAATTTTTTCAGTACCAACTTCAGTAAAAGTTGTTGTTTTTTGTTTTTCATCTATTTCATAGTCTTCTGGAGTTAAGGCAGGAATAAATGTGTCAATAAGGTTATAGAAGTCAGTACGATCTTCTAGAGGGCCAGAAATGATAAGAGGAGTACGTGCTTCATCAATGAGAATCGAATCTACTTCATCGACAATTGCATAGTGATGCCCCCGTTGAACCATTTGACTACGATCAAAGGCCATATTATCACGCAAATAATCAAAACCTAATTCATTATTTGTTGCATAGGTGATGTCGCATGCATAGGCTGCTCGACGGGCATCACTATCAAGGTCATGGAGAATTACGCCTGTTGTTAGTCCTAGAAAACCGAAAATTTTTCCCATTGTTTCAGCATCACGACTAGCGAGATAATCGTTTACTGTCACAACATGAACGCCTTTACCTTCCAATGCATTGAGATAAATTGGCAACGTTGCCATTAATGTTTTGCCTTCACCGGTACGCATTTCCGCTATACCACAGTCGTTAAGGACCATTCCACCAATAAGTTGTACGTCAAAAGGACGCATATCATAAACACGTTTTGCAGCTTCGCGAACCGTTGCGAAGGCTTCCGGTAAGAGTAAATCAACACTTTCACCTTCACTAAGACGTTTACGAAAGATTTCTGTCTTTTGGTAAAGCTGCTCATCGCTTAATTTTACGAATTGTTCTTCCAAAGCATTAATTTGTGCAACTTTTTGGCGGAGTGCTTTGAGACGTCTCTCATGAGCTGAACCAAAAAATTTACGTGCAAAAACACCTAAACTGACCATCTCTGGCCCTTTCTTTTAATCGTTATCATTCTTGTTGGGAAATTCATATGATTTCCCCATGTTCCACATTTTCTTTAAGTTTTCCGATATCATGAAATGCAGATGGTACCATTATATTTGCCGGTGTGCAATTTTTCACTTTAAACTGTAAAGTAGAGATAAGAGGCTAAGGGCGCTATGTCAACTTTAGGTATGTTATTTAACGGATACAATTCAAAGTAATTTAAGATATTAAGATATAATGTGCCATTTTTCTCTATTATCACGTTTTTCATTTGCGTTAGATAGGGTTGAAAAAACTGAGATAAAAGAGCAATTTTATATTTTTTAAAATAAATTGCTAATTTATTTCTCTATGTTTAAATATTAAAGTGTTATGGTATAGAAAATTGGAATCTTGAACCTGCCTTGCATTTTTAAGGAGTATATTTATGAAATTTAACTTTATCACGCTGTTTTTAGCATCAGCTTTATTGGCAAGTACAAGTTTAGGGGTGAGGGCCACAGAAAGTTTGAATTCATCGCCGAATGATTTAAAGACTTTGGAAAAAGCTTCTGAAAAAGCTGTTTCTCCTTCTCATGTTATGGCTGTTATTGATGGGAATAATATTACAGCAGGACAATTGGATGAGTTAGCGCTTGAAATAAATCCTAATTTAGCCCGTTTTCCTGATGAACAGCGCCGTATCATGGTTTTAAAGGCCTATGTGGATATGCAGGCACTTGCAAAAGCGGCAAGAAGCAAAGGTCTTGATAAGACAGAGGCTTATGATAAACGTATGGTTGTTATGCGTGACAATGTGCTTCAACAGCTTTATTTTAAACAGATGATTGTTGACAAAATATCGGATACTGATTTGGAAGATCTTTATAAGCAAGAAATTGCTGCTTTACCTAAAGAGGATGAAGTTAAAGCGCGTCATATTTTGGTCAAAACCAGAAAAGAAGCAGAAGCTATCGTTAAGCGTTTAAATAAAGGCGAAAATTTCGAAGAGATTGCCAAAAAAAGTTCAACAGATGGTTCCGCTGCTGTTGGGGGCGATCTTGGTTATTTTAGCCATGGTCAAATGGTCAAGCCTTTTGAAGATGCAGCATTTGGTTTGAAAGTTGGCGAATACACGAAACAACCCGTTGAAAGTCCTTTTGGTTGGCATATTATTAAATTAGAAGATCGTCGTGTAAAACAGCCTCCCACATTTGATGATGTTAAAGAGATGTTGCGTACACAGTTGATAAAAAAGCGCTATCAAGAACTAATGGTTGATTTGCGTAGCAAGATAGATGTGAAATATCCTGATCCTAATGTTACAAAAGTCATGGAATCGCTTAATCAAAATGGAACGCTGCTTCCCGATGAGACATCCGACGAAGAAGATACGGAATAATAAGGAAGAAGAGGTAGAAAGTATTTTGCTGGGTGATTTGAGTGATGAGTGTCGTTCAAAAAGCTGAGAAGTCATTTATGAGAGACGACTTATCTATGATCATTTATCTTTTTATGGAAAACAGAGTGTGGTTTTAAAAATATCTCCGTTATCTCCGCAAAACATGTCGGAGCTTCCGCCACTATCTGGTGTGCGGATAGCAACAGCTAAAGCTGGGATTAAATATAAAGATCGTACAGATCTCCTTTTTATTGTATTCGATAAGCCGGCAAGTGTAGCTGGTGTTTTTACACGCTCAAAATGTCCATCTGCTCCTGTAGAGCATTGTCGTGCATCTCTTCCCCATGGGGTTGCAAGGGGGGTTGTTGTAAATTCTGGAAATGCAAATGCTTTTACAGGACGCAAAGGAAGACACACAACCAATGAAATCATCTGTGCAGCAGCGAATACTTTAAAGGTTAGAGAAAATGAAATTTTTATAGCTTCTACAGGTGTTATTGGTGAGCCAATGGATGCATCGGCTGTTGTGAGTCTTTTACCAAGTATGGCAGAGACAGCAAAAGAAGGGAATTGGTTGGAAGCTGCAAAAGCCATAATGACAACCGACACATTTCCAAAACTTTCTACGCGTAAATTTGCTTGTGGGGGAGAGAATGTTACCATTCATGGAATTGCAAAAGGTGCAGGTATGATTGCACCCGATATGGCGACAATGCTCTCGTTTGTGGTCAGTGATGCGACTATTTCTTCGGATATGCTTCAATCCATGTTATCAGAAGCCGTTGAGGGTTCTTTCAATTCGATTACTGTTGATAGTGATACTTCAACTTCAGATACGCTTATGTTATTTGCGACAGGAAAAGAACATTTTCCATGCCTTAAAAGTCGATCTGATCCACGTTATGGCATTTTTGTGAAACAATTGAGTGAACTTTTGCATGAACTTGCACTCCAAGTTGTATGTGATGGTGAAGGTGCACGTCATTTAATTGAGGTTAATGTAAGTGGTGCTACAACAGATAAGGCTGCGAAGACTATTGCTTTATCCATTGCAAATTCACCACTTGTAAAAACGGCTATTGCCGGTGAAGATGCCAACTGGGGGCGAGTCGTTATGGCAGTTGGAAAGGCAGGTGTTGAAGTCGATCGTGATCTATTGACAATTTGGTTTGGTGAATATCGTGTGGCAGTGAATGGCGAACGAGATCCTGCTTATTGCGAAGAGACAATAGCTGCTTATATGCGAGGTAAACACATCACAATTCGTGTTGATATCGGTTTGGGTGAGAGTACAGCGACGGTTTGGTCTTGCGATTTAACAAAAGAATACGTTATGATCAATAGCGATTATAGAAGTTAACGGATATATCATAAATTTGACATTAGATATCTGTATATTCGGGGGAGAGTAGGGAGTATTTTAGCACTTTCATTTTGAAGGAGAGGGTGAGAGGAAAAAGATGGTTATCTTTATCCTATTTGGAGAGCGATATGGGTACAAAAAGTTTACTTCTTCTTGTTGTTGCTTGTGCATTATTAGATCAAGATAATCGTGTTCTGCTTACCAAGCGTCCTCAAGGAAAATCACTAGCTGGTTTATGGGAGTTTCCTGGTGGAAAGGTTGAACAAGGCGAAATTCCAGAAACATCATTGATTCGTGAATTAGAAGAAGAACTCGGTATTCATGTTCAGATGGATAATTTACAGCCCTTAACATTTGCAAGCCATAGCTATGAGACATTTCATCTCCTAATGCCATTGTATCTTTGTTACCATTATGAAGGTGTTGCTAGGGGACGAGAAGGGCAAGATTTAAAATGGGTTTTTATTGGTGATCTTGAGAAATATCCTATGCCTGATGCTGATAAACCATTGGTTCAATTGTTGAAAAAATTTCTTCTTTAATAAGTTTTTGAAAAGACAATATCATTTATAAATAGAGGATACTTCTTTCATAAGATCTTAATGTGAGAAAAGATTTTTTAAAGAGAAAAATTTGTAATTTTTATAAGAGATTATTCTTTTTGTGCATTTTTCATGGTCAATATATCGTAGCCTTACCATTTCTTTTAAATTCGACGTTGAGACATTCAAAAACATCCACAGCAATATTTTTTAATAATGGAGAATGCACAATGCTTCATGCTTTTGTTTATCGCCTATCTTTAATAGAGACATGTTCCTCAATATAATACAGAGGGCTATCGTGTTACATATTCACGTCCTTATAAAAAATATTTCTCAACGCTCCTAAACCTATTTCACAAGAGTTCCTGTTCCTCATAATCATTTTCACCTTTATGCATAGCTTTCCTGCTAAAACGAATAGACTAATCACTTTAGTGCTTTGTCATGAAGGGTGTGTAACGCTCCATTATATTTAAAATTACTATGTCACCTGTAATATACAAACTTTCATGCAAGCTATTTACGAAATGGGCTTGTGAGTTACACAATACACGAAAAATCTATGAGTGTTGATAAAAGCTTCCTACTAAATATAAGTTTATAAAAATACCTTTTCGTCCATATAATTAATAACTTCATTCTATCGGCATTATTATTTTTAAGGGTTTTCAATAGCACTATGAAAAAACACAACAATAGAAACATTCTTTGGTTTTACTCATCTCTAAAAGTACCATTTATGTTTCTATTATTGGACGACGTTTTTCTACGGGATATTTTTGATATGTTTGAGCGACACGCATAATGACTTCCTCTAGGAGCTCAATCGTCACGTCCATAGAAAAGCCATTTGCATGAATGATATTTTCATGATCAACCATAATGGCAGCATGACCTTGCCAAAAAATTAAGTCACCTCGTTGAAGTTTATCATTTTCTGAGAGCGGAGTCCCTATAGTTTTTTGCTGCATGTCAGTATCACGTAAAACCATTTGGCCGGTCATGATCATAGAAAGCTGGATGAGTCCTGAGCAATCAAGTCCGAAACCACTGACACCACCCCAAAGGTAAGGTGTGCGGATGAACATTTCAGCAACGGTAACATAATCTTTATATACACGGCCAATGGGACTGAGATGATTGCTGATGATTGCTTTTCCGTTTTCAAGTATAGAATACATAGTTTCACGCACTTCAACTTCATCAACAACAGTTACCTTACTTCCCATAGATAAAGGATATTCCATTGGCCCACGCAAATCAGCTTGGAAATATTGAAAAGTACGTGGGACTGAAACGATATGTGTTTGTTTTATGTTTGATGTACAAAGTGCTGTTGTATCAATATAACCAACGTAACCATCTTTAAGAGATTGTCCCCACGACATGGATTCTCCTTGTTCAAAGATAAGAAGCTCTTCTCCAAGTAAGCATTGGGTTTGCATTTCGCTTTTTTTACTGTTTTCTTTAAACAGTCCAGCAACAGGAACATTAACACGTCTTTTTTCACCTTGCACAAAGCGCTGCGCTGTGACCTCTGTTTCAAGACGTTTGTCAGCGAGATCTTCTCTAAATGCATGTAACCTTGGATCTTTAGAGACCATTCGTTGCCCTTTCATTTTTGTCTTTAAAATAAGTTTATAACCACTGTAAAATCGCAGAGCTTTTCATCGTTAAATAAAGCAAAGAGCATCATTAGAGACGATAAGCAACCACTCCTAAAGCCTCACAATTGTCCATCTTTGTGGATATTTTGTGTCAATTTTTAGTTTTTAAAGAGATTATAAAGAGCACGAATAACTTGTGCAGATCCACCGACAGGATAGCCTGGTTTTTCTTTAGGAACCCAGCCATAAAGATCAAAATGCGCAAAATGTTCAGCTCTTTCAACGAAAGAGTTAAGAAATAAAGCAGCCACTATAGAGCCGGCATAGTTATTTCCCGTTATGTTGTTCAGATCAGCATTTGGTGAAGATAACATTTCCAAGTAAGGTTTCCAAAGGGGCATTTGCCAAAGAGGATCGAAAACAGAGTGAGCCGATTCAGAAATTTGTTGTGCCCATATTGCATCATTACAATAAAATGCGGGAAGATCTGGTCCTAATGCGATACGTGCTGCGCCCGTTAAAGTAGCCATGCAAAGCATGAATTTTGGGCTTTCTTCATCACCATATGCAAGTGCATCAGCAAGGACAAGTCGCCCTTCAGCATCTGTATTCCCCACTTCAACAGTTAACCCCTTACGACTTTTGAGAATATCACCTGGTCGGTAAGCATTTGCAGAAATTGCATTTTCTACAGCTGGAATCAAAACACGTAGACGGAAAGGCAATTTCGCATCCATAATAAGTTTAGCCAATCCCAAAACATGTGCTCCACCTCCCATGTCTTTTTTCATAAGCAACATGTTATTGGCTGATTTAATATCCAGCCCTCCCGTATCAAAAGTTACGCCTTTGCCTACCAACGTTATTTTAGGATGATGCTCTTGCCCCCAGTGTAATTCAATCAATCGTGGTGCAGTGCTGCCTGCACGTCCTACGGCATGAATCATCGGAAAGTTATGGGTTAAGAGATCATCTCCACAAATACTGTGGACATGAGCACCGTATGTTTTCCCTAGTTGTCGTGCCTCTTCTTCAAGAGTATCAGGGGTCATATCATTAGCTGGAATATTGATGAGATCACGGATGAAGAAGACAGTTTCATAAATACGTTTGAGCTCATCAAAATCAACGGATTCATTGACATGGATAGATAATGATTTTAAAAGAGAATTTTGGCGATAACGGTTAAATTGATAGCTTCCCAGTGCTAATCCAAGATAGGTATTTATTTCATCAGAGGTTTCACCTTCTAAATGCCAGTGACCAGCAGGAAGTTTTTGAGCAAGAAGACCTGTGATAAAGGGATCGCTCCCATTGCCAATTCCAAATAAAACTTTTTTTAAATGTCCCGTTTCGTGAGGAACAAAGAGTATTTGCCCTGCTTTTCCAGTAAAATCATTAACTTTTATCCATGCTGTCGCTGAGGCATCAAGTGATAAGTTAGCAAGATTTCTTTGATTTACTAAGATAATAGGGTAACTGTTATCAATACGTGTTGAGGTAAAATGAATGGAATGTTGTTGCATAGTTTATGAGATCCTTATAGTCGTCTAAGTGCGACATACTCGACCAAGTGATTTTTTCCCTTTCGAAGAATGAGATTGGACCGTGGTCGTGTTGGCAATATATTTTCTTGTAAGTTTTTTAAGTTAATCGTTTGCCAAATATTTTCAGCGATTTTTAAGGCTTCTTCTTCATGCAGGAGTGCATAACGATGAAAATAGGATTCAGGATTTTGAAAAGCTGTTTTACGCAAACGTTTAAAACGTTCCAAGTACCAGTGCCGAATGACTTCTGTTTCAGCATCGACATAGATTGAAAAATCAAAAAAATCTGAAACAAAAGGAATGACCTTACCATCTTTAGGAAGATCACTGACTTGCAGAACATTAATACCTTCAATAATTAAAATATCAGGGCGGTCAATGATAATTGTGTGATTTTTTAGAACATCATAAGTCATATGAGAATAAAGAGGAGCAGGGACATTTCCAATACCTGCTTTTATAGCCGAAAGAAAGCATAGTAATTTTTTGATGTCATAGGAATCAGGAAATCCTTTACGATTCATACGATTTTTTTGTTCTAAGATCGCATTAGGATAGAGAAAACCATCCGTTGTGATCAGATCAACTTTAAGACTAGATGTCCAACGTTTTAACAGCTCTTGAAGGATACGAGCGGTGGTAGACTTTCCTACAGCTACAGAACCAGCAATTCCAATAATAAAGGGCGTTTTTTGACTCTCTTCTTGATGGAGAAACTGCTGACGTTTGTGAAAAAGTTCCTGCACTGCTTCAACATGGCATGAGAGCAGACGTGATAAAGAAAGATAAATGCGTTGGACTTCTTCAAGATCGATGGGATCATCAATAGAGCGTAAACGCTTAATTTCATCAAAAGTTAAAGTAAGAGGTGTATCCGCACGAAATTCTGACCATTCTTGTGCTGTAAAAACACGATAAGGTGAATATCGGTCAGAAATGGATTTGACCAAATTATCTTCCTGATTAATTTTTTTTATAGTCGTATCAATCATTTTTATTTATCGAAACTTTTTGATGTAGCTCTTGATTAAGAGCGGGCAGGTGAGCTGCTTTGTGTTTAAATAAATTTCGTTTTGCATGCCTTCTCTTTAAGATAACAGATCATTTTTATTAACTTATCGTCCAGTCATTCCAGTATGTACGGATTTGTGCCAATGAGTACCCTTGTGCCAAAAAAGCCCATAAAAGCAGACGCGCTTTTACTGCTGATAAATACCCAGACATAAAAGCACCCGAAGCAATCATATCGATTTCTGAACCTTTATAGCCATAAGTTATACGAGTTGTTGAGCCATTACAACAACGACTAGCAATAATAATTGGTATTTTTTGTGCATATTGTTGTACAAGATCTGCTTCTTGAAAACTACAGTGTCCTGCACCAAAACCAGCAATAACAAGTCCAGCATAATGTCCACTTTCAAGGCAAAGTTTCATTAATTGTGCATCAGATGATAAAGAGGAATAGAGAAGTGCAATTTGATGATCGTAGTTTTGGGGAAGATCAAATGTTGTCGGAAAAAATTTTCGATCATTAAAATAAATAAGTTTTCCCTCTAAAATAGTTCCTACAATACCTACAAGACCTGATTGAAATGTTTCAACCTTGACGGTGTGGCTTTTATAGAGCCAATAAGGTGAGTGAATGGTATCATTAATGACAACAAGAACGCCTCTGTTACGACTTTGTGGGGCGGCCGCGACACGCGTTGCTGCTAAAATATTAGCAGGCCCATCAGCACCTGCTTCGTGAGGGGTACGCATAGCACCGGTTATGATGAGTGGTTCATCTTTCTTCCAATAAAGAGAAAGAAAAAAAGCAGTTTCTTCAAGAGTATCAGTGCCTTGCGTTAAGACAATTCCTTTTGCACCAGCGTTTATTTGTTGTTTTGCCCACTCTATTATTTCAAAAAGAATTTTAAAAGATAAAGATCCACTGGGTATTTGCATTAATGTTTGTGCATGAATATCAGCAATGTTATTTAAATCAGGAACACTTTTTATGAGGTTATCTGAGGTTAAAGTCGGTTGCATGTGGCCAAAACGATCGGCAGTCATTGCAATTGTTCCACCTAAGGTTCCTATAGCTATTTTTTTCATAATTTTCCTCTATAAAGGCACAAACTTTTTACATAAAACTATTTAGCAGTAATTTACATTGACAACAATAATATCATTTTTTCAATTTCAACAAATTGAGTGATGCTGAATCATTGTGTTTTGCTGTATATGTTCTTAAATAGGACAATAGACATTGAGTTTTACATTGAATGAAAAGATAATATTAAAAAGAAAAGTAATATTTAAGGAGTGCCCTTATGACAGAACATAAGCCAGACATAATGTATGGTACAACGATTATTACGGTACGAAAAGGTGGCAAAGTTGTGATGGCTGGCGACGGTCAGGTCTCTCTTGGACAGACGATTATGAAAGGCAATACACGTAAAGTTCGTCGTCTTGGGAAGAGCGGAGTGGTTATTGCTGGTTTTGCAGGTGCTACGGCAGATGCTTTCACATTACTGGAAAGATTGGAAACAAAGCTTGAGCAATATCCTGATCAGCTTATGCGTGCCTGTGTAGAGCTTGCAAAAGATTGGCGAACAGATCGCTATTTGCGTCGTTTGGAAGCAATGATGCTCGTGGCTGATAAGAAAGTAACTTTAGCTCTAACAGGGCTTGGTGATGTTTTAGAACCAGAAGATGGGGTTATGGCCATTGGCTCTGGAGGAAATTTTGCTCTTTCAGCAGCGCGGGCACTGATGGACTTGGATTTGGATGCCGAAACGATTGCCCGTAAAGCTATGGCTATTGCCGCTAAAATTTGTGTTTACACCAATGATCATTTTACGATTGAAACATTGGATGCAGAATTATCTTCTTTAGAGAAAGCTATTTAAATGTGTGTTGTATTTTCCCCTCGTGAGACTGTTTCTGAACTTGATCGTTTTATTATTGGCCAAAATGATGCCAAGCGTTCTGTAGCTATTGCACTACGCAATCGGTGGCGTAGACAACAGCTTGATGAGCCGATGCGTGAAGAAGTGATGCCAAAAAATATTTTAATGATAGGACCAACAGGTGTTGGTAAAACAGGGATTGCACGTCGATTAGCAAAACTTTCTGGAGCCCCTTTTGTTAAAGTAGAAGCAACGAAATTTACTGAAGTTGGTTATGTGGGGCGTGACGTTGAGCAAATTATTCGAGATCTTGTTGAAATTGCCATTTCTCTTGTGCGTGAAAAGAAACGCGATGAAATAAAAGAAAAGGCTCACGTGAATGCTGAAGAGCGCGTTTTAGATGCTCTTGTTGGTAAAACAGCAAGTCCGGCTACCCGTGATAGTTTTCGCAAAAAATTGCGTGAAGGTGAATTGGATGAGAAAGAGATTGAAATTGAAGTCGCTGATAATAATAGCAATAGTGCTTCAACCTTTGATATTCCTGGTATGCCTGGGGCGCAAATGGGGATTATGAATTTATCCGATATTTTGGGCAAAATAGGCAGTCGTACAAAAGTCCGTAAAACGACAGTAAGGGATGCTTTCAAACCGCTCATTGATGATGAATCTGAAAAACTCCTTGATCAGGAACAAATTATTCAAGAAGCGCTTCGTGTAGCTGAAAATGACGGTATTGTTTTTATCGACGAGATTGATAAAATTGCAACGAGGGATGGTGGAGCCAGTGCAGCGGTTTCGCGTGAGGGCGTCCAACGTGATCTTTTGCCTTTGGTGGAAGGAACAACCATTGCTACAAAATATGGGCAAATCAAAACAGATCATATTCTCTTTATTGCTTCTGGTGCATTTCATGTTTCCAAGCCATCTGATTTATTACCGGAACTTCAAGGACGTTTGCCTATTCGCGTAGAATTAAATCCTCTCACAAGAGAAGATTTACGACGCATTCTAACAGAACCAGAAGCAAGTTTGATTAAACAATATATTGCTTTAATGGCAACGGAAGAGGTCCATTTGGAAATTACCGATGATGCGATTGATGCTTTAGCAGATATTGCTGTAGATTTAAATGCAAGGATTGAAAATATAGGGGCACGCCGTTTGCAGACCGTTATGGAGCGTGTTTTAGATGAGATTTCTTTTACGGCACCAGATAGAGCTGGAACATCGTTTAAAATTGATGCTGCTTATGTCAGAAAATCTATTGGTGAGCTTGCTGCTGATATTGATCTTTCTCGTTTTATTCTTTAGAGATATTGCTTGTTTTGTTTATCTGCGTGCTTCAATAATTTTGAAACCATGGGCTTGTTCATGGATCAACACTGTGCGGAAAATATTTTTTAACAATGTTTCATAAGGAAGGTGTCGGTTTGCAACAAGAAATAGACTGCCACCTGGCCTTAGGCATTTTTCAGCATTTATAATAAAATGTTTTCCTAAGAAGACATCTGTCGTTTGTTGTGTGTGAAACGGTGGATTTGAAATGATTGTGTCATACAGGCTTGTGACAGGCTCACGCACAAGGTCATGCCAATAAAAATGAATTGGAAAAGGGGCTGTTATAGATTTAAGGTGTTGTTTTGCTGCTTTCAAAGCGTTGTAGTCTGCTTCATAGAGATCAAGAGTCGTAAGCTTTACATCGCTTTCAAGTGCAACGTGAGAAAGATATCCCCAACCAGCTCCAAAATCAGCTGTTTTCCCAGAAATAACTTTGGGCAGATAAGAAGCAAGGGCAGCAGATCCTAGATCAATACGACCATGTGAGAACATACCAGAAGTAGTTTGAAATTTATCAAAAGAAAGCGGTGGTGAGCGCAATTGTGCAATATTTTGTTTCTCTATTTGTGGAGGAACTTGAAGCCAAAATACAAGACCATGATTTTTAGATAGTTTATGGGTGATGGGGACAATTTTTTTGACCCATTTCATCATTGAAGCAGCACCAGACGTTTTATTTCCACTGATCACAATCCATCCACTAAGTTTAACACATTCTAATAAATCAAGGAAACAATTTTGATTAAAACCACGATATTTGCTCAGGTGCAAAAACGCACCATCATAAATGAGAGTTTTATCTATTTGAGGAGAGCAGTGAAATTGAGTATCGACAAATTTTAAAAAATCTGGTCGCCAAGGCGTGATGACTTTTAAATTTTGCGTCCATTCTGGAGCAGGCACTTGCGTTAAACCAAAACTTAGCCAGCATTGGTTTGGATCTGGATAAGGGAGTGCATGATTTTCAAAAGGTAAAAATGATAACACATGTGATTCTTTCAAAGAAAAATGCCACTCCAATGTTGGGATGGCATTCCATGATTACGATAAGAAGAAAAAATTATTCTTCTTTTTTCTTCCGACGGCGCTTATTTTCAGGTTGTTTTTTTTCATCTATGCTCTTTTCTTCTCTCACCGATTGATCATCGGTAATTTCCTTTCCGGTTTCTTGATCAACAATCTTCATTGATAACCGAACTTTTCCACGCTCATCAAAGCCCATGAGTTTAACCCAAACTTTATCACCTTCCTTAACAATATCAGTTGTTTTGGTGACACGTTCTGATGCAAGTTGAGAGATATGAACGAGCCCATCACGAGAACCAAAGAAGTTTATAAATGCACCAAAATCTGCAGTTTTTACAACTGTTCCTTGGTAGATAGCCCCAACTTCAGGTTCATCGACAATAGAATGGATCCAGCGTTTTGCTGCTTCAATGGTTTTAGCATCAGCAGAAGCAATTTTAATGGTACCATCGTCTTCAATATTAATTTTTGCTCCAGTTTGTTCCACAATTTCTCGAATAACTTTACCACCAGAGCCGATTACATCACGAATTTTATCGACAGCAATATTCATAACTTCAATACGTGGTGAAAATTCGCTCAGTTCAGCGCGAGCACTGGTTAAAGCTTTACTCATTTCATGAAGGATATGGATTCGGCCATCTTTGGCTTGTTCAAGTGCGACTTTCATAATCTCTTCAGTAATACCGTCAATTTTGATATCCATTTGCAAAGCAGTAATACCATTTTCTGTTCCTGCAACTTTAAAATCCATATCTCCAAGGTGATCTTCATCTCCTAAGATATCAGATAGAACAGCAAAGCGTTTTCCCTCTTTAATCAAGCCCATGGCAATACCTGCAACGGGGCGAGATAAAGGAACACCAGCATCCATGAGAGCAAGCGATGTTCCACAAACCGTTGCCATAGAAGAAGAACCGTTAGATTCAGTAATTTCTGAGACAGCACGAATGGTATAAGGAAAAGATTCTTTTGTTGGCAACATGGGGTGAATCGCCCGCCATGCTAATTTTCCATGTCCAATTTCACGACGACCAGGAGAGCCAAGGCGTCCTGTTTCTCCTACTGAAAATGGTGGAAAATTATAATGGAGGAGGAATGTTTCCTTATATATTCCGGTTAAGGCATCAACATATTGTTCATCTTCACCAGTTCCCAAGGTTGCAACGACAATTGCTTGCGTTTCTCCGCGGGTAAAGAGTGCTGATCCATGTGTACGGGGTAAAATACTCACTTCCGATTGAATAGGGCGCACAGTAGAAAGATTACGTCCATCAATACGCCTTTCTGTATCAAGAATGTTTCCGCGAACAATTTTTGCTTGCAACTGTTTAAATACGGTTGCAATTTGGTCTGTACTAAATTGACAGTCTTCTTCTGTTTCTAGCATAAATTTATCGATAATTTCTGTTTTTAGTGCATCAATTGCGGCATAACGTTCTTGCTTATCAGTAATTGTGTAGGCCTTTCGTATACTTTGCTCCGCCATTTCTTCCATTGCTTTTTCAAGATCAGAAAGATCTTCAGGAACAAAATCACGCGGATCTTTTGCAGCAACTTCAGCAAGCTTGATAATGGCATCAATGACAGGTTGAAGGCCCTTGTGACCGAACATCACAGCACCCAACATAATATCTTCTGGTAATTCTTGTGCTTCTGATTCAACCATCAAAACAGCACTTTCTGTTCCTGCAACCACAAGGTCAAGTTTTGATTCAGGCATTTCATCAATATGAGGATTGAGAATATATTGTCCATTACAATAACCAACGCGGGCACCTGCTATAGGCCCCATGAAAGGAACCCCTGACAGCGTCAATGCGGCAGAGGAGGCAATCATCGCAAGAATATCGGGATTATTTTCAAGATCATGCTGTATAACGGAAACAATAACTTGTGTATCATTTTTATAACCCTCAACGAAGAGAGGACGAATTGGACGATCAATCAAACGTGAAACCAAAGTTTCATTTTCACTTGGACGACTTTCACGTTTTAAATAGCCACCAGGTATTCGACCAACAGCATAGGATTTTTCTTGATAATTAACGGTGAGTGGAAAAAAGTCCTGGTCTGGTTTTGGGCTTTTTGCTGATACAACGGTTGCTAAGACAATAGTTTCTCCATAGGTAGCAATCACGGCACCATCAGCTTGACGTGCTATTTTCCCTGTTTCAAGGGTGAGTGGACGCCCGGCCCATTCAATTTCTATCTTGTGCGTTTTGAACATTTTTTATCCTTAATGACCAGTGTTTAAATCTTTGATTGCTCACATTCTGGCTTTGCGTAGCATATTTTCAAGTTCTGGGGTGTACAACAAGCTTACTTCCATTTTTGTTGTGAGAAGAGAGAGATGAATCGCCTTAAATACGAAATAATGAGCAGCTCTATCACATAATAACTTGTCAGTTTTTAAATTTTTATCTAAAGGCAACATGCTGAAAAAATGGGTGGTGTTTTACACCACCCCATTTTTTTTAGCGACGCAAACCTAACTTCTTGATAAGTATCTGATAACGATTTTGGTCAATTCCTTTAAGATAATCAAGAAGGCGCCGACGTTGAGACACCATCTTTAAAAGACCACGACGAGAATGATTATCTTTTTTGTGAGATTTAAAGTGGTTTGTTAAATTAGAAATACGTTCAGAAAGTACAGCAATCTGTACTTCTGGTGATCCTGTATCACCAACTTTATTTGCGTATTCTGCGACAAGAGCTTGTTTACGTTCAGCTGTAATCGACATCGTATTATCCTTTCAAAAAACAAAGAAACATAAAGCCACCCATAGCCGAGATGTCGTTCAGCCAGGGTCTACGAAAAAATAAGAAGAGTCAAAGACTCCTACCTATTTTTGCTCTTATATAGGAAAGAAGATTAAAATACTAGTCCTTGACAGCATTTTGAAGTCTTTCTTTAAATAAAGCTTTTGTTTTGAAATATTGATTTAAATAGAGTTTTATGAGAAGTTTTTTAAAGAATTATGCATCCTTTTGATACAAAGATTATGAGCGTGTGTGTAGTAACAAAAATGATAAATACCGATTTGGAGGAAAAAGATGCAGAGCATTTCAACATTCAAACTTTTTCGTAATTCGGTATTTCGAAATTTATGGTCATCTACTCTTATTTCTAATTTAGGAGGGCTGATACAGGCTGTTGGAGCAGGGTGGTTAATGGCGTTAATTAGTTCTTCGCATTCCATGGTTGGGTTGGTTCAGAGTGCGACAACATTACCACTTGTTATGTTTTCTTTAATGGCAGGGGCATTAGCAGACAATTTTAATCGGCGTCAAATTATGCTGTGCGCACAGATTATGATGATGGTCATATCCATGAGTTTATCTATTTTAGCCTATATGGGATTTTTAACACCTTGGCTTTTATTATGTTTCACGTTTTTGATTGGATGTGGCACAGCTTTTTATAATCCTTCTTGGCAAGCAACGATAGGAGATATAGTGAGCAGGGAAAATATTCCTGCTGCTGTTAGTTTGAATAGTGTCGGCTTTAATTTGATGCGAAGTGTTGGTCCTGCTATTGGAGGTGCCATCATTGCAACTTTGGGGGCATCTGCCGCTTTTTTGTTTAATGCTATAAGCTATATCCCTCTTATTGGTGCATTATTTTTCTGGAAATCGAATTATGAAAACAATCCATTGCCAAGAGAAAGACTGTTAGGAGCTGTCTCAGATGGTTTACGTTATGTTGCGATGTCACCTAATCTCTTGAGTATTATGGTTCGAGCGTTTCTTTTTGGTATAGGGGCGATTTCGGTTTTAGCTCTTTTGCCAATTGTTGCGCATAAAGTTCTCGGAGGGAGTGCACTTCTTTACGGTACATTACTTGGTTGTTTTGGCTTAGGAGCCATGACAGCAGGGATTATTAATGCATTTGTACGGCATCATTTTCGTTCAGAAACAATCATTGCAAGTGCATTTATTGGTTTCGCCTTTTCTTGTTTTTTATTGGGAATAAGTCGCTCACTGATTATTAGCCATATTGCTTTATTCCCTGCAGGTTTATGTTGGGTTTTGGCATTATCATTGTTTAATACATCTGTACAACTCTCTACACCACGCTGGGTTGTTGCACGTTCTTTAGCGCTTTACCAAACATCATCTTACGGAGGGATGGCTATTGGTAGTGCAATCTGGGGAATTTTGGCTGATGGTTATTCTCCAACAATTGCTTTGAGTGTTTGTTCTCTATTCTTGATTGTTGGGGCTCTTGCGGGGGTAAAATTTAGAATTCAAGAAATCCCGCAAATTGATTTGAATCCTCTTGATCATTTTAGAGAGCCAGAACTCTTACTCGACCTAAAAGCAAGAAGTGGTCCGATTATGATCATGATCGACTATCAAATTCATGAAAATGATCTGGAAGAGTTTCTCAAAGTGATGACGCGCCGACGTCATATTCGTTTACGTGATGGTGCGCGCCAATGGGTTCTTTTACGAGATCTTGAAAGACCTGAATATTGGACAGAGGCTTATCATATGTCAACATGGGTAGATTATTTACGCCATAATCACCGTCGCACAAAAGCGGATGCTGAAGTTAATAAGCGTTTGCGACATTTAAATTGTGCTCCTAACGGTATAAGGGTGCATCGCATGATTGAACGACAGACAATCCCCCAAGCCAATGAGATGCTCTTAAAAGTTCCTTCGGATCATCTTCCTTAAGGTTAGAGCAGCTTTTTAATATGGTTATTATATTCTTTAGATCAATTGGTTAGCATAAGCACAAGAAAATAAGTATTTAAATGTTTAGTATATTGATTTATAATGGCACTTTGTCATTTTTCTAGTAATGGTTCCAAAGATTTTAATCTTCTTTCATTTTGAATCTATTGATTTTATTTATATTGCATCAATAAAAACTATTTTCTTGTACGTACAAAAGAGACTAATGTTTTGATAAAAATGATTGAAAAGGAATAAAAAAGCCTCTTATGAAGCTTTTTAAATACAAAGGTTTTAAAATTAAGGGATGGCAAAGTGTATGATGGTGTTGGTTTGTAGGACTATCTTTAAATTTTGATATGAATGAGATGAGCATAGAGAAATAAAAGCAAAATATTTCTCTTAATTTGATAGGGAATATCTTTCAGTCAGAAACGGTTAGAAGAAAGAAACACTTAAATTGTAAAAGTCCGCTTTGGTTTAAATAGACCTTTATCAAGAGTGCCAATAGCAAGAAGTTGTTCCTTATAGAGGGTGCAAACCTCCTCTTCATCAAGGGGTGTTTTATAGGCATATAAAGGAATAGAATGCCCTCTCATAACTCTTTGCGCTTGGGTTTCAGTAAGCGGATAATGCGGGAGACAATCTAAAGCAGCTCCCGTTTCAATTAACAGTTCATCGAGCGTTGAGAAGTCTTTTTCAAAAGAACTCTCATTTTCATCTATGGTGTTTTTACTTGGTGATATTGCTTCTTTTAGTTCATCCCATGTAATGAGATCCTCTTCATAAAAAGGTGCAACGGCAATACGTCTTAAATCAGCGATATGCCCATAGCAACCCAGATCACGTCCCATATCGCGTGCTAAAGAGCGTACATAAGTTCCTTTTCCGCAGGTTATTTCAAAGACAGAGTGCTCTTTGGTAGGCATTTCTATTAACTCGAAAGTTTCTATTTCTACTTTGCGGGGCGCAATTTCAACGACTTCCCCTTCACGCGCTAGATCATAAGCGCGATTTCCAGCAATTTTAATTGCTGAAAATTGTGGAGGTGTTTGCAAAATAACACCTGTATATTGAGGAAGAAGAGCAAGTATTTCTTCTCGTGTTGGACGTTTGAGAGATGTTTTCGTTATTTTTCCTTCTAAATCATCTGTTGAACGTTCTTGCCCCCAAGCGATATGAAAACGGTATGTTTTTTTGCCTTGCATCACGTAAGGAACGGTTTTGGTTGCTTCACCTAAGGCTATAGGGAGGAGACCTGAAGCAAGAGGATCAAGCGTACCCGCATGTCCTGCTTTTTGTGCATGAAAGAGCCATTTGATTTGTGAAACAGCTTCTGTTGATTTCATTCCTTTTGGTTTATCAAATATGACCCAGCCAGAAACAGGACGTCCTTTTTTTTTGCGTTGCCGTGTCATTTCTTTAATCCTCATCTTTATCCTTATGAAGATCACGCGCAACTTCAGGTGACCGGAGGAGGGCGTCAATTTTTGAAAAATTATCAAAACTATTATCAAGTCGGAAACGCAGTTCTGGCATATATTTCATTTGTCGTAACGTATGACTGATTTCTCCACGGAGAAAACGACTATGTTTATTGAGGGTATCAACAACATCGATATGGGAAGAATTTTTAAGTGTGCTGAGAGGCGATACAAAGCAAGTAGCAATTTTTAAATCTGGTGACATGCGCACTTCAGAGACAGAAATGACAACATCCTTCAAAACATCATCAAGCAAAATATCACGCTGTAGTATATGTGCTATTGCATGACGCACTTGCTCTGCTACTCTAAGTTGCCGTTGTGATGGTCCTGCATTTTTCATCAAAGTTTTGTCCTTGCTCCAAGACCTCTTCTTTTGAGCATCCAAATAAGGAAAAAAAGAGATATTGTGTATAGAATTCCAATAACTTCTCTCATTTTTAAATAGAGTAAAGACTATTGGATTATTTTATAATGTGCGGTTAATATGTTCAATACGGAAGGTCTCAATGATGTCTCCTGCACGCATATCTTCATAATTTTCAAAGGCTATTCCACATTCTTGACCACTTTGCACTTCACTGACTTCATCTTTGAAACGCTTGAGAGTTTTCAGTTTTCCTTCGTGAATAACGATATTATCACGGATAAGGCGAACACCGGCTCCTCGTTCTATTTTACCTTCTGTCACACGACATCCCGCGACTTTTCCGATTTTTGTAATATTAAAGACTTCTAGAATTTCAGCATTACCAAGGAAAGTTTCACGCTGTTCTGGTGAGAGGAGACCAGACATGGCCGCTTTGATGTCATCAACAAGATCGTAAATGATGTTGTAATAACGAATTTCAATTCCTTGTGTTTTAGCAAAATCACGTGCCTGTTTATTGGCTCTAACATTAAAACCAATAACAGCTGAGTTAGAAGCTTCTGCAAGAGAAATATCACTTTCTGTAATCCCTCCAGCACCAGAATGTACAACACGCGCACGAACCTCATCATTCCCTAGTTTTTCCAATGCCGAAGCGATTGCTTCAATTGATCCTTGCACATCCCCTTTGATAATGAGAGAAAATTCCTTAATACCAGTGGTTTGCAATTTTGTCATCATCTGTTCGAGAGAGCCACGCGAACCGGTTTGTCGCGCAACAGCTTTATCACGTGCTAAGCGCTGACGGTATTCAGAAATCTCACGTGCTTTTGCTTCATGCGTGACAACAGCAAAACGGTCTCCAGCTTGTGGTGTTCCTTGCATGCCTAAAATTTCAATGGGTGTAGAGGGAACGGCTTCTTTGACATGGCGACCATGGTCGTCAATTAAAGCACGCACCCGCCCCCATTCATTTCCGGCAACAATAATATCAGAAGGATGTAATGTACCTTTTTGAACAAGAACGGTTGCAACAGATCCGCGTCCACGGTCGAGTTTAGCTTCAATGACAACGCCTTCTGCAGTTCGTTGAGGATCTGCTTTTAGATCAAGCATTTCAGCCTGAAGAAGGATAGCTTCAAGAAGTTTATCAAGGTTTTGGCCCGTTTTAGCGGAAACTTCAACGTCCAAAGTCTCACCACCCATAGTTTCAACAAACACTTCGTGTTGTAAAAGTTCTGTACGCACTTTTTGTGCATTTGCAGCGGGTTTATCAATTTTGTTGATAGCAACAATAATAGGAACACCTGCAGCTTTAGCGTGATTAATTGATTCAATTGTCTGCGGCATGACACTATCATCAGCGGCTACAACAAGAACGGCAATATCAGTAACACGAGCTCCACGGGCACGCATAGCAGTAAATGCAGCATGCCCTGGTGTATCAATAAAGGTAATTTTTTGACCGTTTTGTTCTACTTGATAGGCGCCAATATGCTGCGTAATACCACCTGCTTCACCAGAAACAACATTTGCTTTACGAATAGCATCCAAAAGAGAAGTTTTTCCGTGGTCAACATGGCCCATAATGGTTACAACAGGGGGACGCAGCTGCATGTTTTGAGGATTATCTGTTATATTAAAGATACCTTCCTCTACATCAGATTCTAAAACACGTTTAACAGTATGGCCAAATTCAACAGCGATGAGTTCGGCAACATCTGCATCAATAACATCGCCAGGTTTCATCATTTGTCCTTGTTTCATTAAAAATTTAATGACATCAACAGAACGCTCAGTCATACGTTGTGCGAGCTCTTGAATGGTAATTGTTTCAGGAAGAACAACTTCACGAGAAATTTTTTCTCTTGGTTCTTGGTTTTGTGCACGCTTAAATTTTTCCTGTCTGCGTCGCATTGCAGCCATTGATCGCCCCCGCGCACTTCCTTCATCGTCTAGCGCGCTATTAAGAGTTAGTTTTCCACGGCGTCGCTCATCAGCTCCTTTGATAACTTTTGGTGCACGTATTTCTGATTTAGCAGGATTAGCACGTCGGCTATGCCGTTCTTCCTCTTTACTTTCATCTATTTTGCGCTTTTCAATCACAGTTGTGTTTTTAGGCGTAATAGGAATATCTGTCTTTTCGATGAGGGGAGGCTCAGAAAAAACAGGTGGAACCTGTATCGGCGATTTTTCTTCTTCTTGTTTTTGAAGTATTTCTTTTTCTTTAATTTCTTTCTTTAAAATTTCTTCACGCTCTTTAGCGCGTATCGCTTCTTTTTCAGCTTGTTCTCGCGTTATTCTTTCTTGGATGTGTGCTTCTTCTAAAGCGCGAAGTCTTGCTTCCATTTCAGCCGATGAAAGATTGCTTTTGGCCACAGATTCTTGAGGTTTTTTTTCCTCAAAACAAGGCTTAGAGCGCTGGGGTGCAACATGTGGTTTTGTAATAGGCTGTTGTACTTCAGCTTTTTCATCGGGTCGCGTAATTTTACGTCGTTTGGTTTCGACAACGACAGCCTTCGTACGGCCATGGCTAAAGTTTTGTTTGACCGTACTCGTTTCCAAGACAGACCGCTTGAGAGTTAGTGTCTTCTTGCTTGTTGTTTTGTCGTTGTTATTTTCACTCATTGTACTTCCTTCACGGATTGTGCCGTCATCTCACCGTGCTTACTATGCTTGTCATCACGATAGCTGATCAATTTATATGTCGTCTTAAGAAATCCTTCCGCAGCCTTTGTGTCCAATAAGGCGGCATGCATGACAGGATTAGAGCCAAAAGCCACGCGCATTTCATCACTTGTAAATAAAGATATTGTTTTTATCGTCCGATTTGTTTGTTGTTGTATTGTATGGATGGCCTGTGCAATTTTTCGTCTTCCATCTTCTGTTGCTTCTTTAGCATGAAGTACAAAAATAACTTGACCAGAGCGGATAGCAGTGTCAACTTTGGTTGCTCCCATGACAACAGCTCCTGCTTTTCTCGCCATGGAAAGGCTTGAAAGAGCAGATTTGAGTAAAAGCGTATCAACAATATGCACAAGATTTGGTGCAACCTCAACATCTGTTTTAAAATTTTTATGAAAAGCTTTCTGTTTGATCGCTTTACCAATAAGAGCATGATGGGCAGAAATCCAAACGCCACGCCCTGGTAAATTCGCTTTAAGATCAGGAACAATTTGATTATTGGGACCAATGACAAAGCGGATCAGCGTTTGTGCTGAAGCATTTTGTCGGGTCACAATGCAAGTTCGTTCATTCATTTAAAGTGTATCCACATTCAAATCATCTGTTTTTTCATTTTCTGTAGAATTTTCATCTTCTACAGGATTTTCTATAATAAGATCAGCTTGGTCTATCCAGCCTGCTTGTACACGTGCAGCTAAAACCATAGCTTCTGCATCCGCACGTGTAATGTCAAAAGAGGTTAAAATACCAGAAAAACTCTTTGTTTGTCCTTCTTTACGTTCTCTCCAACCAGCTAAATCATCAACCGCATAGCCAGCAAAGTCTTCTATTGTTTTTACACCATCCTCACCCACAGCAACCAACATAGCACTTGTCATTCCAGGAAGTGTTCTCAATTCGTCAGAAACCCCAAGCTGTTTGCGTTTTTCATCAAGTTCTTTTTCCTGATGTTCGAGATATTCGCGGGCTCGACTTTGGATCTCCGCAGCGGTATCATGGTCAAAACCATCAATAGAAGCAATCTCTTCAAGATCAATATAGGCGATTTCTTCAATAGAAGAAAAACCCTCTGAAGCCATAACCTGTCCGATCATTTCGTCAACCTCTAAGGCATCCATAAACAATTTACTGCGTTCAGTAAATTGTTTTTGACGATTTTCAGATTCTTCCTTTTCCGTTAAAATATCAATATTCCATCCCGTTAGCTGCGAAGCTAAGCGAACATTTTGTCCGCGTCGTCCAATAGCAAGGCTGAGTTGGTCATCTGGAACAATGACTTCAATACGTTCAGCATCTTCATCAAGAATGATTTTAGAAACTTCAGCAGGTTGCAGTGCATTAACGACAAATGTTGCAGCATCAGGCGACCAAGGAATAATATCAATTTTTTCACCTTGTAACTCTGCAACAACAGCTTGTACGCGGCTTCCTCGCATTCCCACACAGGCTCCAACAGGATCAATGGAACCATCGCGTGAAACAACGGCGATTTTGGCTCGTGAACCTGGATCACGAGCAACTGATTTGATTTCTATAATACCATCATAAATTTCTGGAACTTCCATCGTAAAAAGTTTTACCATAAATTGAGGATGGGTGCGTGAAAGAAAAATTTGAGGTCCACGCGTTTCACGGTGCACATCATTGACAAAAGCACGAATACGGTCTCCATAGCGGAAGGATTCACGGGGAATTAATTCATCACGACGCACAATAGCTTCACCGCGTCCTAAATCAACGATAACGTTGCCATATTCCACACGCTTGACTGTCCCAGAAATAATTTCACCAACTTTATTTTTGAATTCTTCATATTGCTGATCACGCTCTGCGTCGCGTACTTTTTGTACAATTACCTGTTTAGCAGATTGTGCTGCGATGCGTCCAAAATCCATAGGAGGTAAAAGATCAGCAAAAAAATCGCCAACTTTTGCATCTGCTTGACGTTTGAGTGCATCGGACAAAGTAATTTCCGTTGTATAGTCTTCAACAACATCAACAATTTTAAGCAGGCGTTGTAATTTAATTTCACCTGTTTTGGAATTGATTTCAGCACGAATATTGGTTTCTTGACCATAACGAGAACGTGCTGCTTTCTGAATAGCGTCAGCCATCGCAGAAATAACAATTTCACGGTCGATTGACTTTTCACGTGCAACAGCATCTGCAATTTGCAGAATTTCAAGCCTGTTAGCGCTTGTAGCCATCAAATTTCTCCTTCTTTGTGCCACACGATGGGTATTTCCCAGTGATATTATTTTTTGAAATTGAGCGTCTGTATTGAGTCAATAGGATTATCTTCGGGAATGAATTGTTGACTTAAATCTTTATTCTTTTTCAATGCATCGCGAATAAGCTCATCGGTAAGCACTAAATGCGCGCTTGTGATATCACAAAAAGAAATAGAGGTATACATGGCTTCTCCGTAAGCAGCTTTATCAGTGTTTAAAATAAATCCATCTTGCGTGATATTAGTAAGTGTTCCACGAAATTTTCGGCGTCCATCAATAGTTATTTTGGTTTCAATTTTTGCAAGATGTCCTTGCCAATGAAAAAAATCGGATTTTCTTACCAATGGGCGGTCAATTCCAGGCGATGAGATTTCTAAATGATATTTGCGTTCGATAACATTTTCCACGTCAAGGAGAGGGGAAACAGTCCGACTAACAATTTCACAATCTTCCACGGTTAGAGAGCCATCAGCCCGTTCAACCATAATTTGAAGAGTTAAACCATTTTGTCCAAGAAGCTTCACACGAACCAAACGAAAACCTAAAGGTTTAAGGAGTGGTATGACAAGAGCAGCAACTCGCGCCTCGATACCATCTTCTTCAAAAAGGCGTGGCTCATCAAGATTGCTTATTTTTTCAGCTTCGTTCATACATTTTATCCAAGTTATTTTCACCAATCTTATAATATTAAAAAAGAGCAGGCCCCACGACCCACTCTTCATCATAAGACCAAGAATTTACTTATTGATACTCTTAAAATCAAAACTTTTCAAGATGTTTATGAGAAAAGCGCTTGATCTTTTATTTCTTGATAAAGGTGAGATAGGTAGGCGTTCGTCCTTCGCGTAAAGCTTTTGCTTCATAGCGGGTTCCTCTCCATAGTGGATATGGGGTCTTCCAATCTTGGGGGCTTTCAGCGTTCCACTCAAAGTGATCATGGTGTGTAAAATGATAGATGGTCCAATTTACATAACTGTCTATATCGCTAGCAAAGCGAAATTTTTTTCCCATTTTAAGAACGCGAGCAAAACGGTTAAGATTTTTTATATTGATGAAACGTCGTTTCCAGTGTTTCTTTTTCGGCCAAGGATCAGGATAGAAAAGATCTATGCCATCAAGTGAGTTATCAGGAAGCCAATCAAGCAGGTGTGTAGCATCATCATTATAAAGACGAAGATGATTTTGATGGTGTGTATGCTGTTCAAGGGAGGACAATATTTTTGCTATGCCATTGATAAAAGGCTCGATGCCGATAAAACCGGTTTGTGGAAAATGCTCCATTTCATGGAGTAAATGTTCACCACCACCAAAGCCGATTTCAAGTCGAATATCTTTTACTTTGCTTAAAAATAAGGATGTAAGGTTTGAGGGAGGAGGGGCATTTAAATCAATATTAAAATTGGGGAGAAGCGTTTTTATACGCACAAGCTGACTGTTTCGTAGCTGCTTTCCTTGGCGGCGTCCAAAAAAGGCTTCACTCTTGCGTGTATTATATTTAATCATGGGATTTTGATCATTGTTTGAAGTGTTTTTACGAGATCCGTTTTTTCCCATGAAAACGAACCATCATGTTTTGGTTTTCTCCCAAAATGACCGTAAGCTGCTGTTTTTGTGTAGATCGGTTTATTAAGGTCAAGATGTTTTCGAATTCCAGTGGGGGAGAGGTCCATTATTTTGCGAATGGCTGCTTCAATAACCTTTTCATCAACTTTCCCTGTTCCATGAAGATTAAGATAAATCGACAAAGGTTGTGCAATTCCAATTGCATAGGAGAGTTGAATCGTGCATCGCTCTGCTAAATGAGCAGCAACAATATTCTTAGCTAGATAGCGTGCCGCATACGCGGCAGAACGATCAACTTTTGTTGTATCTTTTCCTGAAAAAGCACCGCCTCCATGGGGGGCAGCACCTCCATAAGTGTCCACGATAATTTTGCGTCCCGTCAATCCAGCATCGCTTTGAGGGCCACCAATGACAAATTTTCCTGTTGGGTTAATATACCAACTGCATTGAGCTGCAATGGGAATATCATGTAAAGCTTGACGAATATAAGGCTCAACGACTGCACGGACTTTATTGGAATCCCAACTTTCGTCAAGATGCTGTGTTGAAAGAACGATGGATGTTACCTCTATAGGTTTTCCATCTTTATAGCGTATAGTGATTTGGCTTTTAGCGTCTGGTCCTAATTTACTAGTTTCTCCTTCCCCTTTATGGCGGGCTGCGGCAAGAAGTTTGAGAATCTTATGCGCATAATAAATTGGCGCGGGCATAAGGTCAGGTGTTTCACGACAAGCATACCCAAACATGATGCCTTGATCACCTGCTCCTTCTTCACCATGCCGATCCGTTGCATTATCAACACCTCTTGCAATATCAGTGGATTGAGGGCGCAAAAGAACATCAATTTTAACGGTTTTCCAATGGAAACCTGTTTGTTCATAGCCAATGGCGCGAATAGCACGGCGCGCTGCTGTCCGAAATCGCGTAGGATTAATGAGTGGAAAGCCAGTTTCATCATAGATAAATTCTTTATTTTTATCTTTTTTTAAGAGCGTATCGGGAACACGAACTTCACCGGCAATAACAACACGGTTTACACTGACGAGAGTTTCACAAGCAACGCGCACTAACCACGGATCAGTCCCAGTCTTTTGTGCTTCTTTATAGATCATATCAACGATTTCATCGGAAATACGATCACAAATTTTATCAGGATGTCCTTCCGATACCGATTCGCTCGTAAAAAGATAATCTTGATGCGGCATAGGAACTCCTTCAAAAAGAAAACCAACAATTCAATTAATTGCCTACTAAAATCTCTACGGTTTGCCAATTCCATAGCAAATCGTCAATGCAAATTTATATGAATAAGAGAGAAAAAATATAATTTTAATTTTATAGCTTATCTGCCAAATCTTCCTCAGAAAGTGCTTTTGCCAAGTCAATGATTTTGCGACGCACTTTAGCATCAGATATATTCGTAAAAGCCCGCATGAGCTGGATACCTTCGTTGCTAGAACAAAAGTCCATAAAATTGTGATCACTTTCAGCAAAGCCCTCTACCTGTTGGGAGGTAAGACCTTTATCAAAAAAGTAAGAAACAGGAACATCCATAATTTCTGCTATCGCTTGAAGACGACTGGCACCAATGCGGTTTGTCCCTTTTTCATATTTTTGGATTTGCTGAAAAGTAATGCCTAATTTTTCACCTAGTTTTTCTTGAGTAAGTCCTAAAATATTACGACGTAAACGGATACGAGTTCCAACATAGATATCTATAGGGTCAGGTTTTTTTCTAGTTTCGGTCATAATGCAACTCTTTAATTTCCAGCATTTCTCTTTTAAACCAACATCAGATTTATGCGAAGCTGGTTTATCATATAATTAAAATAACATGTAATACTTTTTCCCAATATTACTGGTACACGCAACATAATACCGTGCAAGGAGCACTTGAATCATTTAAGTTGTTTTGTAAAAGCAAAACCAATACGACACAATAGCATAAGGATGAATAAGATAAAAGTAGACAAAGTTCTATATTCATTGCTTCCTATAGGAGTAATGGATGATGGAATTTTTGAATCAATAATGCCCACAGCATTTTGTTGAAGAGCTACAACGATTCGTCCATAAGAATCAATAACAGCTGATATTCCATTATTGGCTGCTCGTATGAGGGGAATTCCCAGTTCAATGGCACGAAGCTGTGCTTGTTGAAGATGTTGATAGGGACCTGGTGTTACACCAAACCACGCATCATTTGTAACATTAATGATTGCTTGAGGCGGGGAACCTTTAAAAGTCATTTCATGAGGAAATATTGCTTCATAACAAATCAATGGTAGATAAGAAAATCCGTTTGGCATTGTGACAGTTTTGCGTACTTGTGCAGCGTTATATCCACCAATATTATCAGCAAGAATACGCAATCCAATCTTTTTTAATAAATTCTGATAGGGAAGATATTCACCAAAAGGGACCAAATGAAGTTTATCAGAAGTGTGTAAAATATTCCCTTGAGCGTTAATGACTGCAATTGTATTAAAATATTGTGTTTGGGAATGAGAAAGATCATCACTGGCGCGTATTGCTCCGATAATAGCCCATTGTTTAGGTTTTAAAAGAGAGGCAATATGCATTGTGACAGATGAGTTATCATAGAGAAGGTAAGGAACGGATGCTTCGGGCCATACGATAAAATCGGGTTCTGGATTTTTACCAGTTATTGGTGTTGCACTCAGATGCATATGCGCTTCCAACATAGCTTCTCGTGTATCATCGCGCAATTTTATATTTTGTTGGATAGAAGGTTGAACAATGCGAACCCAATAATTGTTCTTTTGATCTTTAGTTGTATTCTCTATCGTATGGAGACGATAAAATCCAAAACCACTGTGAATGAATATGAGTGCTAGGCAAAGAAAAAATGCTACTTTCTTTTTTTCATCCGTGAGTAAAACGGTTGGCAAACTGTAGGTTAAGACGGCAAGAATATTCATTCCATAAAGTCCCACGATTGCATCAGACTGCATGAACATCGGGGTTGGCATGGCTGTATAGCCAAGAGCATTCCATGGAAATCCTGTGAATAAGAACGCACGCAACCACTCGGCTAATCCTAAGGCAAAAGCTAAGACAAAAAAGCGTGCTATTCCTTTTGTCCATAATAAACCGACAATAAAACCAGAAAGAAACCAATAAAGAGAAAGGTAGAGAGGAGGAAATAAAATGGCGAGTGGGACTGCCCACCCAAAAGAATCTGGATCTGTTAACAAAGCATTGCAGAGCCACCAAAGTCCACAAATAAAATAACTAAAACCAAAGGTCCCACAGCTTAAAGCATAGGTAAAAAATCGTTTCTTATTGTTTTTGGTGGTTTGTATTGAATCAAGAAAAACAATAAAAATAGGAAAAGTTAAAAAGCAAAGAGGTGTTAAATAAAAGGGCGGAAGAGCAAAGGAAGTAAGAGCACCACACAGAAATATCCACGCCTGCCGCTTCCAGCCGTTAACAGAGAGCGAAAAAACAATAAAATTGTTTAAAAACGCTCGACTATTCTTTAGAGATGGCATTATTTTCAAGGTTCTCATTTTCTGGAATGCGAAAAATGCGCAATCGCTTAATTCGGCGTTTATCAGCTTCTAAAATACGGAATTTATAGCCAGGAACAGCTTCGACGACTTCACCTTTTGCAGGAATACGATCAAGAATAGAGACAATTAAACCACCAATAGTATCAACCTCATCACCATATTCCCCTACGATAAAATCAGGTCCAAGAGCTTTCTCCACATCTTCTAGTTCGGTTCTTGCATCAACAAGCCATTTATTGTTGTGTTCTCGTACGATAGCATTGTCGACATGATCATGTTCATCTTCGATATCACCAACGACCAATTCAACAATATCCTCCATTGAAACGAGACCATCTGTACCCCCATGTTCATCAATAACTAAAGCCATTTGTGTTCGTGTGGTTTGCATCCGTGTTAATAATTTGCTTGCAAGCATAGAACTGGGAACAAAGAGAACGGTTCGGATCAAACCCAATTCACCGATAGGGGTATGTAAATCTGTATGGTTTAATTGAAGTAAATCAGATTTCTGATCAGTTTTTGTAGGGTTGATAATGAAGCGCGTCATATAATTAAGAATATCGCGGATATGGATCATGCCGCGCGGATCATCTAAAGTTTCAGCATAAACAGGTATGCGAGAATGACCAATTTTTGCAAAACATTTAAGGGCTTCTCCAAGCGAGGTATTTATTTCCAATGCTTCAATTTCAGAGCGCGGTATCATAACATCATCCACGCGTGCTTCACGCAAGCGTAAAATATTATGCAGCATAGTACGTTCTTCAGGTGAGAAGAGGGTAGTATCTTTTTCATTGTTAGTCGCAAGTGCAACGGTAAGATCATCGCGCAGTGATGTAGATGCACAACTACTACGGCCCCGTAAGAATGAAAACAAATAATTCATTAGGGAGTATTTTTCTGTATGATTCATTTGTTGAGAGGGATCTTTTTCACTATTAGAAGATGTTTGACTATTATTTTGTGCATTTATTTTGTTTGCCATGGTTTTAAAATCTTCTAAACTTTCTTTTTATGATTGGTGAATAAGAGGCTAATTGATATGCTCGTCATATTGATGTTAAAAGTTAAATTTTATCATTTATAGATAACTCAGCGTAAGGATCTCTTATGGAAAGCTTTTGAAGAATTTCTCTTTCGAGTATTTCCATTTGATGGGCCTCATCATCGGTTTCATGGTCATAGCCAAGCAGATGCAAAATACCATGAACGATCATATGCGTTAAATGGTCTTGAAAGGTTTTTCCTTGTTTTTCTGCTTCGAGCACAACAGTTTCTCGCGCAATAATAATATCCCCCAGCATGGGACCAGGAGGGGTTCCAGCTTTAATTGGGAACGCCGGAAAGGATAATACATTGGTGGGTTTATTTTTACCCCGCCATTGTGCATTGATTTGTGCCATATGTTCATCATCCGTAAAAAGCAGGCTAATTTCACTTACAACATTTTCCAACGAAACATGATGCATCGTCATCGTTAATGCTTTTTCGGTGATATTATAAAGCATTTCCTCATCATTCCACCCTGCGCTTTTAACCATTATATCAATAATAATCATGATGAATCAAATTCATTTTTTAATGTATCGCATGCGCGTGATTTTTTTTTATTTTGTATTTCAGAATCACAATCATAGGCATGAACGATAGTAGCAACAAGGGGGTGGCGTACAACATCTTTTTCATCAAAACGCACAATGGCAATATTTTCTATATTTGAAAGAATGCGGATTGCTTCAATGAGACCTGATTTTTGCCCTATAGGCAAATCAATTTGGCTTACATCACCGGTAACAATCATACGTGTTCCTTCTCCAAGACGTGTAAGGAACATCTTCATTTGCATGGGTGTCGTATTTTGTGCCTCATCAAGAATAACAGCAGCATGAGAAAGCGTTCGCCCGCGCATAAAGGCAAGAGGAGCAATTTCTATGACACCAGAAGCTAAAATGCGTTCTATTTTTTCAGCGGGCATCATATCATAAAGAGCATCATAAAGTGGTCGTAAATAGGGGTCGACTTTTTCTTTGAGATCACCAGGAAGAAACCCCAGATGTTCTCCAGCTTCAACAGCAGGACGCGAGAGAATAATTCGCTCAATGATACCACGTTCCAGAAGCATTGCAGCATGAGCAACAGCAAGATAGGTTTTTCCTGTTCCTGCTGGTCCTACACCAAACACAAGTTCAGTATGTCCCATAGCGCGTATGTAAGCATCTTGTGTTGGTGTCCTTGCATGAATTATTTTTTTGTGGGTACTCAACCGTGCTGGTATACGTTTCGTTGCAGATTTGTGTGTTATCGTGTCTTCTTTCTTCTTCTGTGGTATAGTTGCCATAGCAATCGCTCCTTTTATATCTGATAAAGTGAGCTCTTGATGTGTTTTTGCACGTTCATAAAGTTGCTGTAATACATATTGCGCATGCTTTATAACAGAAACACTTCCATGGATTAAAATTTCATTACCACGTGGATGAATACTCAGTTTGAGTTTTTTTTCGATATAAGCAAGATTTTCGTCAAATTTACCAAAAACCACTTTTGCATATTTATTATTTTCGAAAATCAAAACAACTTGACTCGTATCTGAAGCGCTTTCTTGTTCCAAGGGATCAATTTTTTCAATGTCGGCATTTGTTTTTTCTTTAACGCGCTTTATTTTTTCATTTGAAGCTTTCAGTCTATTCTCCATATCTACATAAATATTACGCATTTTTTTGAGTAAACTCTATAAAAGACAAATTTTCTTTCATAAAAATTCATTTTTTAGATGTAATTATTTTATTTAAAAATAAAAGAGTTTTCCAAAATTTTTATTATTAACAAGATGATAGAGTCCTATTTATCACTTCACCAACAAAACTATTTGAGCTTGCATTTTTAATATGAATTTCTATCACGCTACCTGTAGAGGATTCTGTATTGACGACAACCGGTAAAAGCCAAGGGGAACGTCCCACCATTTGCCCTGAGTGACGTCCAGTTTTTTCGATAAGAACATCCGTTTTTTGACCGATTTTAGAACGTAAAAATGTATTTTGCTGTTCGAGGAGAAGAACTTGTAAATGTTGAAGTCGAGCATCTTTTACAGATTCATCAACATGATTTTTCATTGTAGCTCCCACTGTTCCAGGACGGGGGGAATATTTAAAAGAATAAGCTGAACTGTATTGTACTTGTTGAATGAGCTTAATGGTTTTTTCAAAGTCTTCATCTGTTTCTCCTGGAAAGCCTACAATAAAATCACCTGAAAAGGCAATATCTGGTCGTGCGTTACGAATTTTTTCTATAAGATGAAGATAATGAGAACTTTTGTGTTGGCGGTTCATGGCTTTTAAGATGCGATCTGAGCCTGATTGAACAGGAAGATGCAGGTAAGGCATTAATATATCAAGATCCCGATGCGCGGCAATAAGACTATCATCCATATCACGTGGATGGCTGGTTGTGTAACGCAAACGCTTTAAACCATCCAGTTTTGCAAGATGATAAAGAAGATCACCAAGACGCCATATTTTACCATCTGCACTTTGTCCATGCCAACCATTAACATTTTGTCCAAGCAGCGTAATTTCTTTAACACCTGCTTCAATGAGTTGACACGCTTCCTCGGTAATTTGCTCGACAGAGCGCGATATTTCAGCACCGCGTGTGTAAGGAACAACACAAAAAGTGCAAAATTTATCGCAACCTTCCTGTACTGTTAAAAATGCGCTAACACCGCGTTTTCTTACTGCACGTTTATTATGAGGAGGCAAATGAGCAAATTTATCTTCAACAGCATAATCTGTTTCGATAATTTTTTTGCCTTGTTTAGCTTTTTCTAACAATTCAGGCAAGCGATGATACATTTGCGGACCGATAACAAGATCCACTGTTGGAGCGCGACGTAAGATTTCACTTCCCTCAGCCTGTGCAACACAACCCGTTACACCAACTGTCAAAGGTTTATCAGGTGTTCGCTCTTGACGCATAACGCGCAAACGACCCAGATCAGAATAAAGTTTTTCTGCTGCTTTTTCACGAATATGACAGGTATTAACAAGAATAAGATCGGCATCATTGGGTGTTTGCGTTGTCACATAGCCTTGCGCACTGAGACTATCAGTCATCCGTTGACTATCATAAACGTTCATTTGACACCCATAGGTTTTGATAAAGACCTTTTTAGGAGCAACAGGAGATGTATTTTTAGGATTTACTTTATTCATAGTGCTTGTCTAAATGTTTTTCACATAAATCTCAATCTATTTGCTTAAAAGTTTTTGCATGATAATTGCATCACCGCGACCATTCTTTGATGGGTAGTAGGCCAGACGTTCAGAAATTTTTTGAAATTCAAAGTGCTGATAAAGGATTAAAGCAGAAAGGTTTGTGGATTCTACTTCCAAGAATAATTTTATAGCGCGCTTATCGTGAAGATGGCGAATTGTATGATCAATAAGTAGGGTACCAATTCCTTGTTGACGGTAATGAGGATGGACAGCAATTGTGATAATTTCTGCTTCATCAAGAATCAGACGGCATAGGCAAAAGCCTAAAATTTGATCAGATGGATGAATAAGGAAGACTTTGTATCCGAAGATGGAGTGATCTGTTAAAAAGGTATCAAAAGTTCGTTTTCCCCAAGCTGGGATAAAACAATGTTGATGAATTTGGTGAAGAGTAGCACTATCATTAACGTGTAGTGGCGCAATTCCAAAATGTTTTTTTGTCGATGAAGATTTAAACATTATTTTTTCGTGGTAACGCAAAATTGGTTTGTTGTTTTGCATCAGCGCTTCGTAGATAGAGGGGACGAGGCGAATTTTGTGGTTGTTTGTTTGCAGCAAGGTAAGCATAGTTTACAATATCCGCTGCTTCACAAGGGATTTTTTCTAGGATAATTTTTTCATTTATTTTATGGTTTTTAATATGCTGCATAACGATATCAGCCGCTGGGCCAGTCAGCTGGGTTTTGTTGGGTAAATCTTCGAGGATATTTTCAATTGTTTGTAATTTCGGTGCTCCCAAAGGAGTGAAGTCATTATGAAAATCTTGATGGTAGAACATTTCTTTTCCTGCTTCAATGACAACAGTAATTGCTGATGCAGTATTTTTATGAGGTGTGACTTGTACTGCTAACGCTTCAAGTGCACTCACTCCAACGGCTGGTATCTCAAGTGCTAATGCCAAAGCACGTGCCGTGGCAACACCAACACGGACACCAGTAAACGATCCAGGTCCAACATTGACAGCAATACGCTCAACTTGATCAAGTGTTATATTGGCTTGTGTCATTATTTGTGTAATCTGCCCGATAAGTCTTTCAGCGTGTCCTTTATTCATGCGCTCATCGATACGCGCAATAACGGAATTATGACGAATAAGCGCAACAGCACAATAAATTGAAGCAGTATCGATAGCAAGAATAAGCATAAAAATATTTCAATTGAATAAAACGATAAACAAAAGTCTACGGTATTTTTAATCTTTCTTGTCGTTGTATAGTTCATTTGTATGAAAGTTGCTAGTGCCAATAAGCAACAATATCTTTTTATAGAATAAGACGAAAGGTTGATTTGATCCTTATTTGTTTTGATTATCCATAAATTGATTTATAATGATAGTTTATTGTTTCTATATTTAATTTAAATCCATAAATCAAAACCATTTTCCTACATAGCATAAACAAAGTTAGTGCATGGATAAAATCATTTAAGAAAGGATTATTTAAATGAAAGAGTTGTTCAACATTGGGAGCTAAAATAATATGATGCTACCGATTTGTTCCTTCACAAGCATAAAGATTGGGCTGTACAATAGATTTTATCACGTCATGGGTGATTTTAATTGTATTCTTCATTGAACACTATCGTGAAAAAGAGCATGTGCCTTGAGAGGTGTCTTTTTAACACATATATGAATGTGCAACATACATATATTCTGTTTTGTGCGTTTTGCTTTTCGTGAGAGGCGTAACCTCATTAGAACACATTTCTATCGGTCTTTTATAAAAACTTTCCATTTGATTAAGAGCAGAGATGAAAGAAATGACATTGTTTTATATGAGTTCCATATTTTTATGTTACGCTGTTGCAAATTATTATAGAATGAAAAGCTAATAAAAAAATAAAAAATATTTCAAAATGTTATATGATTTAAATCATTCAATTGTATCATGATAAGGCTACAAATACCGAGAATAATTATAGAGCAGGTTGAAGCTAAAATAACGCGCCATCCTGCTTTTTTTAATGAGCGGATATCAACGCCTAGTCCTAATGCGGCCATTGAAATAACCGTGAACAATTGAGCAATAAATTTGATAGGATTTAAAGCGGTTTCGGGGATAAGATTACTCGAGCGAACCAACATCATTATAATAAAACTAATAATAAACCATGGAACGAGAGCATGCCAACGAAAGTGTATTTGTTCTGATCGACGATAGATGAGTGACAGGGCAAAAATAAGAGGGCCTAACATGAGAACGCGTACCAATTTAACAACGGTTGCAATTTGAACACTGGCAAAAGAAACAGATGCGGTCGCTGCTAAAACTTGTGGTACAGCATAAACAACCATGCCGGCAAGCACACCATATTGGTTAAAGGATAAATTCAGAAAGGGATGTGCAAAAGGGAGACATAAAATAATAAGGATCCCCAAAAGAGCCGTAAAAGCAATTGATGCAGCAATCTCTTCGTGTTTTGCTTTAATGACAGGGGCAACGGCAACAATGGCTGAGTTCCCACAAATAGCATTTCCGCAAGCAACAAGCATTGCCAAATGTTTAGAAAGCCCGAAAACTCGGCCGATGATAAAGCTGAAAATAATGGTTACAAATATAACGAATACAATGCTTGCAAGTAAACTCCAACCAGCGGAAAGAACGGCATGAATACTAATGCTTGCTCCTAAAAGTACAATAGCAACTTCAAGAAGTGTTTTAGCGCAAAAATTGATGCCTTTTTGAAAATAGGTTGGCATTGTAAAACAACTACGGGTAACAGACCCTAAGAGAATTGCTAAAACAAGACTTTCAAGCCATGCTTGCCCAAAAAGCTGTTTTTCTAAGACTTCTAAACCATACGCTAAAGCTGATATGAGTAAACATACTAAAATACCAGGACCAAAGTTGTTTAAAAGTGAGAGGTTTTTCTTTAGCATTTGAAATACCCCCATTATTAAAGAGCTAAAGGCTAAGATGAAAAAGTTTTAAAGATTTGTTCTTGCTTGTACAGCCGCTGCTAAAGTTCCATCATCAAGATAATCAAGCTCGCCTCCTACAGGAACACCATGGGCAAGTCGCGTAATTCTAACTGAAAAATTAGAAAGCTGATCGGTGATGTAGTGAGCGGTTGTTTGTCCTTCGACAGTCGCATTGACAGCAAGAATAATCTCCGTGATTGGTTTTTGTACAACACGTTGTATTAAGGTGTCAATGTTGAGTTCATCGGGACCTATTCCATCTAAGGGTGAGAGTCGGCCACCCAATACATGATAACGTGCTGCTAAAGTTTTTGCGCGCTCAAGAGCCCACAGATCAGCAATGTCCTCAACAACAATGATCGTTGTATCATCACGTCGCGGATCAGTACAAATTGAACAAGGATCAATGGTATCGACATTGCCACAAACAGAACAAATGCCGACTTTTTCTATCGCTGTTTGTATTGCTGCTCCTAAAGGCTCCAGCAAAGTTTCCTTTTTTTTAATAAGATGAAGCGCAGCACGACGCGCTGAACGCGGACCAAGACCTGGCAACCGTGCTAAAATCTGAATGAGTTTCTCAATTTCAGGGCCGGCAATGTATTTAGACATATATTTTGTTCCATACATTAAAATGGAAGTTTGAAACCTGACGGAAGTGGTAGCCCTGCCGTCATGCTTTTGGTTTTATCTTCTAGTGCGTTATCAATTTTTGTTTTTGCTTCATTATAAGCTGCCATAATGAGATCTTCAAGAATTTCAGCTTCTTCAGGCTTGAGTAATGAAGGATCAATTTGAATTGCTGTTATAATATTTTTGCCATTTAACGTAATATTGACGAGGTCACCCCCTGCGGTGCCGGTAGCTTGCAGGTTAGCCATTTCCTCCTGAATTTTCTGCATTTTCTCTTGCATTTCTTTGGCTTTTTTCATCATGCTCATCATTTCACGCATAGGAATAGGTATCCTTATTCATCATTGTTATCATTTTCATTTTTAAAGAGATCAGTATTTTTAAAGGTATCGGGGAGTAAATCAAGATCATTTTTTTCTCTATTAAGTCGAATATCGACAATTTTTGCTTCTGGAAAATGGTTGAGGATTTTTGCGATATCTGGATCTGTCTCAGCATTGGAAAAAAGAGATTTTTGAATCGCTACACTTTCTTCCTGTAAGGTTGGACCGCCACCTTCATTAACAAAAGTTATTACATAGCGTTTTTCAGTCCATTGAGAGATTTTTTTTTCGATATCATGCGTAAGAAATTGTGGGGTATTTTCAGCAAGTCTTAAAGTAATATGCCCAGTTTCGAAAGAAACAGGATGAACAAATTCTTTAATAAGGAGTTTGAAAGGCACGTCATTATGTTGTTCGGCTAATTTAACAATATCGTGTAAAGAATTAATTACGAGAGTTTTAGGCTCAGTAATCTCTCCCATTATTTGCGTGACAGACTGCGATAAATTTGCACTCTTTTCAGAAAAGTCCGTAGATTGAAAAGTTTCTAGAGTTTTTGTTTCTTCTTGGGAGTTGGTTTTATTAGTCGTTTGATTTTTAACGAAATTTTCTGGTTTTAAGGAGTGGTCTAATGGGGCTTGCAAGGATGTTTTTAAATCTGACTGATTGGGTAATGTATTTGAAACGCTCGAGGAAGCATGACCATCAATTGTTGTTTCTTTTGTTATATTATCGACATTTATCGATTCTTTATGAGAAGAGTTTGCAATGAGCGTGAGAGGTGTTTTTTCTTGTGTAAGTTTTTTTAAAGCTTCATCAAGAGTGGGGAGATCAGCTGTGTGTGCAAGACGAATTAAAAGCATTTCAGTTGCTTGCAGTGGACGTGCAGTTTGATTAACTTCTTGCAAGCCTTTGAGTAACATTTGCCAGTTTCGGGATAAAACAGGAACAGAAAGTTTTTTTGAAAAGTCTAAACTTCTTAAACGTTGTTCTTCTGTTAGTGAGAAATCTTCCACTATTTCTGGTGTGAAACGTAAACGTGTAACCAGATGATTAAAATCAGCTAATTCTGTTAATATCGTAAGAGGATCAGCGCCCGCATCATATTGACTGCGTAATTCATGTAATGCATGGACAACATCACCCTTCATGATAAACTCAAAGAGATCGATAATACGTGACTGATCCGCTAATCCTAACATTGTACGCACTGCGGCAGCGTTAACATTGCCATTGCTATGGGCAATCGCTTGATCAAAAAAGGATAATGCATCACGTGCAGAGCCTTCTGCAGCACGAACAATCATAGAGAGTGCTTGATCTTCTACTTCGACTTTTTCATATTTCGCAATTTTGCACAGATGCGCACACAAAGCTTTTGCTTCGATTCGTCGCAAATCAAAACGTTGACAACGCGAAAGAATTGTAATGGGAACTTTGCGAATTTCTGTTGTAGCAAAAATAAATTTTACATGGGATGGTGGTTCTTCAAGCGTCTTCAGCAAACCATTAAAGGCTTGCGTTGAGAGCATATGGACTTCATCGATAATATAAACCTTATAGCGTGCAGAAACAGGACGATAGCGTATTTGTTCAATAATTTCACGAATATCGTCAATGCCGGTATGGGAAGCGGCATCCATTTCTATAACATCAATATGGCGCCCTTCGATAATTTGTGTGCAATGTTCACCAAGAGAGTCTAAGACAGTTGTTGGTTGGTCAATATCTTTTGTTTTATAATTGAGCGCACGTGCCAAAATACGTGCCGTTGTCGTTTTACCTACACCACGAATCCCTGTTAACATCCACGCTTGTGCAATACGACCTTTTTCAAAGGCATTGGTGAGAGTACGCACCATAGCCTCCTGACCAATGAGGTCAGAAAAGTTCTGAGGTCGATATTTACGAGCAAGAACACGATAGGCTGTTTCTACCGGTGCATTTTCCATGAATGTTTCCAACTTCGAAGTTTTTTATGCGTACATTTTGATCATACACAGAGCATAGGTCAATACTCTACTCTCATATAAAAGGATTTTTTCTCAATCAATGTACTTTTTATGGGATCATTTACTTAAAAATAATCAAATCGCTTTACATGCTGCATAAAAACGCTGCTCTAAAGATTAAATGCTTTGCTAAAATATAGTAAAAAAATAATCGCTTCAGCAAAATAGGAGGCTGGCACGATGACCCGTACCAGAACTCGTTGGGGCTGCTTCTTTCCAGACCTGACCCAGTTGGCGAGTAGTTCGTCCACCACCAACCTCCCAAATTCATATTGTCGATTTGGAATGAAAAATCAAGCTCAGAAACAAAAAATATAACATAAACCCAAAATTTTTTCCTTTAAACTTCATTCTTGTATTATAGAGAACAAAAAGTAATGGAGGTTTAAATTTTCAGAAATAACGCCTCCACTGATTTGCCATGAACAAAGCTTTTTTATTTCTCTTTTTATATACGATATAGAGTGTAGCAATTTTGATAGGCTTCAATGGTGTAGACAGATACGATAGACTCACACAAACAAGTTATTCTAGTAATAAAAATATAATAAACAATTTCACAGTTTACAAAAGCTTTTCAATATTTAGTCTTTTTTAAATTTATTTTTCTTGACGGTTTAACTTTATAATACAGTTTTTATTCCATAAGCACAAAGCTGAATTTTTCAAAAGCCGAGCGTTAATGATTTACAATGCCTGATTTCAAAAAATCTTACTTTAAGTCTTTATTATACATCTACGCAACGCTAATACATTATTGAAAATATTATTAAAAATCCCCTGCATCACAATCTAGACCAATAACTCTTTCCTTAGTAATATTTTTAAAAGTATAATATCCTGATGGAGGGAAACCTATATCGAGGGATTTTACATCTTTGAGCATAAAGATCTTATGTTCTTTATCATGTGTTATTTTCTTTTCATCATCTGCAGTAATGTGTAGTTTGTTGACGTCAGAAGGAGATGAGTATGATAAAGTAAAGGATGCTTTTTCGGGTTTAAATGCTTTGCACCCATATTCAGCACCTTGCTGTATTTCATTGTGTATACCAATCGTAACGCTTTCATTTGGCGCAAAATTCCATTCTCTCTCACCAAATCCAGCAAATGCAACACTAGAGTAGGCGAGAATATTTGCAGTTAATAATCCTTGCATAAAGATTTTTTTCATTATTTTTTCCTTTTTTAACAAAATGAATCATAAGTCAGTGCTTAGAAATAGGAAGGCTCAAATGTAATGTAAAAAAATATGGTTAAACGACATCCTATAGTTTTATAAAAATACGTTGAAATTATCTGAACTCAAGAGACTTGAATGATCTATTATCTTAAGTATATCCTTATGATAAGTTAAATTATTCTTATGAGCTAATTTAGAAGTTCGTTATCTTTATTGGGATACACTGCTATAGGAAATGATATGTTTTCTTAAGAGTTTTTCTTTTATATGAAGGAAAATGGATGGTACAAGTGCTTTCATTTTTGGTTATTGTATTCTTTCACATAGGTCTTTGTATGCGTTGAATTGCTTTTTATCATAATAAAATTTGTCAAAAACCATTATCGAAGCAATTTATATATTCCGTTATCGGATATTATTATTCTTTTTCTGCTTTAGCTTCATGATGAAGCACGTTGAGCGTAAAAAAACGAGTTTTTCTAAGACCATTCCATTATAGAATTTTTTCGACATTAATGAAAAATGATGATGGTTTTGTTGCTTTTATACATGCGATGCTCGATCGTTTTGTGCTGGATAAGTACCGATAATACGCAATTCAGCAGAAAAGAAAGACAATTCTTCTAAGGCAAGTTTCATCATGGGATCTTCGGGATGTCCTTCAATGTCAACAAAAAATTGTGTTGCATTGAAATTTCCACCAATTTGATAACTTTCTAATTTTGTCATATTAATACCATTTGTTGCAAATCCTCCCATAGCCTTATAGAGAGCAGCGGGAACATTGCGCACTCGAAAAAGAAGACTGGTGATGATTTTTTCACCATTTTTAGGTTTTGGGACATGTCGTTTGGATCGTGAAAGGATGACAAAACGCGTAATATTATGAGGGTTATCTTCAACATCTCTTTCAAGAATATCAAGCCCGTAGAGTTCTGCTGCGATCAGAGGGGCTAAGGCTGCTTGTGAACGTTGAGCACTTTTTTTGATAAATTTCGCAGCTCCAGCGGTATCAGCAAAAACGACAGGTTTCCAACCGTTGTTTCGTATGATTTTTCGGCATTGTGCAAGGGCATGTGTATGACTGTGGACGGTTTTAATTTCGTCATGGGTGACGCCAGGCAAAACCATGAGTTGAAAATGGATAGGCAAAAAATATTCATCAATGATATAAAGTGATGATTGTGGTAAAAGATGGTGAATATCCGCAACCCGTCCAGCAAGAGTATTTTCGATAGGGATCATAGCAAGGTCAGCTTTCCCATTTTCTACCAAATTAAGGGCGTCTTCAAAAGTAGCAGAGGGCAGAGCATTCATATTGGGGAACATATTAGAGCAAGCAATATGGGAATTAGCACCGTATTCTCCTTGGAAAGAGATTTTATTGGTTTTTTTGAGTGTTCTCATGCTAAAATCTCACGTACTCTATCGAGATCAGATTGTGTGTCTACACCTAAGGGAATCGTATCGACTATTTCCACATCGATACGCATATTATGCTCTAATGCACGTAATTGTTCAAGTTTTTCACGCATTTCAAGTGTAGAGGGTTTGAATGATACAAATTTCTCAAGTGCTTCGCGCCGATAAGCGTATATTCCAATATGATGATAAAGAGGACCATCCCCATAAGGAGCAGTGGTGCGCGTAAAATAAAGAGCACGAAGGCGATTTTGAGAAAGCGGTGTTCCAATGATTTTGACAACATTGGGATTTCTTCTTTCATCTTCTTCAATGATTTGAGCCCCCAAGGTTGCGATATCAGTAAAGCTATTTTCTAAAGGGCGTAGTGCACTGATGATTTCATGTGGCATGATCGTTGGGAGGTCCCCTTGTATATTTAAAATAGCATTGTAGCGTTGTTCAGGATCAATATGCATTAAAGCTTCATAAATACGATCAGATCCAGATTTATGATCACTTCGTGTTATGAGATATTCATGCCCATACTCTGCAACAACTTTGGCAATATCATTGTGATCTGTTGCAACGATCGTACGCCCTATTGCTGCTTTTTTGGCTTGTTCTGCGACATGGACAATCATCGGCTTTCCACCGATTTCAGCGAGAGCTTTTTTGGGAAGGCGAGTTGAGCCTATACGGGCAGGAATAAGAATAATTGGTTCAAGAGCCATTGCAAGATTCCAAATGTCGTCTGTAATGCATTTATAATGTTGTGTGTTATAAAGAAAAAGCTTATACTTAAAATGGTAATGAAACCATGAACACTTGAGTTTTTATGAATCGCTCGAAAGTTATCTATTTTATTTGTGCGTGTTTATGCGTTCTGATTATTGTTGTGGGAATTTCCACGCTCAGTGATATAGTTTACGATCATTCTCCATCAGCCCAATATCATCACACAGTTACCAAGAATGATACATTTAAAGAAAAACAAAAAGAACCCAACATTACCGTATCACTCAATAGCCGCCTTCAACAAGGAAATTTTGAAAATGGGCGTAAAATTTTTCGTCAATGTGCCATATGCCATACTTCTGGACGCAACCAAGCAGGGCGTGTGGGGCCAGTTCTTTGGGAAATTGTTAATCGTCCTTTGGCCGCCGCGGCAGGTTTTGCATATTCACGGGCGTTGCGTGCGCATTCTGATCAAAAGTGGGACTTTGTGACGTTAGATCGTTATCTGCATTCTCCACATAAAGCATTCCCTGGGACTATTATGTCTTTTCGTGGAATTAAAAATGACCAAGACCGTGCTGATCTTTTACTTTATTTACGCAGTTTATCCGATCATCCTGTTACCATACCAGTGGATAATAATAAAGCAAATGAGTCAAATTAACTTATATTATAGAGGCTCATTTTAGAAAGAAGGATGATTAGTTTTTTGTTTATGATTTTAGCTTCAAGGTTTTATTACAAGAGCTCTTACTTGATGTTTTGATAGGGAAAACGCCTCTCACGTAAAACAGTATATACTTAACGTTGCGTATTTCTCCGCTTGTTTTAAAGAGATCTTTTAAGAAAGTACATTCTTTACACTGCCATCAGCAGATTGGTTTTCAAGATCCGTTTGCGTCATTTTTTCCATATAGACTTGTCTGTGCAATTATCACCGAAGGATTATCCATTCATGAGTGACAGCTTTCTGCTTTTAAATGTAATAATTGTGTGGTTAAAGCTATCCATGAGGTTTAACTTAATTCTTCTATATAGATTAATCTCCATGTGTTTTTCGTAAAATTGAACGCCACCCAGTTGCCAATTCACGGGCTTGTTTTAAAGAGACATCTCTTAAGGCACCCAAACCCATTTCGCGACGGCGCCCGTGAATGGTATAGCGATAAATCCATTGAGCACCACCATCTTTACGCTTATGGAGTAACAAGCCGGCACCATCACACTATTTGCCAGCGCCCAATGTTGCGACAGCCCTTGCATTAAGACAATTCATAAGAGCCATTTTTAGTCCTTTCTTATACAAATTTGATCCACACACTCATCCCGCTTTTGATGTGCAAATGAGTGGTTTTGATTGTTTCAAGATAAGCAGATTTAAAATGAGAGAATCTTGCGTTATTCGGGACTCTCATTAAACATACAAAACAGTTAATTATCATTATAAATCAAAGTGTTATCCGAATAAGACAGAGACAATTGATTGTTCTTATATGAGCAATAATCCTAAGCCGCATTTTATGATGCTTGATGACTAGACATTTCCCTTGAGGTTAGAGGTGTAGGTACAGATCATTGACTTCGTTATAGTATTGATAACTAAAATATAACTTAGATTATTTATTTATGGATTATGGTTTGAAGAAAGCACTTTCATGTGAAGCAATTTTATTTATGCATGAAGAGCAAAATGGTTGAATAGAGCTAGATTATATTTTTAACTATCTCGAAAATTCTTTACAGAAGAACATTGATGACAGCACTCGTTTGCACGAATATCTAACCCTTTATAAAAGAGGACATGAAATGACGCTGATAATCGACTATAGAGGAGATTTGTTCACAAAAGATCTTTAATATTTGTGATAAGTTTAATCGTTTCCATTGTTTACAGCGTTTTGATGATTTTCGGTAAAACATCAGTATTACAGTTTCAATACATATCGCAAGTGTCTTGAAAGCGAGTAGGGATAAAATTATGATTCTCCAAGCTTCTTAATATTATGTATTTTCTCTGGAATTTGTTCGTTTATAGGTAATAATATTAAATTGCGCTAATAATCCATTATAGAGAAGAATCTTTCCTACGAGTGGATCTCCGATGTTTGTGATCATTTTAATCGCTTCCATGGCTTGTAGGGTTCCAATAACGCCGGGTAAAACACCGATGATTCCAGCTTCAGCACATGTTGGGATCGTATCGGGAGCAGGAGGGGTAGGAAATAAATCGCGATAGTGAGGATTATTGTCTTTATACGGCATAAGGACGGTTAATGAACCATTAAAACGTTCTACAGCGCCGCTTATTAAAGGCTTTTTGCATTGGGCTGCGTGATCAGCAAGAAGATAGCGTGTGGTAAAGTTATCACTTCCATCAACAATGATATGGTAGTCATTGAGCAGTTTATCCACATTACTTTTATCTAAGCGTAGGGTATGTTTTTCAACCATAACATGGGGGTTTATGGCTTTTATAGTGCTTTCAGCACTGTCTGTTTTGCTTTGGTTGATTGCATTTGTCTTATGAATAATTTGGCGTTGTAAATTGGAAAGTGAAACGGTGTCGTTATCAACAATTCCAAGGGTTCCAACACCTGCGGCAGCCAAATAAGTTAAGACAGGTGCTCCAAGTCCACCAGCACCCACAACAAGAACACGCGCTTGTTTGAGCTTTTGTTGTCCCGCACCACCAATCTCAGGCAAAATGATGTGACGTGCATAGCGTTCGATTTCTTCGTTATTGAATTTTGTATCTATTTCTTGTGTCATGAATTTTCTCTTGTCATTGTTATTTTATTGTTTACTAAGTTTATGGTGCATAGACCAGTCTGCTTTTAGGATAGGGAGGATTTATTTATGAAAATTGCCATTCAGATGGATCATATTTCAACGGTTCGGATTCAAGGAGATACGACATTTGCTCTCGCTTTAGCAGCACAAGAACGTGGACACTCTCTCTTCCATTATACTCCAGATCGTTTATCTCTGTATGATGGTTGTGTGATTGCACGCTTAGAGTCATTGACTGTCTATGATGAAGAGGAAAAACACTATCAATTAGGAAAGCTGGTCCGTACCGAATTAAGAGATATGGATGTAGTTCTTTTGCGCCAAGACCCGCCTTTTGATCTCAATTATATCACCACAACACATTTATTAGAACGTATTCATCCAAAAACACTTATTGTGAATGATCCGGCATGGGTACGCAACAGTCCGGAAAAAATTTTTGTGACAGAATTTTCTGACTTGATGCCTGAAACGTTAATTACCAAAGATATTGAAGAAATAACTGCTTTTAGAGAAACATTTGGCGACATTATTGTGAAACCCCTTTATGGAAATGGGGGCGCTGGTGTTTTTTATTTAAGACAAGATGATCGCAATTTAGCATCATTGTTGGAAATGTTTGCAGATATTTATCGTGAACCTTTTATTGTTCAGCGTTATTTAGAGGCAGTACGAAAAGGAGATAAACGGATTATTTTGCTTGATGGTACGCCTGTTGGAGCCATTAATCGAATTCCGACAAAAACAGATGTGCGTTCTAACATGCATGTTGGAGGTCGTGCGGAAAATGTTGCGTTAACAAAACGTGATTATGAAATTTGTGAACGCATTGGCCCAGCCTTAAAGGAACGTGGTCTTCTGTTTGTGGGAATTGATGTGATTGGAGATTATATAACAGAAATCAATGTAACATCTCCTACGGGAATTCGTGAAATTAAACGCTTTTGCGGTACAGATATTGCTCATCTGTTTTGGGATATTGTTGAGTTCAAACGTTCAAATTAATTTATAGGGTTTAAGCATGGTTTTGTTAAAAAAATGATCCATGTTGTTTTTTTATTTTGTTATGTTGCAAATGTGAACTAGAATGACCGTATGGTATAAATTAGGAGGTTTTAATCCTCAATTTTTAGGGAGTTTATAGATGAGCAGAGTTTTATCAATTGGAGTGGGATTGATTTTTGCGTTACTGCTATCAGTAAATGTAGGCAATGCACGCGATCAAATACAGGTTACTGGCTCATCTACAGTTTTACCTTATCAAAAGATTGTCGCTGAGACATTTGGAGAAATTTATCCCCATTTTAAGGTTCCTGTTATCGAATCGGGTGGAACAGGAGCGGGTATTAAGGAATTTTGCCGTGGTATTGGGGAGAATACCGTTGATATTGTGAATGCTTCACGAGCAATGAAATCGAGTGAATTGCAATCTTGTTTTGAGGCTGGTGTGAAAGATATTGAGGAAATACGCATTGGGTACGATGGCATTGTTTTTGCAACAGATATAAAAGGTCCTGATTGGAAATTACGGCCAGTAGATGTTTATAAAGCCCTTGCAGCTCGCGTTATTATAGATGGGAAGTTGCAGCCCAATAATGTTTTGAAATGGAGTGCTGTCAATAGTGCGCTTCCTGATTGGACGATAGCAGCCTATATTCCTGGAGAAAAGCATGGAACGCGTGAAGTTTTTGAGGAAAAATTACTTGCTGTGGGCTGTAAAGAGAGTGGGGCAGTTGAGGTGATGAAGTCTTTAGGGATGGATGATAAGAAGATACACGCTGCTTGTATTGCGGTCCGTAAGGATGGAAAAGCGATTGATATCGACGGTGATTATTCTGAAACATTTGCGCGTCTAACTTCGAATAAAACAGGGGTTGGTATTTTTGGTTTGTCTTTTTATCAAAATAATGCTGATAGGTTAAAGGTTGCCGATATTAATGGTTTTGCGCCAACAGTTGAGACAATTTCTAGTGGACAATATCCAGTTTCTCGTCCACTTTTTTTCTATATTAAGAAAGCACATTTCGATATTATTCCAGGTTTACGAGAGTACGTTGACTTTTTCCTTTCCGAACAAATGATTGGTCCGGATAGCCCTTTGGCTGAATATGGTTTGATTGTTGCTCCTGAAAAAGAGCGCCAAGCACAGCGTTCTAATTTTTCTGCTGGTCGAATCATGATGTTTAAATAATTTATTGTCGTTCCAGAGTAAGAGTTTTCAGTGCTATTTTTTATAAAAACTGAAAGATAAAATGCGCATTTCCTTCATTGTTTTTTTGTTATTTCTTTTTGGATTTTGTGGCTTTTGTATTTCTTATATGCGAGTACGTACTCTCGAATACAAACAACATAAAATGCATTCTCGTGCGTATTATTATGGCTGGTGGACTTTTTTGATCACTGTTATTCCAGCTTTTATTTTTTTAATTTTGTGGGATGCTGGGAGTATAATTTATTTAGAATATAATGCCTCTCGAGAGCTTGGGGTGTATAGTGCGCATATAACAGAACCTGTCAATCATGAGCTACTTTGGGAGATACTTCAAAATCTCGTCAAAATAATTCATTGCTTTGAAGGGGATCTCTCCACCGCTTCCTATAAGGAAGTGCAGGCACAATTACTTGCAAAAGGATTGATGTTGCCTCATGAAACATCGGACGATGTATTTAAAATAGCGCGGTCATGGATTTTTTCTTCTCAAAAGCTTCAATTTATTGGTCATGGTTTCCTTTTTGCTATTGCCTCCTTTGGTTTTATCTATGGAATAATACAAATTGCACCTCATCAACGTGCACGCAATAAGGTTGAATCTTTAATTATTATTGGATTGGCGTGTGCTTCTATCGTGGCAGTTTTGACGACAATAGCCATTGCACTTTCTCTGCTCTTTCAGACAATAAGCTTTTTTCAGTCTGTATCCTTTTCAAATTTCTTTTTAGGAACGGTTTGGGATCCGCGTTTTTCCGCAAGTGGTTCAAGCGATGAAGGTGGACAATTTGGTTTAATACCACTCCTTGCTGGTACACTTTATATTGCATTTGTTGCTATGCTCTTTGCTGTACCTATAGGATTATTTTCAGCTCTTTATATGGCAGAGTATGCTTCTGCGCGATTGCGAGCAATTGTAAAACCATTATTGGAAGTTCTTGCTGGCATCCCAACCATTGTTTATGGTTTTTTTGCTTTGAAGGTTGTCGGACCATTTTTACGTGATCTGTCTGTTGCTCTTTCAGGTGGGGGTGGTTTTATTATGGCTCAAAGTGTTTTGACTGCTGGTGTTGTAATGGGAATTATGTTGATTCCTTTTGTTTCTTCTTTGTCGGATGATGTTATTACGGCTGTTCCACGAATATTACGTGAAGGTTCTTATGGTTTAGGTGCAACGCAATCTGAAACAATTAAAAAAGTCGTTATACCCGCAGCACTTCCAGGGATTATGGGGGCCATTTTGTTGACAGCATCGCGTGCAATTGGGGAAACAATGATTGTGGTTTTGGCGGCAGGTGTTGCAGCAAACTTAACACTCAATCCTTTCGAAGCAATGACCACCATGACAGTTAAAATTGTTAATCAATTGACCGGTGATTTTGAGTTTAACTCTCCACAAACTTTGGTGGCTTTTGCTTTGGGAATGACACTTTTTGTGATGACGCTCTTGATGAATATTCTAGCTCTTTATATCGTGCGTAGATATCGGGAACAATATGAATGAATGAAGATTTTTTTCCTCGTCGTAATATTAGTCTTAAGCGTCGGTATAGGGCTGAACGTCGTTTTCGTGCCTATGGGTTGATTTCTATTTTTATTGGTCTGTTTTTTTTATTTGCGCTTTTATGGTCGATTATGAGTCAAGGCTATACAGCTTTTTTTCAAAGTGAAATGGCATTATCGATTTATTTGGATGAAAAGATTATTGATCCGAGTGGTCAACGTCAAAAAAAACCACAAGTTCTCATAACAGCAAATTATCCGCTTCTTGTACGCAATGCTTTAGCAAAAAAACTCGGTGTTAATCAAAATGATCATGCTTCTCTGCGGGACATTAACCGTATGTTTTCAAATGGTATACGTGTTCAACTGCGTGAAATGGTGACAAAAAATCCAAAACTGATTGGCACAATACAAAAAATCAAAGTTTTGGCAGCCGCGGATATTGATTCTGCTTATAAAGGGCAGATTGATCTGCATGTAGCAGAAAAAAACCGAAAAGTTTCTAATCGACAAGTAGAATGGATAAAGCGCTTAGCGCATGATGGTACGCTTTATAAGACATTTAATATTGGTTTTTTTACATTTGGTGCTTCAAGTCGTCCTGAGACTGCGGGATTAGGTGTTGCTATCATTGGATCTCTTTATATGATAAGCGTCGTTTTATTGTTTTCACTGCCGATAGGCATAGCAACGGCTCTTTATTTAGAAGAATATGCACGCAAAAATAAATTTACAGATTTTATTGAGGTTAATATCAATAATCTTGCTGCTGTTCCTTCGATTGTTTTTGGTCTTTTAGGACTTGCGGTTTTTGTTAATTTTTTAGGATTACCACGTTCAGCTTCTTTTGTTGGTGGTCTTGTTTTAGCGCTCATGACTCTTCCTACGATCATTATTGCAACACGTTCTGCTTTGCGGGCTGTTCCTCTCTCTATTCGTGCGGCAGCTTTAGGGTTAGGGGCATCAAAAACACAAATGATTTTTCATCATGTTGTTCCTTTAGCAGCGCCTGGTATTTTGACTGGTACGATTATTGGAGTCGCTCAGGCTTTGGGTGAAACAGCACCTTTGCTTTTGATTGGAATGGTTGCTTTTGTTGTGAATATTCCTACAACTCCCATGGATCCGGCAACAGCTTTACCTGTTCAAATTTTTATGTGGGCGGGTGAAGCAGAGCGCGCTTTTGTTGAAAAGACATCGGGGGCTATTATTGTCTTAATGATTTTTCTTGCGATCATGAATATTTCTGCGGTTTTTTTACGTCGACGGTTTGAACGCCGTCAGTAATTTAAATAAAATAATAACTTTGATAAGATTTTTGTAAGGTAAGTTTTTGTCATGAAGATTAAAATGCGTGGTCAAGATGTGAAGGTTTCTTATGGGGACAAAGAAGCACTTCATGGTATTACCCTTGATATTCCTGAACATCAAGTCACAGCTTTGATTGGTCCCTCAGGATGTGGAAAATCGACTTTTTTGCGTTGTTTTAACCGTATGAATGATACGATTGAAGGGGCTAAAATAACGGGTCTTATCACTTTAGATGGAGAGAATATTTATGACCAGAGAATTGATGTTGTAGAATTACGGGCCCGTGTTGGAATGGTTTTTCAAAAGCCTAGTCCTTTTCCAAAATCTATATTTGAAAATGTTGCCTATGGTCCGCGCATTCATGGTTTGGTAAAAACGCGTTCTGAATTGCATGATGTGGTTGAAAAGAGTTTGAGGCAGGCTGGTTTATTTGAAGAAGTAAAAGACCGTCTTCATGATCTTGGAACAAGTTTATCGGGAGGACAACAACAGCGTCTGTGTATTGCGCGTGCCATTGCGGTTAGTCCTGAAGTTATTCTGATGGACGAACCCTGTTCAGCTCTCGATCCCATTGCGACGGCTCGGATTGAAGAGCTTATCGATGCGTTACGGCAAAATTATACAATTGTTATCGTAACACATTCCATGCAACAGGCAGCACGTGTTTCTCAATATACGGCCATGTTTCATTTAGGGCATTTGGTCGAAGTTGGTGCAACTGAAATAATCTTCACTTCACCAAAAGAACAACGGACGCAAGATTATATTACGGGGCGTTTTGGATAGGTGAATTGAGGAGTGTAAGATATGTCTATGAACCATACCGTTCGTTCTTATGATGCAGAGCTAAAATATCTAAAAGCAAGAATTACAGAAATGGGGCACCATGCGGAAAGAATGATTGAACGTTCTGTTGCATCGGTTGTCTGTAGTGATCTTCAACTTGCAACAGCAGTGATTGCTGATGATTTGTTTTTAGATGAAGCAGAACGTGATATTGATGAAAAAGCAGTTGCTATTATTTGCAAGCGTCAACCGATGGCTGTAGATTTGCGTGAAATTATTGGAGCCATTCGTATTTCTTCTGATCTTGAGCGGATTGGGGATATGGCTAAAAACATTGCTAAAAGGACTGTTGCCCTTTCAGAAATACGTCAGTCCACCTCCTTTTATCATGGGCTTGAAACAATTACAGCTTTAGCTCTCAATCAATTAAAAGAAGTCTTAGATGCTTATACGAGTCGTCGATTAGAGCGTGTTGACGCTGTGCGTGAGCGTGATGAGAAGATTGATGCTTTGTATACTTCTCTTTTTCGTGAACTTTTGACATATATGATGGAAGATATGCGCAATATTACGGTTTGTACGCACTTACTGTTTTGTTTAAAGAATATTGAACGAATTGGTGATCATGTTACCAATATTGCTGAAATGTTGCATTATATCATAACGGGTTATCATATGTCTTCTGATCGTCCTCGCGATGACCTTACGTATAAAGTTGGTGTAGGTGAGAAGAAAAGAGATTAAATTTTTCTGAGATTTTTTAAATTCGCTTTTTTAAATTCGCTTGTAGATACAGTGAGCAATTTTCTTACAATACAGAAGCTTTAGAAAGAACATAAAAGGACATAATAACCATATGATGAAAAAACACATAGAAGTACCAAAGAGTTTTTTAGGCTAACATGGCAAATTGTTAACTCTTAATTTGACATTTTTGTATATTGGATGATACCATCATCTGGATTATGGGGGGGATTTTTTTTGATTGTTTTTTTAAATTTATATTAAAGGGGGTATCTGTATTATTTTTTCAATATTGATGCAAAGAGTTTTGATATCCCAATCTTTTTTGTGTTTAGAATGAGCGATCATATTATTTTATTGCGATTGAAACATCTGGGTTATATAAGCCTATATTGTCCTGTGAGGAGTGACAATATTGATCTATAAATTAAGAGTATTTTATTTTTTATTTCGCATAGATAGTTTTTGATTACCATTTGTATTAAAATTTTACTGAGTGGTAACAATTAGTTGTATACTTTATTGAGAGATACATTTAAAGCTCATTTCAAAATTTGAATAGCTCAGAGATTATAGGAATGTGTTACCTAAGATGAAAAAAAATCGTTGGAATGTTTTTGTTACCTGTTGCGTAGCACCCCTGGTTGTTGTGGGGTGTGCTACAAGTCATTTAGATGCTGGAAAAGTAAATAGTAAGAAGACAAAAACAGTTACGTATCCATTGACAGAGCGCCAATGCCTTATGCGTGCGATGTATTTTGAATCAAACCGCTCAAGTCGTGAAGGAATGATTGCCGTTGGGACGGTTGTTATGAATCGTGTTAATTCAACCGCTTATCCTAAGACAATTTGTGGTGTTGTTGGCCAATATAAGCAATTTGCCCCTGGTGTTTTAACGCGTCCTATGACGGAGAAAGCATCTGTTGCTCGTGTAAGAGAAGCTGCTGATGCAGTTTTACGCGGTGAACGAGATAAGAAGGTTAAACACGCTAAGTTTTTTCATACCGCTGGTTTGTCTTTTCCTTATAGAAACATGCATTATGTTCATGTTGCAGGGGGGAATGCTTTTTATGAAAAGCGATCCCGCGATGGATCACTTCAAGTTCCTACGGATAACCGTCCTTATGATGTTGCTTATGCCTTTGCTCAGGAACGTTCTGGTTATGCACCAAGCTTTATCGATGAAGGCTTAGAAAGTAAGGGAGTAAAGGCAGAAAAAAGTACATCTCCTTCAACAGCAGTAGCACAGTCTAAGACGGTACAGCCTATGTCTTTTGCTATGATCCAGCTTGATAAAGTTCCCATTCCAGCTTATGCGCCTAGACCTCTAGCGAGGAAAGAGGAAAATAAAACAATTATGACGTTGCCTTCATCAGATCAGTTAAATGCAATTGTTGCAATGTTAGAAAAACGACACAGAAACTGGTAAGTTTTTGCGCAACCGAAGAAGAGTCTTACACCCCATTGCGGTTTATGAATTAAGTAAATTCTTTAGTAAGAGTGATACGCATAAATAGACGTAGAGAAAGAATTGAAAGGATCGAGAAAAATAATTTAAAATATGGTAGCGTAAGAATACATTTTATTTAAAGAAGGGTGTAGGTAATGTATTTTGATATTCATGAGACAATTTCGCCTGAAATGCTTAATCGTCTTGCAGAAGTTACGGTAAAAGTGGGGTTAAATTTACAAGAGGGGCAGGATCTTGTTTTGACTGCTCCAGTTTCAGCATTACCTCTTGTTCGGCGTATTGCATATCATGCTTATAAAGTTGGTGTTGGTGTCATTACACCAATTTTTAGTGATGATGTGTTATCGCTTACACGTTTTGAAAATGCCCATACGGCTAGTTTTGATTGTGCCCCTTCTTGGCTCTATGAGGGAATGGCGAAGGCTTTTGAAAATGGGGCCGCACGTTTAGCGATTGTTGGTGATAATCCGTTACTCCTTTCCAATCAAGATTTTGATAAAGTTGCGCGATTAAATAAAGCCACTTCAGTGGCTTATCAGCCGGCACTCAAGAAAATATCGAATTTTGCTATCAATTGGTCGATTGTCGCTTATCCAACAGCAGGGTGGGCTGAGGCAATGTTTCCTTCTTTACCGCTTAATGAGGCGATTAAAAAATTAGCTGATGCAATTTTTTCTGCTTCACGTGTTACAGGAGAAGATCCGGTGCATGCGTGGACTGTTCATAACGCAAATTTGAAGAAACGGTCATCTTGGCTTAATGAACAGCGTTTTTCTGCTTTGCACTTTACAGGACCAGGGACTGATTTAACAGTTGGTTTGGCAGATGATCATGAATGGCATGGGGGGGCATCCGTTGCAAAAAATGGTGTTGTTTGTAATCCTAATATTCCGACAGAAGAAGTTTTCACGACTCCTCATGCTCATAGGGTTGAAGGGTTTGTTCGCTCAACAAAGCCTCTTTCCTATCAAGGAACACTGATTGATAATATTGAAGTACGTTTTGAAGCAGGGCGCATTGTTGAGGCTCACGCATCAACAGGCGAGGCAGTTTTACAACAGGTTTTGCAAAGTGATGAGGGTGCAAGCCGGTTGGGCGAGGTTGCTCTTGTGCCTCATTCTTCACCAATTTCTAAGAGTGAGCTTCTTTTTTATAATACCTTATTTGATGAAAATGCAGCTTGTCACATTGCTTTAGGACAGTGTTATTCCAAATGCTTTTTAGACGGAGCATCATTAACATCAGAAGAGATTGCAGCGCGTGGTGGTAATAAAAGTGTTATTCATATTGACTGGATGATTGGTTCTGGTGAAATTGACATAGATGGTATTACGCAGGATGGTGTAAGAGTTCCTATATTTCGTAAGGGTGAATGGGCTTAATTTTATTATGCTGTAAAAGTAAAACACGTCATTTGAGGTTGATAAGTTTCCTTGACAGGGCAAGTATTTCTAGAGTACGTGAATGAATATTCAAGATAGGGCTTAATCGTGTAAAACCTTTCGTTAAATGAGTTACATGAGTATGAAGCCAAATAAGTTTACTCAACAAGGATCATGGTTATTTACAGAACAGATGAGATTAAAATTTTTATTCTTTGAGGATGTGAAAAAGATCAATTGATCAGTGATACGACTGGAAAGTGCATAATTATTAAAGAGGAGTGATGCCAGAGCTTCCTGAAGTAGAGACGGTTCGTCGTGGACTTAAGTCTGTTGTCACTGATGCAAAGATAGTATCTGTCAAACTTAATCGAAGAGATTTGCGTTTTCCTTTTCCTGAGGCTTTTTCTGAACGGCTTATTGGTAAAAAAATTTTAGAACTTGGTCGGCGTGCGAAATATTTATTATTTCATCTTTCTCAGGATGAAACGATTTTAAGCCATTTAGGAATGTCGGGGTCATGGCGTATAGAGAATGATCTTTTAAGAAAAACTTTTTCAACGACCAATAAATTGGTTAAGCATGATCATTTTATTATGGATATTCAGACAAGGAATGATGAAGTTTACCAACTTATTTATAATGATGTGCGTCGCTTTGGGTTTATGCTTTTAGTTGATACGGACAAGCTTTATAAACATCCGCTTTTGAATAAGCTAGGGCTTGAACCTATGAGCGATGCATTTTCTGGTTGCTACTTACAAAAGGCTTTTGTTAATAAAAAAATGTCTCTCAAGGGTGTTTTACTTGATCAGTCTATCGTTGCGGGGCTTGGAAATATTTATGTTTGCGAGGCACTTTGGCGGAGTCGTTTGTCTCCACAGCGTGGTGCATTTACATTAGCATCAAAAACGGTATATGCACGTGAGCTTGCAGATTCTTTAGCACAAAATATACGAAATGTGATTTCTGAAGCTATTTTATCTGGTGGTTCTTCTTTGCGTGATTATGTGCATATAGATGGTTCCCTTGGTTATTTTCAACATACTTTTTCAGTTTATGGACGAGAAGGTAAGGAATGTTTGGAATGCGGAACGCCTATATTACGTATTTTACAGGCTGGGCGTTCAAGTTTTTACTGCTCACAGTGTCAAAAATGAATAAGATATCTTGCAAAATCCTACAAGAGGCTTAAAGTCAGGTTCTTACAATTATATAAATATATGAGGTATATAAATATATGAGGCTTGAGAGGTTTTTTTATGCTGAATAAAGTACTAACACATCTTGATGGAAATATAGAAAAGAGCCTTGAACGCCTTTTTTCTCTTTTACGTTTTCAATCGATCTCTACAGACTCGGCTTATAAGGATGCATGTCGTCAAGCAGCTGATTGGTTAGTAGAGGATTTAAAAAGCATTGGTTTTGAGGCTTCTCGGCGTGATACACCGGGTCATCCAATGGTTGTTGGGCATCATCCAGGACCTTCAGAGGATTGTTTACATGTATTGTTTTACGGACATTATGATGTTCAACCTGTTGATCCCTTGAGTTTATGGGAGGATGATCCATTTACACCTTCTTTAAAAGAGAGAGATGGAGAGAAAGTTATTTGTGCTCGCGGCGCTTCAGATGACAAAGGTCAGTTGATGACATTTATTGAAGCGTGTCGTGCATATAAGAAAGAAACAGGGCAGCTTCCTGTTAAAGTGACTATTTTATGTGAAGGTGAGGAAGAGTGTGCGTCTCCTTCTCTTGTTCCTTTTTTGAAAGAAAATAAAGAGGAGCTTAAGGCAGATTATGCACTGGTTTGTGATACCTCGATGTGGGATGCGGATACACCATCTATTGCTCTTTCTCTTCGGGGAATTATGGCGGAAGAGATTATTATCACGGCAGCTAATCGTGATTTGCATTCTGGTTATTTTGGGGGTGTAGCAGCCAATCCCATTCGTATTTTAACTAAAGTTTTGGCAGGACTTCACGATGAAAATAATAAGGTGACGCTTCCTGGTTTTTATGATGGTGTAGAAGAAACACCTCCACATATTTTACAATCATGGAATGCACTTAATTGTACTGCTGAAAATTTGCTTGGTCCTATCGGTCTTTCCATTCCAGCAGGTGAAAAAGGACGGAGCATTTTAGAGCTTGTGTGGGCACGTCCTACCATGGAATTTAATGGTATTAGTGGGGGCTATGAAGGGGAAGGGATGAAAACGGTTATTGCCTCTCAAGCGAGTGCAAAAGTATCATGTCGTTTAGTCCATAAGCAAGATCCAGCGAAAATACGCCAAGCGCTGCGTGATTATGTACGGAGCTCAATTCCTGCTGATTGTACGGTTGAATTTAAGAATCATGGTTCTTCTCCAGCACTTCAGTTGTCTGAAGATTCATCTTTTATCAAGGAGGCGAAGGATGCTTTATCACAAGAGTGGGAAGTTCCTGCTGTCTTGACAGCCATGGGGGGGTCGATTCCAATTGTTGCCGATTTTCGGTCAATTCTCGGCATGGAAACTCTTTTGGTTGGTTTTGGATTGGCTGATGACCGTATTCATTCGCCTAATGAAAAGTATAATCTAAAATCGTTCCATAAGGGGCAGAGGTCTTGGGCGCGTATTCTTACCGCTTTAGCAAAGAGGAGGGTGAATGGCTGAGATTCGCGTCCATCAAGGTGATTTGCCAAACCTAGATAATTATAAAACTGATGCCATTGCGATTGATACTGAGACTTTAGGATTACAACCACATCGTGATCGTTTGTGTGTTGTTCAGATTTCTTCTGGAGATGGGACTGCTGATATTGTACAAATTGCTAAAGGACAAAAGAGTGCTCCCAATTTGGTCAAGCTTCTTAAAGATAACGCCGTCACCAAAATATTCCATTTCGGGCGTTTTGATCTTGCTATTTTAGCGCATACATTTGGTGTTATGCCAGAGGCTGTTTTTTGTACAAAGATCGCTTCAAAGCTCACACGTACCTATACGGATCGTCATGGCTTGAAAGAAATTTGTAATGAAATGCTGAATGTGAATATTTCTAAACAGCAACAATCTTCGGATTGGGCGGCAGAAACGTTATCACAGGCACAAATTGAATATGCTGCATCGGATGTGTTATACTTGCATCGTTTAAAGCTTATATTTGAAGAACGTTTAAGACGCGAAGAGCGAGAAAATGTTGCCAAGGCGTGCTTTCAATTTTTGCCTATGAGAGCTAAGCTTGACCTTTTAGGATGGGCGGAAGTTGATATTTTTGCCCATAGCTAACTTTAAAAATTAGCTTTTAATGAAGTAAATTATTGATGCAAGAGGACAAAATGCCGATATTGTCGGCATTTTGTCCTTTTTTTCTCATTTTTTCAGATAACAATTATAACATAAGTTCTCTTTGATTTGAAGTTTAGGCAATAAAAGTAATTTTGAAGAGAGGCTAGGAATTATAGTAGGTTAGAGGCTTAAATCTCTGAAACCGCTATACAGCTTAATTGGGGAAGAATATAAAGACATCAGTGTAAAAAACAATCCTCATTCTTATCACCACTAATTCTATTTTACGTCTTTCAAAAGTATACAGCAATATCTATTAAGGAATGCAGATTACGCATTGCCTCACGCTTTTATTTTTCACATTCTTTAGCGGAGTCACGCCCATCAAGCAAAATAAAACATCCTAAACGGAATATATTTTGGGGTGCTCATTCACGTGCTTTTTTAAAGAAAGCTTTCTTAAGACATCCAAGCCCATGACACGGCGGCGTTCATGAATGATATAACGATAAAGCTTCTCATATTATCTAAAATCTATTGAGCATCACCATTTTTACGCTTATGGAGTCAAGAGCCGCTACCATCACATATTTTGCCAACACCCAATTTTGTTACAACCCTTGGTACAATTCATAAGAGGCGTTTTTTATTGTACAGTTTCACTCCATGTAAGCGTGCCCACTTGTAATGTGCAAATAAATGGTTTCGGTTAATTTAACATAAGAGAATTTTATGATATTTGGGGGGCTAATTCAATATAGATAACGACATATTATCATTATAAATCAAAATGTTATAGGCTTAAGATATAAAAATTGACCACGATCATACTGAACAATACAAAGAATGATATCTAGAAATAAGTTAGCAAAAGCATGTTTTTGTTCAAGTCAAAATGTAATCACTTTTGCGTTTAAAGAGATTCATAAGAAAAAGCACTTTTTTCAAGAGTTTTATCCATATATCAACTTCATTTATGATATGGAGGCGGATAATTTAGCTTAATTGTACCATGAACAAGTTTGAAATGAGATAAACCTGTGATACTGAGAGCACTCATTCAATAGCGGGAATGATAAATTATACTTATAAATTAATATGTTGAATAACACTTGTGACCTTTATTGTCTCACAGACGACACTTTGTGCTTTTATTCATTGCCAAACAAGTGTTTTCTATGTTGACCACGCAGGGTAGTTTACATTTATTTTAAAATTAAAATGCCCCAAAGTTTTGTTTTTTTAAGAATTCTTACTTTTTATCTATAAACGTACTATTTTTTCTGGAAATTAGCAATGAAGACACTAGATAAAATCCATTATGGATATTTCTACGAGGTTAAATTTATGAACATAAAATATTTTATTACAGCTTTTGCTACTCTTTCTTCAATCTCTTTTGCTCAAGGAGCGAGCCTTTTGTCTTCTCACAAGTTTATAGAGGGCATATCTGCTGTTGTTCTTTCTAAAGATCTTTTTTTTAGAGAACAGTTGAGCAAGATCTTATCTGAAGTTGTTCAAATGGAACTTTCTTGCATAAATAACAGCCAATTCATAACAGCAGCGAAGTTAGTACCTGTGTCACATTCTGGTAAAAAAAGGTTTCAAAAACCTAAAAAAGGATCAGGAAAAGGCAAACGACCAAACTTATTCGCACGAAGTCCAATGAGTTATTAAAAAGTAAGAAAGCAACACCAGAGAGTCTATGTCTGGGAATTGAATAAAGGAGATATTGTTTATCGCTTTAAAACAAGGGGAGTTATTTATTTGCGAAGGGTATTATGATTATCTGCAGGGAATGAATGGTCCTGTTCGGAAAAGATAAGAGTAGGGAGGTTTTGGTGAAAGAATACAGTGGAGAATGGCGCTGGCTCGTTATAAATTTCATTGAATTATATAACGTGGAGATTTTGGATTACTCTATTATGTATGTCGCAAATTCTCTCATTTGAAGTTTGGTTATATAAAGGCATATAAATCTCCTTTATCTAAGTGTTTTTAGGATACGAGGTGGATTAAGAAATAGGATTTGGTCCAGATGTGGTCCATACGCCCTTGAGTTAAGTAAATCACATGAGCGGGAAACCAAGGCAAGCCCGCGTTTGGCAAGAATCTAGGTTGTTGCAGATAGAATCTGAAGAAGATTTTTCCTCAAAATCGAGGAGGAGTCCTGTAGTGAAGTGTAAAAAACTTTATTTTAATGTTAAACTTTTGATTTTTATTGGCAGGTTTCAATTATAGATAAAATATTCTTTATTGATCTCTGATTTAAAATATCAAAGAGCTTTTCTATCAAATTCATGATTTTTAAAGCAAGGCTTTGTTTAAAAACTTTAAGAAAAAATTCTTATTTTTTCAGCTTTAGGGAGAGTTTTTATACAAGTTTCAATATTTATCATACCGGTTGTTTGTTATGAGTCTTTTTTTTCAATTAGTTTATAAAGAGTATGAAATTGAGCGTAGACAAAGAAGGCTGAAGTTTTGAAAAAAGAATTTCTATGGGGTTGAGATAAAAAATGGCCAATCTTTCAAAAACAATAAATGCTTAAAGCAAAAACAAAGAGCGGGTAAATTAAATGTGATCTTATTGCAATCCATAAACTATTCGAAACTTTGTTTATGTGCGTATACATCCTATATAATAAAAAAACTCTCAAAGAGCTATGCGCATTTTGTCTTGCAAATAATGAACTAAATACATTGTTTGTATAAATTTATCTGTATGAATTTAAATGGCTCAGTTGCATTTGGCTTGTTCTCAAGATCGTAATAGTTTTCTCACTGTCCTTGATATTAAGAACTCTCATAAGAAGTCATTTTTAATTTTTCTGAAATAATTCTACACACACACGTGCTCGTTTCTAGTATGGAGGTGGGTAATTTGGGTTACTTTCAATAAAATGATTGAAGATGAGAGCATCTTCAATATTACAGAAGAAAAGATAATTTTTTCATTATAATCAAGAGGCTATCTTTCCATAGACAATAGCACATGCTTTCTACGGTGATGACATAGTTTTTTTTGAAAAGTTCATAAAGAAGAAAAAATTTAGCGAGAGGAACGCATTTATGCATGGGCATCGCTTCATTCTCATTGACGACAGATCAAGTAATTAAGAGCACTTTGATTGGATTTTTGTTTTTTTTATGAGTGTATCATTTTTGCTACAGATATCTGAAGTTTGAGCTCTATATGGAATGACGTGTTCAAATAAATATTCAGCTATGGAGAAAAAATATGAATATAAAATGGTTAATAACAGCTTCTGCTTTCGTTTTTGTTTCAGTTTCAGCGGCGCAAGCAGCAGATGTTATTGTTCCCCCAAATCCAACACCGGTTGCTCCCGTTATTGTTGCTCCAACTTTTTCTTGGACTGGTTTTTATATTGGTGGGCAGATTGGTGGTTTTTCGGGTAAAACGAAGATGGATATTCTCGCTAAAGGACAAAAGATTCCAGTAAGTGATGATTATTTGCCTAAACTATCTGGTTTTATGGGTGGTATTTACGGAGGTTCCAATATTGATCTCGGCAACGGCCTTATTTTAGGTGTCGATACAGATATCATGTGGTCTAATAAAGATGACACAAAGACAGGAAAAACATATGTCATTGTCCCAGGTCATATCAATTACATTAACAAGATGTTAAAAGACGCTGCAATTAATATTGGTGAAAATGCACTTAAAGCAGGTGTTAAACGAACACACAGCTTCACTTTTAAAGAAAAGTGGGCTGGTGCAACGCGGGTACGTATTGGTTTTGCGGCTGAACGTATTATGCCTTATGTTGCTGGTGGTATTGCCTATACACAGCTTCAAGATACTGCATCGATTTCAATAACAGACAAAGATTCAGACAAAGTCATAGCTTCTGGTACTCTGTCTGATGAGACAAAGACTCTTGTTGGTTATACCCTTGGGGCTGGTGTTGATTTAGCCATGACCAATAATATTATTGTCCGTGCGGAATATCGTTACTCCGATTTTGGTAAAAAGAAATTCTCAAATGATAAATATGAGACTTCTTACAAAACCAATGATTTCCGTGTTGGTGTTGCTTACAAATTCTAACAGATGGTAAATTAAATAACAAAGAGGCTCTATCTCTGATAGAGCCCCTATCATTTTAATGTTGCTATATTATCACACATTCCATATTTTATCGTAGATATGAAAAAGTATTATTAGGATTTTATTAAAAAAAATTATAAACAAAAAAACAAAAATTATATTTAAAATCAAAAAGTTATTTATATTCACAGTTTATAGTTTCCCGTACAAAACAAAATTATGAAGTGATTGTATCTTCGGCAAACTCTCCATTTCCTGTGACTGTGTCATTTTTACTACAGCTTTTCTCCGTGTTATCTTGTAGCACTGTGCTCATAATAAATTAGGAGCAAAGTTTATGAATATAAAATCTTTAGTAACAACTTCTGTTATCGCTATAGCTGCAGCTTCTGCAGCACAAGCTGCTGATGTTATCATCCCTCGTGAAACAGCCCCAGCAGTGATTACAGCAGCCCCTGCCTATTCTTGGACAGGTTTTTATCTTGGTGCTCAGATTGGTAGTCGTTCAATGAAAACTGACAAAGGTTCTAGCACTTTAGGTTATCACGATCTTAAGCTTTCCGGTATGCTCGGCGGCCTATACACAGGTTACAATGTTGATCTCGGCAATGGTGTGATCTTCGGCTTGGATACAGATGTCTCTTTTATTGGTAAAAAAGACACAATTAACTCCCCTACAATGGCTGTTGGATTTGGAAAAAGTGTTGATGAAATTAATAAACTCCTTGATGATGCTAAGATCGAAAGGAAAAATGGTCTAACAGTTGCAGGTTCGGATGAATACGTCGAAAGTATTACTATGAAAGAAAAGTGGTCTGGAGCGACCCGTGTTCGCATTGGTTTTGCTGCTGATCGTATCATGCCTTATATCGCTGGTGGTGTTGCCTATACGCAGATGCAGGGCATCTCAGCACTTGAAGTGAAAAAAAATAGTTTGTTGTCTGCAGAGGACAATGGTGGTAAACTTATTGCTTCTGGTAACGTATATGATGAAACAAAGACTCTCGTTGGTTTCACCCTTGGTGCTGGTGTTGACTTCGCAATGACAGACAATGTTCTGTTGCGGGCTGAATACCGTTACTCAGACTATGGTAAAAAGAAATACTTTAAAGACACAGCTGAACTTCAATACAAAACCAACGATTTCCGCGTAGGTGTTGCATACAAGTTCTAATTTCGTAAATAACGTAATTAATACAAGAAATATAAAGGTCTCGTTTAACGAGGCCTTTATTTTATTATTTATCTTATTATATTGTAAAAGCTCTAGTATTAAAAGCGATAGGCGCATATAAAACTTCCCACATGAGGTGTTTATGTGAGATGAATATTCTTGAGTAGAGCTTGCCTCTAGAGTCATCTCGACTTAGGAGGCATCTTTCCATGAGTCACAGGAATATTTTTAGACAGAATTAGTCTACACTGTTCTTTAAAGCAGAATATGAATCACTGAAACGATGACGATAGTTTGTTACAACATTATAGGCGGTGGCATTAACTTCACAATGACAGACAATGTTTTGCTACATACACAACACCGTCACTTAGATTTTGGTAAGAAGCAATTTGTAAAAAATTATCCGAAACTAGGCGACAAAGCCCATGACTTCCGTGTTGGAGTTCTTACAAGTTCTAATTTCGTCAAAAGAGCAATTATGAATACAAAGTATTAATAAAAAATTAAATTTCCAAGAAGTTTTTACCTTTAATAAAACCGCTGTTTTCTGGGCTTTTTATTTATAATTGTGACATTTTTACTACAGCTTTTTGCTCTGTAACTTTGTAAGATCATTTATAGTTAATTTAGGAGCAAAATTATGAATATAAGATTTTTAATGGCAACTTCTGTTGTCACGTTGGTTTCAGTTTCTGCAGCAAATGCAGCTGATGTTATAATTCCTCATGAAGTTGCACCAGCAGTGGTTACAGCCCCATCATTCTCTTGGACAGGTTTTTATATCGGTGGTCAAATTGGCAATTTTTCGAGTAAAACCAAAGTAACTATTCCAGGAGAAGACAAAGAGCTTTTCAAAAAAGATAATACACCAAGTCCTTCTGGTTTCATGGGGGGTATTTATGCAGGATCTAACGTAGATCTTGGAAATGGTCTTATTCTTGGTGTTGAAACCGATGCTGTTTGGGCAGACCGTGGAGAATCAAAAACAGCTCGTGAATCGACTCTTACTAAAAAAGATGCAACATTTTTTAATGATGCCCTTACAAAAGCTAAGGTTGAACTAACAGGACAGCAAAAATTTATAGAGGATGACCAAGTAACGGAAACGCACAGTTACAAAGAAAAATGGTCTGGGGCTACCCGCGTTCGTATCGGTTTTGCAGCGGTTGACCGCATTATGCCTTATGTTGCTGGAGGTATTGCCTATGCGCAAGTGCAGGGTATTCAATCCGTTGCTGGAAAAGGAGAGAGAGCTAAAGTTGAGCAGAAAGCTGATGGGGGTGAAGAGTTACCAGAAGTAAATAAGCAAACTATAGATTTGACAGGTGGTACTTGGGCTGATGACACGAAGACAATGGTTGGTTTCACTATTGGTGGTGGCGTTGACTTTGCAATGACAGACAATATTCTGTTGCGTGCTGAATACCGTTACTCCGATTTTGGTAAAAAGAAATTCGCAAACGATACACGTGAATTCAATTACAAAACCAATGATTTCCGTGTTGGTGTTGCATACAAATTCTAATTTCATAAAAATGCAATTATAAACACAAAATAAACTTCTCAGAGGCTCTGTCATAGACAGAGCCTCTGTTTTTTCTTTTGCTATATTATTACACATCCTATATTTTATTTACGGATGTAAAAAGATACTCTTCAGATTTTCTTAAAAGTTTCTCATAAACAAGAGATAATAATTCCGCTGTAAGATCAACATTTTATCTATGTTTATAACATACAATTTCTTATACAAAATAAAACTATGCAGTGATTTTATTTTGGATCATTCTCCATTTTTTATGATTATATTATTTCACGACAAGGCTTCTTCATTTAAACTTATAACACAGTGCTCATAAATAATTACCCAATTAAAAAATCCATTAAGATCTTTAAGAAAGTTTTTAGCTATTGCTGGTGTTTCTTTACGATGCTCAATACCAACAACTATAATACATCTCTTATTAATTACTTGGTATGAAATATTGCCTATTGTACATCAGAATGAGTTCTCTCTATCTTTTGGTAAATTTAGAGAGGCTATGCGATCAAATTCAAGTTTAGATTTAATGTTCTTACCCCATCTGCCGATAGAAAAGAAAGGGATCATGCCACCGCTTTGGGGAGAGAGCTTGTAGATTTTTTTAGTTAGAGGATTAAAGTCGTACGCATTGGCAATAAAAAGAAAAATAGCAAATCTCTTCAAAAGAGATGTTTTCGGCACTTTTATTACCAATACAAGTGTTCATCATAGTTTTTTGAAGTTCGTCATAAGAAAAAACATATTTTTTGCTATAGTAGCAATTATAAATTTATCATTATTGTTTTTTATTTCATGTGCAATTTCCCTATAGCGAAATCACACTTTTGTTCTTAAATATTTGTTTTTATTGTAGAAAGAGGAGGGATGTCTTCAGGGATTCTCGTATTTTCGCAAATATAGGTTAATCTACAAATCTCGGTATATCTAGAAATCTTAACTTTACGTAGACTTCAGGATTTCCTTAAACTTGACCACAGAATTTAGAATAAAGATGTATTTTTACATTATCATAAACACGAGCATAATCATACTCTCAGTAATTATCATTATAAGATAGTTTTCTTCTTTTCAATATAACCACCTAGATCATCAGCCTTGATATAACCAAAATCACTTAAGGCACGAAAGTGGTGTAAAGTAATGCCATAAAAAGTAAGGGTTTCATTCGTAAATTGGTATTTTTGCAGACTCTTGTTTATTAACAGGTATAGTTTTATTTACTATGTTGGAAGGCATTTTAGTGTTTTTTGATATAGTTTTCATAGCGAAATCATTGTCGTGATTTAAATTTCCCATTAAGCCTCTATAAGAGTTGCTGGTGCTAGAAAACATGACATATAGTCCGTTACTATGCTGTTTTATTGTCAATTAACTTATGCACTTCTTAAATATTTTTTTCAAATCGATAGCTTAAAAATGCCCTCTATTTTTGTCAGTTTTATCTATCAATTTTTATAGCTATAATTTTCTATAAATGGCTTGTGTATTTTTTTAAATTTTTGCTTTTTATAAGATGAGAAATATTCTTATTCAAGCGCCTTAACGCCTAAAAGCATTACAACGCCTTCTGAAGGAAAGCAGAGAGCACTTTTGGGGAGTGGATACTGCTTTACCATTCATGCTATTATTGTTGATGGGGTCATGCATATAAAAAAGCGCTCCATAACAGCAGTAACAGATCCTTATGTTGGAAAATGTATAGGTCTTGTCGATATCCAGCTCTTGATCAAGCAATTGACCACGGTTTATTTAGATAAAGGCTATGTCACAGCGCGTTTTTATATTCCTGATCAAGACATCAAAAACAGTAAGACGCTAAAGTTTGTTGTTGTTGAGGGGAAGCTTTCGGATATTTATTACAATGGTTCACCGGCTTCTCCTTACAATTATGTTGTGTGGAGTGCTTTTCCGGGTTTGGAAGGGCATATTCTCAATATGCGTGATATTGAACAGGGGCTTGATCAAATCAACAGGCTGATTTCAGGGCATGCTAAAAGTGAACTCTTACCAGGGCGTGAATAGGGGAGCACCATTGTGAATATTAGCAATCAACCTGGTAAAGCTTTCAAAGTGACTGTTTCCCATGATAATTTAGGACAATCCTCAACGGGTTATGCACGTTATCATGCGGGTTTAAAGCTAGAAAATATTTTAGGGATGAATGATGCGTGGGATTTTGGTTATCAACGGAGTCAAACAGATTATTGGGGTGGAAGCAAGCAAGAGGGCCACAGCAATAACATTTCAGCAAGTGTAAGTATTCCGTACGGTTATTGGACCTTTGGTTTAAATGGCACTGTTTATAATTACCAAAGCATTATCCAAGGCAATTTTACAGATATTGAGACGACAGGGGATTCCAGTGAGTTACACGCCAGTATAAGCAGGGTTCTCCACCGCGATAGTGTTTCCTTGACAACTTTGAATTTAGGGCTTTCCTACAAAAGAACCAACAATTACCTTCTTGGGAATAAGATTGAAGTGGGGAGTCGTCAATATAGTGTTGCCAATTTTGGGATTTCGCATTCGCGCCAGATGTTAGGGGGAACTTGGACTTTTGATGCCAGTTATTTGCAAGGACTTCCCTTTTTTCATTCAGTCAAGAAACATGCGCCAGGAGCGGGGGATGCAGAGCCTCAATTTGCCAAATTTACCGGTACAATCAGTGTCATGACGCCTTTTAAGGTAAGGGGCTTTGACTTCATATTGAGCAATCTTTTGAGTGGTCAATATTCACCGCATAATTTATTAGCGACAGAGCAGATATCTTTGGGGGCTTCCAATGTTCGTGGCACGCGTGAGAGTTTGCTTTTTGGTAATAACGTTTTTTTTAGTCGGAATGATTTGATGCTGCGTACCATTCTGTGGCACAACAACAACGGGGTTCTTAAAAAAGTTTTTGGGAAAACGTCGCCCTTATGTGGGTTTGGACTATGGTCGTGTTTTTGCACAACCTTTGTATAGTTTTATAAGCTGGCACCATCGTTATATTTTCTAGCTCCCAATGTTGCCAGGCCTTGCATTAAGACGGTTCATAAGAGCTATTTTAGCCTTTTCTTATATAGTTTTTCCTACACGCTAGCCTCGCTTTTGACGTGCAAGAAAATGGTTTTTATTGATTTAAGATAAACAGATTTGAAATAAGAGAATCTTACGATATTTGAAATTCTCATTCAACATATAAAACAGTAAATTATCATTATAAATCAATTTATTGTCATGAATGAACAGCTTTCCGATTGGACAGTGAATGTCAAGCTTTCAGGGAGCATGATTTCTCTTGATGCCAGTTATTCCAGTATTTTCTGGAGTGCCGTCAAGCATAAAAAGTCAGACACGTTTTTTGCGTTTTTGTTTTTTGTGATTTCAGATACAAATAAAACATCAAAGATAGACCATGTTAGTAAATAGATGAAATTTTGATGGTCCTTGGGTAAAAAAGCCAATGATTGTTTTTTTACTATTTGCACTGGCATTGATTTCTCAATGATAAGCAATATTCTGTTGTATGCAGAATACTGTTAGTGAGATTTCGATAAAAGAAAATTATAAAAAATATGATCATTAACAGTTATACGAAAATTGAATGAAAATGAATCCAACTTTAAGACACATAATTTTAGTATGATTTAGTTGATAAATTTTTATTAAGTGCAAAATTAAATAGTTAAGAAGCCTTGTTTTCATAATTTCTTTATTTTTTTGTGAGTGTGTCATTTTTGCTACAGATCTTTCAAAAAAGATGCTCTATATACATTTCATTTTGGATATTTGGAGAGATTTTATGAATACAAAACGTTTAATAACGGCATCTATTTTTTCTTTAATTTCAGCATCCACAGCGCTAGCTGCTGATGTACTGATTCCTCATCAGACAGCACCATCGACTCCTTCTTCTACTATTGTTGCGCCCACTTTTTCATGGACGGGGCTTTATTTAGGTGTTCAGGCTGGTGGCTTTTCGAGCAAGGCTGATATGGCTCTTGTCGGTCAAGAAAAGAGTTTTCCACTGGATAAAGAGTTCTCTCCTAAACTTTCAGGTTTTGCTGGTGGTTTTTATGGAGGATCTAATATTGATCTAGGTGATAACTTTATTTTTGGCGTTGATACGGATTTAATGTTGTCTGGAAAAAAACACACAAAGACCATTACCATAAGTGCAGCTGATAACGTTATAGTAGAAAATGCAGTGGGAAGATCCCGTAGATCAGCAGAAACTTCATCACAAACAACGCAGACACAAGAGCCAAAAGTCGTTTCAGGAAAAAACGCGGATTCAGGAACAACAACAATAGGGACTCAAGCAGTAAAGTCTGCTGAGCCATCAAAACCCGCAACAGGAGCATCTACAGTGGGGGCACCTAACGCATTAGCTCAAACAACTTCCTCCAGCTCAGTGACAAAACCACAAGCCGGAACATCATCATTAACGCCATCATCTCCAGCAACACTTTCTTCTTCCCCAGTGAGAAGATCACAAACAGAATCAGTGTTAACGGGAACAAATAAATCAGCAGGTACAGGAGTATCAGGGCAGTTATCATCGTCTTCATCGGTAAAATCAGATACAGGAAGTCGGGCATCAAAAGTAGGGACAAGTGGAGCAGCTATGTCTGCAAAATCTGCAGAAGCAGGATCTGCTAGAGCGGTTGAAAAAGCGCCAGTCTCTTCTGTACCATCAACAAAATCAGAAACAAGTCAGCCAGCAGTAAAAGCATCTACATCAGGACAATCATCATTAGTAGCAAGAACAGTGCCGAGCGGAACTCTTGTACTCTCGAGATCAGGATCATCCAATGGAACAGAGACAAAAACTTCCTCTGGAACAAGCGGAGCGCATGGAGCTCATCATAGTTCTTCCCATGGTAGTGGACATTTTAATCCGCATGGTGCGTCTCACGCAGCTGGGCATGGCTCTAGCGCTAACCCACACGGTTCACATAGTGCTCATCCACATACTTCCCGTCCTCATGGAGTACAAAGTCAACAAGCAGTGGATAAGAACGATACCAGCGTATATGGTATAGAGCAAATAAAAAAGATGGCTTCTGAACTTGGTTTTGAACAAGGAGATGAAGTTGAAACTTTAAATCATACTTTCAAGCAGAATTGGGGTGGTGCTACACGGGTACGTATTGGTTTTGCTGCTGATCGTTTTATGCCTTATCTTGCGGGTGGTATTGCTTATGGTCAGTTTCAAGACACTGTATCAGTATCTGTTAAGGATGAGGATGGAAGCGTTGTTTCTTCTAGGAACTTAACCGATGAAACTAAAACCATGATTGGTTACACTCTTGGTGGTGGCGTTGATTTCTCTGTGTTGGATAATGTGATTGTGCGTGCAGAATACCGTTACTCCGATTTTGGTAAAAAGAAATTTGCAAAGGAAAAATTTGAAATTAACTACAAAACCAATGATTTTCGCGTTGGTGTAGCTTATAAATTCTAATCTATTTTATAAGAGTAAATTTTAAAAGAGGCTCCACTATCGGTGGAGCCTTTATTTTTTTAAGCTTATTTTTTTAGTTTCTTTTTTTGCAAATTTCATGATAAAGCCCATAAAGTGTGATGATATATTTTCTTGATCGCTGTTTAACGAATGATAAGCTCGGCTTTCCCTATAGATAAAAACCAGAGTTGCAGAGTTCAGGGAAGTTATGCAAAAATGAAATCGTAAAAGTGGACAGGAATATTTCACAATGACTGTGAAAAATGAAACAATAGATTATTCAAAAACTCTTTATCTCCCACAGACAAATTTCCCTATGCGTGCAGGGCTTCCGCAAAAAGAGCTTGAGTTAATGGCGCATTGGGAAAATATAGGGCTTTATGCACAATTGCGCCAACAAGCAAAAGATCGTCCATTTTATATTCTTCATGATGGCCCCCCTTATGCAAATGGCCATATTCATATCGGGCATGCTTTAAACAAAGTTCTAAAGGATGTCGTTGTCCGTTCATTTCAAATGCGGGGATTTAATGCAAATTATGTCCCCGGTTGGGATTGCCATGGGCTTCCAATTGAATGGAAAATTGAAGAAAAATATCGCGCACAAGGGAAAAATAAGGACGAGGTTCCTCTTAATGAGTTTCGTCAAGAATGCCGTGAATTTGCACAACATTGGGTAACCATTCAAAGTGAAGAATTTAAACGCCTTGGTGTCGTGGGAGATTTTAAGGCGCCTTATACCACAATGGCTTTTCAAGCAGAAGCACGCATTGCGAGTGAATTGATAAAATTTGCGATGTCAGATCAGATTTATCGTGGTTCTAAGCCGGTGATGTGGTCTGTTGTGGAACGTACAGCTTTGGCAGAGGCAGAGATTGAATATCATGATCATGAATCAGAGATGATTTGGGTTAAGTTTCCGATTTTTGAAGCAAGCTCTGATGATTTATATGGTGCTTATGTCGTTATTTGGACAACAACACCATGGACAATTCCAGGCAATCGCGCCGTGAGTTATTCTTCGCAAATTTCTTATGGTCTTTACGAAGTTGAAAGTGCTGAAAATGATTTTGGTCCTCAAGTGGGAGAAAAGCTTCTCTTTGCAGACGCTCTAGCCATGAGCTGTGCAGAAAAAGCCAAACTTGTTTTAAAACGTTTGCGTGCTATTTCTGCTGACGAATTGAAAGCTCTTGTTCTTTCTCATCCGCTCAAAGGTTTGGCTGGAGCGTATAATTATAAGATTGCGCTGCTTGATGGCGCCCATGTGACAGAGAGTGCGGGGACAGGTTTTGTCCATACAGCACCAAGCCATGGGCGTGAGGACTTTGAAATTTGGAATGATTATAGGCTCTTATTAGAGCAAGCGGGGATTGATACATCAATACCCTTTCCTGTTGATGATGCGGGTTTCTATACGAGAGATGTTCCGGGTTTGGGACCGGATCGTGAAGGGGGACCTGCACGTGTTATTGATGATCATGGCAAAATGGGTGATGCCAATAAAGAGGTTATTAACGCTCTCATAAAAGCAGATAGGCTGTTTGCACGGGGGCGTTTAAAGCATTCCTATCCTCACAGTTGGCGTTCAAAAAAGCCGGTCATTTTCCGTAATACACCACAATGGTTTATTTCAATGGATAAAGACTTGGGAGACAGTTCAACTTTACGCAGTCGGGCTTTGGAAGCTATTTCGAAGACGCGTTTTGTTCCATCTTCTGGTCAAAACCGTTTATCTTCTATGATAGCAGATCGTCCTGATTGGGTTCTTTCTCGTCAACGCTCTTGGGGCGTTCCTATTTGTATTTTTGCTAATGAGGATGGTGTTGTTCTCAAAGATCAGCATGTAAATGAACGTATTTTACAGGCTTTTGCAGCAGAAGGGGCAGATGCATGGTTTGCTGAAGGAGCTCGTGAACGTTTTTTAGGGGATCGTGCGCATGAGCCTTGGGTCCAGGTTTATGATATTCTTGATGTTTGGTTTGATTCTGGAGCAAGTCATAGCTTTGTATTGGAAGATCGGGCTGATTTAAAATGGCCTGCAGATGTTTATTTTGAAGGTTCAGATCAACATCGTGGATGGTTCCAATCTTCTCTATTGGAAAGCTGTGGTACGCGTGCTTGTTCTCCCTATAAGACAGTGATCACACATGGTTTTACTTTGGATGAGAATGGTAAGAAAATGTCTAAATCCTTAGGCAATACGGTGGTTCCCCAAGAGATCATTAAAACATCTGGAGCTGATATTTTTCGTCTCTGGGTCATGACAACTGATTATTGGGAAGATCAGCGTTTAGGCAAAAAAATCCTTCAAACCAATGTGGATTCATATCGTAAACTACGCAATGCAATTCGTTGGATGCTTGGAACTTTAGCCTACGATGAAGGAGAAGAAATACCTTATTGTGCACTACCAGATCTTGAAAAATTTATATTACATCGGCTTTTTGAACTTGATCAATTGATTAATCACGCTTACGATGAATTTGATTTTAAAAAAATTATGCGTGCATTATTAGATTTTTCAATCATTGAATTATCGGCATTTTATTTTGATATCCGCAAAGATTCTCTTTATTGCGATGCGCCTTCATCACAAAAACGGAAGGCCTCTTTGCAGGTTGTTCGTGAGATTTTTGAGCGAATGGTGATATGGCTTGCTCCCATGTTACCTTTTACGATGGAGGAAGCTTGGTTAGAGCGTTATCCAGAAAGCCAATCGGTACATTTAGAACAGTTTCGTTTTGTACCAGAAGAATGGCAAAACGAATCTTTAGCTGAGCATTGGAAAAAAATTCGGCAGGTCCGTAAAGTTGTGACAGGAGCTTTAGAGCTTGAGCGTGCTGATAAGCGTATTGGATCCTCGTTAGAAGCAGCTCCTATTGTTTTTATTTCCAATCCTGTTCTACGAGAGGCATTAGAAAATGTAGATATGGCAGAAATCTGTATCACCAGTGCTCTCACAATTGTGCAGGATCCAATACCTTCTGATGCTTTTACTTTGAATGATGTTGAAGGTGTTGGTGTATATCCAGAGAAGGCGTTGGGGAAAAAATGTGCTAGGTCATGGCGTTATACACAGGATGTTGGGAGTGATCCAGCTTATCCTGATGTCTCTGCTCGTGATGCAGCTGCTTTGCGAGAATTAAAAATTCTTGGCAAGATTTAAAGTTTGAGATCAAGGAAAAGAAACGCAAGGAGATTTCCCATATTGATGAATATCGTTTTTTATGGTAGAGAGTAAATTCCGTTGTTTTATCTGCAGGGGGGGAAATTTTGTGTATGGACCATTCTCTCATAAATAGCGGGAATATTAATCAGCCATATACTTGGGAAATGGAATAAGCAGTGAGAAAACGTGAAGTAAAAATATTTCCAACAGGAATTTTAGGTATATGCTTTGTTTTAGCGGGATGTAATTTATCTGCTCCCACTTATGGGACAAATAAACCGGTTTCGATACAGTTTTTTGAAGATGTTGCTAATATTGCTTCATTAACACCAGTAAATAACAGCAGTAAGATTGTTATAAAACCTCGCCCAGAACTTGTGATACCAAGTCCTAGTGCACGTCGATTTTTGCCGGTGCCACAACAAGATAGATCTGTCAATAAAGGCGCAGCATCAAAACAGCATCAAGAAAGTCATTCTTTTCCTCACAAAGGATCTTCAGTTAATGGCGTTAGTTCAGAAAATCCTTCACAGTTGAAGGCTAAACAACGGCAAGAATATTTACGTCGTCAAAGAGCACAAGTTGGAAGTCCAAAATACCGTCGCTATCTCACGGAACCGCCTTTAAGTTATCGCCAACCGGCAAAGACTGCTCCTATTACTCGCTAGGGAAAAGGAAAAATATTAAAATATGTGAGATATTCTTCTTATTACTTATAAGACCAAGTCCCTCGTCCACTCAGAGCTTTCCCTTTGCGGTAGGGGAGTATTTGCATGAAATAGCAATATGGCAATAGCTTCAAGAAAGTGGTGCTGTGCTTTCCTCACAAGAAATATCTATCAAGGTTTTCGAACCCATTTCACAGCGTCGCTTGTTTTGAGGATATAACGTAAAACCCATTGTGTACAACCATCTTTATGCTTATGAAGGAGCACTGGGTATCATCATTGTATTTACTAGTCTTTAATGTTGAATAGCCTTTGCGTTTGAATATCTTTATAAGGGATATTTTTAGTCTTTTCTAAAACGTTTTTTATCTAGAAGATAATTCACTTTGTGATGTGAAAAAAGAGATTTTTATTGATTCACCATAAACAGATTTGAAATGAGTGTATTCTACGATCTTTTAGACTTTATATTTTATAAATGAATGAATCAATCTAATAGAAGCACTATGCAGTGTTAAAAAAGTGTTAGAGGAAAATACTTCAAAAAAGCTTTCGCTATATTAGAAGGATTAATCATATTTTTTAAGGAATAGAATAGTTTCTAAAGAGTGAAAGCTATGGATAAAGAATTGTTTTTAGCATCGCTTTTGTATAAAAAAATCTTTCAGTAATTGAGCAGCTTCTGTTTCTTTAAAACCAGAATAAATTTCAGGTTTGTGGTGACAGGTTGGTTGCTGATAGAAACGTGGCCCATTTTCTATAGCTCCTACTTTGGGATCATTTGTTGCATAATACAGACGTCGTATGCGTGCAAATGAAATGGCAGCAGCACACATGGCACAAGGTTCAAGTGTTACGTAAAGATCACAATCAGAAAGCCTTTCATTTTGCAATATTTCGCAAGCCATACGGATTGCACGCATTTCTGCATGTCCTGTAGGGTCATAGGCAGATTTTATAAAATTACCAGCACGTGCGATGATAGCTTTTCCATGTGTAATGACAGCACCTACGGGAACTTCATCTTTTTTTGCAGCCCACTGCGCTTCCAAAAGGGCTATTTCCATAGGCGTTAAAGTCATAATGTTTTTTCTACTGACGGTATAGAGAATTTAAAGATTTCTCGATAAGGAATGCTATGAAATGGATAATTTATTACGCTTTTATAATAAATGAAAGGAATATCTTTATTTTTTAAATGTTTAAAACAAACCTGCAAGTCAATGGATACATTATCGTTGTTAAAGGATAGAAAAAGATAAATGATTGTGCTACTTCCTCTTTCAGGATAAGCGGTATGGTGCATATGAATAATTTTCTGAACATACTGGGAAAAATTGGTTTGAAACGCAAATGAATGAAAATAATGAGAGTGAACGGATTGCTAAAAGGTTAGCGCGTGCGGGCGTTGCCTCGCGTCGAGATGCAGAAATGATGATTGTTGCAGGTCGTGTTTCTGTGAATGGTATAGTTGTGACAACACCTGCTTTTAATGTTAGCCGCTCTGATGTTATTAAAGTTGATGGCAAACCTTTACCTCCTATAGAACGAACGCGTTTATGGCTTTACCATAAACCAGCAGGGCTTGTCACCACGAACCGTGATCCGGAAGGTAGACCTACAGTATTTAGTCATTTACCGAAAGGAATGCCGCGCGTTCTTTCTGTTGGAAGGCTTGATATTAACACAGAAGGGCTTTTGCTCTTAACCAATGATGGTGGCTTAGCGCGCATATTAGAGCTTCCTGTAACGGGATGGGTACGCAAATACCGCGTTCGTGCTCATGGAAGAGTAAAGCAGAGCGTACTGGATAACCTTAAAAATGGTATTGCAATTAATGGTATTTTTTATGGTTCGATTGAAGCCTCAATTGAACGGGAACAAGGGTCTAATATATGGCTTTCTGTCGCTTTGCGAGAAGGAAAAAATCGTGAAATAAAGAATGTGTTAGGGGCATTGGGGTTATCCGTTAATCGTTTAATCCGTGTCTCTTATGGCCCATTTCATCTCTCTGATTTAGAGGAAGGAGCCGTACAAGAGTTAAAGGGGCGGATGTTACGGGATCAATTGGGAGAGCGTTTGATTATGCAGGCCAATGCCGATTTTGATGCTCCTATTCTGAAACCTTTTTCAAATTCTGCAGTTGTTGCGGAAAAGCAAAGACACAAGGATGTTTCTGTTGCTAATGATGGTTGGGTTTTCTCAAGTGAAAGAGCGATACGGCGCAGCACGAGAGATCGTTCTGTTAAGCATGGTTGCGTACGGTCAAGAACAAAGCCTTATGAGAATGAGAATAAAGAAAAAAATGAGGAAGGAAAAGCGGAGCGTTTTCTACCGCGTTCTCGCCGTGCAAATGTTTGGATGGCTCCTGGTGCACGTCCGCAAAGTGCACGGAGGAAGCTACCCTATAGTGAGGAGAAATCTCATGATCGTAAAAGCGATTTGGCTGGTAGAAAATCCTTTCATCGAGGCAAAGAAAAATTAAAAGACAATCACTTGAAGAAAGAAAAGGGGGAGTGTTTTATTCAAAAACGTGGCAAGACATCTTACGATGAGACGCGTGTATTTGATAAGAAAGATCACTTTTCTAAGGATAAAGAGAAAATGATAAGAGGTGGTCGTGATGAGTGTTTTTTTGAGAGAAAGAAAAAGGTAAAATCGTTTAGTGGTGCTCTGAAAAAATCTAAATCACATCAAGATGGTGCAAAAACTTTGAAGAGATTTGGAGGTCCGCGTGCGGATCATCGGCGGTAAATTTGCGGGGCGTGTTTTGTTTTCGCCTGTTGATCAGTCGATTCGTCCAACGAGTGATCGTACGCGAGAAAGCCTTTTTAATATTCTTTCTAGCCGTGAAGCACAGTTTTGGACCAATAAACGCATCCTTGATCTGTTTGCTGGTACTGGTGCTTTAGGTATTGAAGCTCTTTCACGTGGAGCAAAAGCTGCTGTTTTTGTTGAAAACTCGGTTGAGGGGCGCGGGTTACTTCAAAAAAATATCGAAGCCTTTGAATTACAGTCGATCGGACGGATTTTGCGTCGTGATGCAACCAAACTTGGTAAGATTGGAACAATGCTTCCATTTGATGTTATCTTTGCTGATCCTCCCTATAGCCGTTGTTTAGGTGAACGGGCTTTTGTAGAAGCTTTGCGAGGGGGATGGGCAAAAGCGGATGCACTCTTTATACTTGAAGAAAAAAAAGATACAATCATTCATTTACCCGACGTTTTTTATCTCGATGATGAACGTTTTTATGGTGAGACAGCAATACGTCTTTATAAATTGCGATTGCTTGCATCTTGAGAAAGTTCTTTTTTATCCAGTAGGACGAAAAAATACTTCTTTACAGTTTCCTTCATTTTATATGGTTTCTTTAAAGGTAAAGCAGAAAATCAATAAAAGATTCTAAGGTTAAAGGAATTGATTAATTTGACTTTCATTATGTTTTTATCTCGATCCCTTATTTTTTGAAGTTTTTTGATAGCTTCAAGAGCGTGCCTTTTACGATATACGCTCTTTGAATATAGAGAGGTCATCTGATCTTCTATTCAGCAAAAAATTGCTTTGAGGTGTAAATAGTATTGTACCTGAGTTAGCAGTATGTATTGCTGCTCATTTTTGTAAGTTATGGGCTAATTTGTTAATCTCAGAGACATTAAAAGTGTAACGCATTATCAAAGCTTTCGTGTATTATGAACTTTATTACAGATGAATGTTTTTTTCCAATATAATATATATTTCACGACTATAGTTATAATCTTTTTTGTCTAATTTCTTTCAGCTATATCTTAATCATCAACTTCTCATTAGCAGTTGCAAGCTTTAAGCTATACAGTCTGCATTTATATCTTAAATAGTGTGTAAATTCTCTCTTTGTTATTGTATGGACTTAAAAACAGATATTTTTGTTTAAGGTAGACAATAAGATTCATTGATACTGAACATTTGTGTGTTAAGAAGATTAAATATCTTATCGTTATGTAGTTTTAAGAGTAATTGATATATTACTCTTTGTCACTAAAGACACCGGATTTTGTAAAAAAGGGGAGATTATCATGTTTAAATGGACCTATAGTGAAGAAATTAGTACACAAGCAAGTGCAGAGCAAATTTGGTCTATGTGGCAAGACGTAGCAACATGGCCTTGCTGGGATAGTGAACTTGAATGGGTAGAATTTTCTGGTGCTTTTAAAGAAGGCGCTGTAGGACGCATGAAACCTAAAAAAGGACCAATAGTAACTTTTACACTTGATAAAATTATAAAAGATGTTTGTTTTTCTGATTATGCGAAACTTCCTCTTACACGCATGAGTTTTAATCATGAATATATTTGTTCAAAGAAATCTGGTTCTTCAAATAACAAAATTCGTCATACTGTAACTATGTCTGGTTTACTTTCTCCTTTCTTTGGAATGATTATTGGATCAAAAATTAAGTTACATCTTCGCGAGGCTATGATTGAAATGAGCAGACGTGCTCTTACTGAAAATAAATCCATTTGATGTGTCTTCATAAAGAAGTTGATCTTTTAAAAAGATGAAAAAATCATGGCCTTGTTAAAATGAAATCAGTTATGAGTATATCACAAACCAATGAGCTTTTTAGTTAGCCATTGCGTGTCAAATCATCTTACGGGATTAATTTTTTCCTAAAGATTTTACAGAATTTTATTTTATATATAAAAGTTGATAAAATAATTTTTTTATTAAAAAGATGAAAGATTCTAAACGAAATGCACTAAACTTTAGAAAAAATGTTACAATTGTAATTTTTTTGGATAAATGTAAAAAGACGTTCTTTATGACATTACTTATCATAGATAAAGAAGTTTATGACGGCTCATTTTGTTGAAATAATTTAATGAAAAGACCATATTTTTTTAGGCTGTTGATATTTTATTTCATTGACAAGATTGCTATTTTTTTATGAGAGAGCTTATAAAAGTAAGAAAATATCCAAAAAGATAAGTCATTTTCTTGATTTTTGCTTGAGAATTAAAGAAAGTTATAGGAATGAGGAAAGTTATTTGACACTCTAGAGGACAAAAGGTGTGTGGTTTAGGTTGTTTTATGCTTTTTGAATTTTTGAAGATTTTGGCTTAAATCCAAGAGTTATTGCTAAGTCTTCTATTGATTTACGAGGTTTTCTATTGATCTGATTATGAGTTTCAGATTGGGCTTTTAAAATGATAATGGCCCATGAAAAACCTTGAAACTAAAGAGATTTTACGACATATTACCTCTTTTCATAAAGAAGCTAAAAGGGAAGTGATTTAATGCATTAAAAAAAGAATGCACAAGACGTGCATAATTTTATGAATGAACAAACAAAAACTCTATTCTGATGTGTATGAATTTGTCAGAGTGCTTATCAATGTAAATAATAAAGTATTTTAGGGAGTCTATGAATGACTGACAAGAACCAGATTGAGAAAGCGGTTTCATTGGTTGAAGCGGCAAGGCGTTCTGGGGCGGATGCTGCTGATGCTGTTATTATTCATGCACATTCCACCAGTGTATCTGTTCGTTTTGGGAAAGTCGAATCGACAGAAGCAGCCGAGAGCAATGATTTTACTCTAAGGGTTTTTGTTGGAAAAAAAGTAGCAAGTGTTTCTGCTAATTTAGCGTTTTATCCGCACGAACTCGCAGAACGTGCTGTTGCAATGGCTAAAGCTTCTCCCGATAGTTTATTTGAATGTTTGGCAGATAAAGAATGTTTGGTTAAACATCCTAAAGATCTTGATCTTTTTGATGATTTTGTACCAAACAGTCATTTTTTGACAGAAGATGCTTTAAAAACAGAAACGGCAGCTCTTGATGTGAAAGGCGTAAGCAATTCTGGTGGTGCTACAACAGCGTATGGCCGTAGTGGGTTTACTCTTGTAACCAGCGATGGTTTTTGTGGCGCCTATCGCTCCAGTTACTTCTCGCGTTCTTGCAGTGCTCTTGCGGGGGAAGGGACACAGATGGAGCGGGATTATGATTACACAACAGCCTTACATTTTTCTGAGTTAGAGGACGCAGAAACTGTGGGAAAGAATGCAGGGCTTGGTGCTGTTCAGCGTGTGGGGGCCGTTCGTGCTGCAACAAGAGGCGTTGATGTTATTTTTAATCCACGTACAGCTCGCGGAATTGCAGGGCATATCGCTTCTATGGTCAATGGAGCTTCTGTGGCTCGTAAAACGAGTCTTTTACAGGACTTCTTAGGCAAGCCAGTGATGAAGTCTAACGTTAATGTAACCGATCAACCTTTGCGATTACGCGGAAATGCTTCTCATCCTTTTGATGGAGAAGGAGTAGAGGGGCAAACACTCAATATTATTGAAAATGGTATTTTAAAAAATTGGCTTCTTTCATCATCTACAGCACGTGAATTGGGACTTCAAACAAATGGACACGGTGTGCGTTCGGGGTCATTAGTGCAGCCGACAAGTACAAATTTTGCTATTGAACCGGGTTTAGTATCACCTTGTGATATGATAAAAGATTTAGGAAATGGATTTTATGTGACAGAATTATTCGGCCATGGCATTGATTTTGTTACCGGTCAGTATAGTCGGGGTGCTTCTGGTTTTTGGATTGAAAATGGTGAAATTGCTTATCCGGTGAGTGAAGTAACGCTGGGTTCTGATTTGCTCCATATGTTAGCACATTTAACACCTGCCAATGATATTGATCGGCGTTATGCGACAGCGGCTCCAACATTGTTAATTGAAGGGATGACACTTGCAGGAAAATAACACGCATCATTCTTCTGATTTAAATCTTTTGCGTGAGGTTTGTCGAGAGGCAGGAGATTTAGCAATGCGATATTTTGGATGCACCTTGGATGTTTGGATGAAAGAGGGTAATTCACCGGTCAGTGAGGCAGATTTTGCTGTTGATCATTTTTTGAAAGAGAAGCTTCTTGGGGCACGTCCAAATTATGGATGGATTTCAGAAGAAACAAAAGATAATAGAAAACAACAAAGTTATGACCGTTCCTTTGTGGTTGATCCTATTGATGGAACACGAGGTTTTCTTTCTGGAAGCCCTTATTGGTGTATTTCGGTTGCTATTATCGAGAATGGTCGTCCTATTGTGGGCGTTCTACAATGTCCGGCTCAAGGAGATGTTTATGCAGCTGTCACGGGGGGAGGAGCAACATTAAATGAGATAAAACTTCCTCGTTTAGCCTTTCAGGCTCATCGAAAATATAAAATTTCTCTTGATAAATCGCTCGCACAAAAATTACCCGATGATTTTCGCAACCGAGTCAGTCTTTACCGGTATCTTCCCTCTCTTGCTTATCGTATTGTTCTTGTTGCTCAAGATGAGATCGATATCGTATTAGTTCGTCCGAATTGTCATGAATGGGATATTGCCGCGGCTGATCTTATTTTGCAGGAGTGTGGGGGGCGTTTTTTATCACTTGATGCCCCTTTATTATTTTATGGAGTTGAACCTTATCAATATGGACTTTTAATTGCTGGTAAAAATAATTGCTGTCAGGATATGATAGATGTTGTTCATCAAGCAAAGTTAGTTTAATCACATAAAAGCACGCTAAAATTATCTGAATGATATGGAGGCACATATGACTAAAACCAATGAAAAAAAACAATATTTACACCTTGTATTTGGTGGTGAATTAAAAAATCTTAAGAGTAATCAATTTAAGAATCCCGATGATTTAGATGTGGTTGGTATTTTTTCAAGTTATCAATCCGCTCAAGAAGCATGGCAGGCAAAAGCGCAAAGCAGTGTAGATAATGCATTACAACGTTATTACATCGTGGATTTGCATCAGTTTTTTGATACTGAAACAGGCGATGCAGAATAAAGTTTGAATATTTGGTCATTATATCCGCTATCTTATACTCATTTATCATGCTCTCTCAGAGGTGTGTCATTTAAGAAAAATAGAATACCATAGAAGAAAATGCTATTATTATTGTAACTTATATGATTTTCTAAGGAAATATTTCTCAAGGCCTCAAATCTATTTCATAATGGTATTCGCGCAAGGGATAAGTCCATATATATCACTACCTTTTACGCTTAAAATATGAACAAAAATGCAAGTTTTCACCTTTGTACATTTTGTTAAAATATTAGAATAGACTTTTGCACTTGAGATAGGGCATAAGAGGCATTACTATGCCTTTTCCCCGTATGTTTGTATCTATATTTCCTCTACCTGTGGTGCGTAAGCAAAAGGTTTTGATTGCTTCAACATAAGGCGGCTGTAAATAATTGAGGGGCAAGTTACGCAATGGTAAATCATTATACATCAATATACTATCTAATTATACAAATATCGTGTGATTAAGTTTATAGATTCAATGTCAGAGTGCTTAAAAGAATTCAAAAAAGAGGTGGTACGTTTAAGTGCCTTTGGTAAAATATAGCATTTACAGATGACAAGATGGTTTGCACAGGTTTTTATTGTGAAAGCAATAAGGTATATTCCTTTATTTATAAGATAGATTTAGATGACAATTGCAAAGGCACGAAGGCGCGTGTTACTCATTTGTTATCGTTTTTTTACATAAGCAGTATTGCCTCGGAATTTTTTTGTTCTCAAGTTGAGAAATTTTTTCTCTATTTTTTCTTGATTGTGCAAAGACAAATATAGAATTTACAAAACAGTGTAAGTGTAACATGATTGTGATTGGAATAGAAAGTGTACAGCATATTATGTTTATGAGAAAGTTTGAGTATTATTAACGTGTGAAATGCCTGTAAATCTGAGAAAAAAAGTATAGCTATGAATGTGTATATGTCATCCTTATAGGAAAATTTTTGAAAAAGGGGATAAAATTATGTTCCTTTTCTCTTGGTATCGTTAATTTTTTTATGGGAGAAATGTTTTTTTATCCAAGATACGGTTAGTCTTAAAAAACATGGATGTAAACCAATAGTGTTGATGAATTTTTTAATAAAATAAGCCTATAGATATCTCAAAACAGCAGGATGAGGTGATGTTAAATGGTAGAATTAAAAGCACATGTGGCTCTTTTAACCTATCGGATGATTGGCTTTTGCTTATATCCTGTTATCCCTTTTTATTTGTTTTTTCGTGCTATTCGTGGAAAAGAAGAGTGGTATCGCAAAAAAGAGCGTTTAGGTAAAAGCTCTCTTCTACGTCCTCAAGGTTCATTAGTTTGGTTGCATGCAGCAAGTGTGGGAGAAACATTAGCGCTTTTCCCACTTATTAATCATATTTTATCATTAAAAATCAATATACTATTGACAACGGGGAGTGTGACATCTTCCTTTCTTGTGAAAAAACATTTTGGGAATCGGTTGATTCATCAATATGCACCTTTGGACTTAGATTTTGTCGTGCGACGTTTTATTCGTCATTGGAAGCCTGATCTCGTTTTGGTTTGTGAATCAGAAATTTGGCCTCTGCGTATTAAAGAACTAGCCAAAATGCGTATTCCGCAGATTCTGGTTAATGCCCATATGTCTGAACGTTCTTTTAAAGCGTGGCAAAAGCGCGCCGTTTTTGCCAAACATATTTTTGAGGATATTGATTTGGCGATTAGTCAGAACGAAAGAGATGTCGTTTATTACCATACACTTGGCGTAAAATCTGTTACGTTTTCTGGTAATCTCAAGGCTGATGTTTTTTTGGTTGAAGATCAAGCATTGCTTGCACGTTACCGTAATGCTATCGGTAACCGTCCAGTTTGGGCCGCTATTTCAACACATGAAGGGGAAGAAGAGATAGCTTTTGAGGTTCATAAGATTGTTAAAAATTATTTGCCAGATTTATTGACAATTATTGTACCTCGTCATCCTGAACGTGTAGAAGATCTTATCAAAAAATGTGACAATCAGAGTTTATGTTTTATTCGGAGAAGCAGAAATGCTATTCCAGATATGAATACCGACATTTTATGGGGAGATACGATTGGAGAAATGGGGCTTTTTCTTCGTTTATCGAAAGTTTCTTTTGTTGGTAAGTCGTTATGTGAAAAGGGGGGACATAATCCATTGGAGTTGGCTTTACTGGATTCCGCTATTTTAACGGGACCTCATGTTTCAAATTTTCAAGAGATGTTCGAACGATTTTTAACGTGTGATGCAGCATATATGGTTCAAGATACAAAACAGCTTGCGATTCAGGTGTATAAGCTTTTAATAAATGAAACATTGCGACAAGAAATGGTTGATAAGGCTCATGAAGTGGCAACAGGTATGGCAGGTGCACTTGAGCGTACATTAAAGATTTTAGATCCATTTTTACAACCCCTTGTCATACAAACAGGTTTACGTCAGCGTCAGGGTGGATATGCATATTAACGCCCCTCATTTTTGGTGGAAAAATAAAAGCTTTTTGCGTTTTTTATTAGCTCCAATTTCATGGGGATATGGTTATTTTGCACATCGTTTTATGGCAAGACAGCCTCCCGTAATTGATCTTCCGGTTTTATGTATTGGAAATTTTACTTGCGGTGGTACGGGTAAAACGCCAGTTGTTATTGCTTTTGCCAAAGTGGCTAAAGAACTTGGTTTTGTTCCTGGTGTTGTATCACGTGGTTATGGTGGAGATGTTAAAGGAGTGCATCTTGTAAATGAGAAAGATGACACTGCCCGCGATGTTGGAGATGAAGCCCTTTTACTTGCACGGCATGCTTTGGTAGCTGTATCACCTAATCGTTATGATGCAGCACAACGGCTGAAAAAAGAGGGATGTGATCTTATTTTAATGGATGACGGTTTTCAAAGCCGCCGTCTTTATATGGATTATGCGTTACTTGTTGTTGATGCGATGCGTGGTTTGGGTAATGGAGCTGTCTTTCCAGCAGGACCTTTACGTGTTCCATTAAAAACGCAATTTTCTTTTATGGATAGCGTTTTATTAATTGGTCATCCAGATGGGAGTGATAATGTTGCTTTTCTTGTTGCCCAGACTGGAAAGCCTTTGCATCGAGCTCATCTTAAGGCAAGTGCTTCTGATGAGGTTTCAGGAAAATCATTTTTAGCATTTGCAGGAATTGGCAATCCAGATAAATTTTTTCAATCCATTAAAGAATTGTCTGGTCATGTGGCACAAACTTATACCTATCCAGATCACTATTTTTTCACTCATAAAAATTTAACAAGCCTTGTACAAAAAGCTCAAATGCACAATTTATGGCTAGCAACAACGGCTAAAGATTATATCCGTATACAGACAATTCATACGCAAAAAGATTTGAAAAATCTTATTGTTTTTGATGTAGAAGTCGATTTTTTTCAAAAAGATTTCTGTCGTATGCTCATTGAGGAGGTTATAACTCGCTTTAGAAAACGTTCCTGTGAATTTTCTTATCAGAAAGGCAAAGGCTAAATTTATAGCTTTTAAGGGGCTATTCTTTTTGTATTTTTAACAATTGCTTGAGATGTGGGTTGCATTCAAGTTCACGGCGATAGGAAATTTCACAACTAGCATATGCCTCTTGACGGTGATGATTCCAATATTTTAAGTCATCTATAGGGATTTTTTGCCCACTAACGGCACAAATGGTATAGGTTCCATATTCCACAATGTCATATCCATTATTAGAATAACGGACTTTTGCTTCGCGTTCACCATTGGAAAACATTTTAGTTCCTTTTTATTTGACAGTATTATTCAAAAAAGTGCCATAAGATATATTATAAAGTCGAGAGTTAATTTAAAAATATTTTTCTTGTCAAAATGGTTAAGCGTTTATTTTCTGCCAAAAAGCCGTTCTATATCTGCTAATTTAAGTTCAATATAAGTAGGGCGTCCATGATTACATGTACTTGTATTGGGTGTTGCCTCCATTTGTCGTAACAATGTGTTCATTTCTTCGGGACGTAAAAGGCGCCCTGACCGTATTGAGCCGTGACAAGCCATCGTTGCTGCAACATAATCAAGCATTGCTTTTAAATTGTTTGTTGTATCATACTCAGCGGCTTCATCTGCGAGATCTTTAATAAGGGCTTGCACGTTGATCTCTCCTAACATAGAAGGTGTTTCGCGTACAAGAATTGCACCTGCTCCAAATGGTTCTATTCCTAATCCAAATTTTTGCAAAGCATCTTTGTGCGTTAAGAGGCATGTTGCATCCTCTTCAGAGAGTTCTACAATTTCAGGAATCAGTAATAATTGTGAAGGAAGTGGTTTGGTATAAAGGGCATTTTTAAGTGCTTCATAAACCAATCGTTCGTGTGCAGCATGTTGATCGACAATGATCAAACTATCTTGAGTTTGAGCGATAATATAGTTTTTATGGATTTGTGCTCTGGCCGCACCTAGAGGATAAGATAACTCTTCTGATGAAGGTATAGCGCTTGGGTAGGTAGCAGCACTTGGTGTATTTAAGGACTCCATAATAGGCGTGGCATCTTCTTTTAAACCAAAAGAGTTAGTACTATCCAATGGTTTGTGAACCATTGAGGCGACGGCAAAATGATGAGACTGCGGACTATAAGAAGAGGATTGGTGAGCGTTTTTTAAATTGCTCAGTGATTGTTGTATCAACGGCTTTTGTGTTTGAAAAGCTGTAAGCATTGCTTCAGAACGAGTTGAAGTCGGGCGAATACCAGATTGCTGCAATGCTTCACGAATGGCTCCAACGATTAAACCACGAATTAATCCTGGGTCACGGAATCTCACATCAGCTTTGGCTGGATGAACATTAACATCGACTTCAGTAGGAGGAAGATCAATAAAAAGAATAGCGACAGGATAACGATCCCGTGTCATGACATCAGCGTAAGCACCTCTAATTGCTCCCCATAGAAATTTATCACGCACCGGACGTCCATTAACATAAGCAAATTGATGAAGGCTATTATTTCGGTTGAAAGATGGCAAACAAGCAAACCCCGTTAAGCGCACGGATTCGCGTTCAGCATTCAGTGCAATACTGTTAGGGGCAAATTCTTTTCCCATAATTTGGGTAATACGTTGTAATTGTCCTTGAGTATTATTTTCTGTCGCGAACAGTTCCATAGATGTTCTGTCTGTTCCTGAAAGAGAAAAACGGATATGTGGGAATGCGATAGCAATTCGCTTAATCATATCACTAATAGCATTTGTTTCAGCTCGATCAGTTTTCATAAATTTTAACCGTGCAGGTGTGACAAAGAAAAGGTCTCGAACTTCAACAATTGTTCCCAGATTTGCAGCAGCTGGTTTGGGTCCTATAATTTTTCCTGCAGTCACGGAAATTTCAGCAGCATTCTCAGCCTCTTTTGTCCGTGAAATGAGTTTGAGCTTAGCAACAGAACCAATAGAAGGGAGGGCTTCTCCTCTAAATCCAAGGAAACAGATATTGTGTACGTCATCGGTAATCTTTGAGGTACAATGGCGAGAAACGGCTAAAGTTAACTGATCAGCAGAAATCCCACAACCATTATCACTTACCTTTATAAAATTTTTTCCACCATTTGCTGTAATAATTTCAATACGTGTTGCACCGGCATCAATAGCATTTTCAACAAGTTCTTTGACAACATTTGCCGGTCGTTCAATAACTTCACCAGCGGCGATTTGGTTAATAATATTTTCGCTAAGATGGCGTATAATCATATAAATTCTAACAGGACTCTTAAGGAGGTTATAGAAATTTATGATAACATCATTTGTGTAACATTCAAGAATGAGAAAATATAAGATGTATTATTTCTACATGCTTCTTATTTTTTCGATAGCGTATTATACTAAATGTTTTTCATTGTTCGAAATATCAACAAATTACTTGGAAAAAATAGAAAAAATAATTTTTATCATCCTAAAATAACTTGCACCAATTTATCATCTAAGTCAAAAAAGAAACAGTGTAAAAAGGGAAGGGAACATATATGGTGCGTCTAAGCGGTATTTTAGCAGATAGAGATATACAAGCTTTGATTGATAATAACTTTCTGAAAGCGTACAGTCCGTTTGATAGATCTCAAATACAACCAGCAAGCCTTGATCTTCGTTTAGGGGAGAAAGCTTATCGTATACGTGCTTCCTTTATGCCGGGCCTTGAGGCAAAGGTTTTGGATAAGCTTGAACGGTTAAAGTTGCATGAGTTTGATTTACGAGATGGAGCTGTTTTGGAAACTGGGTGTGTTTATATTGTTCCGCTTTTGGAAAGTTTGGCTTTACCAGAATTTTTATCTGCTATTGCTAATCCCAAAAGCTCTACGGGACGATTAGATATTTTTACACGGGTCATCACGGATAATGCTCAAGAGTTTGATAAAATTTGTGCTGGTTATCATGGTCCGCTTTATCTGGAAATTAGCCCACGAACATTTCCGATTTTGGTGCGTACTGGCTCGCATTTATCACAGCTTCGATTTAGAAAAGGACAAAGTTATTTAAATGAAACTGAGCTGTATGCTTTGCAAAGGCAAGAAACGCTGATATCGGATGATCTTCCTAATATTAGTGCTGGAGGTATTGGACTTTCTATTAATTTAAAAGGAGACAAAAACGGGCTTATAGGCTATCGTGGTAAACATCATACAAGTGTTATTGATATTGATAAACGTGCTGATGCCCACATTTTAGATTTTTGGGAGCCTCTTTTTGATCGTGGTCAAAGGGAGCTGGTTCTTGATCCTGATGAGTTTTATATTTTAGTCTCACGAGAGTTTGTTCATGTGCCTCCGCTTTATGCCGCAGAAATGACCCCTTTTGATCCCTTAGTGGGTGAGTTTAGGGTGCATTATGCAGGCTTTTTTGATCCAGGGTTTGGGCATATGGAAGCGGGCGGTAAAGGAGCAAGAGCGGTTTTAGAAGTGCGGAGCCATGAAGTTCCTTTTATCTTAGAGCATGGTCAAATTATTGGTCGTTTGGTCTATGAACATATGCTTAGTCGACCATCAGCTCTTTATGGGCATGATGTTGGGTCACATTATCAAGCACAGGGTTTAAAGTTGTCTAAGCATTTTAAATGAGTTTAAAGTAGAGAATTTTGATAAAATATATGCAGGAAATGTATTTTAAGTAAGAAAATGTTGCTCTTCACAAAACCGGTACTAAGCATTCTATTTTCAATTTTAAAAGTTATAATAATTGCTCTTTCGTTTTAGAGGATATCAGAAGCACTTTTACTTCTTTTTTTAACGTTTTTTATTCATGAGAGCTTCGTTTATGATAAAAAAAACAATAGTTTTAATTCTTACTCAATATATCATGCATAATTATGATAATAAATCGACCAGTTAATAAAATTCGATATAACAATAATGTATTCTGCTTTTAAAACAGATATGAAAAAATTAGATGCTTCTATTAATTTAATTTTTCTAAAGCTTACATATTTTATTCCGTATAAAACTGATCATTAAGAGCTAATAAATAATTTTTACTACAATTCAGTAATGTTTTTTAATGAAGAATGTTCTAAATTTAGGAATTCATTTATAGTTATTGTCAGGGAGTTATTAGAGAGGAGTATCTTTTATTCCTATGAAGCTTAAATTCTTTATATTCTATATGAATGAGACACTGTTAAAATTTTATGAACAAGTAACAGGTCTGATTTTTAAATATTGATATGAGGAATTTTTTTGATGTACGTTACAGCTTTCTTTTAAAGTATTCATAAATATTTTTTTAGCTTTTTGGGGGAGAAAATTATAGCTTATACTTAATGAGTATAGATTTCATCTTCTTATAAAAGACACTATAAAAAATCTTTGGAGGGAGAAACAAATTCAAATCATACCAAATCAACGGGAGAAGCAATCATTTTCGAAGAGATACTTATTTACAGGAAATATAGAACTTCAATTGCACATGAACAATGCATGAATGAGTATATTATTGATCCTATTCCATACTGTGAGGTTTAAAATTTGGGATAGAGAAAGAAAGGCGTTGTTTTTATCAATGAGTTTTTTTAGAAAGTTGCAATCTTTTTCACCTCTATCTATTCAATAGAGCGTTTTAGGAAGATATCAAATAGGAGATACTGGGGCTCTTATATTTTTTAGGATGTCTTTTCATTTAGGAACAATGGTGCCGTCAATGATTATTTCTTCAACATTTGATTATCGCAAAGCTGCAAAGCGTCGTCTTCCTCCCTTTCTTTTTCACTATATTGATGGTGGAGCTTATGCTGAAGAAACGATGCGACATAATTGTACAGATCTTCAAGCACTTGCACTACGTCAAAGGATTCTAAGGCAAGTTGGTACTGTTGATCTTTCAGTCAGACTTTTTGATCAGACACTCAATTTACCGGTTGTTCTTGCTCCTGTTGGGCTAACGGGCATGTATGCACGTCGTGGAGAGGTACAAGCTGCGCGTGCCGCAGCGGCAAAAGGGATTCCTTTTACTCTATCCTCTGTTTCAGTTTGTTCCATTGCGGAGGTGCAGGAAGCTGTTGGAGGTGCATTTTGGTTTCAACTTTATGTTCTCAAAGATCGTGGATTCATGCGTGATGCATTAGAGCGCGCTTGGTTAGCTGGTGTACGCACGTTGGTTTTTACAGTTGATATGCCAGTTCCTGGTGCACGTTATCGTGATGCGCATTCGGGGATGTCTGGTCCTTATGCTGGATTACGTCGTTTTTTACAAGCGTTTACTCATCCATATTGGGCTTGGAACGTTGGTGTTATGGGGCGCCCCCATGATCTTGGAAATGTCTCCACTTATCTCAAAAAGAAAATTGCATTGGATGATTACGTTGGTTGGCTTGGTGCAAATTTTGATTCATCAATTAGTTGGCATGATTTACAATGGATTCGCGATTTTTGGAAAGGAAAAATGATTTTGAAAGGTATTCTTGATCCAGAAGATGCACGAGAAGCAGTACAATCTGGTGCTGATGGAATTGTTGTTTCCAATCATGGTGGACGCCAACTCGATGGTGTCTTATCAACGGCACGAGCATTGCCCGCAATTGCAGATGCTGTAAAGAGTGATTTAGTTATTTTAGTGGATTCTGGTGTGCGCTCTGGTCTTGATGTTGTACGCATGATCGCACAAGGTGCAGATGCTGTTATGATTGGTCGTGCTTTTGTTTATGCACTTGCAGCAGCAGGCGAGAAAGGTGTCACTCACCTGCTTGATCTTTTTGCCAATGAAATGCGGGTAGCTATGACACTGACCGGTACTCAGACAATCAAAGAGATTACGCACAAAAGTTTAGTGAATACAGATGTTTTTAAGCAATGAAAGTTATGTTTTTATACTGCTTTTAGAAAAAGAAAATTTTTATAAAAGAGCATCATTATATATTTAAAGATATGTTGATAGCTAACGTTAAAGAAAAAGGTCAAAAATCTCTTCTATAAAATGACAATAAATACCCAATGACTATAATAATAGTAAAAAAGTACAAATAACACTTCATAAAATATTCACTTTGTTAAAACGCATTCTAAGGATAAAAAGGAACAAGCGCTGCGAGCAAAGGAATAACAACTGTTGATATAGAAAAAATAGATATAAATAATGCTGTGAGCATTTTTCCTCTCCTATTTATAAAAAACATAATACACTATATTTATTTAATATAAAATTAAACACATATAGTTTATAACTAATTTTAATTAAAAATCAAAGTGTATTATTTAATAATATATAAATTATCGTAAAAAATAAAGATATATTCTATAACATCTATATTATTTATGCTGATATTAATGAATAATATATTATATAGACATGGTATTGTTTTTATAAAATATATTTTTAAATAATAAAAATGCAATATAGTCTCTTAAAAAAACCATTCACTAGCAAGCAAGAAAATGCAATTTAATGTGCTTATCAGTCTCTTTTTTGTATCTTATGTCATTGCTAACATAGTTTTCATTATACCTTCTTGACTTATTTTATAACTTGCCAAAACAATCCCCCATTGGCTTTCATTATAGATTGCTTCATCCGGTATTCCTAACGATACAAATTTGCATGCAATGCTATATTTCATAAGTAATCTCGTAATTGCTTCTCCAAGTTCCCCATGAATGGCTATGCTCTTCGTAAACAATGATAGATTTGTGAGATTTACAGAGTTTTAATACAAATGCAATCATCTAAAGATTGGATTGTTGTTACACTTACAACTGTTGGTATAATTTCATATTTTTTGATTTCTGCGATAGCATCAAAACAAATCTGAACAGCTCTACCATTTGCAAATAAGAGAATATCTTTTCCTTTTTTGATAACAGAATCTTTGCTAATATCGATTTTTGCAGCATTACTTAAAACATTATTATGAATATTTTTAATAGTGTGCTTGCTGACCTATATAAATGGGAGCGGGATTACTAAGAGTAGAAAGAATTGCGATTTTCATTTGATCGAATGATGACGACGTAAATAATTGGATAATACTTACTTTATCATTAAATAAAAAAGAAAAGTTTTTCTCTCTTTTAAATAGAGAGTGGGTTACTAGTAACAGAGGTAGTTTGTAAGCAACTTGTTCGATGTAAGACAATTTAACATCGCGGCTATTTTATTATCATTTTAAGTCGTGAAAAGATGGCTACGATAGATAAAAAATATAAAAAATGATTGGATATATTTTACAATAAAAAACTACACTTCTGTTAGTTGCATACCAGCTGCTGATATTGGTGACAAAAAATTTGACAAAAACAATCATCAAAATTTATTAGAGGATGTTTTTCATAGCATATACATAAAACCTCGGAGTATTTTCTTTAGACAGAAATTTATTCTATTCGCTGAAATCGGCAAAAATCTCTCAAGTAATGCTGTGAACTTTTGGGAGGATATTACAATGTTATGATTGTCCTTTTATGAAAACGGTTAGCGTTTCAAATGAGCTGCTGTGAATTGTTTCAACGCTTAATAAAGTAAGATCCAGAAGTTTTTACGGATTTAGAAGGGTACAAAAGGTTTTATCGTTACAAGCGTATGAGTGAGAAGATAACCAATCTCATATGATGAGAATTGAAATCCGTTGTCGCGCTCGGTTTAATTTTTTCCAATTTGAAGGTATACTAAAACTTATTGACGCCCCTTTAGCAAGTGTTCACATTGAACATTTAAGTTGGTCTGTTTCTATTGTACGTTTTAGACGTCAGAATACCTTGTTTTTTGGCTCACCTTATTGTGGTATTGAAGGTTATTATGGAAAGGATTTGTGTCAGCTGAAGAATTATCAGATTATGGCATGGCTTTTTCATAAAGAAAAGGAACGTACCTTTTGTCTTTAAATAATATGCTAGAAGTTTTAAAAACTTTTAGTTAACTTCATAAAAGAGATTATACCACCTATATAGATTGCTCTTAAAATAATACAATTGTTATTAACGAATGGGGCATTACCAATTTTGATTTCTATAACAAAGAAACAATATGCATTAAAGTTTTTTAATTTCGAAGGTCTGTTGAGAATTCTTCCAGAATCTTTTGAAAAAAGTAAATTGATAGAAGGTGTTGTATCAAAATAGAGAAATTTTTCTAGCAAGCTACGAGTAACTTTAAAAATATATTAAATATAAAAAATGCTACAATGTATTAACAGAGAGAGCTTTAGAAATGAGAATAAAAGTGAATAAAGAGGTACAAGTATACATTTCTACTTATCTTTTATAATTCACTAAAAATAAGAATTAAAGCAAAATTTTATATCAAAAATTAAAGGAATTCTAAAGGACGGCCCCAAAAAGGCGAACGAGTAATGCGTGAAAAGGTAGATAAGAAAGTAAATTAGAAGAGTGTTTTGTAGATTGACCAGCAGCATTCGTAAAGGTTTTCCCTCAAGATAGATATTATGATGGAGCAGGGAGGATGAATGTTTGAAAAAATAATATGTGTCCTTGGTTATTTCATTATACACATAACGATAAGCGTTATGAAATGGAGTTTGATTTTATCACAAGACTTTCTTTAAAAGAGGACAAGAACTTGCAAGACATCAGAATAATATTTTCAAAGAAGGTAATGATCTTATTGTTTTTTTAGGCTTATACAGATTTTTAGAGATAACTCTTGCTGAAGACAACTTTTTATATCATCAGATCTTTGAAGGACAATTACAGGGCAATTCACAGCATATTTTCTTCTCTTGTTTTGATAAGATATCCCTAGAATACATCGACATACTCAATCATTTTACGCAAATATAATCCGTAGAATCCTTTGGTTTTAAGTCAAACACTCTCTTGTCACTCCAATAAAATCAAATAGACCACACAAAATGTTTTAGCCCTTTAAGAGCTTTCTGCTTTTAATTTGAATGGACTCATCTCTTTCAAATTTTCTCATTAATTAATGTTTCAGAGAAATTGTATTTTTATCACTTCACTTTTCATGTATGTTTCCACCCACATAGACGCTCACCTTGTTCGTTATGTTTTAGGATATCTCTTGCCAAATTCGGACTAATGGCATTGATGTCTTGTCTATTCAAATAAATTGGCAACCACCCAACACAAGAAGTTCGTTCATTTGTCGCGCAACCAGTTAGAAAGCTTATTGCGCACATCAGCATCACTTTTCTTGTTAATTTCATTTTCTACCTCAAGACGTGTTTTTGCTATATTAAGAGCTTCCTTTGTTTGTTTTTGCTTCTCAACTCTTTTTCCAAGGAAAAAGGCTTTCACTAAAGCTATAGAAAAAGCTGCTATGATTGCTGATGTTGTCGTCAGATATTTTTTTATCCATAAGATCATAAGCGGTGTTCCTGAAAACGTTTAGCAATATATATCATAGCTGTACAAGCAGCTAAAACCATAATGCCTGCTAAAGCCCACTGGACAGGACCATTTCCTGCAAAAAGCCCCCCAAGCCCTGAAAAAGATCCTATAATTGGTGCAAGAGCTTCTATTTTGCAAATCCCTGTTACACCTTCTGATTCTACGACATGATAATTAGGGGCAACACGGGCTCCTTTTGCCCATAAACCCGCTTCGGCTGCTCGACGATTGACAAGACCTTGGATACGTTTTCCACCTACTCTTGTCCATTTTTGCAATTCAGTTGGTATCGCGTCATATTCACTGTTATTAAGCTTTTTTAAAAGTGTAGATTTGTAAAAAGCGGTTATTCCTACATTATAGGAAAATGATACTAAAGCTGCGAATTGCTCATCATTTAAAAAAACGGTAACAGCCTTTTCAACAGCGGCTTCAAACTCTCTCAAATCCTGACAAAGGATTTTTTCAGCTTCTTCTTCCGTAATTTGCATGTCTTTATGGACACTTGGAGCGCCAGCTGCAGTTGTATGCCCATAACCAATTGTCCATATTCCACCAGAATCCTCATAGGCTTTTAAACGTAACCCCTCCAATTGTTTAATCAGTGCAAGCCCTTCTGTTGATATTTTGCGCATTATTTTTAATCCTATAAAAAGCCTATATAAAGCAAGGCGTAAATTCAAAACTTACATCTATTCAATTTTAAAGCACAAAAAAGTGAAAGGGTTTAGTTGATACAAAACCACCTTAATGAACTTTATTAAAAACCATATAATTTTTATTATAGAAAAATCGTCTTAATTAATTTCACTTTGTATTAATTAATTTCCTCTTAAGCCTAAATACAATAATTTTTGTCAAACGAATTTATAACTTACAATCAGATATTTCACCTATAAATACATTGATCTAGAATAATTTAGAGCAAAATTACTTAAAAACTTCAATACCTTTAACCAAAAATCTCTTTTCAAAAAAAGTAAGAAATATAATAATTAATGAAATAATAGGCATTAATCCTTAAATTATTTTATAATCCATAATCTACTCCATGGAAACTTTTATAAAAACAAAAAGAGATATTACAATTAAATACTATCTACCTATAAACTATCTTAGAATCAATATATCGAATACATAACGTATTATATATATTCAATCAAAAAAGCTATAGTTAATTTAAGTTTTCCTTCTTTTTTCTCTAACTTCTTAATTTACTTCAAAAATACCTTCATAAAGGATTTTGAAGAACCAGTTACGTGAATTTTTTTATAAATAAAATATATCTATATGAAAACATAATGGATATGTTATCTCTCTTATAGTCTATTCCTAAATGAAACAATATATTAGAGGAGCATATTCAATCTATAAATCAATGATATTTAATAATTTTTTAAAGAATATTGTACTGTAACAGACTTGAACGGTAGTTTTGGTTATGTATTTTTTCATATGTGTAACGCTTTCAACTTCTTCATATGAAGCGTTTTGGTCAATGATATTATCTTGTCTAATGTTGTATTGGCTACGTTTCCAACAACATTTTAAACCAATTAATCAAGCTGTTGAAATCTTTTTAGGTGCAATAACACAAGGGTTAAAAAAGATTTTTGTAAAAGTTTGAAGTTAGAAAGGGAATTGTTTCCTCTCAGCATTTTTAGCCATTTACATAACATAAAAAATACAAAGGTAACGAGATGCTTTGTGATAATGGTGATAGATATGTTTCACCCCATGAATTTGCACAGCTTTTTAGTGTCTCCACAAACAATACGTACTTGGAGGCTTCAAAGCGTTACTTCCAGAGTCATATAAGTAAGGTCTAGCAGTGAAATGGAGAAAAAAGAGCAGCTAGCCTTTACTCAAAAAAATACGGAGAAAATAACAACAAATTAAGTAAAATTATATAAGCCACAAGAGGTGGTCTTGAAACAGATAATTAAAGAGAAAATCTATATATTTCAATGCACTAAAAGCAAAAAACGGTGCCGCATGCCGGATTCGAACCAGCGACCCCATCATTACGAATGATGTGCTCTACCAACTGAGCTAATGCGGCGCAGGCTTGTAAGTCAATGAGATAAAACTAATTTAAGAGTAATAGCTAAAAGTATGTATAAAAGCAAGTATGTATTTTTTTCAATAATTTATAAGATATGATAATAACTGAAGGAGGAGAACTGTACAAAAGTCATGGAGGCAATATTCTTATGATTGTAGTGCTATAAAATGTTTTCCGATTTATGATAGTGTTCAAATTATGAAGCTGGAGACCTAGATTTTTAGGAGAGAAAATGATTTTAGGTTATTTTAGCAGAGACTAAAGAAGAGATTTGTTGAATAAGTGTTCAGGAAACTAAAATTTATCATAAACCTTATATAATGTGAAAATAAGAAGAGCAAAATGAATTAAAGCTACTTTTTAATTTTACAGAAAAAAAGAGGTAGAGTTAATGAAATTAATCACGTTTTTTACTTAAGATGGAGTTGGAATCATGTCGGATGAAAATCGGCTGATAGAATTAGAAATGAAGTTAGCTTATCAAGAAAAATTCATTGAGGAACTTTCTTGCGTAGTTACTGATCAATGGAAAAGTTTAGATGAGATCTCTAAAAAAGTTGATGTTTTGGCGAGACGATTTTCAGATTTAGAAGAGCAAAGCCTTACTGAAGCTATTGTTTTACCATTTTCTCAATAAAGCAACATACTGATTTATTAGTAATAATTTATCGTTATTCAATTTAAATTAAAATCTTGAATACTGTAAGATTTTCTTATTTCAAATCTTCCTTAAAATAAGTCAAACCCATGTCTTTTCTACGTTACAAGCGGGATGAGTTTGTGTGGATAAAAAACTATTACTAAAGGGCTAAAAATACCTCTTATGAATCACCCCAAGTACCAAGCGCTGTAGCAACATTTTAAGGTTTGCAAAGTATGTGAGAGTGTCGGCTTGTTACTCTACCGGCGTAAAGATTGAGGTGCTGAATGGGTTTACCATCATATCATTCATGGTCGATGTCATGAAATAGGCTTGGGCATATTGAGATATGTTGTTTTAAAACAAGCGTGTGAGTGTGTAACCCAATGGTGTTTTATTTTACGTGAGGTCTATGCTCCTATAAAGACACTTTTTATATATGATTTCTAGTACTAAACTTAAGAAAGGTTTTTAAGTATAAAATGTAGCCACAGAAAAATCTAGAGGCTTCAATGTATTTCAATTTTTCTATGCAGAGTTTTCTTATAGGTGAGGATTAAATTTATTTGCTAATTTCTTTGAATTTACGCAAATAAAATGATGAGGTCGCTATCGATTAAAAATCATGATTGAACATATATATTTACTATAATAAAGCGTTTTAACCCGTTTTTATGATCAAATGGCTTTTAGTTGTGTTGATAGAGTGAGGGACTCTAGGCTGCATCGGTTGTGTATAGTACAGTGAGCTCGAGAAACCTTTTTCAAATTTAAATGTATTCTCCATTATATGTATATGATATTTTTTGAAAAGGTTTTTGTTTTTCGTAAGTTAAGATACAAAATATTATTGCTAAAGCAGCAAAGATAATCCATGCTGGTAGATAAGTGAGAGTAATACAAATGCAGGATAAAAAGTCAGGCATTGTCTTACAGAGAGATTGCTTAAGGCTATAGATATCTGTTTTCAGAAGATTTACTAGAATTTTATTAAGGGGGGTTATCGTCCAGTGTGATGTGATGACGGAGTGTGCATTATCAATAACAAACGTTATAATTGTTAGTGTAACAAAAATGAAAGCCATTAATTTGAATAAAGAGCGAAGCATATTTCTTCCTGTCGTTTTAATGGAACATTTGCATAATGCACAGAAATATAAGGAGTTGCATTATGAAAAAAAATAGATTTATGTTCTGTTTTATAATTTCTGTTGAAAAAAAATATGTCGAAGGTATTATTGACTCTCCGTGTAAAGATTACAATCAATATTGAGGGGGAGTGAAGGATAATGCTTAAGGATGAGAATAGTGAATTAAAGCGTAATCTTCAAAATCGCCACATTCAAATGATTGCTTTGGGTGGCGTTATAGGAACGGGGCTTTTTTATGGATCAACAGAGGCAATTCAATTAGCGGGTCCTTCGGCTATTCTAGCTTATCTTTTTGGGGGGATTATTATTTATTTCATTATGCGAATGCTTGGTGAAATGTCTGTAGAAGAACCAACATCGGGTGCTTTTAGTTTTTTTGCTTATAAATATTGGGGAAGTTTAGCAGGTTTTATAACAGGTTGGAATTATTGGTTTCTTTATATTCTCGTCAGTATGACTGAACTTACAGTGATTGGATTTTATCTAGATCATTGGATTTTGATTGATCATTGGAAGTCATCCTTCATTGTACTTTTATTTGTTACATTAGTTAATTTATCTAATGTTCGTTTTTATGGCGAATTTGAATTTGGTTGTGCTTTAATCAAAGTTGCTGCTGTTATTGGTATGATTATTTTTGGGATTTTTCTCATTGTCACTGGAATAGGGGAAAATCAAGCGAATATCCATTATCTTTGGGATAACGGCGGTTTTTTTCCGTATGGAGTCATAGGGGTTGTTTTGGCGACTTCTGTAGTAATGTTTTCTTTTGGAGGAACCGAGCTTATTGGTGTTGCCGCTGGAGAAGCATCTAATCCACAAAAAACAATTCCGGCGGCTATTCGTCAAGTTATGTGGAGAATTATAATTTTTTATATTGGTTCTATCAGCGTTATTATGATAATCAGCCCGTGGAATATGATTGGAAAAAATGGTAGTCCTTTTGTTACAATTTTTGAAACTGTAGGAATTCCCGCTGCGGGTCATATTTTGAATTTTGTGGTTATTATGGCAGCTATTTCTGTTTACAATAGTGGCATTTATTCGAATGGTCGTATGCTTTATAGTTTAGCGATACAAAAAAATGCTCCACATATTTTCAGTAAATTGAATGCTGCTCGTGTTCCTTATGTTGCTATTCTTTTTTCATCGTTGTGTACGGCAATAATCGTCGTTATTAATGCTTTCGTTCCTGACAATAGTTTTATGCGAATTATGGCTCTTGCAACTGCTGCTGCACTTATTACTTGGGCTATTATTGTTATTGTTCATTTGAAGTTCCGAAAGTCCCATAAGAACAAAAAGGGAAACTTTATTTATGCATTTGGTTTATATCCTTACGCGAACTATCTTTGCTTATGCTTTCTTGCTTTATTATTTTGTATAATGTTTATAAGTGGGTTTGGGAAAAATGGATTAATGGCTCGATTTTTGGAGATGGTAGGAATAAGAATACCTTTTCTTGCAACATATATTCCTGCACAGATGCCTGATATGAGTTTGGCAGTTATTATTATTCCTCTATGGTGCTTATTTTTACTTTTAGGCTATAAGCTTAAGCGTTAACGGTAAAAGAGGTAATATAAAGGGATTGATTGGAATAAATCTTGGAAATTATAAAATTTGATAAGGTGACACAAGTCTTTGGTGATTTGTGTGTTTTAAGGGGTATTTCTGTAGAGCTTACCGAAAGACGAATAGCTGTTATTGGTGCGAATGGTTCTGGAAAAAGTACATTTGTTCGTCTTATCAATGGGTTACAATTACCGTCTCATGGTTCTGTAAGCGTTGATGGGCTTGATACAAAGCGTGATGCAAAGGCGGTAAAGCGTAAAGTAGGATTTGTTTTTCAAAATCCTGATAATCAAATTGTTTTACCATTAGTGGAAGAAGATTTATCTTTTGGTCTCAAAAATCTAAAACTGAGTAAAGATGAAATTAAAAAGCGTATAGATGAAATTTTACAGCGCTATGATCTTCAAGCTTTTAGAGATCACCCAGTTCATTTATTAAGCGGTGGACAAAAACAACTTGTAGCCATTTCCAGTGTAGTAGCAATGAAACCAGACTACATTGTTTTTGATGAGCCAACGACATTACTTGATTTACGAAATAAGCTCCGTGTTGCACAGGTTATAGAAGAGTTATCACAAACAGCAATTGTTGTATCACATGACTTGGAATTTCTCAAAAAATTTGATAGAGTTCTTGTTTTTGAGAGAGGGGAGATAGCAATTGATGATGTACCTTTTGTTGCTATCAAGGAGTATATAAGAAGAATGTCATGATCGGTTTATATATTCCAAGGGATACCTTTATTCATAGGCTTAGTCCGTGGGTTAAATTATTATTTCTTACGGTGTGTGGAACTACTATAATAATGGTTTCATCTACGCCGCTTCTTGGGCTATTTTTATTACTTTTAGTCTTATTCTATAGAATCGCCAAGATCCCTTTTCGTACTGTGATAAAACAGTTTAAATCGATAGGATTACTTTTAGTTCTTCTCTTTGCATTTCAGACTCTTTTTAGTAGTCTACTTACAGGGGTCGAGGTCATATTACGCCTTATCATTCTTTTTTCTTTATCATCACTTATTTCATTTACAACAAAAGTTTCAGATATGGTGGCTTCAATTGAAGCAGGGCTTCAGCCATTTAGGTATTTTGGTATAAATCCATCAAAAGTAAGTATGGTTATCTCTATGGCTATCCGCTTTATTCCTCTTTTGATGGAAAAGTTTAATGAAGTGCGTGAAGCACAGCAAGCACGTGGACTGAATACGAATATTGTCGCTCTTGCAATACCTTTAATTATACGAACCATAAGAATGGCTTCAGAAGTAGCGGAAGCATTGGAAGCGCGTTCTTATGATACTGATACTATTGATAAAGTATCTAATAATAATCAAAGCTTTTCATAATGAAAGGATAATAAATGAATACAAAAGACTTAGCCTATGTTGCTTTATTTGCTGCTATTTACGCTGTTTTGGGTCTTTTCCCACCTATCCATCTTCCTTTTTTGCTGGGGGTACCTATTACAGCTCAGTCGATGGGACCAATGTTAGCAGGATCTATACTTGGAGCAAAAAGGGGGGCTTTAGCGTCACTTCTTTTTCTTGTCCTTGTTGCGATTGGATTACCTCTATTACCTGGTGGTCGTGGTGGAATCAGTGTCTTTGCAGGAATTGCTAGTGGCTATCTGATAGGTTTTCCATTTGCTGCTTTTTTTATTGGTTTAATGGTTGAATTGTTTTGGCAACGGTTAAATCTTATAACATTATTTGTGATAAATGCTGTAGGTGGTATAGGAGTTGTCTATGCTTTTGGTGTTCCATGGACAGCATATATGACGAAAATCTCTCTACTAGAAGCTTTAATAGCATCATCGGTTTTTTTGATAGGCGATAGTTTAAAAGTACTGATTGTATCCTTTGTTGCACTTGCAATTAAAAAATCTGTTCCTCTCATTTATAAAAAGGAAGAGTAGTTTTTATTTTGGATATATTTAAAATATAGGAAATATTATTGATATATGTAATATTTTATTTTTGCATCAAAAAGGCATTAATTTTTTGATTTTTTATTATATCATATAATTTATATTATTAATTATATTTGAATTATCTTGAGACATTTATCGTTCTGTAAAAGTGTATTCTTAACTCAGAATGTTGTTGTAGATCAATGATAACAATAACTAAAGATTATTTCATAATGAAGGAATGGTTTAGTGAATACAAAAGATCTAACCTATATTGCTCTATTTGCTGCTATTTACGCAGTTTTAAGTCTTTTTCCATCTATTCATCTGCCTTTTTTGCTGGGGGTACCTATCACAGCGCAGTCTATGGCTCCGATGTTATCAGGATCTATACTGGGGGCAAAAAGAGGAGCTCTAGCATCACTTCTTTTCCTTGTTCTTATTGCAATTGGATTGCCTCTATTGCCAGGAGGGCGTGGTGGAATCAGTGTGTTTTCAGGTGTCACCAGTGGTTATTTAATCAGTTTTCCATTTGCAGCATTTTTTATTGGCTTTATGGTTGAGTTATTTTGGAAACGGTTAAACTTTATAATATTATTTTTGATAAATATGGTGGGTGGTATTGGAATTGTCTATTCTTTTGGAATACCTTGGGTGGCTTATATGACACAGGCTTCTTTGCTAACAGTTTTAATAAGTTCATTAGGTTTGTTAATTGGTGCTTTTATAAAAGTGCTGATTGCATCTTTTGTCGCGCTTACCATTAAAAAAAACATCCCTCTCATTCATTCCAAGACAGGATAGTTATAATTTTAACTACAGTTTTGCATTACCTTGCATGGGAAAGCTAGAATAAAAATAGTAATAAGATAAATTTCTTTTCATTTTAATGAAAAAGAATATCCAGTAAATAATAATTTATTATAACTAATAATGATCAATATGAAACAGTTACTCATATAAAGGAATATTTTCGTGTTTTATTTTTAGTTTTATACATAAATTTTAATAGATTATTAAACAAAAGTTATACATATTTTTAATATAATTAATTAAAAAAATACATCTAATCGTATTTTAATGTATATTATAAATATCTGATTTTTTTAGTTATAAAAATAGAATATATTATATAATTTTCATCTTTTGTTAAATATAATATAGACACAAAAATATAATTATGTTAATTCCATTATGAATATTTATTAATGGAGGTAAATTATAAAAATGATTATAAAATATTTATTTGCCATATGTGCTATATTATTAATTTTTTTATCTGTTGTGAAAGCATCTGAATATACAATTTTAGCAGAAGAAACGTCTGTTACTGTTAATAATCCTATTTATAAATCAAACTTATTTTTTAGTAAACAAAGCAGTCATTTATTAAATAAAGTTATTTTACTAACTCATCCTAGTGATCATAGTGTATTTTGGAAAAATATAAATTATGTTTTTCAAACAGCAAAACGTATATATATCAATTTAGGAATATATTTATATTCTTCAATATTTTCCATATTCAAATGGTAGATTATTTAATTTTTTTAGAGAGGAAATAATTATTATCATAATATAATAAATAACATGATGTTTAACTATTAATTAATAAAATTTTATAATAAGTTTTAAAAAATATTGATATTTTTGTAAAACAATGAGAATAATTGTTATTGAACTTTGCACCAATTGATTTTAAAATTTTACCTTGTTGAAAGAAGGTTTATAAATTTTTTAGAGAAAAGGATGTGGGATAGGTACAAAATGATCAATCGTTTGATCACTTCCTTTTAATCTGGCTTTCCGACTTTCAAAAGGACCCACATCAATATCTTTTTAATTGAAAATTACGCATTACTTTATGCTTTTATGCCTCATGTTTTTTAATAGGATTATGTCCTTCACTTGCAAAGAGAACAGCTCAAACATGATTTACTTATTATTGTTAATTTACGAGTTTTTTTTTCAAAAGGCATTTCTCAAGACACGTTACACCTATTTTGTGACGATGCTTGTGAATGCTATAATGCTAAAGCATCCACGAATCATAATATTCGGACACCAGCATCTCTCAGTTATGAAGGAGAAAGTTGATACCATCATACATTTTTGTCAGTTTCAATGTTGCTATAGCTCTTGGCACTTAGATGGTTCGTAAAATGTTTTCTATTCACATGCTAGCTCCCCTTGCGATGTGCAAGAAAGAGATTTTAATTGATTGAATATAAATAAATTTAAAATGAGAGATCTATGATATTCAGGTTTTTCATTTAACAGACAAAACGATAAATTATTATGGAAAATTAATATATTGTATGTTTAAAAGGACTAATATAAATTTAAAAAATTTTTGTAAAAACGCATTATCGCTTTCTTTGATGCTTTTAATAATTTTTTATTGAAGGCTTTGTATTTCTTAGTTCTTAGAAAAAGTCATTATCCCGTTGGATAACTTTGATATAGATAATTCCATTAATATAGCACATATCATCGAAAATTTTCAGGACCAAATTAACGTTGAAGTATAAATAATTATAATGAAATTAGAAAGATTTTTTAAGAATTCATTTTGTTAAAAATAAAAGAATTTTGAGTGTTCGAATCAATAAACATACCTCAAGAAGAAGTCTTGACAACACAATAATTAAGAGACACGCTGGGAAATCATATTCTCTCACTTTTATTCTAGTATTCCTCAGCCTTTAAAAATACTAGTAAAAACAATAAATTATACTTAATAAAACAAAAAGTTGTGCCCAGACGCGGCAGGCAGGGGCTTATCAACAAGATTCAAAGTATATAAAGATGTGTAAGAGCGTATTGATGTGTATAGTTTTTTATGTTTCAATAAAAAAATTAAGAATTAAAGAAAAAATCTCAAATCAAAAATTTAAGGTGGTCTAAAAGGTGGACCCAAAAAGGTGGACGAGAAGGTAAATTAAGTGAGGGGGATTCATAGATTATCAGCTGCATTCGTAAAGGCATCTCCTCAAGGTAAATATTGTGATGGGGCAGGGCTGTGGTTGAATGTTCGAAAAGACAATACACGCTCTTGGTTTTTTCGCTATACGCACCACAATAAGCGCCGAGAAATGGGACTTGGTCCTGTTACGAAACTCTCTTTAAAAGAAGCGCGAGAACTTGCAAGATATTATAGCGATATTCTGAAAGAAGGCAATGATCCTATTGTCTTTCGAGAACAAACTGTCTTAAAGCAGCAAAGCAATATGTTTAAAGAAATTGCGCAGGCAGCTTTTGAAAGTAAAAAAGCCGAATTAAAAAATGAAGGCAAAAATGGGCGTTGGTTTTCTCCGTTAGAATTACATGTCATACCGCAGATAGGTAGCTTATCTATAGAAAAATTAACAGCCAATATCATTCGCAATGTTCTCTCACCCCTTTGGCATGAAAAAGCAGATACAGCACGAAAAGCACTTAATCGTATTAACATTTGCTTGAAATATGCTGCGGCTCTTGGTTTAGATGTTGATCTACAAGCTTGTATGAAAGCACGTGCTCTTTTAGGAAAGCCCCGTACTACATCAACAAATATTCCTGCTATGCCATGGCAAGAGGTTCCGGCATTTTATCAAAGCTTGGATGATAATATCCTTTCAAATTTAGCCTTGAAGCTTCTTATTTTGACAGGGGTACGGTCATATCCATTGCGCTATTTGCGCCTTGAACAAATTGATAAAAAGATATGGACTATACCAAAAGAAAATATGAAGGGTATTGTGGGAAAAGTTTCAGATTTTCGCGTGCCATTAAGTCATGAAGCTTTGAAAATGATTGAAAAATCTCTCCCTTTTGAGAAAAAAGGGTTTCTCTTTTCTGGTCTTACCGGCAAGCCAATTTCTGATGCAAGCATGGCAAAATATATGACAGTTTGTGGTTTAACTTATCGCCCCCATGGTTTCAGATCTAGTCTTCGTGACTGGATAGCAGAAACAACGTCAACACCATTTGAGATTGCCGAAACTGTTCTTGCGCATTCCGTTGGGAGTTCAGTGACAAAAGCTTATATGCGAACGGATTTTTTAGAACAGCGACATGTTCTCTTGGAACAGTGGGCTGCATTTATAACAGGAGCGACTTGATATTATTCCTGTGATGTGTATTGTCAAATCAGGTGCCTGAAAGACACCGAACGATAAGCGGATAGATTACCGAAATAGTCTCTTCCCGCCGAAATTTAAAAACTTTGACTCATCACATGCTTTGTAGCATATAGTGATTTTGTCGGGTGTGGTTACACTATACAATACCTTTGCAGGGAAAGTGTAACGGATGGGCTTATCGCCGTATTTGTTAGCGCCCAGTGCCCTTTTACGACGTCATTAACAAATATCTAATCAACAGGCTTTAAAGCCTTCTCATAGTCAATAAATCCATTAAAAAAGGGGAAAAATGAAACAAACTTTAAAATTATTAAGCTGCATAGCTTTATTAAATATGGCTGGATGTTACTCAAAGCCTCCTTCAACATACTTTGTTATATGGGAAAAGCCAGGTGTAAATTCTACTGAGGTAGGAAAAGCACTGTTAGAGTGTGGTGCGCTATCTCCTTCTAGTAGTAGTATAGCCAATAGCAAATTAGGTTTTCATGAATGGTCGATAATTCATGCTTGTATGATCCAATCAGGATTTCACCATAAAAAAATTAAAGATGGGAAATGGTGTGAAAATTGTAAAGATGATAGGATTCCGGTGTATTCTCTTAAGAGTTCTGTCATGACTCAGAGAAGTGTCGAGAGACGCTTAAACAGCTCGTTTTGTAAAAACAAAGGTATAATAAAACTCTTAAATATCAACACTCCGTTTTGCCATTGATCATCAACAATCAAAATGCTGTATGAGGTAGAAATAGCTTATATGCAAACAGATTTTTTAGAGCAAAGTTTTAACAAATTTTTTTGCGTATTTTTTTAGCTATTTTGAGGGGAAATTTGATGTGTCAAATTTAAAAAAAACACTGTAAAATGTGTAAAAATATTATTGATCGCTTTCATGAGACGTGCAAAATTAAAAATCTATTGGCTAGAAAATTTTGCACGTCTCAAAGTGTATTTAGAGTCGGATATTTGGTTTTTGTGTAAAAATACTTACTAATGCATCCATAATACGTGAAAAATCAAGCGCTAATAAGAGTATAATCAGTACAATCCATTTCGTATAACGAGACATCACCTTTACACTTTTATAGGTCATAATGATTTCTTGAAGGATTTCTTTTTCCGCTTCTGTAAGCTCTATATCGTCTCTTGTTTTTCTTCTAGCCATGTTCCCATCCACACAAACGTTCACCTAGGGTGTTATGTTTTAAGATATCTCTTGCTAAGTTTGAACTGATGACGTTAACATCTTGCCTCTCTAAATAAATAGGCAACCAACCAACACAAGAGACATACTTATTTGTCGCGCAACCAACGAGAAAGAGCAGTGCGCACATCAGTGTCGTTTTTTTGATTAACTTCATTTTCCACCTCCAGGCGTGTTGTTGCTGCCTTTAGCGTTTTTTCTGTTTGCTTTTGCTGTTCTGCTTTTTTGCCAAGGGTAAAAGCTTTAGCCAAAGCCATAAAAAAAGCGGCTAAAGCCGCGCCTGTTAACAGCAGATTTCTTTTCATCCAGAACATCATAGGCGGTGCTCTTGAAAACGTTTAGCAACAAAGAAAATACCAGCACATGCCGCTAAGATCATAATGGTTGCCAAAGCCCATTGCACTGGACCATTGCCTGCTAGTAAGCCGCCAAGACCTGAGAAAGAACCAATAATTGGTGCAATGGCTTCGGCTTTGAAAAGCCCTGTTGGTGCTTGTGTTTCTACGGTTTGATAGTTGGAGGAAACAAACGCCCCTTTCGCCCACAAGCCTGCTTCTGCGACACGTCGGTGGACAAGACCTTGCAAGCGTTTACCACCGGCTTTGGTCCATTTCTGTAATTCGGCCGGGATTGCTTCATATTCACCTTGATTGAGCTTTTTTAGCAGTGTAGAATTGCAAAAAGCTGTTGTTCCTACATTATAGCAAAAGGAAACCAATGCCGCGAATTGTTCATCTGTTAAGGCAACTTGAACCGCTTGTTCAACGGCATTTTCAAATTGTTTTAAATCTTGGCGAAGCAATTCTTCTGCTTGTTGTTCAGTGACTGTCATGCCTTTGTGGACAAAAGGTTTGCCAGCACTGTTGGTATGCCCATAACCGATTGTCCATACCCCAATGGCGTCTTTATAAGCGCCTAAGCGCAAGCCTTCCCATTGTTTGATCAGTGTAAGACCCTCTTGTGATATTTTTCGCATAAAATTCTCCATAAAAAAGCCCCACACAAGGTGAGGCTGAGTGAAAATCGAAAATTGTAATTATCGCGTATTGTAAGAATCTCGTTTCATGTAACTTTTTTCTGTGTTATACGTTACATGAAACAAAAGGAGATTTTGTTATGGGTACAATGAACGTTAATGAACGGGTTCAAAAACATCGCAATGCACAAAGAAAAGCAGGTTTGCGCTTAATGCAAATTTGGGTTCCAGATACACGCAGACCAGACTTTACAGAAGAGTGCCGTCGTCAATCCCGTTTAGTGGCAAAAATGGATAAATCTGATACATCTATACAGTTATTTATGGATCAATCTTTAACGGATGTTGATGGCTGGACAGAATAATGCGGGGTTCTCTTGTAACAATAGCTATGCAAGGTGATTTTGGTAAACCAAGACCTGCATTGATCATTCAAGCGAATGAATTTAGTGAACATACAAGCATGACGGTTTTACCAATTACAAGTACACTTATTGATGCTCCATTACTTCGCATTACGATTCAGCCAAATGACAAGAATGGTTTACAAAAGCCTTCGCAAGTAATGATTGATAAAATTATGACGGTAAGATGTGAAAAAATTAGTCCAGCTTTCGGTTTCATTCCTGTAGATAAAATGGTAGAAATTGAACGTTGTTTGGCTGTATTTTTAGGAATAGTAAAATAAAAATTGGATTTCTTTATCAGATAGTTTTATTTATATATCCTCTTCGTCCATATGGATGACGCCGTCTCCTTCGTCGCATGCATTGGGAGGGGCGTTTGGATCAAGGGTATCGTCTTTGTCTGGTATGGTGTTTGCTACGTTTTTTGCAGCATCTTCTTGGGCTTTATCAAAAAGTTCGCAATCTATTTTTGTTGTATACCCACCTGTTTTATCAA
>NZ_JAQISW010000040.1 GCF_028618435.1 Bartonella sp. MM73XJBT.G
CTTGTTAAGTGGGATGAAGAGAAACAAGTAGTCAAGATTGGTGCAGAAAAACACGGTAATACAATCACAATTTCTGATCAGGATAGTAAAGACAGAATCCTTTCAGGAGTTAAGGATGCAGAGCATAGCAATGAAGCAGTTAACAAAGGTCAGCTTGATAAAGGTTTGAAAGATCTTTCTGATAATCTTCAGTCTGATGAATCAGCCGTTGTTCATTATGATAAAAAAGATGATGAAAATGGCAGCATTAATTATGAAAGCATAACTTTAGGAAAAGGCAAGAATGCTGCCCCGGTTGCACTTCACAATGTTGCCAATGGTGAGATTGTTAAGGATTCGCGTGATGCAATTAATGGTAGCCAGATTAATACAATTTCTGGAGATATTGCGAAGTTTTTGGGAGGTGGTACAGCTTTCACAGATGGTGTTTTCACGGGTCCAACCTATAAATTATCTAAGGTTTCTAAAGAAGGTAAGGAAGAAGAAGCTGAATTTAAAGATATTGGTAAAGCGTTTGAAGGTATTGATACGAATATCAGGAATGTGAACCAGCGGATCAAGGATGTGACACAAGGTGTTGCACAGGATTCTTTGGTATGGAGCAAGGATGAGGATGCTTTTAGCGCGCAGCATGGAGAAAAAGAGGAAAGAAAAAATAGTAAAATCACCTCTCTTAAAAAAGGAGATCTTTCAGAGAAATCAACGGATGCGGTGAATGGTTCACAGCTTCATTCTACGAATACTGCCCTTGCGGAGTATTTTGGTGGCGATACTAAGTATGAAGATGGCAAATGGACAAAACCTGATTTCAAAGTTGCACAATTTGATGCTGATGGCACAAAAGGTGACGCAAAGACTTATCATAATGTAGCGGAAGCCTTTGAAGGAGTTAACAGCACTTTCACGACTCTTAATGATGAGATTGGGGATGTAAGAGACAGTATTCTTGTTAAGCAAGCAACAGAGATGACTTTATCGCGTAGTCTGCGTGATGGAGGAACAGGTCTTATCACGATTGGTAGAGGAACCGGCGGCAGTGAAATCAGTATTCTAAATAAGGATAATGGGGCCCGGAAACTTTCCGGTCTACACGACGGGGGTGTCAGTGAAGGTTCAACTGAAGCCATAACGGGTGCTCAGCTTCATGCTTTAGGGAACAGTATAGCCAAATCTTTCGGTGGTAGCGCTAAGTATGAGAATGGTACGTGGACAGATCCAACTTTCACGATCAAGATCTTCGATGCTGATGGCGGATCTAAAGATCAGGTTTATCCTGATGTAGCGAGTGCTTTAACTGGGGTTGGTACTTCTATCACGAATGTTAAAAATGAGATTAGCAACCAAATTAATAAAGAAATTACCAATGTTAAAGGTGATTCTTTATTGTGGAGCGAAACTGATAAAGCCTTTAGTGCTCAGCATGGAGAGGGAAGAGCAAAGAGTAAGATCAAATTTCTTGCAAATGGTGACATTACCGAAGACTCAGCTGATGCGATCAATGGCTCACAACTTTTTACGACAAATCAAAATGTAGGAACTGTATCAAATAATCTCCAAACCGCTGCTACGAAGATAGCTAAAACTTTTGGAGGCGATGCGAAATATGAAAATGGCGAATGGACTGCTCCAACTTTTACGCTTAAAACTGTTAACATCGATGGTGAGGAAAAAGATGAAACTTATCCAGATGTAGCAAAAGCTTTGGCAAGCGTTGGTAGTTCTATTACGAATGTTCAGAATAAAATCACCAATGAGATTACCAACCAAATTAATGATCTTCAATCAGATGATTCAGCTGTTGTTCACTATGATAAGAAGGATGGCACCATTAATTATGGAAGCGTAACTTTTGGTGGTAAAGACAAGACTCCTACGTCTCTCCACAATGTTGCGAATGGTATTATTTCTGATAAATCGCATGATGCAGTCACTGGCGGACAGATTTATAAAATTGGTGAAGATATAGCAAAATTCTTGGGTGGAAATGCAGCTTTTAACAATGGAGCTTTTACAGGTCCAACTTATAAATTATCGTACATTACCAAGGATGGCGTTGTAACAGAAAGTTCTCTTGACAGTGTTGGAACAGCAATTGCAGGGCTTGATATTAATATCAAGAATGTGAATGATCGTATTAAGGAAGTCTCAGAGGGCGTTGCACAAGATTCTTTATCATGGAGCAAGGAAGCGAATGCCTTTAGTGCGCAACATGGAGAAGAAGAAAAAACGAATAGCAAAATTAAATTCCTTGCTGCCGGAGATATTACAAAAGACTCGACTGATGCAATCAATGGTTCTCAGCTTTATTCATTAGGCAAAGATGTTGCAAAATATTTTGGTGGTGGAGCTAGTTATAAAGATGGCACATGGGTTGGTCCAACATTCACGCTTAAAACTTTTAATGGTGAAGGTAAGGAAGAAGAAAAGAATTATCAGACAGTAGCAGAAGCTTTTACTGGAGTTGGAACTTCTATCACCAATGTCAAAAATGATATTACCAAACAGATTAATAATGAGATTAGCAATGTAAAAGGTGAGAGTCTTGTTAAATGGGATGAAGATAGACAAGTAGTCAAGATTGGTGCAGAAAAACACGGTAATACAATCACAATTTCTGATCAGGATAGTAAAGACAGAATCCTTTCAGGAGTTAAGAATGCAGAGCATAGCAATGAAGCCGTTAACAAAGCTCAGCTTGATGATAATGTGACTAAGCTTTCTGATAAAATTGCAGAAATACGTTCATTAGCGGTTTTCTACGATGAAGAAGCAGATTCAGATGAAACAAGTTTTCTTCCCAGATCATTACGTAAAGTTAATAAGAATAGTGTTACTTTTGGAGATCCGAAAACAGGCACTGTTGGTTTGCATAATGTTGGTAATGGTGGAATTTCTTCTGAATCCCATGATGTGGTTAATGGTTCGCAGCTTTTCGAGACAAATAATAAGGTTTCTACTTACTTAGGTGGTGGCGCTGGTTATAAAGATGGCGTATGGAGTGATCCATCTTTTACAGTTAAAACTGTTAAAGATGATGGCAAAGAAGAAGAGGAAACTTATCAGAATGTAGCAGAGGCTTTTGAAGGCGTTGGTACATCTATCAGGAATGTTCAGAATAAAATAACCAATGAAATTACCAACCAGATTAATCATCTTCAGTCAGATGACTCAGCAGTTGTTCATTATGATAAGAAGGGAAAGGATGAAATTAATTATGGGAGTATAACTTTGGGTGGTAAAGATAAAACAACTCCCACAGCTCTTCACAATGTTGCCGATGGTCAGATTGCTGACAGTTCTCATGATGCAATCACTGGTGGACAGATTTATGATCTGCAAAAACAGTTTGCTGGCTATTTAGGTGGTGATGCTGGTTATAATGAGAAAGGAGAATGGCAAGCGCCAAACTATGACTTATCGAATATTGATGGAGAAGGTGCTGTAACAGCTAAATCCCATACCGATGTTGGTTCAGCCTTTAAAGGACTTGATGACAATATCAAGAATGTGAATGCTCGCATTAAGAAAGTTTCAGAGGGCGTTGCAAAAGATTCTTTGAATTGGAGTAATACTGATGGTGCCTTTAGTGCACAGCATGGTGGAAAAGATAGCAAGGCAAACAGCAAAATTAAATTTCTTGCTGCCGGAGATATTACAAAAGACTCTACAGAAGCTATTAATGGTTCCCAACTTTATTCATTAAATCAAACGGTCGCGCAGTACTTAGGTGGTGGTGCTGAATATAAGGATGGAAAATGGATAGCACCAAGCTTTACGCTTAAAATCTTCAAAGATGGTAAGGAAGAAGGAACAAAGACTTATCATAATGTAGCGGATGCATTTTCCGATGTTGATTCTAATTTTACAAATGTCGTTAATAACTTTACTGAGCAGGTCACGAATATTACTCAAGAAGTTCAAGGTGATGCTCTGTTATGGGATCAGAAAAGTAAAGCCTTTGTCGCCCAACATGGAGAAAAAGAAGGTAAAAAAGAAAATAGTAAGATCACCTCTCTTGCGAATGGAGAGATTTCCAAAGTTTCCACTGATGCAGTGACAGGTTCTCAGCTTTATTCTTTACAAGATCAGTTTGCGAGCTATTTAGGTGGCGGTGCTGGTTATGAAGAAGGTAAATGGACCGCTCCTATCTTTAAGGTTAAGAAGTTCGATGATAGTGGCAAAGCAACAGAGCAAGAATATAAAACTGTTGCTGAAGCCTTTGAAGGAGTGAATCAATCTTTCACGAATATTCATAATGAAGTGAATGAGCAAATTAACCAAGTTGTAGGGGACAGCCTTGTTAAACAAAATGAAAAGACACATGTCATATCGGTTGGTGGTGAAACGAATGGTACTCAAGTAAGTTTTGCTAACACTGACGGTATAGAACGGGTCCTTTCTGGAGTTAAAGCAGGAGATCTTTCAGAGAAATCAACGGATGCGGTGAATGGTTCACAGCTTCATTCTACGAATACTGCCCTTGCGGAGTATTTTGGTGGCGATACTAAGTATGAAGATGGCAAATGGACAAAACCCGATTTCAAAGTTGCACAATTTGATGCTGATGGCACAAAAGGTGACGCAAAGACTTATCATAATGTAGCGGAAGCCTTTGAAGGAGTTAACAGCACTTTCACGACTCTTAATGATGAGATTGGGGATGTAAGAGACAGTATTCTTGTTAAGCAAGCAACAGAGATGACTTTATCGCGTAGTCTGCGTGATGGAGGAACAGGTCTTATCACGATTGGTAGAGGAACCGGCGGCAGTGAAATCAGTATTCTAAATAAGGATAATGGGGCCCGGAAACTTTCCGGTCTACACGACGGGGGTGTCAGTGAAG
>NZ_JAQISW010000041.1 GCF_028618435.1 Bartonella sp. MM73XJBT.G
AACATAGATGGTTGGGTCTTTGCCTTTACGGTAAACAATCGCATCCTTAACACGACTATCTGCTGTTAAGGCTATAAGCTTGTAATAGGGCTCTGTCCCGCTACCATTGCCACCACGGGCATGAAGCTCTATGCGTTCACGATACCTCTCGTCACTTTCACCCTCCATGCGGGCAAGACCATGCCAGTTTCCCAAAGCGTCAAGAGATTCACCGGTTGCAAAATCAAGAATGTTATTGCGTGCCGCTTCGTTAATACGCTGTCTTAAAAGCAACTCTCGATAGCTAAAAGCCTCAATGACTTTTACGGACGGATCACTTTCAAGAATGCTATATTCAGGCAAAAGCTCTTTTAAATGGGCAAGAGCAGCAGCGCGTATTTCCTCAAAAGAAAGTTCTGTGATAGAAAGTTCTGTGATGATTTCGGGTTTTGCAAGCACTCCATTCATTTTATCAATAATCCTTCCATGGTAATGGGCTTTCCGGATGGCAAATAAATTCCTTCAAAGGACAAAGTAACTTGTCCAGCCTCAACCATTTTAAAATCAATTTTTTTCAATTTAAAACGCGGTTCCCACTTATCTAAAGCCTCAGCAACAGCAGCATAAAGGGTAACGGCAAAAGCATTATTCACTGGTGCATCAATGATGCCGGCAACATGTGAACCATAGTCACGCCGCATGACACGCGAACCAATCCGTGTTGACAAAATGTCAAGGATTGATTGGCGCAAATGATCAATGCCGGTCAATGGTTTTCCTGTTGTGCGGTCCATTCCACTGTTCAATTGGGACCTCCTGTCATAGAACCACCAGGGGAAACACCACCATGAACATGGCTGTTTCCAATATTGGTGCCGTTATGCTTTAGTCCACTTGAGTGAATGGAAACATTATTCCCAGAATGAAGAGAGAGACTATCATTCGAATTCAGTGAAACGCCACCACCAGCCTTCAAAGAGATGTCGCCTTTTGCATTTAAATTTATATCGCTTTCTGAAACAATCTTTATGCCTTCCGGTGCGGTAAGCTCTAGCTTGCCACCATCACCTTTTAGTGACACACCATCAGCGATTGTCAGGATAAATTTTCCACCTGATTTGATGTGAATTCCATAAGTGTTTTGTTCATCATCATATTCAAGGCTGGTTCCATCAGGGTATATCGTTCGGTGAATGTTGCCCTTATCGGCTGCTTGATTAGCATCGGTATGAAGTGAACCAACAATCACCCCTTGTGATAAATCTCCGGATGACGAGACAACAATCACTTGCTCTCCGATATCACGCCCTTCATAAGAGCGTGTTTTACCGGCGCGGGCTTGTGTGTCTGGAATCCAGTCACTGACAAGATTGCCACTTTTTATCCGATAGCGTGCGTTTTTATGGTCGACATGGCTAATCTTACCCACCACAACCATATTGGCCACACGTCTCTTTAGATCTGTGATCTCTTTATCGCGTCGCTCTAACATGAGTAACCTCGATTTTATGGTATTTATCTTTATTTCTCACGCCTGTTTCTGGTTCAAAACTTAGGAAAGGTTCAACGAGTCTTGCTGTTACACTGCCTTCTTCTTCATCCATGTTGGGGATATTTGTCACATAAATGACTTCAAAGGTTAGAATTGCACCATGGAGCGCTAAGGCGCCATTATCGCCAAAGGCAAAAGCAATATTTTGCAGGCGGCATGTCTCAACAGTATTGTTAAGATTGGGATTGGCATGGAAAATCTCTTCAACTTGCCATGCTAATTGGTCAACAAAACGCGCTCCATCTTCACATGTCGCATAACATTCAACATCTAGCGTTAAAACACGCCGCCTTACTCCAAAATCATGCCCATCTTCGATGGTTTCACTTTGCGTTGAGATATTAATGGCTGGCATTGCTTCAATAAATAAATTGAAGTCACGCATATTGAAAACATTGTCACCAGCTGCCGTCTTTGCTGCTTTGATCAACCCAACAAATGTTTCTCTTATCGTTTCGCGTGGATGTTTCATTGTTTTATCTCCCGCAAGATAAGCTTATACATACCGGATTCTGAGGCTTGGACATCTGTGACCACGAAGTGCTCTTGAGAAGAGGGCGCTTTGCTGTTTTCAGGAGAGAGGACCACAATACTATCTTGAGGTTTTGGTGGTAAGCCTCCAATGTCATTGATACAAAGATCAAGTTCCTTTCTTGCAATTGTCGTGGGGATTCTGCCACCAGCGTCCGATTCCGAATGCTTAATGCCGTAAATCGCTGTGATACGAAAAGATTGCTGGTTGTCCTTTCGCGTGTAGATGATGGGCTGCCCAAAAGTGTTGCGTACATCTTTAACCATTTGGTTTAGCAGCCCGTGCCATCGCATGTTATTTCGCTCCAATCACTGCTTTAAACAGCATTTCAGGGCGTGTGCAGATGTAAAGCGGATAGCTATAGACTTCCGGTTTTACCCATGCATTACGGTCGTGGTCGACGATTAGCATGGTGTAGAGAGGCTTTCCAACGGTGTTGGCAAAATCCAAGCTTTCACCAGGAGCAAAGGTTTTTTGGAATACACCAGGCGCATCAACAGGAAAGAATTGACATTCATCAGGCTTAATTCCTATGGCACGCTTTGTTCCAGCCTTCGCACTCACATTATAGTTGTGAATACTCCGGTAATTAATAAAAGTGACACCTGCAAAGTCAAAACTGCCAAAACTTCCAGAACCAATTGCGCTTGGTGTTGCAACACCTCCGGCGCTATTAAGTGTTTGTGCTAAGGCTGTGTTGAGATAAGTTTCACGAATTGTTTTATGGTTTTTCAACTTGGAAAAGAATTCATTTCCACAAAGCTCAATAATCCGCGAACGATCAGAAAATGCTCCTTTTGAAGCCTCAATCATCCTCATAATGACTTGATCAACATTGTCAGCAACATTGGTTGTCTCATTATTCAGTTTAAAGTCAATGGGCTTTGGTGGTGTGATTTCCCATTCCTTGTACCAGTCAACAATGACAGAGCCATCAGCATCAAGGACAACACCTTGAACAGCGCCAAGCTGCATATTTTCCCATGTCAATTCGATTTCAGAAATCAGTTTCTTTTGTTTTCTGGCAATATATTTCATTGCTGTCTCTAACTGATCTTCTGCGCCAAATTCACGCCGGTTCTGGATTTCTTCTGATTTCACCGTATCACTTTTGGCAATCCGTGTTGTTTTGAAAAACCGAAGATTACGACCCTCTCTATCACCTTCTGTCAAAGGTGCGCCACGTTCACTGGTTTGAATAAGCCAAAATGTATTATCACGCCGTTCAATCCCAACCACTGTGGTACTGGTTTCAACTTCCTCAAAGAGATTAAGAGAACTTACAAGACCAGGTTGAAACTCATAGTTTTCAATGGCTTTCATCATTGTGATGCTTGAGAAAGCATCATGTTTAAAAAAAATCATATCCATGTGTGCATTCTCCTATCTCAATAGAATGTTGTTTTTGTCTTCGAAAGACTGAATGGCTGCTTTCTTTTGCTCATCTGTGATGGCATCTGGCCATAGCAGTTCAGAAGCTTTCACTGTGCATAAGCGTGCTGTAATCACGGCGCGTTGATCGGCGCCTGTTGCGTCAACAGTGGCAAAAGAAATCCCTGCCGGTGTTTGGCTGCCATCTGTTGCTGCTGGATTAAGGGGGACATAGTGTTCCGTTGCGGTTATCTTTCCCATGACAGTTCCCGCTTCAATGAATGCTCCTGATGCAAACACCACTTCTTCGTTTGACATATCGGGGTCGTAGGGTCCAAGATAAGCGCCATTGCGTACGTCGTCATAAATAATATTCGTCATTTCACTGCCCTCCAAGCTGCTTCCCACTTTGCGTGAATCTTTGCCTTGCTCGTCCCATCACTATGAGGGGTATAAGGCGAGACTTTTAAAGACGCACTTTGAGAGCTAGCAGCCGCCAACACACACTGGCGTGCTTTCTCAAGACTCATACCTTTTTGAATAGCTTTTGCTGCGTCAAAAGAAACGCCTAAATGCTTTGCTTGCCTTTCAAGGGTTGTTAGTGCTTTTGCGCGCTTTCTTTCTTTTTCAAGCACAGCTTTCATATCTTCGCGCTTGTCCTCATTGTCTTCATCCTCATCTTCGTTTTCTTCGTCGTCAAAGATTTCGGCGTTTTTGTCGACGTCATTATCGTCTTCGTCCTCTTCCTCGTCATTGATGATGTCGACAATTTTTTCGTCATCCTCTTCTTCAGCGCGGTATTGTGTACGTGCCATGTGTTTTGTCCTTCTTTTGTTGTTGGTGTTGGGTTTTGTGATATGGAATCCGTTAAGGCTTCCAAAGCTTGCGCAAGGGTGCCTTGCACATCTGCTAATCCAAGCGTGATCGCTTGGGTGCCTATAAAAGTTTCTGCTTTTGTGTCACGAATTGCAGCAGCATTTAAGCGTCTGTTTTGCGCCACCAAATCGACAAACATCTCGTAGAGCAGGGCGCAATCGGCTTGCATTTTTATCTGTGCTGTATCGCTCAAGGGTTCATGAGGATTGCCATGAACTTTGTGATCACCTTCAAAGACAAAGGTCCATTTATGCCCGTGTTTTTCATCTGCACGGGATTGGTCAAGATGGGCGCAAACGACACCAATCGAGCCTACAACACCCGTGCGAGCAACCCATATTTGAGAAGCAGAACAGGCAATGGCATAAGCTGCAGAACAGGCAAACTCATTGGCATGCGCCCAAATGGGTTTGTTATATTTTTTTGAGA
>NZ_JAQISW010000042.1 GCF_028618435.1 Bartonella sp. MM73XJBT.G
CAGAAGCTCTTCACAGAAAAAATATCATCATGACCAATGATACAATCATTGTTCACGCTGCTGTCAAAAAAGTGCTGGATTTAGAAGCAGATGTTTGGCTGTTACCAGAAACATCTTTGAAAATTCTCACAACAATGGAAACAAATTTAAGAGCAGCATGGAGACAAGAACAAGCCATTGGTCGTGAATTAAGTTTGTCGTGGTGGATTTCAAAACTCATGATTTCTGGTGTGCAAAAAGTCATTGCCATTACCCCAACAAGGGACAGTATGGTTTGTGATGAAGAAGTTTTATCGATTGGAAAAATCACCTTAAACTTCAAAGGGCGGGCGCGCTAATGGGTGGTACTTTACTCCCCACAAATGCAACGGAATTTGAAAGGCGCCTTGCTGATGTTTGCGATTTTCATCAAGATGTTGATGGTTCTGTTTTGGGGATTTCACGCTCTAAACTGATCACACGCCCTCCCCGTTTCTTGCCGTGGTTGATTGAAGAATACGGGCTTGGAGAGCTTACGCCTTATGTTCCAAACCTCTATGATTTGATTGATCAAGGGCTTCAATGGCAGAGGATACGTGGCTCTCTTGCGGCAATAGAGATGGGTTTGAGATGGTTAGAGGTTTCGGCACGCTTTCAACCCGCCTGGACGGGGCGCGCATGGTGGAATTCCTTTCAACTTGATTTTGATCAGTTGCCTGAACGAACACAGCTTGAAGCTATTGAAGCAATCACTGACCTTTCCAAAAGTTTGCGCTCTGATTTTCGCCGTGGGACCTATGGTTATGATGTGCAAGCTGTTGAATGCAATATGTCACGGCTTGATGACAGCATGTTGGAGTATGAAAGCGGTGTTCACTTAACAGCTGGGAATACTTTGTTTTCCTTTGGACGCACGACAGAGATAGAGCGCATTCTCACAAGAGAAGAAGGCAAACTTATTGGCAATTGGATAGATGATGGGGATGAAGAATTAAGCTGGAACCAAATCGATTATCCATGGGATATGGCAAATTTTCCGTGGTGTTCGGTCAAAAAACATGAACGCGATATGCTCATGGCAGAATGGTTTCATGGTCGCACGCTTTATCTCGTGTTAAGAGACAGCCAAGATGGCGTGATTGGGTATCGCAGATGCTATGCTGTAGCGCCTGTCGAACAAGCTTTGAATGGTGTGTACAGCCATTGTGGTAACAGATTTAACCCTTCTACAACAGGCACTCTGTTGTTTCTGGCAGCCCGCACAGACTTTCAAGATGTTGACGGCAAACAAGCAGCATTTTTTTCAATTTTGGTTCACGCTACCCCCGCAGAAAACATAGCGGTTGGCAAGCTTTGGTGTGACGCCAATGAACTAAATGGCGGTGTGGAGATACTCAAAACGCCCATTAATATTCCTTTGCGTGCCGATGTTCGCGAACAATTCAAGATTTTATTGAGGTTTTAATATGAAGCATGAAAGTGGTCTACCGTTTGCAATTGACAGATCTCGCGGCAAAGAGGAACAACAAAGTGTTGTCTTTTATGGCACGCGTCCCTTTATTCAAAGTGGTGAACTCAACGAGGTTCAAACCATTATAAGGGGACGGCATGACCGCTTGGGGCGCCTTGTGGCACAAGAAGGGGACCGCGTGGAACGGGCTGATGCTTTTGTCAATAAAGATACGAAGACCGTCACATTAACGGATGGCAAGATTTATATCGCAGGTGATATCTTTCCAGTCTCTGAAGCTGTACTCAACAATGTTGCCATGATTGGACGCATTGAAATTGGTGTAAAGCTGCAAAAAAAATGGATAACACACGAAGATGATCCACAGCTCTTGGGGCAAGTGCCTGGCACCTTGGCAGAAGGAGAAGGAGGTGGCGCACGTGAGGTGGCAAAACTTGTTTGGGCACTGAAAGAAGATGCGCAAAGTGGCACTTTCTTTCCGGTTTATATTTTGCAAGATGGTGTTCTGATTGATCAAAAATCACCCTCACTCCTTGAACCCGCCATGCAAGCTATTGCGACGTACGACAGAGCCCATGGGCATTATATCGTGAGTGGTTGCCGTGTGAGCGCATTGGGACCAAACAACGGTTGCCAAGTCTTTAGTATTCAAGAAGGAGAAGCCAATATCAATGGCTTTAAACGCAAACGCTTAGCCGCCTTGCGCCATGAAGAGATGGAGGATTTTTCGACAAGCGTTGTTCCAAGCGAAACGCATATTTTTGCACCCCCAAAAGGGAAAACAAGTTTTACCTTTAAACCCTATTATTTTCCTATTGCCGATATTCAGTCTCTTTTGTTGACAAAAGAAAAAACCGTTAACGTCACCCGCGGTGCGGTTGCCTCCGGGCGTGATGGTGTGCCGGATAAAAGCATCACCGCGTTTATCAAAGTCGTTCAAGGAAGCAAGGAATTTAAAGAAGGCACAGATTTTAAAAAAACCGGAGACACCATTGATTGGGCACCTGTGGGGGATGAACCTTTAGCGGGGAGCAGTTATAGGGTGACGTATCGTTATCGTGCACGGGTGCAGGCTGATAAAGTCACAGCACAGGAAATCACCGTCTCAGGGGGTGCTGAGGGAGGTGATATTATTGTAAGCTACACTTACAAACTCCCCCGCATTGACCGTATAGGACTGAACACAGGGGGTAATGTGGTTTACATCAAAGGGGTTTCATCAGACCAACCCATGGCACCAAGTGTCCCTGATGATGTGCTCTCTCTTGCCACCATCACCAACAATTGGCTTAGCACCCCCCTTGTGGTCAATGATGGCACGCGTGTTGCCCCCTATGATGAGATGTGGCGTTATTTTCAACGGGTGCTTTCGCTTGACAGGCTGATGCAGTTAGAGCGCATTAAAAGCAATGTGGACTCTAAAGAACCTGTTGCCAAAAAAGGCATGTTTGCTGACCCTTTTCTTGATGACGCTTATAGAGATGAAGGTTTTCAACAAACGGGGGCTGTGGGAAACGGTATTTTGCAGCTTGCCATTGACCCAACCTTTTACACCGCTAATCTTACAGCGCCTGTCACGCTTGACTGGACCAATGAAGTGATCATCGCGCAAGAGTTGACAACGGCTTGCGAAAAAATCAACCCTTATCAAAATTTTTCTCCCTTGCCTGGTACAGTCACCCTTACCCCCGCAACAGACTTTTGGCATGAACAGCGCACCGATTGGCTCTCTGGTGTGACCAATCAACTCAATATGGGCTGGAACCGCGGCAGTAGCGTACGTAGAACAGAAATCCGTGATGACTTGATGCGTGCGACACAAGAACAAATCGATTTTTTGAGACAAATTAAGGTGAACTTTAAGATTGAAGGTTTTGGCAGTGGTGAAATCTTGGAAAGCCTTACCTTTGATGGTGTGAATGTTTTACCAAAAACAAAGCTTGTTGCTAACACCAAAGGCATCCTTGAAGGCACTTTCACGATTCCACAAAATATTACGGCTGGGACAAAAAATGTTGTGGCACGGGGAAAAGGAGGAACCATTGCAACAGGGCTTTTTACCGGTCAAGGTGTGATTGATGTGAAAGTGATGCGGCGCACCACCACGGTGAAAATCTGGACGCAAGTCGACCCGCAAGCCCAAGTCTTTACCCCCGATGAAACACGGCAAATCACAGGTATTGACTTTCATCTTTGTAAAATTGGCAATCAAGCCCATGATCTGGTGATTGATTTGGTCACCACTGAAAATGGCTATCCAACTGCCGATATCCAAGCACAAACCTCCTATTCCATGAAGGGCGCAAAGGAAGGGTGGGCAGAGGCACGCTATGATGTACCACTCCTTGTGATGGATGACCGCTTAACGGCTTTTGTTATCAAGACAGATGATGCTGATCATTCCCTCTCACTGGCAAAGCTTGGAGATTTTGATAAAGACAACCAAAGATATGTTTCAAGCCACCCTTATGTGACGGGTCCCCGTTTTTCTTCTGTTAATGCACAGAGTTGGAGCGCGCACCAAGATGAGGCATTAGCATTTCGGGTGCTCGCAGCACGCTACATCAAAACAGAAAAAACCATAGATTTAGATGAATTTGATCTTGTGGATTGCTCTGATTTGCAAATCCGTGCAGCCGTTGAGTTACCTTCAAGCGAGTGTTCTGTTGTGTTTGAAATTGAACGCAATAACGGCACGGTTTATCAACTGCTGCCCTTTCAATTGCTAAGCCTTAGTGAATATATCAGTGAAAAGGTAAAGCTTCGCGCCATTCTTAAAGGGACAGAGAAGCTCTCTCCTGTTTTGTTTGCGCCTGTGCAATTGATTGCGGGGAAGATTCATAAGGAAGCTACTTATGTCACGCGTGCTTTTGCCTTTGGGGAAAAGGCAAGGCTGACCAGTTATATCAAAACCTTTTTACCGGGCGGAGCAACCTTTTCACTAGAAATGCAGCTGGATGATGGCGCTTTCACCCCTTTAAAACTGGATGAGACAGAACAACTCGCTGAACCGCTTTGGACAGAACGAAAATTTATCAGTGGTGACAAAACAGGAAAACAAGCACGTCTCAAACTCACCCTTACTGGTGGACCTTCTGCGCGGTCCATGGTGCGTGATTTTGGCGCCGGCATATTGTGATGGGAGAAAACACATGACAAAAACC
>NZ_JAQISW010000043.1 GCF_028618435.1 Bartonella sp. MM73XJBT.G
AAAGTGAAGCAGGGCGCTTTGTTGGATTCTCATTCCAGATAGCTGTTGCAAGCGCTTCATTGACAGAACCATCTTCAAAAAGAGCTGCATCAAATTTACCTGTCTTTATCCGAGAAACCACCGCATTGGGTGAAACACGCATCTTTTTTGCAAACGCACGAACCGATATCCCATCACGATGCTTCTTATTCATAGTTGCTCCTTGCCTTGATTTTTTTCCCATCTTGAGGAATGGGGTTTTCGGCGTATTAGGATAAAGAGAGCTTTACGTCACGAACTGAAAAACAAGACTTAATACGATAAGGAAATACTTAACACATTAAATTCGTTATTTATCAATATGTTATGTGTACAATGTACAGTCGATTTGAAAATTCTGTCGCTAGCGATAGTTCGCGCTCGTCCGCCCCGCAACGAAGCCAACCCGCTGGGAAGTACCTTTTGCATTGATTTTATTGTATTTTTTCTGGAATAGGAGAGGCATAATTGGCAATCTTCTTTAAATTAATATCCTCCCCACTCTGAAAGCAGGGAAGATGAGATCATATTTTAAATCTAAGCGGCTTTCGTAACAGATTTTGCTAGAACCTGTTTTGCTTCCTTAATGAGAGCTTTGTATTTTCTGTTTTCTTCATCTACTCTGAAGGCATCAAGAAGACGAACATGAATTGGACCCAGAAGATACAAAACTTTTTCACCAGCGTTCATACCTTCCCAATAACTTGGCAAATCAAAGCGTGTATCATGGTCATAATCAACAGCTTGGTTTCTCAGTTTCTTTTCACATTCAATAAAGTAACGGCGTGCTTGACGTCCTTTCTCGTTACGTTCCACCATTGAGAGCTCTTTCGCCATGTCTAAAGTGATGTGATATTCTGTACTTGGACGACCGCCTTTAGGTTTTACTAAATTTTTAGTAAAACTCACAACGCCTTGATTTTCCTGAAAGGTATTAGGTTTTACTCTTTTTTGAGTAAAACTCACAAAGTCCTGATTTTCTTGAAAAGAATATTCTTCAATCCGTCGTGAAATCCAATCGTTGAAGCGTATATTAACTTCTAAAAACGTATGCAACTCGCGTGCGTTAACAGTTTGAACAGTTTCTTGTCCAATGATTTGTTCTTTAATTTCTATGAGAGTGTTCATGTGAACTCCTAGTTGTTAGATGTTTTTGATTGACACTCTAAGAAGAGTGCCGGGTGCTCAAAAACACGGCAACTAGCCCGTCGTTATGCTTTCCCCGAAAGGGTGTTATATGGCATAACCACACCCGACAAAGCTATTATATGCGTGTAGCATACAATGAGTCAAAGCTTTTAAATTGCGGAAAATTAGTTATTTCGGCAACTAATCCGCTAGTTGTTATAAGGTGTTTTTGAGGCACCTGACTTGACGATATACTTTTTCCGTGAATCTTGTCAAGAAAGAAAATCTCAGTGTATAGCAAACATAGCTTAAGAACATTATTTAGCTTTCTTATTGGCAGCGTATTCTTGACGAGCAAGTTGTCTCTGTATGTTTTTGGTTAGTCTTTCATTGGCATATTGTGCAATAGCATTTGCAATTTCTGGCTTGGACATCACTTTAGCAATTGATGGTCCTTCTTGTTTTGCAATGGGGAATTTATCGCTGTCCACTCTTTGAAAAACATGACCGTTCATTTTTTTTAATTCAACACGCTTTGGAAAATTCCCCCCTTGATAAAACCATGGGGCAAGATTTGTTGTTTCCCAAACACTGTGTAAGTCACACCATGTTTTGTTTCTTCTGCTTGAAAAAATTTAAGAGGTATTGGTGTTCCAGAACCAATGATATCTGTCTCAAGAAACCTTGCTGTCGCCTTTTCTTTAATATAAACGCCTTTTTTAACACGCTTTGGTTGGGCTGATGAGAGGTCGGCAACTTGCTTCTCCGTAAAGCGCTCGACTTGCTTTGCTGCGGTGTTTAGAGCATTACGCAAAGCCCAATTAAGGCGTGGTGCTTGAAGACTGGTGAAGGTATCCTTCACCTGTTGAAGATACCATTTTTGATGGATGATTAACTTCAACTTCTAAGCCTTTTTGGGGGTAGGTGACTTGGAAGCTTTAGATGCTTTTGGCTGTTCGAGTGAGGTTTTCTCTGTCACTGGTTCAGATGATGTTTGTACGGCTTCTTGTTCTATCTGCTTAATTTGTTCAATTGCCTTGTCTGTTTTTGCTGTTGTCTTGATCTCAACAAAAAGTTTTGCAGCATTGGCGCGCTTGAGACGTGCGTAAACCTGATTGGAAACTTCAACAAATGGATTATTGGGTGTTGATGGTTCAAAGCGAACAGTGCTTTTGTTATCGCCAAGAACACACATTGGCTTAGTGATGACAGCTTTCATCATTGCTCCTTTTGAGTCATAATTAATGACATCATTAGTCAATTATTGATTTTTGTTATTTGAAAAATAGATTAGTCAGAATTCCCCAGAAAACAGGGCTTTCTAGCCGTGTTTCAAGATCACATTTTACTAAATTTTTAGAGGATATTTTTGAATTTTGGACACAATTCAACCAGTGCCGTGTCATCATTAAATACGACTTTTCACATATTGTCAACAAAAAAATCAATATATTGTGTTTTTTTATTTTTTTACCTAAATATGCTGCTTTACAAACAAATGATGCAAATATTCCGTTCCCAAAAATCGTTTATACGTTAAAGCATTTACCATTTATTTTTTGGATAAAAATACTTCTGGAGAGCATTTAGAGCAATACGCAAAGAACTAACAAGATGTGGTAATGTTTGATTTTCTATAACAAGATGTTGTATCGCGGCATAAAGATTATACTGTCTATAGAGGTGTTGTGCTTCTTTGATAGCCTCTTGCATGTTTGAAAACTGTTCTGTTGCAAATTTAATCCATTTTTCTTTTGCTGTCTCATCAGAAGATGAGGGCATTTTATCATAAACAGCACTTGGCAAACCTTTTGCACACGAATAGTCATTTTTCACTTCAAGATATTTTTGCGCAGCATCATATTGGTCTTGATTTATTTCGCCTTGCAAATAAAGCCGCCCAATATAGGTACTGGAAAGTGGATTTTTAGCCTCTTCTATGGTCAAACAGAAGCGTTTGGCACGCATTTCAATTGCCAATTTATCCATGGGTTCATGCGGTGTTTTTGCACGTGTTTAACACACTGATTTATAATGATAATTCACTGTTTTGTATGTTGAATGAGAGTCTCGAATAACGTAGGATTCTCTCATTTCAAATCTGTGTATGTTGTATCAGTCAAAACCACTCATTTGCACATCACAAACGGGATGAGTGTGTGGATCAAATTTGTATAAGAAAGGAGTAAAAATGGTCCTTATGAATCGTCTTAATGCAAGGTCTGTCGCAACATTGGGGGCTGGCAAATATAATGATGGTGCTGGCTTGCTTCTTCATAAGCGTAAAGATGGAGGTGCTCAATGGATTTATCGTTATACCATTCACGGGCGTCGTCGCGAAATGGGCTTGGGGGCTTTAAGAGATGTCTCTTTAAAACAAGCCCGTGAATTGGCAAATGGGTGGCGTTCTGTTTTACGTGAAGGGCGTGACCCCATTAAAGAACGCGATAAACAAAAGCGTGAAGCAATAAGCAATCTCCATTATTTAAAAGATATTGCTTTAGATGCTTTTGAAAGTCGTAAAGCTGAATTAAAAGGGGATGGTAAAAATGGACATTGGTTTTTACCTCTACGCCTTCATATTCTCCCTAAATTAGGCTGTCTGCCCGTTTCAGAAATTACGCAAACAGAGATACGCAATACCCTCGCTCCTATTTGGCATACAAAAGCTGGAACAGCAGAGAAAGCATTGAATCGTCTTAATATTTGTCTCAAACATGCGGCTGCCTTGGGATTGGATGTTGATTTACAAGCAACAGAAAAAGCACGCGCTCTCTTAGGAAAACAACGTCATAAGAAACAAAACTTTCCAGCAATGGATTGGAGAGAGGTTCCGGCTTTTTATAAAACACTTTGTGAAGCATCAACCCTAACACAACTGGCTTTACGTTTGCTTATCCTTACAGGCGTTCGTACCAATCCTTTGTGTCATATTCATAAAGATCAAGTTGAGGGGGATATATGGACTATTCCTGCTGAGAATATGAAAGGAAGGCGTGATGCTACAACAGAATTTCGCGTTCCTTTATCAACAGAGGCATTAGAAATCTTAAAACAAGCGCGTCCGCTTTCTCGTAATGACTTCTTTTTTTCTGCAACCGGTCGGGGTCCCCTTAGTGATAAATGTATGGCTCAATATATGAGACATAATAAACTTGCTGCCTGCCCGCATGGATTTCGTTCTAGTTTACGCAATTGGCTTGCTGAAACAACCGATGCCCCCTATGAGGTCGCTGAAACCATTCTAAGTCATACGGTTGGGGGTAAAGTAGAGCGTGCTTATCGTCGTACTGATTATTTAGAACAGCGCCGTGTTTATATGGATAAATGGGCGGCTTATGTTACAGGTCAAGCTTAAGATATGGGGTGCATAACCCCATGATCTGTGGATAACTTTATCTCTCTCTTCTCTCATTCTTTCT
>NZ_JAQISW010000044.1 GCF_028618435.1 Bartonella sp. MM73XJBT.G
CCGCCGATTGCTACGACGAGGCTTGTTGCCAGCAAGATGATGAGCCCTAAGAGAGCGTAAAGTGTCCCATTTGCATCGAAGAAGACGGTTTCTTCGAAAAGACGACCTGCATATTTAAACCCATTACCTGCAGTTTTATCAAGCAAGGTCATTAATTCTTGTTCAGAGAGTGGATTTTTGAAGAGTGCTTTTGATAATTTAGAGGGCATTTCTAATATCAACCCCGAAATTTCATTTTGATAAAGTCCTGCGGTTAGAGCTATTGAAGTGATAATGCTTATACGCAAGCAACGGTTCACAAAACCGGAGAGAGGCATATCTATAGCGCCACGAATGATAAGCCATCCATAGATGATAAAAGCGATTGTTATCCCGATTGACACAAAGGGTGTAATTGTAGCAATCGTTTTTGAAATATCCATGATAGATGTTTTTAGTACTTGATCAATTTTAGTAAAAAGTTGCGCGAAAATAGTGAAATTCATGGTATTCCTCTTTAACAAATAGTCAATTTTTTACCACCTTAGAACATAGAACCATGCTAAGTGCTTGATTGGCATTTATACATTCCTTAAGTACTTTCACTTTGATTATCATGGTTTTGATAAATTTCTATGCCTCTTGAATTGCTGGGTTAATCCAGAACCCTGTAACATTGGTTTTTGTTTTTATCGTATGGTAGGCATGCTTTTCGCCTGATTGTCAAAAAACTTCAGATCCATTTCACGTCTTTTGAATTTGATAAGGTTACGTTCAGCGTTACGCAGATGTGTAATCATTTGCATTTTTATAGATTCATTTTCGATCAAAGCTAACGCACCATCGATATGTGTTTGCAAATCAGCAATGCTTTTCAAGTCGTTTTTTGTTGGAAGTTCATCTAATAAATTTTTAAGGTAGTCAAAACGATTTTTTACATTTTCAAAACTTTTCAAAGTGATAGCTTTATCTACAGATGACATATATTGCAAGCGCCCAAAAATAGCTTTACCCATGGAGTCAAAAGTTCCAGAAATTTTTCCTTCTTCCTCCAACACCTTTTTATATGATTCCCTTGAAAGCTGACTATCCTTATAGAGCGATCCTGGATTTTGGAGAAAAAAACTAGTCATATCCGCTTGTTGAGATCCTGTTTGGGGATTCTTTGTTATAGATTGATAAGTTTTTTCTATTTCTAAAAGTTGGTTTTCTTCCAAACTAATTTGTTTTTTTAATAGCTCAATAATTTTTGTATATTTTGCCGCTTGAGCTTGTAGTACATCTGAGCTATGTGAACTTAGTGTTTGATTTTCATCTGCATTTGATGGGGTTAGATTCAGCATTGTTAAAAGAACAATGATTCCTGTTATAACAAACCGCTTTTTCATCTGTCTTCTCGCTTAATTTCGGCAGGGATTGTTTTATTAATAGGCACCCGGTTTCTATCATTTGACTACTTTGGCTTTGGCGCTAAGGCACAAGCCGATAAGAGATTTACAATCAAAATCATAAGAATGATATTTTTCATTTTAATATTACTCTTCTTATTGTTAGATATATTCTAACATTTCTGTCATTATTGCCATTTTGAATACAAAGTAAAGCGCATAATGTGTAATTATTTTGCTTTTATTAATTTCATTTTTAAATTTATGAAAATAGCTCAATTTCAGTGCCCATATTTTTTATTGTGAGATTGAGATATTCTCACTCTTTCCCATAAGGGAGGGATCTAAGTGCTGTTGTTACGGGAAGTCCTTCTTGCTGTACCTTCTAATCTCCATAGATGAGCGAAAGTGATTCCTTTTGCGAGAGAATTGGCAATATTTGACAGTTTGAGTAACAGCATAATGGATATAATGGACAGGATGAGAGCACCACCAAATATATAGCCTATATTTTGTGCGGCATCGATCTGCATATCGCTCAAATAGTTTGAGAAGATATTCATCATTAGTTTAAACACGGTTTCCTTGACCATAAAACCTGAGGCTTATTATTCCTCTCATTAAAAATAAGTTTTGTAAGTGAAAAACTATTCTTATTGCCAATCTTCTGAAATTATTTTATAAATTAATCAATGTGTTGATTGCGTATGCAGCGATCAACAAGGGTTGCTAAGAGTATGAAGAGGAATGTATAGCTTAAGATCTGCGCTATCCATTGGTCGCAGAGTTTATGAGTTGGTTGCCAGAGTAGAGCAATAATGAAGAATGGCCCAAGTCCCACGAGAAGTGTAATAGCGATTTTTGTTAGTATCACGAGCCCACCGCCGACTGCTACGACGAGGCTTGTTGCCAGCAAGATGATGAGCCCTAAGAGACTGTACAGTAGTCCATTCGCTTCGAAGAAGACGGTTTCTTGGAAAAGACGCCCTGCATATTTAAATCCATTTTCTGCTGTTTTATCAAGCAAGTTCATTAATTCTTGTTCAGTGAGTGGACTTTTGAGGAGCGCTTTTGATAATTCAGAGGGCATTTCTAATATCAACCCCGAAATTTCATTTTGATAAAGTCCTGCGGTTAGAGCTATTGAAGTGATAATGCTTATACGCAAGCAACGATTTACAAAACCGGAGAGAGGCATATCTATAGCGCCACGAATGATGAGCCATCCATAGATGATAAAAACGATTGTTATCCCGATTGACACAAAGGGTGTAATTACAATAATGCTCTAATGCTCTAATGCTCTAATGCTCTAATGCTCTAATGCTCTAATGCTCTAATGCTCTAATGCTCTAATGCTCTAATGCTCTAATGCTCTGTTGAATTGCTGAAATAGCATTGAAACTTGTATATTGGATTTTATTTGCATTAAAAGAGAAAGCACGTGTTGTAAATAATTTTGTTAAAATCTTATTGAAGCACATGTTTGTTGTTAACCACAAAAATTAGTCTATGCTTCTACGTTTTTGTTATCTGATCAATTTTATTGAAAAGTTGCATTTACACATCACTTAGGTGGTTTCATCATGATTATTGTTGCTTTGAATGATTGTTATGGTTTTGATAGAATTTTTTCATCTCTCTGAATTTCAGATTCGTACTGAATCTTGTACATTGACTTTTGTTTTTACCGTATGGTAGGCATCCCCTTTTTTTCATGGCTAAAAAACTCCAAATCCATCTCACGTCTTTTGAATTTGATAAGTTTATGTTCAGCGTTACCTAAATGCGTACTCATTTGCATTTTTATAGATTCATTTTGAATCAAAGCTAATACACCAACGATATGTGTTTGAAGATCAGTAATGTCTTTCAAGTTGTTTTTTGTTGGAAGTTCATTTAATAAATTTTTAAGGTAGTTAAAACGCTTTTTTACGTTCTCAAAATTTTTCAAAGCTATAGTTTTATCTTGATATGATGTAAATTGTGAACGTGTAAAAAGAATTTTTTCCATAGGGTCAAAATTCCCAGAAATCTTTTCTTCTTCCTCCACCTTTTTATATGATTCCCTTGAAAATTGATCTTTATTATAGAGCGATTCTGGCTCTTCGAGAAAAAAATCAGCAATATCCATTTGTTTAGATCCTGTTGTCTGACTCTTTATTATAGTTTGATACGCTTTTTCTGTTTGTAAAAGTTTCTTTTTTTTGAACTCAAGCCGCTTTTTTAATAGCTCTATAATTTCTAGATATTTCTCTGATGGGATAGATAGAGAAGGTGATGGAGCAGGAGGTTGAATAACAGGTGTAGAAGGAGGTTGAGCAGCAGGTGTAGAAGGAGGTTGAGCAGCAGGTGTAGAAGGAGGTCGAGCAGGTGTTTGCTGTGGAGGGAATTTGAATAACTGAAGTCCTGGATTTACATGACCCATATCACTATAATTTACTGCATGTGCCAAATTCAAATTTACTGCATGTGCCAAATTCATCATTGTCAAAAGGACAATGATTCCTGTTATAATAAACCGCTTTTTCATCTGTTTTCTCGCTTAATTTCGGCAGGGATTGTTTTATTAACAGGCACCCGGTTTCTATCATTTGGTTGTTTTATCTTTGGCGCTAATGCACAAGCCGATAAGAGATTTGCAATCAAAATCATAAGAATGATATTTTTCATTTTTAATATTACTCTTCTTATTGTTAGATATATTCTAACATTTCTGTCATTATTGCCATTTTAAATATAAAGTAAAGCACATAATGTTCAACTATTTTACTTTTTTAATTTCATTTTTAAATTTATGAAAATAGCTCAATTTCAGTGTAAATATTTTTTATTGTAGGATTGGATAGCTGGTTGTTTTGTCCTAGGGATATTAAGGGGTATCCGTTACGAGAATCACTGCTTTTTATATTATCTAGTCTCTATATCTCCATAGATGAGCGACAGTGATTCCTTTTGCGAGAGAATTGGCAATATTTGACAGTTTGAGTAACAGCATAATGGATATAATGGACAGGATGAGAGCACCACCAAATATATAGCCTATATTTTGTGCGGCATCGACCTGCATATCGCTCAAATAGTTTGAGAAGATATTCATCATTAGCTTAAACACGGTTGCTAAGAGTATGAAGAGGAATGTATAGCTCAAGATCTGCGCTA
>NZ_JAQISW010000045.1 GCF_028618435.1 Bartonella sp. MM73XJBT.G
ATTATAATGACAGAAAACGATATTCTTTTAACAGACCGTGAAAGTGCAAAATTGCTTCATATGAGTGTTTCAACATTCCGCCGTCATGTGACCAATGGCTCTTTACCAAAGCCTTTAAAGTTTGGCTTTTTATCGCGTTGGTTACAATCGGATCTGATTAATGTCATAGAGCAAGCGAAACAGCAACGTTATAACGACGTCGCATAAATGAAAACCTTGTCACGTAAGGACGGACAAGGCTTCCCATTTTCACTCAAGAATGAATAGCAAAATCCGTCCTATGGTGCAATATATCATAGGATAAAAAACATGTTTTCTTATATAAATGCTCGGGGCATCACCAATGCCTTGCGTGGGGTTTGGTATGGGCGTTATGGAAGTGCCCGTTGTCCAGCCCATGATGATCAATTGCCTAGCTTATCTCTTGAATAAATTAGCGTATCTTATAAACTATGCTAATTAGCGGCTTTTAAAATTTCTAAAATATTAAAAAAATCCGCTACATGAGAAAACTTAGGTGTCAATAACAATTCTCCTGCTCTGTTCTTTCTATTAAAGTATCAAGCTTATGTTTGCACCACTCTTCTTCTATTGATAGTTTTTCTTTTAATATGGAGTGGAGAAAAATCTTTTTTGTTAGTATATTCTAACAACCCAAGTTTTTGATTTTCTGTATCTTGTCAAATCACGAGAAACACGTAAATAAGCGTAAAATTTTGTCATGTTCAATAAAAATCGTCAATTAAGTGTAATCTTAGTATCAGAAAACACGATAATTTTCTTTGATACAAACAATCAAAATGATTAAAGATAAAAACAGCTATCTTATTTTCATTTTAAACAACAAATTGAAAAAATCATAGGAAATTTAATTGATCAAATTTAACCATTAGATTAATATTTTAAGACAATTACAGAAAGGAATTTCCTATGGAAAAGAAATTACCCAAAAGTTATATGACTGATGCTGAACGCGAGGAATTGCGAGCAGGCGGATTTGATCAGGATGGTATTTATACTGCTGAATCACAGGCAGCAACTAAAGCACGTGACACTAAAACAGCATGGGAATGGTTAGCAATGGCAGAGCTTCCAGCTCATACACTTTTATTTCTTAAATCTCAAAATGGTGCACAGTTTATTCGTGATATGGGATTTTCTACAAAGAATGCGGATGAGGAATATGGTCCAGATTGGTTAGATAAAGGTGTTATGATAGGAGGTCGTCATTTTTAAGGAAGTTGATTTATTAAAACAATTTTTATCACAAGAAGATAACTATGTAAAAAACCTTAGCAAGGTAGCTATAAGTAAGAAATTACATAGTGTACGAAATGATTTATGCGATCATATTCGTAATGTTGGGAAAAGTGGGGATTTATCGTTACTCCTTGCTACGGAGCGTGATCTCGTGGAAAATGATTTATTTAGGTATTCCAATAGTAAAGCTATGTCAGGTAGTCTTAAAACAGCATTAACTGAAATTGATGTTGTTAAAAAACACGTGATGCTTGTTGGTGATCCTATGCAATATAAGACAGTAAATGAGGCTTATAGTTTATCGAAAAATCGAAAAGGCGGTTTGCCTTATGATGAAGCACGTCAAGCAATGGCATCCCATTATGCAAGGCTAGGAAATCTAGACAAAGCGCGTTTAACAGACATTGAAAAATCTATCATTGATGCAAGAAGAGAAAATATCAAGGCAATGCAAAAACTCTACGAAAAGATGCAAGCCAAAGCTATTGGCATAGATTTCTAACTCAATAACGTACTCATAATAAAGCTTTTTACATTAATTTATTCACACATCTTTTTCTTAATTCTGTTTGTATTCTTCATAGCAATATTTAGCTAGGTCTAAAGTCAGCTTTGTATATGTCAAATTCGTATTCAAAATGTAATTGTGGATCTCTTAGATTAATTGAAAACATATTCATTATTGTTTGAAATACATTTTCATCACTAACAGAAAAACTAAAAAGTTTTCTTCATTATGAAAATCTGAAATGGTTAGTGTTATTTCTTTTTTGTTTTTTCCTTTAATAGGAAACTATAAAGAGGGACACTCACTCAGAAAGCTTACAATCGCATGTTTTAAAAATGCCAAAGACCATAGCAAGTCTTGCGTTGATTTTTGAACTGTGTGAAGGCGGGCGTTTTGAAATCAATAGAGATGCCCTTGAGAGAGCTTTGTGTTGGGAAAAATATCTGATAAGTCACGCAAGACGTCTTTATGCGGCGGGGGATACATTAACAGCAGAGCGTGCAAAATTAATTGTTGAACGCTGTGATTGTTTACCCGATGGTTTTACTTCACGTGATGTTTATAAACGTGATTGGAAATGTTTAACAGACAATCAAGCCGTTAAGCAAGCTTTAGAGCTTTTATGTCGTTGTAACTATATTCGTGCAATATCTGAAAACAATAGCTCTAAAAGCGGTCGACCTACCATACGTTATGAATGGCATCCTTTAGTGAAAAGTTATAAGACACCACAATGAGGCAATTTGGAAATCTTATAAAACATTAAACAATATAACAGTGAACCTTCAAAGCACTCCCCATCATTAGTTTTGGGGGGTTTTAGGGGTTTTGGGGGGCGCTTTTTACCCATTATTATTTTATTTTTTGAATACAAAATAAAAGTTATTATATTTCAATATGTTAGTATTTTACAGATCTTAAAAAAACAACCTATATTGATAACACAAGCTCTAAATTCAACCAATAATATACGTTTTGTAGGGGTTTTGGGGGGTTTTAAAAACAGACAAAACCTATGGTAAAATGCATCAAAATGATCATTCTGATGTTTTAAAAGCCCATAGTGCATTCGTCTTGAATGATATGTGAAATAAATAGCAAATTTCACTATTGTGCTGATCTAACCATGCGTCATAGGCTGTGGATAAATAGCCTTTTAAAGCCCCTTTTGAAAAAATTTATCCGTTTTTATGCATTTTTCTGCATTTTTTCTCAATTCGTCCAAAATGGATTTAATAAGCTTCATTTTGATTCTTTTGAAAAGAATTAACCCTCTCATTCCAAAACGGAGCTCTGTTATAATATGCTGCAATCTCTTAAGTCTGATCATGAACATGTCACTTTACGCTCTCTCTTACAATCTTATCGTGATCAAGCGATATCAGATGAGGATAAGCAAGCTGCTTTTGAAAAGTTTGTTATAGCCTATTTAACACAAGACCCATTGCAAAAGCAGGAATACGAAAGGGTTCAAACTTATAGAGAAGTCGCTGATGAAAAGGGATGGAAAGGAAGCGATATAGACACTGATATTGATTTGGTCGCAAAAGTTCGTGATCAAGAGGAATATGTTGCTATTCGCTGTCAATTTTATGAAACCAATCATCAGATTACACAAGAGGACATTGAAAGCTTTATCGCTATCTCTGGTAAAAGCAGGTTTAAATATCGTCTTCTGATTGATAGCACGGAAGGGGAATTAAGCGAAAATGCCAATACCATGATTGAAGGACAAGCTGTTCCGGTTTATCGGATACATCTCTTTGATATGGAAAACAGTCAAATCGATTGGGGGATTTTTGATAAGACAGGCAAAATCGTCCTTTACGAGCGAAAGAAGAAAAAACTTTTAGATCATCAGATAGAAGCACTAAAAGCTGTTTGTGAAGGCTTAAAAGAAGCAGACCGTGGCAAGCTGATTATGGCGTGTGGAACGGGCAAGACTTTTACAAGCCTTAAGATAGCAGAGACCATAGCAGGTCAAGGCAAGCATGTATTGTTTTTGGTGCCCTCTCTTGCTTTGATGTCACAAACAATCCGTGAATGGACACTGGATACAGAACTGCCCTTGCGTTCCTTTGCGGTATGTTCGGATAGACAAATCGGCAAGCGTCGTAAAGCCCAAGAGGATGATAGTGAATTATCGGCATCAGATTTAGCCTTACCTGCAACAACCAATGCACAAGAGCTTGTAGAGAAAGTAGGAAAGTTTTCTCCCCATGCTATGGTTGTTATTTTTGCGACCTATCAATCCATTCAAGTGATTGCTGATGCTCAAAAGGATCATGGATTAGCGGCATTTGATTTCATTATTTGTGATGAAGCCCATAGAACCACGGGGGCAACATTAGGAAGCGATGAGAATGAATCTGAGTTTGTTAAGGTTCACAACAACAGCGTTATTCAAGGGAACAAACGTCTGTATATGACAGCAACACCTCGTATCTTTAGTGATACAGCTAAAAAGCGTGCGGATGAGGTAAATGCCGTTCTAGCGTCTATGGATGATGAAAGTATTTATGGAAAAGTTCTTTATACCTATAGTTTTACTGATGCCGTTAAGAATGAACTTTTAACCCCTTATAAGATTATTGTTTTGGGTGTTGATGAGGGGGAAATCAGTAAAAGTATGGAGATGCCAACCACCAGTAAAGATTATGAACTTATTCTTGATGATAGAACAAAGATTGTTGGTTGTTATCAAGCTTTGACCAAAATGGATATCAAGGTTGATCTTGGAGATGATAC
>NZ_JAQISW010000046.1 GCF_028618435.1 Bartonella sp. MM73XJBT.G
TGTTCACTCTTTTTGCCAAGGGTAAAAGCTTTGGCCAAAGCCATAAAAAAAGCGGCTAGTGCCGCACCTGTGAGCAAGAGATTTTTTTTCATCCAGAACATCATAGGCGGTGCTCTTGAAAACGTTTAGCAACAAAGAAAATACCAACACCTGCAGCTAAGATCATAATGGTTGCCAAAGCCCATTGCACTGGACCATTGCCTGCTAGTAAGCCGCCAAGACCTGAGAAAGAACCAATAATTGGTGCAATGGCTTCGGCTTTGAAAAGCCCTGTTGGTGCTTGTGTTTCTACGGTTTGATAGTTGGAGGAAACAAATGCCCCTTTCGCCCACAAGCCTGCTTCTGCGACACGTCGGTGGACAAGACCTTGCAAGCGCTTACCACCGGCTTTGGTCCATTTCTGTAATTCGGTTGGGATTGCTTCATATTCACCGTTATTGAGTTTTTTTAATAGGGTCGAATTGCAAAAGGCTCCTGTTCCTACATTATAGCAAAAGGAGACCAAGGCTGCGAATTGTTCATCGGTTAAGGAAACTTGAACCGCTTGTTCAACGGTATTTTCAAATTGTCTTAAATCTTGGCGAAGAAGATCTTCGGCTTGTTTTTCGGTCATTGTCATGCCTTTGTGGACAAAAGGTTTACCAGCACTGTTGGTATGTCCATAACCGATGGTCCATACCCCGATGGCGTCTTTATAAGCATTTAGGCGCAAGCCTTCCCATTGTTTTATGAGAGCAAGCCCTTCTTGTGATATTTTCCGCATAAAGTTCTCCATAAAAAAAGCCCCACACAAGGTGAGGCTGAGTGAAAATCTAAAAATAAATTTCTTTCTATCTTGACAAATATTCGTTTATAAACGAATATAGATTATGTTTGAAATACGTCACTACCTTACCTCTGATGGCAAAGACTTGATAACTGATTGGCTGCGAAAGCTGCGTGATGTGCAGGCTAAAGCTGCAATTATTCGCCGTCTTAATCGTTTAGAGCAAGGAAACTTTGGCGATTTCAAACCGCTTCGTGATGGTGTCTATGAATTGCGTATGAATATTGGTCCTGGTTACCGCGTTTATTATGCCCAGTCTGGCAAGACCGTATTATTGCTCTTATGCGGTGGTACTAAAAAAACACAAGACACCGATATCACTCGTGCATGTGCTTGTTGGTACGATTGGCAAAACCGTGAAGATTAAAGGAGTGCAAAGATGAAAGACCGTAGCCATGATGATGCAATGGCAGAAATATTCTATGATGATCCTGAAGTAGCAGCAGCGACCCTTGATGCAATCCTAGCAGATGGTGATCAGGGGGAATTGCTTGTAACACTTCGTCAAATGGCAAAAGCCTATGGTGGTGTTCAAGCTGTAGCTAAAGCAGCCAAACTGAATCCTACACAGCTTTATCGTACACTTTCAGAAAAAGGTAATCCAGAGTTCCGTAGCCTAAATGCTTTACTACGTACCATGGGACTTCGCTTAGCTGTACAACCTCTTGAACGACCGGTTCCACACCTTTAATCTGAGTTTGCTACTTCCCCACCTTAAAGATGGGGAAGGGGAATGTTTTACCTTAAGCAACCTTTTTAATGGGGTTGTCTAAATCTGGTTCGTAAGCACGCAACAAAGAATCCATGCTATGCGGTAGTTCTGAATCTCCAAAATCTGTTAGAATTGCCAAAATTTTTGTAATATTAGGCACGTCATTTTGAAGTTTTAAAATGAGAACCTTTTCTATCGCATCCATGGTTTCAATGAGAGTATTAAAAGCCTTATCTTCAATATCATCACGATCAGAAAACTGATACAACGCCATCCATAAATCGCATAAAAAATCAATACTGGTATTCATTGTACACCTCCATGGATTTGTTCTCTCAAACATGCCAAACCTCTGGAGGTGATTTTTGTTGAAGGCAGTACCTTTTCTGTCCCATCTGGTCTCTGAATGGTAATTGCAGGACAATCCATAAAGCCTTTCTTGATTTTATCTTGATAAGGCAACAAAGGCGCCCCTGGAGCTCGACGATAGACCCAATCATTTTTACGCAAGTAATCTGTTAAATCCTTTGGTCGTACCTCTAACATTTTTGCTGCTTCGATTAAACCAAACAAACCATCAGAGCGTTTTAAGCCCTCCAAAGCCTCTGCTTTTGGAGTTAGTTCTGCAATCACATGATCTTTCTGTTCGATTTGGCTCTGTAAGTGATTCAAGACACCAAGTAATGCTTGAGGCGTTGAGTAATCTATTTGTGGTGTTGCTACTTGTTTCAAGAGCCGTTCACATTTGATAAAGTATAAACGCGCTTCTCTACCTTTCTTATTATTCTCAACCATAGAAAGTTCTTTGGCTACATTTAGTGTAAGGTAATATTCTTTTAATACTACATTTTGACGTTCGCCAGTTTTGGCGAGCGTTAAAATATAATCTATTCCCTCTTCTAAATTGTATTTGATAATGCGGTCCTTAATCCAATTGGAAAAGTCTCGTTTTGCCTCTAAGAATGCGTGCAGGTTACGTGCATTTACTGTTTGAACAATTTCCTGTCCAACAGTTTGTTCCGATATCGGAATAAGTGTGTTCATTGTGAACTCCTTGGTAATAGACGTTTGTTAATGACACTCAATAAAGAGTGCCGGGCGCTAACAAACACGGTACCAAGTCCGTCGTTACGCTTTTCCCGCAAGGGTATTGTATAGCGTAACCACACCCGACGAGATCATTATATGCGTATCACATACAATGAGTCAAAGCCTTTAATGTGCGGAAAATAAACTATCTCGGTAGCTCGTCCGCTTGGTATTTAAGGTGTTCGTTAGGCACCTGATTCGACAATAGACACATTGTTGCCATATTGTCAAGCAGCTTTCTGTGATTTTTAATATTTATGCTAATTGATATCTTCTTTATCCATATGGATGACGCCGTCTCCTTCGTCGCATGCATTGGGTGGGGCGTTTGGATCAAGGGTATCGTCTTTGTCTGGTATGGTGTTTGCTACGTTTTTTGCAGCATCTTCTTGGGCTTTATCAAAAAGTTCGCAATCTATTTTTGTTGTATACCCACCTGTTTTATCAAGCTTGTGTTTGACGCTTTTGATGCGCCATTCTGCTGGAATATAGGGGCGGAAAGGGGGCTCTTGAATAAGCTTTGCTTCTGCTTGCACAAAGGGATCACCACCGATATCACATGAGAAAGAAGATTTCCCACGTGATGATTTGTTGCAATAAGCAGCAATGGCCGCAACCGCTTCTGATTGGTTATGGTAGGTATATTTGAGTTCATGAAACGGCGGATTACCAACTTTGACTTCTTTTTTTTCACCAGTGCGGATATCATGATAGGTTGCGAGAACACCGCCTTTCTTCTCTTTGTCTTCCTCTTCTTTCTCAGGTGTTGTTTCTGCTTTTTCCGATTCAGATGATGATGCTCTGTCACTGTCATCCATATGGATTACATCTTCACTCTCCTCGATTTCTTCTGGTTCTCTTGCATCGGCGGCTTTTTGATCATCTCCTGCATCTGTTGCTAAGCCATTGGCGCTACCTGCTTCATCTCGTGCACTATATTTAAAATCCCAAGAGGTACAGTGTTTTTCATGGATAACAACAATAGGGAGTGTTTCACCGGTAATGGCTTTGCCTTCACCCCGTTTGGCAAGTACCAATTTTCCATCAACGGGTTTTGCAACGGCGTCATATTCTTCTGCAAGGCGCGTGGCAAAAGCCATATCGCTTTCTACCGTTTGATCAATGTGACGCACAACAATTTTTGTAAGAGCAGGGTCAACTTTTGCTGTATAGCCATTGCGCTGTGCTATCTCTTGAATGATACTCCCGAGGGTTTGTTGATGATAGGATTGGCTTTTTGGTGTTCGATAAGATGTATTCATGGAGGCAGCGCGCCCTGTAACACTTAAGGTTTGTGGTGGACTGCTTACGGAGATTTCGTCTATCAGATAGGCGCCCATATCGCGGTTTTTACCGCCTTCATAGCCAAGTGTTATGGAAATAACTGTTCCGATGAGAGGAATGTCAAGAAAGCCGTTATCACACTCACGGGCGCGATCATCAAGCTCTATGGTGATACGGTCGCTTTTGTCTTCTGCTTCATCGGTAATTTCAATCGATAAGACATAGTCCATGAGAGTTCTTGTAATATCCTCTCCATTTGCCATCACGATGCAAAAAGGTTTCATGATTGACTGCCCCAAATTCTAATGACCGGTGTGGCTTTGGGATAGGGGAGGGTTGGAAGAAGAATTGTAATGCCTGCTTTTAAGATAGGGCCATAGTCTGCAAGACCAAAATTAGCTGCATAAACGCGTTCAACAGCAAGGGCTTGTTGCCCCTTGGCGTAGTAT
>NZ_JAQISW010000047.1 GCF_028618435.1 Bartonella sp. MM73XJBT.G
TCTCTTGAAAATCCTCTTAACACCTTTCCCATGAAAGGTATCACGGATACGTTTAGAGGTTTGGATATCTTTACAAAAAGCCAAAGCCCGACGCATGGGGCTCGTATCATCTCCAAGATCAACCTTGATATCCATTTTGGTCAAAGCTTGATAACAACCAACAATCTTTGTTCTATCATCAAGAATAAGTTCATAATCTTTACTGGTGGTTGGCATCTCCATACTTTTACTGATTTCCCCCTCATCAACACCCAAAACAATAATCTTATAAGGGGTTAAAAGTTCATTCTTAACGGCATCAGTAAAACTATAGGTATAAAGAACTTTTCCATAAATACTTTCATCATCCATAGACGCTAGAACGGCATTTACCTCATCCGCACGCTTTTTAGCTGTATCACTAAAGATACGAGGTGTTGCTGTCATATACAGACGTTTGTTCCCTTGAATAACGCTGTTGTTGTGAACCTTAACAAACTCAGATTCATTCTCATCGCTTCCTAATGTTGCCCCCGTGGTTCTATGGGCTTCATCACAAATAATGAAATCAAATGCCGCTAATCCATGATCCTTTTGAGCATCAGCAATCACTTGAATGGATTGATAGGTCGCAAAAATAACAACCATAGCATGGGGAGAAAACTTTCCTACTTTCTCTACAAGCTCTTGTGCATTGGTTGTTGCAGGTAAGGCTAAATCCGATGCCGATAATTCACTATCATCCTCTTGGGATTTACGACGCTTGCCGATTTGTCTATCCGAACATACCGCAAAGGAACGCAAGGGCAGTTCTGTATCCAGTGTCCATTCACGGATTGTTTGTGACATCAAAGCAAGGGAGGGCACCAAAAACAAAACATGCTTGCCTTGACCTGCTATGGTCTCTGCTATCTTAAGGCTTGTAAAAGTCTTACCCGTACCACACGCCATAATCAGCTTGCCACGGTCTGCTTCTTTTAAACCTTCACAAACAGCTTTTAGTGCTTCTATCTGATGATCTAAAAGCTTTTTCTTCTTTCGCTCGTAAAGGACGATTTTGCCTGTCTTATCAAAAATCCCCCAATCGATTTGACTGTTTTCCATATCAAAGAGATGTATCCGATAAACCGGAACGGCTTGTCCTTCAATCATGGTATTGGCATTTTCGCTTAATTCCCCTTCCGTGCTATCAATCAGAAGACGATATTTAAACCTGCTTTTACCAGAGATAGCGATAAAGCTTTCAATGTCCTCTTGTGTAATCTGATGATTGGTTTCATAAAATTGACAGCGAATAGCAACATATTCCTCTTGATCACGAACTTTTGCGACCAAATCAATATCAGTGTCTATATCGCTTCCTTTCCACCCCTTTTCATCAGCGACTTCTCTATAAGTTTGAACACTTTCATATTCCTGCTTTTGCAATGGGTCTTGTGTTAAATAGGCTATAACAAATTTTTCAAAAGCAGCTTGCTTATCCTCATCTGATATCGCTTGATCACGATAAGATTGTAAGAGAGAGCGTAGCGTGACATGTTCATGATCAGACTTAATAGATTGCAGCATATTATAACAGAGCTCCGTTTTGGTATGAAGGGATTAATTCTTTTCAAAAGAATCAAAATGAAGCTTATTAAATCTATTTTGAACGAATTGAGAAAAAATGCAGAAAAATGCATAAAAACGGATAAATTTTTTCAAAAAGGGCTTTAAAAGGCTATTTATCCACAGCCTATGATGCATGGTTAGATCAGCACAATAGTGAAGTTTGCTATTTATTTGATGTGTTAATCAAAACAAATGTACTATGTATTTTAAAACATCATAATGATCATTTTGATAGGTTTTATGCGTCATTGAAATGAACACTTTTGTCAGTTCAATTTACTGACAGATAACTGACAAATATATATTATTGATTGAATTTATGGGTTGCATCTTAATAAGGGTTGTATCATTAAAATACTAAACTATTGAAATATAATGTTTTTAATTTTTTATATCATTTAAAAAATACTCTAGGGTCTAGAAACAACTGACTAAACTGACAAAAATGACAAAACTCTTTTTACAAAGCCACTCAGATCATTTGCTTTTGGAGAAAAGTTCCTTGATGAGAAGGTCATAAAAAAGAAGCGTATTCTATTGAAAATAGGGTTTCTTAAATTTCTCAAAACAATCTAAAAAAAATATTTAAAATTTCAAATCATATCTTTAATTTGAATTATAAATACATTATTAGACTTTTGATATTAATCATTTGACATTAATCAAAGGTTTATGGTGATGAAGTTTTCTGTTTTACTTTGTTTGTTAATACTCACAGCTTGTGCTCCTATAACACATTTGAACGGAATTGTTGATCCAAACTACAAGGGAAGATTTCAAACGAAAAAGATGGTCATAGTAGGTGTTGGCATGTCTATTTCTGAGCAAAAAGCACTTGAAGACACCTTTGAGAAATCGCTTGTTAAATACAATGTACAGATATTGAGAGGATTAGAACTTTTCCCTCCAACTCGTAATTATTCCTATAACGATAAAGAGAAAATTATAACAAATAAAGGTAAAGGCGCAGATGCACTCCTCATAGTTAGCGTTGATAATCGTGCTATATCGCAGACATATATCCCGCCAACATATCATCCTGGAACCTCTACAAGTACTATTTCCGGATTTGGAAGCTTTGCTACCATAGAAACTGAGACGACACCAGGTTATGTGAGCGGTGGATATAATATTGATAAGCCCGGCATAAGTGTTAGTGTTTTACTTATTAACAATACAAAAAACAAAGAAGCCATATGGGTAGCAAACGGCACTAGCAATGGAAATGCTTTTGCATCGTTTTCTGATCTCATAGTAAACGTTGCTGAAACAACTGTTGAAAAACTAGCCAAAGAGGGTCTTATCGCCCCAAAGTAGAGTTAGGAAAATAGCAGCATAATCACGAATTTTAGCCACAAGATTGATGCCAATGTCACACCCCTCCTCTTCACGCTCTTTAGCCTACTCACAGTAAATCTGAGCTGTTTCGTATTCTTTCTTTTGAATGAAGGCTTGCGTCAAATAAGCTTTTACAAGGTTTTCAAACATGGTTCCTAATTCACGGGGTGATGTTGCCTTTTCACGGTGGAATTCTAAAAGAGAGCGTAAAGTGACTTATTTATTATCAGACTTAATAGATTAAAGAATATTGCAATAAACTCTATTGGCGCATGGTGTGATCAAAGACCATAAAGGGACGAAATGAGATCTATTAAATTGATTCAAAAGAAATATCGATAACAAAATAAGAAAAAACACACGAAAACCGATAAATTTCTTTAAATAAATTTTATAAATTATGCTTATCAGTAGCAGAATAGTGGAATTTGTTATTTATTTCACACATCATTCAAGACAAATGCACTATGTGCTTTTAAAATATCATAATAAGTATTTTGATAGGTTTTATATGTCATTAAAATTATCACTTTTTTCAGCTCAATTTACTGACAGAGTACTGATAAAAAACGATAAATATATACTATTGATTGTATTTATGAGTTCTATTTTCTCTATCAGGTGTATTCATAAAATTATAACATATTGAAATATATAGTTTTTTATTTTTTCTCGTTTTAAAAAATAATATAGGGGCTAGAATGAACTGACAAAAATGATAAAACTCTTTTTACAAAGTCACTTAGATCATTTTCTTTTGGAAAAAAATACTTGATGAGAATGTTATATAAAGAGTTTTACGTGATTGTTTTAAAGATCTCAAAAAAGGTTGCTTTGCCTTCACAAATAACCAGATGTTTTGGATTGTCTTGGCTTAAATGCACAGCACCGCCCATAACAGACCCCAACATGGCTTTGGTTGGTTTGTGATCTGTTTTGCAGCCATTGGCTTGTAAAAAGGTTCTATGGATTGCAAAGGAACCAGCCCCCTTAACAAGCGCCACCAACGCGGGCAGTGTCATTCCTAAGGGGTGTGGACATTTGCCGTGAAAACGTAAATCAGCAGGCAATTCACATGTAATACCCCGCTTGCGTAAATAGGTTTCTGCTAAAGTATCTTTGATCGGTTGGCTTTGTTGCCAAATTGCTTTTGCTCTCTCTGCTTTCTGTTTTACTCGTTTGAGATCAGCAGAAAACTGTTTTGAGAAAGAAAGCCTATGATCATAAGCTTTATCAACAAAGGCTTGTTTCCCAAGCAAGCCAATTCTTCTAAGCGCTTGTATGATCTCTCTAAAAGAACAGCCAGCATAACAAGTGAGTAAAAGACGCCCATCATGTCCATTGGCAAGGGATAAGCTAGGCAATTGATCATCATGGGCTG
>NZ_JAQISW010000048.1 GCF_028618435.1 Bartonella sp. MM73XJBT.G
CTTGTTAAGTGGGATGAAGAGAAACAAGTAGTCAAGATTGGTGCAGAAAAACACGGTAATACAATCACAATTTCTGATCAGGATAGTAAAGACAGAATCCTTTCAGGAGTTAAGGATGCAGAGCATAACAATGAAGCAGTTAACAAAGGTCAGCTTGATGATAATGTGACTAAGCTTTCTGATAAAATTGCAGAAGTACGTTCATTCGCCGTTTTCTACGATGACGAAGAAGATTCAGATGAAACAAATTTTCTTACCAGATCATTACGTAAAGTTAATAAGAATAGTGTTACTTTTGGAGATCCTAACACAGGCACTGTTGGTTTGCATAATGTTGGTAATGGTGGAATTTCTTCTGAATCCCATGATGCGGTTAATGGTTCACAGCTTTATGCTCTAGGAAGCGGTGTTGCTACGTCTTTAGGTGGTGACGCAAGCTATGAAGATGGCAAGTGGATCGCTGCTAAATTTAAGGTTAAGACCTTCAGTGAAGATGAAACGGAAGATACGAAGGAATATGAGACTGTAGCAGCTGCCTTTGATGGCGTTAATGTCGCTTTCACAAACTTTGGTAACAAAATCACCAATCAGATTAAGCAAGAGCTTGGTAATCAGATCAGCGAGCAGATTAAGAGTGATGCATTGTCATGGAATGATGGGGAGAAAGCGTATGATGCAGGTCATGGAGTAGAAAGAGCAAGAAGTAACAGTAAGATTATGCATCTTGCGGATGGAACGGTTTCTTCTGGTTCAAGTGATGCAGTTAATGGTTCACAGCTCTATGCTCTAGGGAGCGGTGTTGCTACGTCTTTAGGTGGTGACGCAAGCTATGAGGATGGCAAGTGGGTCGCTCCTACATTCCATTTTAAGAGTTTCAATGACAATGGTGATGTTACTGATACGACTTATACTGATGTAACCTCTGCCTTTATAGGTGTTGGAGATTCATTTGAGAAAGTTAAAGATCAGTTTGCGAATATTAAGGATGACATTGGCAAAGAGATCAACGCAGTTCAAAGTGATGCTTTGTTGTGGGATGGTACTAAAGGTGCGTTTGTCGCAGAGCATGGCGAACAAGGAGCAAGAACGAATAGCAAGATTACATCACTTGCCAATGGAGATATTAATGTTAGCTCCAGTGATGCAGTAGCTGGTAATCAACTCTATGCTCTAGGGAGCAGTATTACAAAGGCATTGGGTGGTGAAGCCAGCTATGAGGATGGCAAGTGGGTTGCTCCTACATTCCATTTTAAGAGTTTCAACGACAATGGTGATGTTACTGATACGACTTATACTGATGTAACCTCTGCCTTTACAGGTGTTGGAGATTCATTTGAGAAAGTTAAAGATCAGTTTGCGAATATTAAGGATGATATTGGCAAAGAGATCAGCACAGTTCAAAGTGATGCTTTGTTGTGGGATGGCACTAAAGGTGCGTTTGTCGCAGAGCATGGTGAACAAGGAGCAAGAACGAATAGCAAGATTACATCACTTGCCAATGGAGATATTAATTCTGGTTCAAGTGATGCAGTAGCTGGTAATCAACTTCATACTCTAGGGAGCGGTGTTGCTACGTCTTTAGGTGGTGACGCAAGCTATGAGGATGGGAAGTGGGTCGCTCCTACATTCCATTTTAAGAGTTTCAACGACAATGGTGATGTTACTGACACGACTTATACTGATGTAACCTCTGCCTTTACTGGTGTTGGAAATTCATTTGAGAAAGTTAAAGATCAATTTGCAAATATTAAGGATGACATTGGCAAAGAGATCAGCGCAGTTCAAAGTGATGCTTTGTTGTGGGATGGTACTAAAGGTGCGTTTGTCGCAGAGCATGGCGAACAAGGAGCAAGAACGAATAGCAAGATTACATCACTTGCCAATGGTAGTATCACTAAAGATTCCACGGATGCGGTTACGGGCGGTCAGCTTTATTCGATGAACAATGCATTAGCGAGCTATTTTGGTGGTGGTGCTGAATATAAGGATGGTCAATGGATAGCACCAAGCTTTAAGGTTCATACAGTGAGTTCTGATGGTGGTAAGGTTGAAGAGCAGAGCTATGATAGTGTTGCAGCTGCCTTTGAAGGTGTTGGAAGTTCTTTTACAAATCTTCATAATGAAGTGACGAATGCTGTTACGAATATTAATAATCACATCAATAATGTTGTTAGTGATAGTCTTGTTAAACAAGATGAGAAGACACATGTTATCGCAGTTGGAGGTGAAAAGAGCGGAACTGAAGTTACGTTTGCGAATACTGATGGAGCGTCACGGATTCTCACAGGTGTAAAATCAGGAGCGCTTACAGAAATGTCGACTGATGCAGTGAATGGTTCTCAACTTTATTCGATGAACAATGCATTAGCGAGCTATTTTGGTGGTGGTGCTATGTATGAGAATGATCAATGGACAGCACCAAGCTTTAAGGTTCATACAGTGAGTTCTGATGGCAGCAAGGTTGAAGAGCAGAGCTATGATAGTGTAGCAGCTGCCTTTGAAGGTGTTGGAAGTTCTTTCACGAATATTCATAAAGAGCTTAAGAATGAGATTAACCAAGTTGTGGGAGAGAGTCTTGTTAAGCAAGATGAGAATACACATGTTATTGCAGTTGGAGGTGAAAAGAGTGGAACTGAAGTTACGTTTGCGAATACTGATGGAGCGTCACGGAGCCTCACAGGTGTAAAATCAGGAGCGCTTACAGAAACATCGGTTGATGCAGTGAATGGTTCTCAACTTTTTGCGACCAATCAAAATGTTACGACAGTAACGAATGATCTTAAAACGGTTTCTGAAAATACTTCGAATTTCTTAGGAGGTGGTGCAGATGTATTGAAAAGTATTGCGCCGACTTATACAGTTCAGGATAAGAGTTATCAGAGTGTAGCAGATGCATTTGGTGGTGTTGATCGTTCATTCACAGAACTTCATGAGGAGATTGCAAAAAATACGAGTGATCTTTCAGATACGATTAAGCAAAATGCTTTGTTATGGAGTGATAATGATCATGCTTTTGTAGCGATCCATGGAACTGATGCTGACAAGAAGAACAGCAAGATCACCTCTCTTGCGAATGGTAGCATCACTAAAGATTCCACGGATGCGATCAATGGTTCACAGCTCTATGCTCTAGGGAGTGGTGTTGCAAAGACATTGGGTGGTGACGCAAGCTATGAAGATGGCAAGTGGGTTGCACCTATATTCCATTTTAAGAGTTTCAACGACAATGGTGATGTTACTGACACGACTTATACTGATGTAACCTCTGCCTTTACAGGTGTTGGAGATTCATTTGAGAAAGTTAAAGATCAGTTTGCGAATATTAAGGATGACATTGGCAAAGAGATCAACGCAGTTCAAAGTGATGCTTTGTTGTGGGATGGCACGAAAGGTGCGTTTGTTGCAGAGCATGGCAAAGAAGGTAGCAAAACGAATAGCAAGATTACATCACTTGCCAATGGTAGTATCACTAAAGATTCCACGGATGCGGTTACGGGCGGTCAGCTTTATTCGATGAACAATGCATTAGCGAGCTATTTTGGTGGTGGAGCTAAGTATGAGAATGGTCAGTGGACGGCTCCAAGCTTTAAGGTTAATACAGTAAGTGCTGATGGTGGTAAGGTTGAAGAACAGAGCTATGATAATGTAGCCAAAGCCTTTGCGAGTGTTGGTACATCTTTTAGCAATCTTCATAATGAAGTGACGAATGCTGTTACGGATATTAATAATCACATCAACAATGTTGTTAGTGATAGTCTTGTTAAGCAGGATGAAGAGAGCAAGGTTATCAAGATAGGAGCGGAAAAAGGTGGTACTAGCATTAACATTGCCAATAGTGGAGATGCAGCGCGGAGCCTTTTAGGGGTAAAAGCAGGATTGCTTACAGAAGACTCGACAGAAGCAGTGAATGGCTCACAGCTTTATTCGATGAGTAATACGCTTGCGAGCTATTTAGGTGGTGGTGCTGGCTATAAGGAAGGAAAATGGAGTGCTCCAAGCTTTAAGGTTAACACTATCAGTGAAGATGGTAGCAAAGTTGAAGAGAAGAGCTATGATGATGTAGTGAAAGCCTTTGCTGGTGTAGGAAGTTCATTCACGAATATCCATAAAGAGCTTAAGAATGAGATTACGAAAGTTGTAGGAGACAGTCTTGTTAAGCAAGATAAGGAGACACGTGTCATTGCGGTTGGAGGTGAAAAGAGCGGCACAGAAGTT
>NZ_JAQISW010000049.1 GCF_028618435.1 Bartonella sp. MM73XJBT.G
TTTCTCGTCTCAAACGAATTCTTTTGCCTATCAAAATATCGTTAGAATGTGGATTTTTAGCTTTCACTTCAGGTTCCCCCTCCGGTTGCGAGCGCCCTCGCATAAGTATTCCGGGAGTCTGAAAGTACTGAGTTCGAATCAGCTTTTTTTGCTTTTAGTGCTGCGCACCTGGACATAGCAAAAACTCCCGGAACTCCGGGATATCCACAAAAGTGGATTAATTCTTATGATCGAACCTTAGGGCTTTCAGACCCTCTTGATCGTTGCGTATACGACCAAAGTCACAAGGTCTATTGATAAAGGAATTGAAGAAGATTAGCAATAAAATTTAAAGGAATGTTTTCATCTCTCAAGAAATCAAACACAAAATTGCTTTTTTTAAGAGATCTCTCTCAGCCTCTTATGCGCACTCTCCAAAACCATAAGGGAAAACCAGCAATTTATTGAGAAGACGAACAATCCTTCAACCCCCACAAAAATACACCTAAAAATATGCCTCAACATACACCTTAACACATGGCCCCCCAAACAACAAACATTCAAGCCATACCCTTTGAGCAGGGTCACACCGTTATCCGTTGAACTTTCGCACCACATCGGGATAATTTTTCTTCCAACCTCTAAAAAGCCACGATCAAGATGATAAACACGATTGACGATTGTTTCACCCTTTGCTGCCACTATTAATAAAATAAAGGGGCCGCAATCACCAGAGAGACAAAAAGCCAAGCAAATCAGTTGCCATCACAGGGGCGCCTTGCAACTTTTCATGTTCCTTGCAATTTCTTATGTTCCATGAGTTGCTCTCTCGCCATCGCATTTTATCTGTGCTCTCAAACGGTTGCGTTCTTAGAGGTGCATAAAATGATTTTCGAAAATCATCTCCGTGATATGAGAAATGCCCCGTGTTATGAAGCGCATACCCCAAACAACAAACATTCAAGCCATATCCTTTGAGCAGGGTCACACCGTTATCCGTTGAATTTTCGCTCCACATCGGGATAATTTTTCTTCCAACCTCTCAAAGCCACGATCAAGATGATAAACACGATTGACGATTGTTTCACCCTTTGCTGCCAATGCCGCAATCACCAGAGAGACAGAAGCACGCAAATCAGTTGCCATCACAGGGGCGCCTTGCAACTTTTCTGTTCCATAGACGGTTGCCCTCTCACCGTCGAGTTTTATCTGTGCCCCTAAACGGTTAAGTTCTTGAACATGCATAAAACGATTTTCGAAAATCGTCTCCGTGATATGGGAAATTCCTTCAGCGCGTGTCATCAGCGCCATAAATTGCGCTTGAAGATCGGTTGGAAAAGCCGGATAAGGTCCTGTTTTAATATCAACGGGCATAATTTTTGTGTTTTTTGGATTTCGCTTCACGTGAATTCCTTGCGGCTCTATTTGAATCTCAAGCCCTGTTTTTTGCAGAACCTTCAGCACTGTTGTAAGATGATTAGGATTGGCATTTTTAAGAAAGACATCTCCCCCCACTATTGCTACAGCCATTGCATATGTTCCCGCTTCAATTCGATCCGCAATAACGCGTATTCTTGTTCCTTTGAGTTTTTTCACCCCTTCAATGGTAAGCGTTGTTGTACCTTCACCGGTTATTTGAGCCCCCATCGCGTTTAAGGTTCGAATAAGATTTGTGACTTCTGGTTCACAAGCCGCATTCTCAAGAATGGTTGTTCCCTTTGCCATTGAGGCTGCCATCAACAATACATGCGTTCCCCCGACCGTGACTTTAGGAAAACGGTAATGCGCCCCTTTTAATCCCTTTGGGGCTTTTGCATGAACATATCCATTTTCAATGGCAATATGAGCGTCTAAACTTTTCAGCCCTTCGAGAATAAAATCAACAGGTCTTGTTCCAATCGCACATCCTCCAGGAAGCGAAACATAAGCCTCGCAGCATCGAGCAAGCAGCGGTCCAATCACCCAAAAGCTTGCCCGCATTTTTCTCACCAATTCGTAAGATGCGCGTGTTGTGGCTATTTTTTGCGCGCTAAAATGGATTGTTCTTGAATTAACACCATCATCATTAAGCTCTTGTCCATCAACAGCATAGCCTACACCATGATTATTGAGAATACGAATAAGCAACTCAACATCAGCAAGATGCGGAATATTTTCTAGCGTGAGCGTTTCTTCTGTCAACAGTGACGCAATCATAAGAGGCAAAGCAGCATTTTTTGCTCCCGAAATAGGAATTGTCCCTTTAATTTCTACCCCACCAACAATTTGAATAGCATCCATCGTATTTTCCCTCTTTTCCTTTACGCCACCGCTTCCAAAGGTTTTTCTCCTTTTGAAAAGTTATGCTTTATTGATCGTTTTTTTAAAAACGTCTTCTAACGATGAGAACAAATGATTGAGACGTTTGGTTGCAAAAATGCCTTAAAAAAAATTTTTGGCATTTTAGAGCTCTGACTGCGCTCTTTTTCGACTTTGCTCTTTTCGACGTTTTAAGTTTTGCCGTAACTGCTGCGCCAATCTTTCTTGACGACGTTTTGCTTTTTCCTCTTGAGGATTGATTTCATCGTGCTTTTGTTTTTGATGCATCTGTGTCATGGCACAACCTTTTAAACAGTGTTGAGCTTCTATCCAATCAACTCACGTCTTTTTAAAATATGTTTAAGAGTATAAGAACACTCTTGTCATGACATAAGATACGTTTTCTTGCAAGAATATACAAATGTTCTCTTGCCTATTTTATGACAATATGGCACAAAACAGCGCAATGATTGAAAACGGCTGCGGTAGCTCAGTGGTAGAGCACTCCCTTGGTAAGGGAGAGGTCGAGAGTTCAATCCTCTCTCGCAGCACCATTTTATTCTTCTTGCCCATTAAGCATCAATCTTTTCCCTTTGAGCCTCCATCGGCTTCATTCCTAGCCTTCTCTCCTTTAGACCATGCGCTTTAATGACTTTAAAATCAACGGTCTACGCGCTTAAATCTCCCAAACACTCTGCAAACCGCTTTTGACATTAACACGCCAAAACACGCCAAGAACAGCGTACATTCCCAATTGCACATCCCCCTCTTTTCTTGCATCTCCCCCTTAGCTTCATGAAAAATCCCCTCTCCAACCAATACCCCCCCGCTTGAGGCCGAGGTTTTAACCAATACCACCCCCTTATTGGAATACGAGATGATCACGATCACCGTTTTCACATAAACACGTTTATGTGCATATTTTTAACACAAAAATGACACAGATTGATCTTTTAAACAGAAATCACTTATAAAAGCACGTTAGCAACAAAAGACGATAAAGCCCCATGTTTAAACCCTTTATTTTATTCGCTATAGCAATAAGCGCTATTTTATTCACGCATCACGCAAAGAGTAACTGTCCAAAAGATGGATTTTTCGTTGGAGGGACTTCTCCGATCAATTGTATTTCAAAAGAATATATAAGACAAAAAATAGAAAAGAAGCGATTGGAAATAGAACAAGAAGAAGAATGGTCAAAGCTTGAAAAATTTTCCGTTACTTCTTGTCCAAGTAAAGAGTTTCCTGTTTATCGTGGTTTTTCTATTATCGCTTGTGTTTTAAGAGAAGAATTAGAGCAAGATCGTTTGAATAGAAATGAGATCAATATCATAGGATTATCTCTGCAATGGTTTATCGTAGGCTTCATCATAACGACGATCATGTCCATTCCAATCAATATCCTTTGGCGTTTTCGCTTTAAGGTTCCAGCCTATTTATTGACTATAATGACAGCCTTGGCGATTATGGCCATACCCTTTATATTCTCTTGGTAGTCTCTCACTCCTTTTGTAAAAAAACTTTCTCAAAATATGAAGAACACCGCACATTTTCAAGCATTTTGAACTGTATCTCCCCGCATTGAGATACCATAACCCAAGCACCACCATTTTCCCCAAGCAACACTTCTCACACTCAAGTCTCTGATGCCTCCTTCAACACCCATTTTCAAACTTACCTTTTTATGGAATTTTCCCCTCATCAACCCTGCACAAGATCCCATTCTTCCCCGTCTCATTTTTGTTTTGCCTCTCAACAGACGCTTTGCGTGTCGCACTCAGCAATCCCACCTCTCATCTTTTCCATTTTCTCCATCCCCTAGAAATCAAGCAACTGCGCGCCAATCTTTCCCCCTCACGCACCACGCCCACCC
>NZ_JAQISW010000005.1 GCF_028618435.1 Bartonella sp. MM73XJBT.G
GTGCTAGTCCTGATGGGCTTATTGGTGAGGACGGTTTAATTGAGATTAAATGCCTACAATCATTAAACCATTTACGCTTTTTTATAGATGACACTATCAAGCCTGAATATATCGCACAAATGCAATTTCAAATGGCTTGCACGGGACGTAAATGGTGTCATTTCATGAGCTATAATCCAAACTTTGTAGGCAAATCTACTAGTTTGAGAATGAAGATCAAACGCATCAATCGTGATGAAGAACAAATCGAACAAATCAATCAAGCGGTTGAAATCTTTTTAGCAGAAATAGAGCAAGAGATGCAAAAGATTTTGGCAAAAGCTGCTTAAACCTATGGGGGTGCTCTCTCCTCCCAGCACCCCCACCCTTTCATAATAATTTTAATCAATACGTGATTCACAACACGGGTGAATTGCACCTAAATCAAGGGGAATAGACATGGCACACCGCCCACCTACCATAACACAACCAGCCATTGCACGCGCTTTAAGAGAAGCAAAAAAACAAGGCGCAGAGGTTGTAGAAATAAAACCTACTGGAGAGTTATTCATTCATATCAATAAAACTATAACATCACCAACAACAAGGAATAATGCTTATAGTATTGAAGATTTTCCACCTCTTGAAAACGAACAAGAAGAATGTAGTACAAATCCATTCTGCCCCTCTGTTGACGGCATAGAATTCTAACCATGCCAAAGCGTCGTCCACCCTATCTTGTTCGTGAACGTACACGCCATGGTAAAGTCATATGGTATGTCCGTATTGGTCATGGACCACGGTTTCGCATTGAAGGAACTTACGGAACACAAGAATTTGTTGACAATTATACACTTGCCCTTAAGCACGTGCAAAATGGCTCTTCTAAGATAATGAAACGCACTAAGCTTACAGAAGGGTCTTTTGACTGGTTATTGCATCAGTATTTACAAAGCATGCAATGGCATAATCAATCAGAGTCAACGAAAAAAGTTAAATATCGAATTCTGAATAATGTTTCTAAACATATTGGTAATCGCGCCTATAAAAGTATAGAAAAACAACATATTCTTGATGCTGTAGACAGAAGGCGTGATACTCCCGCAGCAGCAAAACACTTTTTAACGGCTTTAAATGGTCTTTTTAATTGGGCGGTTGATAATGCTCTTTTAAACAGAAATCCTGCTTTTAACATAAAACCACCAAAATCTTTTAACGTAGAAGGTTTCACCCCATGGTTAGAAGAAGACATAGATAAATATTATCATCATTGGTCTGTTGGTACACATGAACGCGTATGGATCGATGTTCTTCTTTATACCGGCTTGCGTCGTGGTGATGCCGTTCGTATCGGCTGGAAAGATGTCACAACAGATAATATTATCCACCTCAAAACAGAAAAGAGCCAATTTAAAACAGATGTTTTTCTTCCTATTTTACCGGAACTTGCAGAAACCCTTAAAATTGGTCCCGTAGGTGATGAAACATTTATTTGTGGAAAAGAAGGTAAAAAACTGACTAAAGAAAGTTTTGGCAATCTATTTCGTAAAGCTTGTAATGCAGCAGGTATTAAAAAATCAGCGCATGGATTGCGAAAATTAGCGGCCACCCGCGCAGCTAATGCCGGTGCTACGGTTTCACAAATGAAAGCGCTTTTTGGCTGGACAGAAGATAACATGGCATCTCTTTACACAAAAAGCGCAGATCGCAAACGTCTCGCAATAGAAGCAATTAAAAAACTTCAAAAAGGTTCGGGATAGACAGAAAATAAGTTAAAGGAATCAACGGAAATAAAATTCCCGTACTTTCTGATAAATCATTGATTTCATTAAAGTATGGCTGGGGTACCTGGATTCGAACCAGGGAATGCCGGTACCAAAAACCGGTGCCTTACCGCTTGGCTATACCCCAAAAAAATATGCTTTACAGCCGTTTTTTGCACCTTATAGCGATTCCTATGAAGAGACGCAATATCTGAAAATAAAAGATCTTACTTTTTTATTATTAAAGTCTCTACACCTTGTACGATACGCAACGATACAAATTCCCAATAGAAACGAATAGACAGTTATTCTTTTAGCACAAGTCACAACCATTTATCCATCAATTATTTTGTCTTATTTTGCTCTTTTATTAATTTCTTAAAAATAGAAAATGAAAATCTTATCATTTATGTCTCTAATAAATTAACATATGCTTTGCTTTTTTTGATATATTCAAATCTCATCTTTCTCAATTAAAAAATTTTTGCTACATTGGAAGTTAGCAAAGTGTATGATATCCTGCTATACTCTTTCATTAAACGTAAAGATGATAATATCCAATGATTTTATATGCTAGATTTATGAATAGCGCTATGAAATGAAATTAAGCGCATTGAAAAATCTTTTTTAAAAATATGACTTAATATGCTATTGTAAACACCATAACACACTAATAAGCTGAGAGTTTTTACAAAAATTAAAAGTATTTTATATCGTATTTGGAAAAATAGAGAGAAAAAACAAGGGTTGATAGCTATCTCCCTTTACTTTTTATTCAAAAAATCATGCTATTTTTATCCATTCATAATTGTAAAAAATCTTTAGAAGCACTATTTATTATAGACTCGTGTCCCTTTTGATTGGTTTAAATACATTTCCTAAGAGCTCTTTTTACAAAAAGAGAGACATTAAAATTAATTAACATATATAAAAGCATCCAACATTTGCTTTTAGATGCTGCAAATGGCAAATTAGATTTTTGGAGTGAGCTTAACAATTAGAATCGAGGAGATTTTTAAATGGCTTTTGAATTGGCTGCATTGCCTTATGATTACGATGCTCTTTCGCCTTATATGTCACGCGAGACGCTTGAATATCATCATGATAAGCATCACCTCGCTTATCTTACCAATACCAACAACCTTATAAAAGACTCAGGCTTGGAAAATGAAAGCCTTGAAGAGATTGTAAAAAAAAGTTTTGGAAAAAATACTGGTTTGTTTAATAATGCAGCGCAATATTACAATCATAACCATTTTTGGCATTGGATGAAAAAAGATGGTGGTGGTCAAAAACTACCTGAAAAACTAGCAAAAGCTATTGAATCTGATCTAGGTGGCTATGACAAGTTCCGTGCTGATTTTATTGCTACTGCTGGTGCCCAATTTGGCTCTGGATGGGCATGGGTTGCTGTTAAAGATGGTAAGCTTGAAATTATGAAAATGTCTAATGCTGAGAATCCTTTGATTCATGATGCTCAACCTATTCTAGGTGTGGATGTGTGGGAACATTCCTATTACATTGACTACCGCAATGCTCGTCCGAAATATCTCGAATCTTTTGTGGATCATTTGATCAATTGGGATTATGTTTTAAAACTTTATGAAGATTGCGGATTGTAAACTGTTTCGATAATTTCTAGTGTCTATAAGTCCCTATAATCTTATAAATTATAGGGACTGACAAACAAAGATATTATAGATTAGCAACGATCTTTTCCTGCTATCTTTAGAATATATGCGTAGATATAAGCAACTTCTTCTAACTTTGAAAAACGTCCAGCCGCCCCAGCATGGCCTGAATCCATGTTAATACGCAATAAAATTGCATTATCATCTGTTTTTAACTCACGCAATTTTGCTACCCATTTTGCAGGTTCCCAGTAAGTTACACGAGGATCTGTTAATCCTGCGATTACAAGCATAGGAGGATATTTTTGCGCTTTGACGTTATCATAGGGAGAATAAGAAGCGATAAGATTATAATCTTCTTGTGATTCAAGAGGATTTCCCCATTCGGGCCATTCAGGGGGCGTTAGGGGTAAGGAAGCATCAAGCATCGTTGTTAAAACATCAACAAAAGGTACATTGGCTATAATCCCAGCAAAATCCTGTGGTGCTATATTGGCAATCGCTCCCATCAACATGCCTCCTGCCGAACCACCATGTGCAATAAGCCGATCATGGGCTGTGAATTTATTGTTTACAAGATAGCGCCCACAAGCAATAAAATCAGTAAATGTGTTATATTTAAAAAGATGTTTTCCTTTCTCATACCATTCAACCCCTTTTTCTTTTCCTCCGCGAATATGGGCAATAGCATAAATAAAACCTCTGTTTACGAGAGAGAGGGCATTACTATTGAAACTGGCTGGTATAGAGATCCCATAAGCACCATAACCGTAAAGCAAACAAGGTGCACAACCGTTAAGGGATGTATTTTTATGATAAAGAAGTGAGATGGGAATTTTTTCACCATCCTCTGCGATGGCCATAACACGTCGCGTTATATATTCATCTTTATTATGGCCAGAGGGGATTATTTGCGTCTTTAGCAATATCCGTTTGCGACTTTTTACCTCATAATCAAATACTTGATCAGGCGTTGTCATCGATGAGTAAGAAAAGCGAATGGACTGACTATTATATTCCGCTGCGCCTTGCAGACCTAAAGAATAAGCCTCTTCATCAAAAGAAATGGAATGGATTTGTTTCGTTGTACGCTCCATAATTTTTATACGAGGAAGCCCTTCAAAGCGTTCAAGCCAAATAAGAAAGTCTTGATACGCATCATAGGATAGGATTAAACGTCCAAGCTGATGGGACACAAGCTCTGACCAATTTTCTGATTGCGGAGCCGAATACGGTGCGACCATAATTTTAAAGTCTTTTGCATTATCTAAATTCGTAAGAATATAAAATACATCACCACCTTCTGTAAGTGAATATTCAATACCTTTTTGCCGTTTTCGTACACATTGAGGAACGCTAAGAGGCGCTTTAGCAGGAATTAACCAGATCTCTGAGGTTTCATGATCATGAATATTAATATAAATAACATCATGAAGCTTAGAACCGCTTACATTTAAGAAAAAACCTGGATTATCTTCACGAAAAATAAGATTATCTTGTGATTGATCCGTGTTTAGGCGATGATAATAGAGCTCTGAGGGACGGTGATTTTCATCCACCTTTGTATAGAAAAAGCCTTCAGATTGAGCATCCCACACAATTTGTCCGGATGTGTCAATTATGGTGTCCGTAAAATCAGATAATGTCTCTAAATTACGAATTTTAGCTGTATAAAATTCTGATCCTTTATCATCATAGGTCCATACAACATACCTATGATCAGGAGATTCTCGGACTGAACCAAAATTGAAATATTCTTTATCTTCAGCCAAAATATCACCATTAAGATAAACATGTCTTTCTTCACCATTTCTTGATGTTCGAAAATAATGTGGTTGTTGCCCTCCGGTAACATAAGAAAATCCGTAAGCAAAAGGTCCATTTTTTATAGGAATGGAACTATCATTCTCTTGGATCCTGCTTTTCATTTCGGTAAAAAGCAAATCTCTTAATGGCTTTGTATCAGCCATTTGAGCCGCTTGATAAGCATTTTCTTTTTCGAGATGATCTCGAATATTGGGATCAAGACAGTTAGGATTTTTAAAAACATCTTGCCAATTAGATGCACGTAACCAATGATAGGAATCATCACGAAAAATACCATGATGTATTTCCTTATGAGTGATTCTAGATGCTTTGGGAGGAATTGTAAAAGTGCGGGTCATACACAATCCTATATTTAAATATGTTAATAGCTTCGTTTATATGTTAGAATCACAATTATTGGTGCAAGTATAAAAATATAATTTCTACACACTTGCAAAAATAGCATCGCGATCATTTATACAATTAATATCCTTCTATTCATTAGCTATCATATATTCATTAGCTATCATAGCTATTGTTTTTGAGGGAGAAAACACCACTTTTATAATGGAAGTGACGGTAAGACAATTAAGTCAAGAAAGAATTGATTTTTTTGATACAGTATAAATGTATAATTTTACATAATATAATAAATATATCTAAATTATTATCATTTTATTATAAAAAATAAAAAAATATTATTTACATTTTAAGGAATATATGTATATTATAAGTAGTGATATTTTTTTATATTTATGATATGTATTTTTTATATTATTAACTTTATAAATATAAATCATAAAAAGAAAATTAGATTTTACAAAAAAACATATTTAATAAATTATAAATATTTAAAATAAAATTAATATTTTATACCTTATATTTTTATAATTCTTAATTTTATTTTTACCTTTTCAAAAAAAATAAATAAATTTTATCTTATATTTTTTTATATTTGTGATATATCATATATTACGTATGATATGTTATAGAATAAAACTATCTTTAATATGTAAGAATTTTGTTTTTCTTATTGTATATTATGACAAAAAAGAGGTATTTATTTGATTTTTTTGTGTTTTGGCAATTTTATAGAATAATTGAATTGACAAAAAAGATTTTTGTACAATATGAAACTTATGTGCATCGGATCTTTATATTATGAGTATATGCACTATATCTCGACTTTGAATTACTCGATTTTGAATTAAAGGAAACAAGAATGGAACATCGTGCAGTCTTAGAGACTGAAAGCAATTTAGTTATTACATTGGTTGCTGATATTGTTGCTGCCTACGTGAGTAATAATTCTATTCGACCGACTGAAGTGCCAAGTTTGATTGCTGATGTCCATGCTGCTTTTCGTAAAGCAGGGAATCTAGAGTTAGCTGAAGTTGAAGCTGAAAAACAAAGGCCTGCCGTTAATCCAAAACGTTCAGTATTTCCTGATTATCTCATTTGCCTTGAAGATGGAAAGAAATTTAAATCTCTCAAGCGTCATCTCATGACACATTATGGAATGTTACCAGAGGAATACCGTGAAAAATGGCAGTTAGATAGTTCCTATCCTATGGTGGCGCCTAATTATGCGAAAACACGATCAGCTTTAGCCAAAGAGATGGGACTTGGACGCAAAAGCAAACGGAAAAAAGCTAAATAGTTATATTTTTCGAAAAAATAATTCCTATATAGATTTATATAAAGTTGCTTTTTAGAGTGCACGTTTTCTGTAAAGCTTTTGTGTGTATAGCAATTTGTAGAAAGGGAACTATATAGAGCTTTCGTTATGGATTCGTTTGATCATTGATTTCAGACCATTGGATCGTTGTGGTGTAAGATTTTCGTTTAAACCAAGTTTCTCAAAGAGATTTTGAGCATCAGAGTTGCGAATTTCAGAAGCTTTTTTTCCTGAATAATAAGCCAAAAGAATATAAATGAGTCCACGCACAATATGGGCATCGGAATCACCTTGAAACGTTACTATTGGATCTTCTGAATTATTACGTGATGATAAAAGCCACACTTGGCTAACACAACCAGGAACTTTGTGGGCATCGTTTCGAGCACTTTCTGGAAAAGGTGGCAATTCATGGCCAAGCTCAATGACATAACGATAACGATCTTCCCAATTATCTAAAAGCGAAAAGTTTTCTATAATATTGTCGATTGTTTCCGCCATTATCTTAGTCCTGTTTCCTTTTAATAATCATGTTGAATATATTTATTGGTAGATAAATATTTATTTTCCTAATATAATGAATATGAAAGACGTTAAAGATTCTTATTTTAAGATAACATTGTATGATTTTGTAAGAGTTCTTTTATTTCCATTTTGTGAGAAACATTAGGAGAAATCTCTATATTATTTTTGTTCCCTAATATATGCCCTAAATATTCATAAACAGCTTTTGCACCGTAATATGCGCGTTCGCCAAGTAAACTTAAAAAGGACTTTCCTACTTTACAAGTTTCTTTATTACGATCACAAAATGTTCCTAAGTCATTTAAAGCTTCCTTAAACGCAATAATTACATCACTTGTTGTTGTCTCATTATTTTTTGAATTAGAAGAATGGTTACTGCTTGGATTTGCTACAAAAAATGAAATAATGACAAAAACAAAAAACAAAAAAAATGATAATTTGATTAAAAAACGTATCATGAGCAATTAATGTACCGCAGTGGTAAAGGCAATAAAAGAGGTATTTTACACACTGTACCTTTATAAAAAATTTATAAAACGAGTTTTTTATAAAGTTGAGTATTCATTTATTGGACCTATATCGTTAGCTTTTTTATAAATATGATACAATGTCGCTGTATAAAAATGGGATATATTGTCTATTCGGCAAAAAATAACACCAAAGTTATACGAAATATCATACAGTTAGAGGATTCTTATATATAATATTAATATAAGAATCTATGATAAAAAATAAGAGACATAATCATGATCGTATATAAGGGATAAGAAGTGTACACCCCATAATTGTCACTTTTTATTCCACAAGAAAGTGTAGAGATAAGACAAGGATTAAATACAGAATCCAATTTCTTTTCCCTATTGTGTATATACTTATTTTTAATAATAACTCATCATTTTAAGTTTAGTTGAAAGGGCTAGGCTAAAGAGAGAGAAACTCTGTTATTTTGACTCTCTTATCGATAAAATATTTATATTGTCTATAAAAATTTTACTGACACACCATAAATATGATCAACATGTCGATGAAATATAAAAAACAGAGGCATCTCTTATGATTTCATCTCAAGCTAAGATTTCTTATAATACTGTAAACATCAATTTAATTGATACTTATGAAAATAAGTGAATATGAATAGGAGGAGTTTATGCCAAAATATAATATCACCAAGAGGAAATTGCTCTTACCAAATCGTTTACGGATAAGTAACTCTCTATATGTAAGTTATAAAGAATGATAATGACTATCACCATTCTAGCATTATAGGAAAATATTCCCAACTTGATTTTAAAGAATAGGCAAACATATGTGCCAAAAATGAAGAATAACGTAGCATTATTGTTTAGATGCTTAAATGTGATAACGCTCGTTTGAAAACACTATAGAGTCTTGAGTGTTAATCATTTGATGCTCTCTTATACAGATTAAAAATTTGTAAAATATGAAATTAATAAATGTTGATAAGAACTCTTGTTGATTTATCAACTTATAAATGGATATAATGAACCTGCTTATTCTAGGAATCTAAAAGGAAAAAACACTAATATCACTGCACTTCTTCCTAGCTTGAAATAAGAAATCATTTACATTCGTTTTTTGTGAAAAATAAACGCAACTGAAAATCAAAACTAATGACAACAAAGCGAAAGACATCCCGAAAAAAAGCTATAAAACATCGTAAATACCATAGTAGTTTTATTATTACTCTTCTTCTTATAATTTTTCAGTTTATTTTTTGGATAACAAAAACTCTTTATTTCTATACACGAAAAAATACTTTATTTTTTGTTGGCTCTATTATTTTTAGCATTAGTTTTTTATTTGTTTCAGTTAATGCTTTATTTTTGCAAATGACACCACATAAAAATATTTTCAATCAAATAAAGTTTTCTTCTACTCACAATATAGGAAAAAGCTCTAATCTATCTGAAAAAGAATCAAAATCACAAGAATCCTCTCGTGTAACTTCATTAAATTCTTCGAGTCATCACAACACAAATCCACCTTTCCTCCCTCAATCAGCAAGCATGCTGGAAAAGCAAAAAGAACTTGCAGAATTAGGACTTTATGATGGACCTTTAGATGGACTAGAAGGACCTAAAACGCGTCGTGCCATCGCTTTATGGAAACAACAAGCGACTCAAAAAAAGAAAATTGACGTTTTACCCAACGCCAAAACAGATGAAATTGCAGTATTAATTAAGCAGAGCGAAATAGAAATGGCAAATGATACAACAACAAGAAATATAACAAATTCAGAAGAAGCTATTTTAGATCCTTCTGTTGAAGATATTTTACAGGTGCAAAAAGCTTTACGTAATTTTGGTCATGAGGAAATTCTTGTCACAGGAATAGAAGATCAAAAAACCATAGAAGCCTTAAAACAGTTTCAAAAAATGTTTGACCTTCCTATCACGGGAAAAATTAATTCCACAATTTTAATGAAAATGCGTGAAATTGGTTTATTAAATTAAAGCTAATCGTCTATATCATAAAAACAATCTCTTAATTTATAATGATAATTGATCATTTTCTTGTTTAATGTATTCGAATACAAAAATATTTCTTTACCGTAAACCCTTCTATATTAAATAATCAGAATAGTTTTCTTACATATTCCATATTGAGCCATACAATTGGCTAGCAAGGGGATCACAACCGATTGCAGAAAAAAGAAATCATTGTAAAGAAAGCAAAGGCACTTACTCTAAAATTTTTATTGCTTCTGATGGTCACGGGACACGAAATTCTGTTGTCGTATCACACCTTCCCTTCATATTTTCGAGCCAGAAATGATCCATAATTACTGTCAATTTGATTTTGTGAATATAACGCAAAAATATGTCCGAACACCTGTAAGAATAATGAGATGAAAAGCCGGTTGTGTTATGGCTGTTCTTTTGCAAAGTATTTTAAAAAGGCCGGCACATTTCTCTAATTCATAATTGGAAAGTTTTGTATTTTATAACGTTGTTTTCTAAAAAAGCCTGTGCTTTTGTTGTTGCTTGTCAATCAACATTTAAGTCCTCATTCAATCGCATATTTGAGATAAAGACTAAGGCGCTTTCTCTACTGTTGTCGCTTTTGTATACCAAAGGGGTGCACGCGCGTATATCTGCTGTTTGTGTAATCTTTCGAAAACAGGAAGACAGCTTAATGTGGGCCGAACATAAAAGTTTTAAGAGTAGAAAACATTTGCCATTTTGGTCATTTTCTTTTCATTTAACTTTACGGCTTTCAAAGACATATAAAGCCGTATCTTCTTTTAAATAATGGAGAGTATTGCCTCACGCTTTTATTTATCACGTGTCTTTTTGGAATATTTCCTAACGTAAAATAAAACATCCCAAATGGAATATACTTTGCCATTCACGGGGCTTTCTTTGAAATAAACACTCTCAAAGTACCCAAACCCATTTTGCAATAATGCCCGCGAATAATATAATAGCAATTCCGCTGTGCACTATCATCTTTATGCTTGTAAAGAAGAAAGCTGGCATCATTACACACTGTCCCTACTTTCAATATTGTAACAACTCTTGAAACTTGAGACGATTTATAAAAAAGCATATCTTCGCTTTAATTTTTTATCTACATAGTTCTCTCCACCTATAAAAGCAAAAAATATAGTTTTCATTGATTCAATTATAAAAGAAGCTGAAATGAGAAAATGTTATGATATTCGGGAGAATATTCAATATGATAAATATATAAATTATATTTATAATCAATGCCTTATATAACTTTTATATTTCTTCATAAACATAAAGTTGGTAGCGCACAGGGAGTTTTATAAACTCTGAGGAAATTTTATAATTACAAGAAGTTTTACATAATCCCATTCTACGAATAATAATTTGAAATGGATTAGGAGGCATTTCTTCAAAACAGCCTATCAATGTACAAAATAAATGCGTTTGTTTGAAGCATTCTGTTTTGTGTGAGGCGTTCATCCTGTTAAAAGGCAAACGCATGAATTAATTGCACAATAGCATCCCACTCTCTATCAAGTAACCCGTCCATACGTGAAAGCCTATTAATAATAACCCTTTGTTTTATCTTGCCTCATACTTTCTTTCATGCCCCTCTCAAAAATACACTTTCTCACATGCTATAAATTATAGAGGATTCTAGAAATGCTTTGTATTTTCTTTAAGGAATAAAATAAAAGAACGTACATAAAAATTTATTTCACTGGTAACGATACAATAAAAAATATTAACCCGTTATATTTTTTTTGCTATCGCAGCTTGCGCTGCCGCTAAACGGGCAATTGGAACTCTAAAAGGAGAACATGAAACATAATCTAGGTTATTTTCTTCACATAAAGCAATAGAAGCAGGATCACCTCCATGTTCACCACAAATTCCCAATTTTATTTTTGCACGCTTTGAGCGTCCACGCTGTGCAGCAATAGCAATCAGTTCTCCTACACCATCACGATCAATAGATACGAAAGGATCTTGTTCTAAAAGACCTTTTTGAAAATAAGTTGCCAAAAAAGGAGCAGCATCATCACGGGAAATTCCAAAAGTGGTTTGTGTCAAATCGTTTGTTCCAAATGAAAAAAATTCTGCTGTTTCAGCAATTTCATCGGCTCGAAGCGCTGCTCTTGGAAGCTCAATCATCGTCCCAACCATATACTGAATAGAACTTCCCTTTTCTTTCATCACTTCCTCAGCAACCTGATCAATACGCGCTTTGACAAAATCAAGTTCAGATTTAAGCGCAATAAGTGGCACCATAATTTCAAGCATAACAGGAGATCCAGATTTTTGGGCGGCTTCTGCTGCCGCTTCAAAAATCGCCCGCGCTTGCATTTCAGCGATTTCAGGATAAGTAATGGCTAAACGACATCCTCGTAATCCAAGCATAGGGTTAAATTCGTGCAACTGCTGTGCGCGTTCAGCAAGCGCTTCCACAGAAACCCCCATAGCTTTTGCAACTTCAAGAATTTCTGCATCGGTTTTTGGTAGAAATTCATGGAGTGGCGGATCGAGCAAGCGAATGGTCACAGGCAAACCACACATAATTTCAAATAATTCACTAAAATCTGAACGCTGCATTGGCAAAAGCTTATCTAACGCTTTGCGACGTCCACTTTCATCATGACTTAAAATCATTTCACGCATGGCAACAATACGTTCACCAGAAAAAAACATATGCTCCGTACGGCAAAGACCAATACCTTCAGCCCCAAAAGAACGCCCCATACGGGCATCAGATGGTGTCTCAGCATTGGCGCGAACTCTTATACGTCGCATCCCATCAGCCCATTCCATCAACTTTGCAAAGTCTCCGCAAAGTTCGGGCTGCAACATCGCAACCTTCCCTTTGAAAATTTCCCCACTTCCACCATCAATTGTGATAATATCACCCTTTTTAAAGCTTTCTCCTGAAGCAAGCAGCGTATTTGTGTTATAATCAATCCGTACACTACCAGCACCGGAAATACATGGCTTTCCCATCCCCCGCGCTACAACAGCAGCATGGCTTGTCATGCCACCACGCGTTGTTAAAATTCCTTCAGCTGCATGCATCCCATGAATATCTTCTGGGCTTGTTTCTACACGGACTAAAATAACTTTGCGCCCTTCTGCCGATGCTGTTTCCGCCTCTTCTGACGTAAAAACAATTTCACCCGTTGCGGCTCCAGGAGACGCCGGTAAACCACGTCCTATAACAAAACGTTCTGCTTTGGGATCTAGTGTTGGGTGTAAAAGTTGGTCAAGTGACTTTGCATCAATACGCATGACAGCCTCTTCACGACTTATTAAACCCTCTTCAACCATTTCAATTGCCATCTTGAGAGCTGCACGAGCCGTGCGCTTTCCTGAACGAGTCTGCAACATCCATAATTTACCCTTTTCAATGGTAAATTCGAGATCCTGCATATCTCGATAATGCTGCTCAAGCTTCTGCGCGATCTGACATAACTTAAAAAAAGCTTCAGGCATGATTTTTTCTAAAGACGGATTATTTGAACCAGCAACAATACGTGCATTTTCTGTAATATTTTGAGGCGTTCGAATCCCCGCCACAACATCCTCCCCCTGCGCATTAACTAAAAATTCACCATAAAGTTCTTTTTGTCCTGTCGATGGATTGCGTGTAAAAGCCACACCTGTTGCCGAATCTTCCCCCATGTTACCAAAAACCATAGCTTGCACATTCACGGCCGTTCCCCAGCTTTCAGGAATGCCATGTAAACGGCGATAAGTAACTGCACGTGCTGTCATCCAACTTGAAAAAACAGCTCCAATCGCCCCCCATAACTGTTGTTCATGATCTTGTGGAAAAGGCTTTCCTAATTGTTTTTCAACATAGGCTTTATAAGAAATAATGACATTTTTCCAATCATCTGCTGTCATTTCTGTATCAACAGTGTAACCATTGTGTGCTTTTACTTCATCAAGAATCTCTTCAAAATACGAATGGTCTAACCCCAAAACAACGTTAGAATACATTTGGATAAAACGCCGATAACTATCATAAGCAAAACGTTCATTATTGGCTTGTAAAGCAATCGCTTTGACAGTTTCATCATTCATGCCAAGATTTAGCACTGTATCCATCATCCCTGGCATAGAAGCTCGCGCCCCTGAACGAACAGAAAGCAAAAGGGGTCTTTGTTCATTCCCAAATTCACGTCCGGTTTGTTCAGCAACGCGTCTTAGCGCTTTCTTAACAGATTCCTGTAGCTCTTCTGGATATGATTTGTCATGGGCATAATAAAAATTACAAACTTCTGTTGTCAGAGTAAAGCCGGGCGGTACCGGCAAACCCAGATTACTCATTTCTGCCAAATTAGCGCCTTTACCTCCCAGAAGATTACGCTCGCTTGCGCTTCCTTCTGCGCTACCATCTCCAAAACTATAAACCCATTTTTTCATTATACAAATCCTCCCATATCAGCATCAAAATATCATTCAACCTAAGCTCATTTAAATGCAATGATTTGATTTTAAAACCGGCAAAACAAAAAATATCGTTTCATAATCACTTCATAAATGCATAATAACAATCATTCCAAAAGAGAAATGACCACATATCTCACTTATCCACCTTTTGGAGGATTAAAACTCAGTTTTTAAGATAACTATCAATCACCGAAAAAAAGTCTTCTACTTTCATGGCACCTTCATATTTATCACCATTGATAAAGAAAGTAGGCGTTGCTGTGACACCAAGTTCTTTACCACGCTCAAAAGATGCATTCACTTCATCTAAAATGGCCTGATTTTTCAAACACGCAGTAAAACTCTCATCTGTAAAACCCGCCATTAAGCTAATTTTTTTCAACGGCGTTAGAGCATCTTTTACCCAAACCCACTCATTTTGTTTTTGAAATAAAACTTCTATCAAAGGAAAATAGCGATCTTCTGGTGCACATCGTGCTAACATAAAACCTGCTGTTGCCCGAGGATCAAAAGCATAATCGCGAAAAATCATTTTTACTTTACCTGTTTTGATATATTTTTTACGAATTTGAGGAAGGATATCATTATAAAAATGCGCACAATGCGTACATGTCAACGAAGCATACTCAACAATGATGACTGGAGCATCTGCCTCTCCTTCAAAGCGATCCTTTACTCTACCCGATTGAAGAAGCTCAGCCATATCTACCGTTGCAACAGGTTTGGGGCCATGCGCTAAAGCAACTGTTACACTGTTTTGTACAATCGTTATGAAGAGAAAAATTATTCCGAGAGATAAAAAAGAACGATATTTTACCATAAATAATACTTTTCTGTTGTTATTAAACTAATAGGAATCCAATGCTTTTGCATATATTAAAGAAAAATATCTAAAATATCTTGCTATTTATTATTTTTTTCCGAGAAAATGCAACTGCCAAGTTTATAAAGTGATTGGCGTAAGCTTTTATCTTCAATCCCTTCGAGCATTTTTTCCAAGCATTTTTTATCTATTTCACTCAAAGTTGGCTTTAGAGGCACATGATTCATAAAAATCGACAGACTTCTTTGCTCAATCTTGATACGATCAATAGCAATATAACCAAAAAATCCATTAATTCTATGAAGCAATTCTTCTGTTTCATGCATCAATTTTAACGCAGCAAATCCTTCACATGCAATAACAAGTGTTGCGGGCTTAAAAACTTCATCTTGATCTGCCCGACGTTTCCAAATAATTTTAAGGGGTATTGTATGTTTACTGATATCATAGCCCGCAATTTGTGGCCAATGCTCTATAAGCGCAACATTAAGCCCTGTCCGTTTACGTAAAACTGGATCAAGTATTTTCAAAACCGTCCTCGAAAGAGAATAAAAAGCATGCTTTTTTAGTTGTTTTCTCATTTTTAGATCATTGTTCAATCATTTACTCAATTACAATCATTTGTTTCATCTAAAAATTATTACCTTTCCAATTTATATAATATCAACAAAATAGACATTCTCTCTTCAGCAAAAATCTCGAAAATAAAAATACAAGAGCAAAAAAACATAGATGAACCAATAAATGCTTTTTTCTTTTGCATTTTACATCTCCCTATGCTTGAAAACAATCATGTATGAAATTTCTTCGCACCTCCTTTCTTGGTACGATCAAAATCACCGACATCTCCCATGGCGGATTACTCCTGAAGAACAAAAACAAGGTATCCGTCCTGATCCTTATCACGTTTGGCTTTCTGAAATCATGCTTCAACAAACGACCGTTGAAACGGTTAAGCCTTATTTTAAAAAATTTCTGAAACTTTGGCCTGATCTTTCTTCTTTAGCAAAAGCCTCACAAGATGACATTATGAAAGCATGGGCTGGACTTGGTTATTATTCACGCGCACGTAATCTTAAAAAATGTTCAAGACAGCTTGTTGAAAACTACGCAGGACAATTTCCACAATCTGTAAAAACCTTACGAACTCTTGCGGGGATTGGAGATTATACAGCCTCAGCCATTGCCGCAATCGCTTTTAACCACCCTGTAGCAGTGGTTGATGGTAATGTCGAACGTGTGGTAGCTCGCCTTTTTGCTATCACTTCAATATTACCAAAAGCAAAAACTGAAATTAAAGAACAAACACAAAAAATTATTGCTTTAAATCGTCCTGGCGACTTTGCTCAAGCAATGATGGATTTGGGAGCAACAATTTGTACTCCACGCAAACCATCTTGTTCTATCTGCCCTCTTCAAAGTTTATGCAAAGCGGAAAAGATACAACAAACAGAAGCTTTTCCAGTCAAAACTCCTAAAAAAGAACGCCCTTTAAAAACAGGTGTTGCTTTTGTGATCCTTAATAAAAAGAGACAAATTTATTTAGAAAAAAGACAGACACAAAAACTCCTTGGCGGAATGACCCAAATTCCTAATAATATTGGCATAAACAACGAAAATGGACTTCAAAATGCACCCTTTACTGCTAATTGGAAATTCAAAGGACAAATTACCCATGTTTTCACTCACTTTTCTCTAAAACTCGATGTTTACTATACTGACGATCTTCATGAAACGAATTGTGAAAATGGTTGGTGGTGCAATATTCAACACCTTGCCGAAGAAGCGCTCCCTACTGTTATGAAAAAAGCTATCTCCATAGCACTTCCCAATTCGTTCAGATTTAAATGACCGTCCCTATTGATAAAAATGTTTGTTAACGGAGACTTTGATATCCCTAGTGACCATTTCTTCCTCTGTAAAAGAAAATTTAAGAACGTGAAATAACCAATTTTTCTTACAAATAAAAATTAAGCAAAAATAAAAAAAGCTTAGAAAGCTTATAGTTAAATTTCAGGATTTATCTTTTTTCACTTACGCAAAAGCAAGCCGATACAATCACACACTTTATCAACTTCCAATGTTGTCTACAGCCCACAACTCTTGAGAGGGTTCATAAGAAGTACTTTTAGTCCTTTCTTTAGAAATTTTAGCCCTATATTAGCTCCGCTTATGAGGTGCAAAAAAGTGATTTTTATTGACTCAATATAAAACAGCTTTGAAATAAAAAAATATGACGATATTTGAGACGCTAATTCAAAAGATGAATAATGCTGAATTATCGTTATAAGTTAATATATTGCTATACTGCACGCACATCCATAAATGTACATACTCCCTCCTTAAAAGAACTTAATTTTTTTGAACTTCTAAATGAATCTTTTTAATTCTGTTATTTGATTTTCATAAAATTATATCGATTGATAATTTGACTATTTTTATACTTAAATAAAAGTATAGAATGAAGATTCTTCACCTTAATTTTTTCTACAAGAAATATAAGAAAACACTCACTTTCCACTTTGCAAGCAAAACGAGCATATAAATAACGCTTTTAAAAGCATAAAATGCCCTTATGTCTCTCTTAATTAAGGGCACCTACACATTGGTGGTCAATAGAATGAAGTGATCTTCTTCGTTTATAAAACACCTGTTTTTAACATTTGTGAGCGTATGATCATTCTTAAATGATCTATGGATTTCAATCGTCCATTTTCCTCATAATACCAAAAGGTCCAACCGTTACAACTCTGCGAATCTTGAGCCTTTCTCCCCATTGCATGAATTGAGCCGGCTTCACCACCATGCATAATCGTACCATCAGCTCTTACAATAGCAGATACTTGCTTCTTGCGATCATAAAGAACTTCCCCAGGATAGAGTAAACCTGCTTCAAGCAAACTATTGAATGCTACACGTGGTTCTGCTTTTTTTCTATCCAAAATTGCTAGTTCTGGTTGCGCTAAAGGTTTAATCGCCGCAATTCTCTCACATGCTGCGTCAATGTAATCTTGCTCGCGTTCAATCCCAACAAAATCACGCCCTAAAAGCTTGGCAACAGCACCTGTTGTTCCCGAACCAAAAAACGGATCAAGAATAACATCACCAGGCTTACTAGAAGCCATAATAATACGTGCTAATAACGCTTGTGGTTTTTGTGTTGGATGTAATTTACGCCCTGAATCATCCTTTAAACGTTCAGCTCCAGTACAAAGAGGAAAAAGCCAATCTGAACGCATTTGTAAATCTTCATTTGCTGCTTTTAAAGCATCATAATTAAATGTGTACTTTTTGTCTTTTTGATCTCGCACAGCCCAAATCAGCGTCTCATGGGCATTTTGAAAGCGGCGCCCTCGGAAATTAGGCATCGGATTATTTTTACGCCAAATAATATCATTAAGCATCCAAAAACCTAAATCTTGTAATGCCGTACCAACTCGAAAAATATTATGGTAAGATCCGATAACCCAAAGCGTTCCGTTGGGTTTTAACACACGACGACACGCAAGCAACCATGCTCGAGTAAAAGCATCATAAGCAGCAAAACTCTCAAACTGGTCCCATGCATCATCAACCGCATCAACAAGCGAATGATCTGGGCGGTATAAAGCACCATCCAATTGCAAATTATAAGGAGGATCCGCAAAAATCATATCAACGGAATGTTTTGGCAATTTTTCTAAAACGGCAACACAATCTCCTTTAAAAATTTTATTGCGCCATGGCATCTGTGAGGAAGTACGAATGAAATCTTTTTGAAGCTGAATAACTGTCATGAAAAACCCAACGAAATGAAATGAATTTGCCCTATAATCAATCAAAATAGTTTATAGGCCCGCATTACCCATCCATATTTACAAAATAGAGTAAACGTATCGTTAAAGTTCTACAAAATTGATATTCGTTTTTATTTTTTTTAAGTCAAAAAACTTTCATAAGAATGAAGCCTTATTTTTCTTTTTTTATGTACTATTCTTATAGCTTTTATTTTGTAAAAGAATTAAAAATCGTTTTCAAAGCATATTTTTATAAAATAAGGTCATCTTAATATTGTTTTCATGAAAATTGTCCATCTCGTATGTAAAGGAATATCTTATGCCTCAGATAGATCTTATTATTTTTGATTGTGACGGAGTTCTCGTCGACTCTGAATATCTTGCAGCAAAAATTGGATCTCAATTGCTCAAACAAACAGGATATGAAATATCAGCGGAAGAATTGAGTGAGCGTTTTGCAGGGCTTATCTTTCGCGATATTCTTAAACACGTTGAACAGGAAACAGAAAAACCAGTTTCTGCTCATCTCATAGATCAGATGACCAATATTTTTCGTACACAAATAAAAACTGAATTACGAGCTATTGATGATGTAAGAGAAACTGTAGAAATGATTCAAACGCGCTATCCCTACTGTATCTGCTCTAATGCAAAAAGCGTAGATATAAAAGAAATGCTCACCACTGTTGATCTCTATGACCTTTTTGAAGGTAAAATATTTTCAGCCCCTGAAGTTGGAACAAAAAAAACGAAACCAGCCCCTGATGTTTTCCTTTTTGCCGCACAACAATTACAGGTAGAGCCTCAAAACACAATCGTTATAGAAGATTCACTTCATGGTGTTCATGCCGCTATAGCAGCAGGCATGCGTGTCATCGGCTTTACGGGAGGTTCCCATAGCTATCTTGGCCACTCTAATGCACTTGCAGAAGCTGGTGCGGAAACGGTTATCGCAAAACATGCTCATTTAGGAGAAGTTTTAGAAGCAATGGCTGTATGGCGCGATTTATTATAAAAAAATTCTTGAAGACATCAGTTTGTAAATTCTTGTAAGAGGATATTTTATCCAAATATCCTCCCCTTCTTGCTTCTCTTCTTTTCTAATAACTTTAATCAATACGTGATTTTCAACATAGGGCGATTACATCTTAATAATGTGAAGAAGAAGAAAAAATATGGGACTTGCCCAGAAACCATAAGTCTAACCATTACATGCTGGAGCCCAAAAGTAAGGATACAAACGCATAGGAATCCACTCTTCTGGGAAAGCAATCCTACCGGTAAACTGCCTATTTTTCTCAAATCCAATATCCTCGTTCCAACATCAGCAGCCCATCCTGATAAATGACTAGATTTGTCAAAGAAAAGAATATTATAACTCCTTGCTCAATAAGATGTGAAAATTGCTATGTCAAAATCATCACCCTCCGCTTATTAAATCATTACCCAACATGGTAAAATTGTATGCTCTGTTCGTATTGACCACAGGCGAATACTTTAAAATTCGCGGAATCTGTAAAACACAAAAGTTTATTGAAAATGACAAAAGCATCCTTTCCAAGTTATAAGGGCTTATATTTTCTCAATCCAAATCTCATAAACTTGTTGAAGGTTTATTGATATTGCTGCGTAAAAAATCTTTTGACAACATCAATTGCCATAACCTCTCTAAAGTTATATAAAGACTAAGAAAATATGTCTTTATAAAGATATGCGGTTTTATAGGAAATATTTTTATCAAGAAAATGATGAGCAATACATTGATTTATAATGATAACCTAACGTTATTCAGATTAAACAAAAATGAATATCGTAAAAATCTTTCATTTCAAATCTGGATATATTAAGTTAATTAAAAAAATAAATAAAAACACCCCTTCATGAAGCACCTCAAGAGCCGAGGGTTATAGGAACATTAGGAACGAGCCTAGCGTATGATCCATACCGTCTTAATCCTTTATAAAAATAAAGATGGCGGTGACTTATGAACTTAGAGTTTTATCATTATACTACTCACACGTATCCTTGTAAAATAAGCTAAACGTTTTTTTAAACAAATATTTCAATATGAAACATATAATAGCCGAGGTTGAATACCGTCAAGAGATACTAGTAGCAGCTTAAAATTTTCTCAAAGCACTTAATAAACTTTTTTAAATAAGTAATGAAATTTGATTTTTTCAAAAATAATCCAACTTTAATAAAAACGCCCTTTCTAAAAAAAGTAGTTTTTCAGTTTGGGCAGAAGAAAATTTTTTAAATATTATCCAATGTTAATTTTTGGGGTACACGCACAAATATATCTCTATCGATGTTCTTCTGAACACTGTCTGCGGTCGTGCTATTCATATTGATGAAAAGATCATAGTATTCATCTTTATTCAATCCGTACTCTACTTCACTATCAAAAACTGTATATTTTTTATTATCTATAAATTAAAATGAAATATAAACTTTTAAGAAGATATTTATAGTATCTAAATAGTATATATTTTTAATAACAGATATCCATAAAAACAAATATATTTGATAAAATTCTAGCGATGTCCTTTATATTCACTGTTGAGAGTTTTTTCGTATAAATTATAATTTTCATATTTTTTATTATATATTCTATAATAAAGATCATTTTTATATATTTAATACGTAAAAAATTAAAATCAATGTTATTATATCTAAGTGTATTAAAAAATATGATATAAAATATATCTTGATAGGATCATCATAATTATAAAAATATATTAACGTATAAATAAACGATTTAAAAATATTTTTTGTAATTATTACTGTCACTTTTTTACAATAATGTTTATAAAAATTATAACTATATTTTAAATTATGTATTTCAAATATTGACTAAAAATACATAATGAAATATGTGTTTTTATATAAAGTAAGTTTTGCATACATATTGTATATTTACTTACACATATAATTTAAAATTATTTGAGGTAAAGTTATGGTAAAATTATTTAAAAATTATGTCTTAAGTGTTTTTATAGCGAGCACTTTTTTTCTTTCACAAACCATAAATGTTAATGCAAACTATTTAGAAAACACTCCCCCAAAAGAGGAATTGTCTATTCCTCTAATAGCACAAGTAAAGAACGCAAAATCTGATGCGGTTTCTACAACTGCTTTCTATGCTCCATCTGTAAGTTATCAAACACAAAATGGAACAGTCGGTGAAGGAAAAGTTGAAAAAGTCCTTGAACCCATGACTGTAGGAATGGGACTATTATTTGCTGGATATGCTATGAGTTTTATAGGTTCGATCATAAGTTGGATAAAAGATATCGTATTGATGTTCAAATAATTCAACACATTGTATAACGCTAGAATAATTGCTTCATTATGTATTATTATTTTATTATAATTCATTACATAATGAAGCTCCTCTTACTAAAATATAAATGACGTAGATTAAATCCAAATATCCAAAATATAAATTTACGCATATATATTGAATAGTATAAAGTATTTGAGGTAAATTATGATTAAATTGTTTAAAAGTGATATATTAATTATGTTCATGATGTTTGCCTTTTCTCTTTCACAGGTTGTAAGCGTAAATGCAAAGTATTTGCAAAAGAGTACTCATCGTGAGAATAGTTTTGTTTCAGCAATAGAACAGAAAAGAAAAGATGTCATCCATTCTGTTTCTCTCTATACACAAAATCTAAATCATGGTGTGGGGGATGAAACGACCATTGAGGGAAAATTTGAAAAGGTCTTTGAGCCTCTTACACTGGGGACTTTTGGTATTGGGGTGGCAATTGGATATGCTGCAAGTACAGCAGGCATGTTTTTAGGATGGATAATAAGCAAAATAATATCGTATTTTAAATCTCGTTAAAATTGAAATTTCAGAAGAATAAAATCTTCTCGTATGAAACATAAACTATAGATGCATTCTGTTTTTATTCATTGTTGATGATAAAGAAACAAAGAATTATCCCATTAAGTATGAAAAGTAAATACTTATATTTCTCTTAATGTACACTTATTCTATCAATGCATCTATTCAATTTTGATTAAAATAAAAGTATTGGTGATAAATGATGCTTCAAGTATTGAAAACTTATGTATTAAATATTTTAATAGTGATTGCTTTTTTATTTTCACAAGTTATAAATGTTCATGCCAATTATTTGAAAAATGATGCTCAATGGGAAACTATTTCTCTCATGGAACAAGGAAAGAAAAAAGCTATCAGTCTCGCTACTTTTTATGTTCCAAATTTTACTCATGGCGCAAAAAGTGAATCCGCCATTGAAGGAAAATTTGAGAAAGTGTTTGAACCCATTACTATAGGTATTTTTTCTACAGTAGGTTCTTTGGGTTTTGGATTCTTTACAGGGTCTATCATGGCTATATTTAGCGGAATAATCGGATGGGCAATCGGAAAAATTAAAGGCAAATAATTCAAAGATATTCAATTATTTTCTCTCTTTAAAATAGGAACATTTTACAGCCTGCTTTCCATTATTTGGCAGGCTGTTTTTATGCTTTCTATGGATAAGCTTTAGGTTATCATACTGTATGACACAAATATAATACTTATTTATAATACCTATTCGTACATAAGCTGATAAATTAAGCTAAACGAAGATTATTCAAAATATAGATTTTCGCACGAAATGCCATAAAATTACCTTATAGGTTTTCCAGTGTTAATTCTAAGGTTTATCATTTCAAGATTCATTTTAGCGAATTTAATTGTTACAAAATAGAAGAGCATAAAATAGCTCTGGATAATTGAGCTTTATAAAAAGGTTCTTCAATAAATACCATTCTATCTATTTGATTTTATTATTCAGGAAGATACGATAAGTGAAGATACGCTTGTAAATTTAACTGAATAAATAATAGAGAGAAAATTTCTAACTGTAACAGGTTTTTTTGTGAACATTTGAGCTTTATATCTCAAAAATAAAAATGTTTAAAATCATTTCTTTCATTTTTCTTTTATTATTGAGTTAAAAGGAAAAAAATAAGCTTCTATCCATTTAATAATTTAAATATTATGAAAAACATGAAATAAATAACTCTATCAATTTGCCAGAAATAAAAAAGGATAAAACTTATGAAATATATCAGCACGAGAGGGCAATCTCCTGCTTTAAGCTTTACGGAAACGATCATGACAGGACTGGCAAGTGATGGTGGACTTTATCTTCCTGATAAATTTCCGCAAATATCATTTGATGCGTTACGCGCACTTCGTGGACAGTCTTATACAACGATTGCTAAAACAGTTCTGTGGCCCTTTGTAAATAATGAGATCGAGTATACAGCTTTTGAGAATATGATTACTGAATCTTATGCAACCTTCCATCATCCAGCAATCTGTCCGTTACAACAAACTGGAACAGATGAGTTTATTCTTGAACTCTTTCATGGGCCTACTTTAGCTTTTAAAGATGTGGCAATGCAGTTTCTTTCTCGACTGATGGATTATATTTTGACTAAAAAAAATAGATGTGCAACAATTATTGCTGCAACATCAGGTGATACAGGGGGAGCTGCGATACAAGCTTTTGCGGAAAAGGAACACTCAGATATTTTTATTTTATTTCCTAAAGGGCGTGTGTCACCTGTTCAACAACGACAAATGACAACCAATCAAAGTACAAATGTTCATGCCATTGCCATTGAAGGAAGTTTTGATGATTGCCAAGCTCTTGTCAAAGCAATGTTTAATGATCATCATTTTCGTAAAAAAAGAGCCCTTTCAGGTGTTAATTCTATAAATTGGGCGCGTATCATGGCGCAAATTGTTTACTATTTTTCATCTGCACTTTCTTTAGGTGCTCCTGATAGAGCTGTTTCATTTACTGTTCCTACTGGAAACTTCGGTGATATTTTTGCAGGTTATGTCGCTGCGCGTATGGGTTTACCCATTGCTCAACTGGTTATTGCAACAAATGAGAATGATATCCTTACACGTACATTGATCAGCGGTACTTACGAAACACAACCAATCGTCTATACCACTTCACCTTCTATGGATATTCAAGTCTCTTCTAATTTTGAACGTTTACTCTTTGAAAGCAGTAATCGTGACCCAATGGGAATTTGCAATGCAATGGAAAACTTGAAAAAAATGGGATCTTTCACCCTTGATGAAAAGCAACTCAAAAATATTCGTTCTCTCTTTTCCGCTGGAAAAAGTAACATGACTGAAACAGCACAAACAATTGATCGTGTCTATAAAGAAAGTGGCTATCTTATCGATCCACATACAGCCATTGCCCTCAAAGTAGCGCGCGAAAATAAAAAACCGCATATTCCAATGATTGTTCTTGGCACGGCTCATCCTGCTAAATTTCCTGATACGATTAAAAATGCTTGCGGACTTCATGCCTCATGGCCATCTCATCTTAGTGATGTCATGGAAGCTGAAGAACACTTCATAAGTCTTGCTAATGATGAAAAAATAGTAAAAGATTATATTTCTTTAAAATCGCGTGCATCTTATTAAAGTTAGCTGCATTAATTTAAATCAAGAATATTCTAATATCCTTAATAATTAGATCTTTAGCTTGTTTAATGGAGTCGTAAATACATGGATGTAGAAGTTTGTCGCCTTAGTAATGGTTTGACGATCGCCACACATACAATGCAACAGATTGATAGTGTCGCACTCGGAATATGGGTTAAAGTGGGCTCACGCAATGAAACCTTCACACAGCATGGTATTGCCCATCTGCTTGAACATATGGCTTTTAAAGGAACTGAAAACCGTACCGCTTTTCAAATTGCAACTGATATTGAAGATGTTGGCGGTGAAATCAATGCCATAACCAGTATTGAAACGACAGCTTACTTTGCACGTGTCCTTAAAAACGATATCCCACTCGCTATCGACATTTTAGCCGATATTTTGATGCATTCAAAATTTGACGAAGACGAACTAGAACGAGAAAAACAAGTTATTTTTCAGGAAATTGGTGCCGCCCATGACACACCTGATGATATTGTTTTTGATCACTTTACAGAAACAGCCTTTCGTCATCAATCCCTTGGTCGTTCTATTTTAGGAACAGCTAAAACTATTCAATCATTCACATCTGCTGATCTTCATGATTTCATCAATCAACAATATAGTGCAGATCGTATGATTGTCGTTGCGGCAGGCGCTGTAAAACATGAAAGCTTTTTAAAAGAAGTTGAAAGTCGTCTTGGCACTTTTCGCCCCCATTCAACCGCCTCGCTTCCTAATCTTGCAAATTATGTTGGTGGCGACTTTCGTGAATATCGGGATTTAATGGACACGCAAGTTGTCCTAGGATTTGAAGGACGTGCTTATCACGCACGTGATTTTTATGCAACCCAAATTCTTTCAATCATTCTTGGTGGAGGAATGTCCTCACGTCTTTTTCAAGAAGTAAGAGAAAAACGTGGATTATGTTATTCTATTTATGCTTTTCATTGGGGATTTTCAGATATTGGACTTTTTGGTGTTCATGCAGCGACTGGACAAGAAGGGCTCAAAAAACTTCTACCTGTGATTCTTGATGAACTTTCCAAAGCAAGCAAAAACATTCACACTAATGAACTCCAACGAGCACAAACGCAATATCGTGCTAATCTAACAATGTCACAGGAAAATCCTTCTAGTCAAGCACATCTCATTGCTCGCCAAATACTTCTTTACGGTCGTCCCATTTCAATATCGGAAACAATTGAACGCCTCAATCTCATCACACCTACAAGATTAACTGATTTAGCGCATCGCCTTTTTACAAATTCCACGCCAACACTTACTGCTGTCGGACCTGTAGGCCCTCTTATGAATTTTGATGACTTAACATCAGCTCTTTCATATAAGCTAAAGTAAAAAACTGTTTTTTTTTAAGAACCATCACAATGAGTATGAATATATTCTATCATAAAATTTACCACTAAAACTCTTTTCATTAAATAAGTTTTGGAAATATTGGGCAAAGAGGCGTACAAAACTATCCAATTCCTCCTTCATGTGATAGAGATTCTAGTAAGTAAAGTTTATATCCATGAAATTTAGAAAATCATGGTATAATTTTATACTTCTAAAATATGAAATCTCATTCACTTCAAATTTCATGGAAGCAAATGGGTATGTGGTCTATTTGTATATAAAATCATATAACTTTAAGAGGAAGTGATCACAATTTATTCTATAAATAAATGATAAAAGGTGGACGTTTTTTCTCAAAAATCTAAATGAAAATTAAACATCCTAAAATATTGAGAGTGGGACATTGTGAAGAGTTTGCGTAAAATAATTGACATCATTTTCATTATCGTCGTTAGTTCTTTTGTCCATCTTACATCAGCACACGCTATTGAACCTGTTAAGATTTCTTCTCAAGATGCTGCTCTTGATCTCTCAAAAGCAATTGAGATTCATCATACAAACAATTCTATTTTTCAAACAAGCACAGCACCAGGACCAGATGGTATTGTATGGCGTATTGAAGTGCAGGCAAAAAGCGAAAAATTTTCCGGAAACTGGGCAGTTTTTTCTCTTGCAAATCCAACAGATGAACAAGTCGATCGTCTCATCGTTGCACCTCATTACCGCATGGCTCGCTCCGGATTTTTTTGGCCAGATCTTGGATCAGAACGGATTCAATCTATAACACCAAGTGAAGGTTTTTCTCTCGATCGTCAGCCGAGTATGAACTCTGATATCTTTCATATTACTCTCAATCCGGGTGCTGTTATTACATTTGTAACCGAACTTAACTCTGAAAATCTACCACAAATCTATTTATGGCAACCTGAAGCTTATAAGGACGCCATTAATTCTTATACACTTTATCACGGTATTCTTCTTGGGATATCAGGTCTCTTAGCGCTTTTGTTAACCGTTCTCTTCGTTGTCCGTGGAACAGGGCTGTTTCCTGCAACAGCTGCTGTCGCTTGGGCTGTGCTTTTTTACATTGGTATTGACTTCAACTTTTTAAATAAATTCTTTGCAGTTACACTCACAACACAACCAATCTGGCGTGCAGGTACAGAAGTAGCACTAGCTGCGACACTCTTCATTTTTCTTTTTACCTATCTCAATCTTAATCGCTGGCATTATCATTTTAGTTATGGTGCTATCGCCTGGATTATTGCCTTTTGCAGTTTAGGAGCCTTTGCTATTTATGATCCAGTCAGAGCAGCAGGAATTGCCCGTCTATCATTTGGCCTTACCACTGTACTGGGTATACTGTTAATCATCTATTTTTCAATCCGAAGTTATGACCGCGCCATTATGCTTATCCCAACATGGTTGCTTATTAGCTTTTGGTGTGTGGGAGCCTATGCCTGCATAGCAGGACATTTAAACAATGATATTATCCAACCAGCATTAGCAGGAGGATTAGTGCTCATTGTTCTTCTCATTAGCTTTACTGTTCTACAACAAACTTTTTCTAATGACGCTTTCCATGAAGGAATATTTTCCGACCTTGAACAGCAAGTTCTCGCAGCAAAAGGAGCTGGAAATATTATTTGGGATTGGAATATTGAGCGTGATCGTATTGTTGTTCATCCAAATATGAAAACCCTTTTTGGTACTGAAATTCAAAACCTTAATGGAACTATGCGCAACTGGATTTCAGCATTGCATTATGATGACCGTGAACGCTTTCAAGCCGTATTGGATATCATTCTTAAAAATAAAAAAGGGCGAATTGATCAAATTTTTCGGCTCTCTTCTGGTGGTGGTTATTATCATTGGTTTTCTCTTCGCGCACGGCCAGCAATGCAAAAAGACGGGAAAATCACACGTGTCATTGGAACCATTGTCAATATTACAAACCATAAAAAATCTGAAGAACGCTTATTGCATGATGCGATCCACGACAGCTTAACTGGTCTTCCTAACCAACAAATTTTCTTTGATAGGCTACAAAATTATACCTCTTTAGCGAAAGCAAATATTAAAATTAGACCGACCGTCTTTATGATTGATTTTGATAATTTTCGCCAAATTAATCGTAAATTAGGCATAGCCGTTGGGGATACTGTACTTCTTATAATCGCCCGTCGTTTAAATCGTCTTATTAACTTTCAAGATACCTTATCGCGCCTTTCAGCAGACCGTTTTGCAATTATTTTACTCAGTGAGACTGAACCACAAAAAATTGCAACGTTTGCGGATAATTTGCACAAAACAATTTCAGCACCTATTTCACTTTCAGAAAACAAAATAATTCTTTCAACGTCTATCGGATTGGTTACATGGAGTGAAAGCCGATCAACGGCTAAAGATATTTTTAATGATAGTGAATTAGCAATGATTCGTGCAAAACAAATGGGGGGAAATCATATTGAACCTTTTCGTCCTAATTTTCGCACTTTGGGTCTCGTGCAGAATATCCTGGAAAAAGATATTCATTATGCCATAAAGCGTCATGAGATGAAAATTCTCTACCATCCTATTCTTAATTTATCAGACGGACATATTATTGGTTTTGAAACAATTGTGGAATGGCATCATCCAACTTATGGAAAATTAAATGTCTCTGATTTCATAAAGATCGTAGAAAACGAACAAATCGTTATGGATTTGTCACAATTTATCATTGATAATGCTATTATCGATCTTATAAATGTAGAAGAAAAATTTTCTCAACAATCTTTCTTTATTTCAATTAATTTGCCAAGCGCAGAGATGATTCATCCTCGCTTTATCAGTCAATTGCGTGCCGCTCTGCTTCGCCATCCGCTCCACAAAGGGCGTTTGATGATTGAAATATCTGAATTTGTCTTAAGAAACAATCCTGAACAATCAGCGCACTTTCTCGAACAAATTAAAACACTTGGAATGAACCTCGCACTCGATAATTTTGGAACAGGTTATTCATCACTGACCTATCTTGTGCGTTATCCATTTGATATGGTTAAACTTGATCGTTCACTTATTTCAATCGACTCTCTCAAGAAGAAGCTCGTTCTCAAATCTATCATTAATATGGCGATAGATCTTAACTTACAAATTATCGCAGAAGGTGTTGAAAATGAAAAAGAAGCAATCTTCCTCCGTCAAGAAGGCTGTAAATATGTTCAAAGCACACTTGTGACGAAACCAATTGCTATAGAAGAATTAATTACTCTCGTTCAAAGCCATTTCCCTTATAAGCCAACATATTGATTTATAATAATAAGTTAGCCTTATTCAACTTGAATTAAAACTCTGAATACCATAAAATTCTCTTATTTCAAAATTGCTCTCATGTTGAATCAATCAAAACTACTCGCTTGACTTATCACAAGTAAGGAGAGCCTAGGTGAAGAAATAACTCTTTAAAAGGGAGAAAATGCCTTTTTATGAATCGTCTTAACTGCCAAGCGCTGTTGCAACATTAAGGACTACAAATATAACGATAGTACCCAGCTTATTGCCTTACAAGCTTAAAGATGGGAGTCTTAGTGGATTTACTGTAAAACCACTCATAAATGCCATCGCGAAATGAGTTTGGGCGTACTGAGGAATATTTCCTTAAAATAAAAACATAAGGGATAGAATAACGTGTAAAGTTAAAAAGCTCAGAAAAAAACTCTACGCGTGTCCCATTTCAGAAGCAAGATAGATTGGATCAATCCCCATGCGTGTTAAACTTTTATCATACTTGCAACTTAAATCACTTTCAAAAAGAAAACTAGGTGATGTCGAACTGATTAACCAACCGTTTGTAGAAATTTCTGCCTCAAGTTGCCCCGCTTTCCATCCAGCATAACCTAATGCTACCAGTGCATGTTGTGGACCTTGTTCACAACTGATCGCTTTTAGTATATCAATTGTCGCCGTAAAACAGACCTTATCTGCAATAAAAACAGTTTCTTCACAAGCATAATCATCTGAATGAAGGACAAAACCACGCGAAGGATCAACAGGACCACCATAGCGAACTGGAAATTGTTTTATTGGTTCAGAAAGCTGTTTTTTTTGCCCACTGTCTATCACACCAAGGTGAAGCAAAAGCTCTGGAAAATCAATATGATGTAATTGATTGAGTATAATGCCCATCGCCCCAGAATCAGAATGCGCACAGATATAAACAACAGAACGAATAAAGCGTTTGTCATTCATCCCAGGCATTGCTATGAGTAATTGTCCACCCAAAAAGCCATTACACTGCTTCATTAATCTGTTATTCTCCATAATTTACATGATAAAAGTTCGTCCATTTAGTACACTAGGAAAATAAAACTCCAATGAAAAAAAGTCACATATTTACAAATTTAAAAAATATCGCAACTTTCTTTTATAAAAAGCTTTTCGTTACTTTAAGTTTAACATTCATAGTTTTAGAATTACTTAACATTTCTGTAAATGCTCAAACAGAAGAAAAACTCAAGCTTTTCTCAACCTCTTGGTATGAAACAGAGGGGGGGCGTATTCGATTAGCAATCACTGAACCTTCTCTTTCTGAAGTGAGAGAAGGCTTTATTGAAATTGTGCTCAAACCAGGATGGAAAACGTACTGGCGTAATCCAGGTAATTCAGGAATGGCACCTTTTTTTAATTTCAACCAACAAGTTTCTTATGAAATTTTTTACCCTACTCCACAGCTTTTTGAAACAGAAAATGATTGGTCATTAGGCTATAAAGATAAAGTGGTATTATCCTTTAATCTATCTTCTTCAAGCAAAAATTTAAGCGGTACTTTCACTCTTGGATTATGCCATAAAATCTGTCTTCCTTTGACTGTTAACTTTGATTTTTTGTCATCTGCTCTTAAAAACAAACCTCTGCCCATCTCCTTGTTAAAAAAAGCTCAAGATTCTTTGCCGCACATGACGCAAAATGCCCTAAAAATAAGTGCCGAAAAAAACAATAATACCCTTCTGATAAAAATACAAAATAACAATAAAACCATGCCTCGCTCTTTCTTTTTAGATGGAGGAGAAATGCAAATTGGAGTAGCAAAAAAAATCAGTGAGAATGCAAAATATACACTCTTTAGCGCTCCACTCTATTTCGTACCAGAAAAAAACAACCATAAAATTTTTTATACAATTTCTTTTAAAGATCACGCCTTAAGTGGAACATTTATATTCCATACGCAATCAAAGCCTCTTGCTATCCCATGATAAAAGAGGAAAGTTCCTTAAACAACTAATTATTCTGGAAAACGCCCATTTTCGCGATATTGCGCAATTGCTTTGCGAGCAAGAGCATCAGCACGTTCATTCTCTGGATGTCCCGCATGACCTTTTACCCAGTGCCATCTGACTGTATGACAAGAACAAGCACCCTCAAGAGCTTGCCATAGCTCCATATTTTTTACAGGACTTTTTGATGCGGTACGCCAATTATTCGTTTTCCAATCTTCAATCCATTTAGATATACCGTTACGCACATAAACTGAGTCTGTATAAAGATCGACCAAACAGGGCTCTTTAAGCGCCTTTAATGCACAAATTGCGGCCATGAGTTCCATTTGATTGTTTGTTGTATGAGCCTTACCGCCATAAAGCTCACGTTCATGACCATTCCAACGTAAAATTGCTCCCCAGCCTCCAACTCCAGGGTTTCCTGAGCAAGCACCATCTGTATAAATTTCAACGATTTTTTGTTGACGAGCCATGAAATTTAAAAGCCTAATTTACTTAGCGAATTTACGTTACTGAAAAAACACAGTTTGTGCCAATACTCCCATGGGTCTTTCTTAATAACCAAGCTACCAAGCGGTGTATTAAACCAATCATAAAGACGTGTGAGTAAAAAACGTAAAGACGCACCGCGAGTCAATAAAATAATCTTGTCCAATTCTAAAGGGATCAAGGGTCTTATTTTTTGATAATTTTCCACTAATTTACGTGCTTTTTTAAGATTATAGGAATGATCAAGTTCAAAGCACCAAGCATTTAAACAAATCGCTAAATCATAAGAAAGAAAGTCATTACAAGCAAAATAGAAGTCTATTATACCAGAAAGACGATGATTCACAAAAAAGACGTTATCATTAAATAAATCTGCATGAATAATGCCTGTTGGTAAATTGAATGGCCAATTTTCTTGTAAAAAAGCCAATTCCGACTCAATTTTTTGTCCAAACTCTTTTAACAATGCATCTTCTGTGATTTGACAACGTTGCCATAAGTCCTGCCAGTCCATAATAGAAAGCGTATTTTTACGACTGAGTGTAAAATCCTGCCCTGCTAAATGCAATTGCGCTAACCCCATACCTACTTCGCCACAATGACCTATATCAGGCTGTCGGACCCACTTTCCTTCCAGAAAAGTAATAATAGCAGCAGGACGTCCTGCTAGTTCACCGATCATCGTTCCATCATTTTGAATAACGGGTTGCGGACAAGAAATTCCACGTTGCCCCAAATGCTGCATCAAGCGACAAAAAAAAGGTAAATCATCTTTTGAAATACGCTTTTCATAAAGTGTTAAAATAAACCGCCCTTGTGTTGTCTCCAGCATAAAATTAGAATTTTCAATCCCTTCCTCTATCCCTTGATAAGACAAAAGTGATCCTATTGCGTAACGTGTTAAAAATGTTTTTAAATCACTTGGATGAATTTCTGTATAAACGGCCATTATTCTGCTTTCGTTGTAGACAGGTCTGTATTTTTATTTTCATTTTTTTCATTATTTGTTTGACCATTCACAAATGCCATATCTTGAGGTGTTAAAATGACGTCACGTAATTCACGACTCACTAAAAATCTTTCCGTTTCTACCACTGTTTCAGCTAATTCTATGGTCACATCATAACGCGCACGAAACGCTGAAATAATTTCATCAATAATAATTTCAGGTGCTGAAGCCCCTGCTGAAAGACTAACAACAGAAAGAGCTTTTAGGTTTTCAAAATTAATTTCATCAGCACGCTGAACTAAAATGGCTTGCCGTGCACCAGACTTTTTGGCAACCTCTACCAAACGTCGTGAATTAGAAGAATTTGGCGCTCCAACAATCAAAAACAAATCACTCCCCTTTGCTGCTGCCTTAACCGCATCTTGTCGATTCGTTGTAGCATAGCAAATTGACTCAGCCGCTGGGGCTACTAATGTAGGAAAACGTTGTTGTAATACATTGAGAATTCCTGCTGTATCTTCAACAGAAAGCGTTGTTTGTGTAACAAATCCTAATTTATCTGGATCACTTGGTTGATAATATAAAGCATCTTCTATCGTTTCAATAAGCGTTACAGCCCCCTCTTCAAGCTGTCCCATTGTCCCTATAACCTCAGGATGACCAGCATGACCAATCAATATTACATGACGACCATGACGTTGATGCCGTATTGCTTGTTTATGAACTTTCGAAACTAATGGACACGTTGCATCGAGATAAAACAAATTATAACGTCGTGCCTCTTCTGAGACAGATTTTGGTACACCATGGGCAGAAAAAACAACCGGTTGACCACGATGTTCCTCTGGAATCTCATCAAGCTCTTCAACAAAAACAGCTCCCCTTTGCTGTAATCCCTCAACCACATAGCGGTTGTGTACAATTTCATGACGAACATATACGGGAGCACTATACTTTTTTAATGCAAGGAGAACTATCTGGATAGCACGATCAACCCCTGCACAAAATCCACGTGGACCACAAAGACGTATCGTTAAAGGGGGAAGTCCAGACATAAATCATCCTTCATCAGCTTTAGTCTCATATTTAAACAAGCTATCATTGTATATGAATAAGCAATATTTAAAAAAACGTGCAATATCATCTTTTGCATAAGAACGCACTCTATAGTGAGTGTGTTCTTACAACATTTTCTTGTAGAAAAGCTTTTTTAAAATTTACTTTTTCACTTTATTTTCCTAAAGGTCAATAAAATGCTAAATAAGAGATTCAATTAAAAGAGCTCCAAAGATCGCAGCCAAATAAAGTAACGAAAAGAAAAACGTCTTTTTGGCCATCAAAATAGTTTCGTCATGGGTATCAGCTTTCCACAAACGATAGGCATAATAAATAAAAATAATGCCTAAAATTGTCGAGAAGATACCATAAAAAACTCCGCTAAGACCGGTAAAATAGGGGAAAGCGGCACATAGTACCATCAAAATAGTATAAAATAAGATTTGTTTTTTTGTTGAGTATTCGCCTCGTACATTAGGCATCATCGGAATACCTGCAGCCTCATAATCAAGAGATGAAAAGAGAGAGAGAGCCCAAAAATGAGGAGGGGTCCACATAAAAATAATTAAAAATAATAAAAAACTATCAAAACTTACTGTCCCTGTTGTTACAGCCCATCCAATCATTGGTGGAAAAGCTCCAGAAGCACCACCAATAACAATATTTTGTGGTGTGATACGCTTTAACCAGATTGTATAGATAACGACATAAAAGAAAATTGTAAACGCAAGAAAAAATGCCGCAAACCAATTAATGAAGCTTCCCATAACCAAAACTGAAAGCAGAGACAAAATCATGCCAAAAATAAATGCCTTTTGGGAGCTGATTTTACCCATAGGGATAGGGCGCTTTTTGGTCCGTTCCATCACGGCATCAATGTCAGCATCATACCACATATTCAGTGCTCCCGCACCGCCGCCGCCAGCAGCAATACATAAAATTGCTAAAAAACCATACCACGGATTAATGGGAAGGGGAGACACCATTAAACCAACCAGCGCCGTAAAGACCACAAGTGACATAACGCGTGGCTTTAATAATGTGATATAATCACCAATACTGGACTTTGGTGGCATTGATTTACCATTCGCAACCGATAACTCTCCTGAAACAAACATTCCACTCAAAACCCTTTTCCATTTTCATCATTCACAAACAAATATTATTTGGCAAATACTATCTTACTATCTAGCGTATGAGAATGACCCCTTAAGACCAATCGTATTTTTGAGAAAAGAAAATATAGCATACCCCTTCTTGTACGCATCCCCTAAAAATAGATAGGATATTTGCAACAAAAATATATTTTTTCAATCAACATTTTCTCTTACATTACAAATTTATCATAAAAATGTATTCTACCAAACATCATAAAACCATGCTAAAATTTATCTCCTATAAAATGCTCTTTCTTCTCATTTTCCTTTATTTCTTGCATAGAGGTGACTATATTTGGTAAATACTAGTTTTGTGTTATAGGTTTTATGTGGGGGATTCATTTTTTATGTAAATCTATGCATGATTGTGTATATGTTGAATCGAATAGGATTTTTTTTGTGATACTTTATAAATTACTCAAAAAAGTTTTTTTTATTGGTGCTGTTCTTCACACACTTTTTAGCAGTTTGATCAATCATGCTTTTGCACAAACGCCCTATGCGCAAAATGTTCCCGCTCCACAAACCTATGGTGCATGGACAAAGGTTTGTGCTCTCCCACCAGGGACACCTAATATGCAGTGTGAAGTTGTACAAAACATCCATACACAGGGGCGTCATGATATTACCTTGCGCGTTACATTTTATAAACTTCCTCAAAAGCAAGGGGCTTTAATGCGTGTTTTTGTTCCGATTCGCGTTGAGTTACGTCCTGGCGTTGGAATTAAAATTGACGGTAAAAATATGGGACGAATGGAATATCGTCGTTGTCTTGGTGATAATTGTGTTGCTGAAGCTTTTCTTAAAGACGATATATTACAACTCTTTTTAAAAGGAAAAATGGCAACCTATTTTGTCTTTACGACCCCTGAACAAGGAATTGGAGGCCTCGTTGACCTACATGGTCTTGGCGATGCCTATGCAACTTTACCCACATGAATGAAATCAATGTATATGGAAAATCAACGCACATGGGATGATTAAAGTTTCCTCATATATTTTGAGAACTTCTTGAATTAGATCAATAAAAATCTTTTAAGCCCCCAATAAAAATAGGATAACTCTTATGAAATCGCTGATTGATCATTTTGATATTGCTGCATCTCAAGTGCAATCGCTTGTACAGGAAGCACTTCATTATGCGGATGATGGCGAACTTTACCTCGAGTATAAAGAAAGCGAAACCCTTTTATTTGATAATGGACAACTTAAAAACGGCTCTTTTCATCAAGATATGGGATTTGGTCTGCGTGTCGTTGCTGGAGAAGCGACTGGATATGCACATTCTAGCGAATTATCAGCTGCTGCACTCAACCGCGCTTGTGAAGCAGCTAAAGCTGTTACCTATAATAATCACGCTGGACCTTATAGCATAGCTCCTCAACAAACAAATAAGAGACTTTATCAACCGCATAATCCCCTTGATGCTCCATCCTTCGAAGAAAAAAGTGCTCTTTTGCAAAAAATTGATGCTTATTTAAGGGCAAAAAGCGATAAATTGCATCAAGTGACTGTTTCTCTTTCTGGCTCACTACAACATGTCGAAATTTTACGTGCAGATGGATACTTGGTTCGCGATATTCGTCCTCTTGTACGGCTTTCTATATCTGTGGTTGCAGCTGAAGGCAATAAACGTGAAAATGGTTTTTATGGATGTGGGGGGCGACAAGCATTTAACCAATTTATTTGTGAAGATAATTGGAAGCAAGCTGCAGATGAAGCCTTACGTATGGCTTTAACAAATTTAGAAGCAGAAGCAGCACCTGCAGGAACATTTGATGTTGTCTTAGCCAATGGATGGCCTGGTGTTATGCTTCATGAAGCCGTAGGTCACGGTTTAGAAGGCGACTTTAACCGCAAAAAAACATCTGCTTTTGCTGGACTTTTAGGACAACAAGTTGCCGCAAAAGGTGTGACAGTTGTTGATGATGGAACAATTCCTCATTGCCGAGGCTCTCTAACTATTGATGATGAGGGGACCCCTTCAGGATATAACGTTCTTATTGAAGATGGAAAACTCGTTGGTTTTATGCAAGATAGGCTTAATGCACGACTTATGGGAAGTAAATCAACTGGAAATGGACGGCGTGAATCCTATGCTTATGCCCCAATGCCACGAATGACCAATACAATCATGCTAGGAGGCGATAAAACACCTGAAGAAATCATTTCTTCCCTTAAAAGTGGTATCTATGCTGTTTCATTTGGGGGAGGACAAGTGGATATTACTTCTGGAAAATTCGTCTTTGAATGTACTGAAGCATACCGAGTAGAAAATGGTAAAATTGGAGCACCAATCAAAGGTGCAACTCTTATTGGAAATGGACCGGATGCTATGAAACGTATTACTATGATTGGAAATGATAGTAAACTGGATAATGGTATTGGTATGTGCGGAAAAGCAGGGCAAAATGTTCCTGTTGGTGTTGGGCAACCTCATCTGCGAATCAATAATATGACAATCGGTGGAACTGCGCTTATAAAAGAATAAGTTTGCTCATTTCTGCATAATATTGTCCTCTTCCCATCTATTCAAACGATTTATGAGAGAGAATACTTTTTGTATGCAATGCGTTGATTTTAAAGATAATCCAAGGTTCTTCAACTTGAATGAGAACCTTTATACTTTAGGATTCTCTTATTTTAGGTCTGTATATCTTGAATCAATCAAAACCATCTCAAATGCTAAAGCCTGTCACAATATTGGGGGATGGCAAATATAATGGTGGTGCCGGCTTGTTTGGATATCCCCTCAAATATACCTTTTTTGTAATATGTTCATCTTTTATGTGGAGTAACACTATCTTTTATAGTTTCATAATAAAAAAAGTCTCAAATAAGCAAGATTCCTATTCAGTGCTCTTAACTCAATGAAAAAAATTATTATTGTAGATAAATTTTGAGGAGATTTTTATAATAATATGAAAATAAGCTTTTTTAGAATCTTCATAGCGTTAAAAAAATTTTTAGGCTAAAGCTTCCAGCCTTTCTTCTTTTTCTTTTTGCTCAAAATAGCAATAATTTCAATATGGGATGACCATAAAAATTGATCAATGGGTGTGATTTTTTCTATTGTATATCCCCCTGAAATAAGAAGAGATAAATCACGCGCAAATGTAGCAGCATTACACGAAATTGCCACGATAAGAGGTATTGTTGCCTTCGCCAGTTCACGGACTTGTTCTTCTGCTCCTGCACGAGGAGGGTCAAAAACGACACTCTCGAAACACTCAAGTTCCTTTACAGAAAGTGGATAGCGAAAAAGATCGCGTTTTTCACAAGTGACTGTTTTTAAACCAGTTGAAAAACGGGCTGCTGAAGCTAAATTTTCTAATGCACTCTCATTATTTTCTACTGCATGAACATTCATCTTTTTTGCCATACGCAAGGTAAATGTTCCTACCCCCGAAAACAAATCAAGAGCATTCTTTGCTTTTTTTAAATGAGTCAAAATAATATTACCCATTATATTTTCGGCTTCGCAGGTTGCTTGAAGAAAACCACCAGAAGGAAATTCAACACGGACATCTCCAAAGTAAATAACTGGTTTTTCTCGTTCAATCAAAATTTCATCGTCAACAGATAAGCGTGTAATCCCATAAGAAAGAGCTGCATTGATCATTTTCTGACGAAGTGATTCATGGTTTACAACGCAACCACTTAAAGCAACATCTACGCCATTTTCAACACATGTTATCGTAACATGAAACCGTTTGACAGAACGGCTTAGAAAAGCACAGAGCTCTCTGATATTATACAACTGAGCAATAAGCTCTGGAAGACTTACTGGACATTTCTCAAGAGCTACAATCTCATGAGAAAGATAACGGTTAAAACCGACTTTTTGACCTTGTGGGGTCATGGATGCCGTTAGGGTTATCCGTCGTCGGCTATAGGGTTTACATTCTATTAAAGGTGCAACAATGCTATTAATTCCATAGCTTTTAAGCGCGTCAACAACCAATTGTCGTTTCCATACGCGATAAGCATCCGCACGCCAATGCTGAAGGGTACAGCCTCCACATTCTCCAAAATGCTGACAAAGAGCATCAATGCGTTCTGGTGATTTTTGTTTTAATGCTATATATGTTGCATATTTTCCATGAACAATAATTTCTGCACACTCTCCTGGCAAAGTAAAAGGAACATCAACTAAGCCGTACGGCGTCTTAGCAGCACCATAACCATTTGCTCCTATATGGTCGATTATGACATTGTCACTCACTGTTGTTTTTCTCCGAATAGTAAATATTCTACATTGCCATCACCACCTGTAATGGGGGAAGGAAGTAAATCTTTTGCACGCCACCCTGCTTGAGTATTTAACCAGACAAAAAGCTCTTCAGCGGTTTCTTTAGCTCTTGATGGATCTAATATTCCTCCCTTACCAAGGTGTTTACGACCAACCTCAAACTGAGGCTTTACCAATAAAACAGCTTGTGTTCCCTTTTTGGCTAAAGACAAAACGGGAGGCAATGCAAGTCTGAGAGAAATAAAGCTAACATCTGAAACAATAAGATCAATTTCCCGCCCGCCTAAATGTTGCTGTTGAAGATCTCTAACATTCAGGCCTTCTAATAAGGTTATAGCGCTATTGCCCAATAAACGTTTATCAAATTGATGATGCCCAACCTCAACAGCAATGACATGTGCTGCTCCACGTTCTAAGAGAACTTGTGTAAAACCACCTGTTGATGCACCAACATCAATGGCCGTCACTTTATCTGTTACGATCGGAAATGCATCAAGTGCTGCAATCAATTTTAATGCTGCCCGTGAAACATAATTCTGTGCTGGATCATAAACGACAATCTCTGCATTATCAAAAAAGGTTTGCCCTGCTTTAAAAATGACTTCACCATTAACTTTAACAGTTTGACGCATGATAGCATCACGTGCGCGGGAACGTGTCGTAAAAAAGTTTTTTTCAACTAAAAGAATATCGAGCCTTTTTTTGAAAGCCATCTCATACTCGAGTTTTTATCTTGTTAAAATCTCGCGCCCCAAAGCTGTCAATACCGTATTGACAATACCTATAGCATCAAGCCCAATCGTTGAGAGAACTTTTTCTCGTGAACCATGATTCAAATATTCATCAGGAAGTTTTAGTGTACGAATTTTTAAACCATGCTCTAAAAGCTCTTCTTGTGCTAAAAATTGTAATAAATGCGCTCCAAATCCACCGATTGCCCCTTCTTCAATGGTCACCAATACTTCATGCTCACGGGCTAAACGACGTATCAAATCCTTATCCAAAGGTTTTGCAAACCGTGCATCTGCAACCGTTGTCGATAACCCTTTAGCTCCCAACATATCAGCAGCTCTCAACACTTCTGACATCCGTGTTCCAAAACACACCAAGGCGATCCTATTTCCTTCACACAGAATACGTCCTTTTCCAATCTCTAATAGCGCACCACGTTGCGGTAAATCTACACCAATACCTTCACCACGTGGATAACGAAAAGAAATGGGCCCCTGATCATAAGCTGCAGCTGTACGCACCATATGCATCAGTTCAAGTTCATCTGAAGGCGCCATAACAACAAACTCAGGAAGTGTCGCTAAAAAAACAATATCAAAACTGCCAGCATGCGTTGCACCATCAGCACCCACAAAACCTGCTCTATCAATGGCAAAACGTACCGGTAACTTTTGAATTGATACATCATGAATAATTTGATCATAAGCACGCTGTAAAAAAGTAGAATAAATTGCAACAAAAGGCTTATACCCTTCACAAGCAAGTCCGGCCGCAAAAGTTACAGCATGTTGCTCAGCAATCCCAACATCAAACATCTTTTTAGGAAATTTTTCGGCAAAAGCATCAAGTCCTGTCCCTGTTGGCATCGCTGCCGTTATGCCAACAATCTTATCATCATGGCAGGCTTCTTCTATTAAAGCTTTAGAAAATACCTTGGTATAGGGTAAAATATTACTTGATGCTTTAACCTGTCTTCCTGTCGTGACATCAAAACGGTTAACACCATGATATTTATCAGACGAGGCTTCTGCAGGTAGATACCCCTTTCCTTTATGGGTTACAACATGCACCAAAACAGGACCATTAGGATATTCACGGACATTTTTTAAAACAGGCAATAAATGCCCAAAATTGTGCCCATCTATGGGGCCTACATAATAAAAGCCAAGCTCATCAAATAACGTTCCTCCAACCAAAAGACCACGCGCAAATTCCTCTGAACGACGCGCTTTATCCAAAAAAAACTTTGGCAATTTTTCACTCAACATCTTTACGCGTTCACGCAGATGACGATAAGAGGGACGAGAGACTAATCGTGCAAGATGCGCACTCATAGCACCTGTAGGCGGTGCTATAGACATATCATTATCATTTAAAACAACAATCAAGCGTGCATCCAAAGCACCAGCGTTATTCATTGCTTCATAAGCCATACCCGCGGACATTGCACCATCCCCAATAACAGCAATGATATTGCGTTTTATCTCTTCTTTCAAAGCACTTGCCACCGCCATGCCAAGCCCCGCCGAAATAGAAGTCGATGAATGCCCTGCTCCAAATGGATCATACACACTTTCTGAACGTTTTGTGAAACCTGATAGTCCCCCCTCTTGACGTAATGTGCGAATTTTTTCTCTACGCCCTGTTAAAATTTTGTGCGGATAGGTTTGATGACTAACATCCCAAATAATCCTATCCTCTGGTGTATTAAAAATATAATGTAAGGCAACCGTAAGCTCAACAACACCAAGTCCCGCTCCAAGATGACCACCTGTTACAGAAACCGCATCAATTGTTTCCCTCCGCAACTCATCAGCCAATTCGACCAGATCAGACTCAGGTAATGCCCGCAAATCTTTCGGAAAACAAACACGGTCAAGCAATGGTGTTAAAACCTGAGACAAAAAAAATCCTTTCTATTATTTTAACTCAAGAGATAAGCAACAATAAAAATATATCTTTTCTACTCTTTTATTGAGCGTTTTACATCTTTTTTACTAAAAAATACTCTTCTCTCTTTGAGATGATTGATGATCTTTCCTATTTTTAACTTATTTTATAAAAAAGAAATCAATAAAATTTGCTCTCTATAAACAAAGATTATTGCATCTTTTAAGCCCCATAATAAATATCCAAAAATATTTAATATTATTGCGCATCAAGCGGCTCTACTCCTTCTGGGGAACCTTCCTGTGAAAGCTGAATTTTTTCAACTTTGGCTTCAGCGACTTTCAAGAGTTTCTCACAATGTTTTTTAAGCGCTTCACCACGTTCATAAATATCAATGGATTGTTCCAAAGGCACATCGCCACGTTCTAAGTTTTCAACGATAACTTCAAGTTGTTTAAGCGCTTGCTCAAAGCTTAAGGCTGTAATATCCCCCTCTTGTATCTCTTTTTTCATATGAACCTCAAAAAATATCTGTTCTAGATATACGAATTCCAAAACCTTCTAAACCTACATAATGATTCTCTTTAGAAGCATAAACAATAACAGAGCCTATTCCTAAATATTTCAAAATTTGTGATCCTAAACCAATTTTGCGCCATTCTTCTTCGCGTTCAATCGCCTGCACATGCTTTTCTAAACTGTCTCTTGCCATGTTTTGGATATCAATCATTGATTGTATAACAGATCCTTCACGCAAATAAACAAATACACCACGTTTTTCTTTTTCCATCATACGCTGCATCATCACCATGATATCTGAGGATTGACAAAAAACGTCATTTATAATGTTTTCATGATGTAAATACACAGGAATACCCTCACCCTCACGGATATCACCAAAAATAATCGCAATATGCTGAACAGCTTCCCAAGGGAGTTGATAACTTTGAATAATAGCGGGACCTACAGGTGTTTCAATCGGCATTTCTCCAACATGCTTGATCAATATTTCTTTACGCTGTCGGTAAGCAATTAAATCTGCAACCGTTATGATGTGCAACCGATGTTCCTGTGCAAATTTTGTAATCTGATCGCCATGTTTAACGCTTCCATCATCATTGACTAACTCACCAATAACACCAACCGGCGGTAAACCAGTCAATTTACATAAATCAACAGCAGCTTCCGTGTGACCTGAACGCATGAGAACTCCCCCTTCATGCGCAATCAAAGGAAAAACGTGCCCTGGACGAACAAAATCATCCGCACTTGCATTCGAATTTGCAAGATTACGCACCGCTAATGTACGGTCATGTGCTGAAATCCCTGTTGTTATGCCGTGTTTAAAATCAATAGTAACAGTAAATTGCGTCCCATGTGCAGAGTTATTATCTTGTACCATAGGCGCAAGATTAAACCGTTGCGCTTCTTCTTTTGGCATGGGAGCACAAACAATACCCGTTGTATGACGAAGAATAAATGTCATCTTTTCTTCTGTACAATGGGCCGCAGCAACCGTTAAATCACCTTCATTTTCACGATCATTATCATCTGTCACCACAACAATTTCACCGCGCTCAAAAGCTTTAAGCGCAGAAACAATTTTTTCTTCATTATACGCCATTATTCACCTTCTCAATCACCCAATTTGACCGCGATGTCTTAAATAATGGTCAGCAAGTGCACAAGCAACCATCGCTTCACCAACAGGAACGGCACGAATCCCAACACATGGATCATGACGTCCCTTCGTTATAACATCTACATCATGACCATCAACATCAATGGAGTGACGAGACTTTAAAATTGATGAAGTAGGCTTTACAGCAAAACGTGCAACAATCGGCTGTCCACTCGATATTCCCCCTAAAATACCACCAGCATGATTGGATAAAAAAAGTGGTTTTCCATCATTTCCCATTCGCATTTCATCGGCATTTTCTTCTCCTCTCAAGCGGGCTGCCGCAAAACCATCACCAATTTCAACCCCTTTGACCGCATTAATTGACATAAGGTATGATGCAATATCTTGATCAAGTTTTGCGTAAATAGGAGCTCCTAAACCTGCTGGAACATTTTCTGCAACAATCTCAATAACAGCACCAACAGATGTACCATCTTTACGGATTTTACGGATATAATCACTAAAAATTTGAACCATCTCTGCATCAGCTGTAAAAAAAGGATTATTCTCAACCTCTGACCAATCCCAACGATCACGATTAATATTATGGGGACCAATTGCGACCACGGCTCCTCGCACAACCAAACGAGGGACAATTTTACGAGCAAATGCACCAGCTGCAACACGCGCTGCTGTCTCGCGTGCTGAAGAACGCCCTCCCCCTCGAAAATCACGAATGCCATATTTAAGATCATAAGTATAATCGGCGTGACCAGGACGATATTGATGAGCAATTTCTCCATAATCTTGAGAGCGTTGATCTGTATTTCGAATCAACAGAGAAATTGGTGTGCCTGTTGTAACTAATGTTATTCCGTCTTCCTGAGCAATCACTCCTGAAAGGATTTCTATTTGATCTTGTTCTCGGCGCTGTGTTGTATATAAGGATTGCCCAGGTCTACGCTTATCAAGATAAGCTTGAATTTCTTCACGCGTAAAAATAATTCCGGGTGGACAACCATCGATGACACAACCAAGAGCAGCACCATGACTTTCACCCCATGTTGTTACACGAAATAAATGACCAAATGTATTATGCGACATGAAAAAAGATCCGTTTCTCTGTCAAATATACGCAATGACAACACCTATTGAGCTCTACACAAAACAGCTCTTTATTCCCAAATATTCTTGGCTACTTTAACACCGCTGTCCAATACAAATCCTATAAACCAAACTTATTCTTTAACAACGGAAATATCTGGTGCATCAACGGCTTTCATACCGATGATATTATAACCTGAATCGACATGATGAACTTCACCGGTAACAGAACGAGACAAATCCGAAAGAAAATAAAGGGCAGAATCACCTACCTCTTCAATTGATACTGTACGACGTAAGGGAGCATTATACTCATTCCATTTTAAAATATAACGGAAATCACCAATACCTGAAGCCGCTAACGTTTTAATTGGTCCAGCAGATATCGCATTAACACGAATATTTTGGGGACCTAAATCTACTGCTAAATATTTCACGCTGGCCTCAAGAGCTGCTTTGGCAACCCCCATGACATTATAATTGGGAACAACTTTTTCCGCACCATAATAGGTTAGTGTTAAGATAGACCCACCATCTACCATTAACTTTTCTGCACGCTTTGTTAGAGCTGTTAGAGAATAAACAGAAATATTCATGGTCATCATAAAATTTGATTCGCTGATATCAATATAACGACCACTTAATTCATCTTTATCAGAAAAACCAATAGCATGAACTAAAAAATCAAGTCTGCCCCATTTCTTCTCTATAGCTTTAAAGACCTCATCAATAGAATTCCTGTCAGAAACATCACAATGTCCACAAACAACCCCCTTTAATTCTTCAGCCAAAGGCTCAACCCGCTTTTTCATTGCTTCACCTTGATAGGTAAAAGCAAGCTCTGCTCCTGCAGCACTTGCTGCTTTAGCGATTCCCCAAGCGATGGAGCGATTATTGGCCAACCCTAAAATTAAACCACGCTTACCATACAATAAACCATTACCCTTAGCCATCAGTACTGCCCCATTGTTACTTAAAATTAATATTATTCATCTGCCTATGACACAGGTCAACTTTTTCTTCAAGTAATTGGTTTAAAATCAAACAAAAACTACGCTTTTATATATAAAAATTTTAAAAATTAATCCCTTTTCGTTTGCAAAAACTGTTCTAACGCAGCATTTCCACCTTCCGGCAACATAACACGAACATGTACATAAAGATCATCTCTTGTACCATTTTTTAAACGAAGCCCTTTTCCTTTCAACCGCAAAACGCGATCAGAACTTGACCAAGCAGGTACCGTTAAGACCACACGTCCTTCCAATGTTTCAACTTCTTCTTTTGCTCCCAAAACAGCATGTTTAAGAGAAACTGGTAAATCAAGATGGAGCGCCCTTCCTTCAACCCGAAAACGGGGATGTTTTTGAATCTGAATGGTTATCAACGCATCTCCTGCTTGCCCATGAGGAACCTCTTCTCCCTGACCTTTTAAGCGAATAGTTTGCCCATCTTCAATATAATCTGGAAGTTTAATTTTTAACTTTTTTCCATGAGGAAAGACAGCTTCCACTTTTTCTGCACCAACCATCTGCTCTAATGTTATGGTAAGATTAGCGCGAATATGAGCCCCTTGTTGAGGGCGATTATGATTATAGTGTGTGGAATTCGAAAAGCTACCGCTTCCTCCAAACAGATCGCGAAAAATATCACTCGCATCAAAACCTGCTCCCCCTGAAGAAGAAAAGTCAAATCCTTTTGCTCTTCTTGAAAAGGGATTTTGTTTATTGTTAAAATTTTCACCAGCACCATAGGCTTGATAAAGCGGTTTGCCTTCCATATCAATTTCACCGCGGTCAAATTGTGCTTTTTTATCTTTATCACCTATAATTTCATAAGCTTGATTAATTTCAGCAAATTTCTCTTTAGCCTTTGCATCATCTTTATTGTGGTCTGGGTGATATTTCTTTGCTAATCTTCTAAATGCCGATTTAATCTCTTGCGGTTTTGCGGTACGTGCCACACCCAAAATTGTGTAGGGATCACGCATATTGCCCTCTTTCTATTTTTTTCGTTTTCAAAATATCAACGGATATATTTCTTAATACTCCTCATAACTTCATCAGTCTATTCTAGAAAATAGTTCCTTCTTTTCTTTATATGTCTATCAAAAAACTAAAATACCAGATAAAATGAGATATTTATTTAATATAGCTCATTGTTGTCTATGCTAAAGATAAAAAGAATGAGACCATCATAAAAATACTCCTTAAAAATATATGAAAGCATTGTCTTTTTGAAAATAAGAAAAAATGCTACTGTTCTTCTTGATGAAAAAACAAATGAGAAAATGCCCATGCTCACTGACATTTGGAGACACTATGAGCGATAAAATACCAACAGACGATCATTTTATGAAAATGCAAAAACCTTTTGAGCTTTTTGCAAAGTGGCTTGAAGAGGCAACGATAAGCGAAATAAATGATCCGAATGCTATGGCACTCGCAACAGTTGACGAAACAGGGCTCCCTAATGTTCGAATGGTTCTCCTTAAAGACTATAATCCTCAAGGATTCGTTTTCTATACCAATTATGAAAGCCAAAAAGGAAAAGAAATTTTAAAATCAATGAAAGCATCCTTAGGGTTTCATTGGAAATCGCTTCGTCGTCAGGTCAGAATAAGAGGAATTGTTGAAAAAGTCAGTCAGCAGGAAGCCGATGCTTATTTCCAATCACGCCCCCGTGGGAGTCGAATTGGTGCATGGGCATCAAAACAATCTCAACCTTTAGAAAATCGTTTTGTACTCGAAAAAGCCATTGCCCAATATACTGCGCGTTATCCTCTAGGCAAAATTCCACGACCACCTTACTGGTCTGGGTTTCGTGTTAAGCCCCTTTCTATAGAGTTCTGGTGTGATCGCCCATTTCGTTTACATGATCGCTTACTTTTTACCCGCGATTGTGTTGAACACAACAATTGGAAAAGACAAAAACTCTACCCTTAATCGTTCAAGTTTTATCGTTATAAGGTTTTTCCTCACGGTTAAACGATTATTTTCTATGTGCAAAATTCTAATAAAGAGATAATTTGTTTCATTTAAAGAAGAATTTTATTTTTACAATAAACGTTGGTTGATAATGTTCTCTCCCACTCGAAGAATGGTTAGCGATAAACTTCTTGAAGAGAAAATACTGTCTTCAGAAAAACGATGACTTTACTTTTGAACTTTTGGTAAAAGAAAAAATAATATTCAAAGAAAACCTAGAATAATAAAATCATCATATATATTTTGATTCTGATGAATAAATAGAAAGTGCACTTTCAATTAAAAAAGTTGCTCATTCCTCTTACAAGTCTATTTTTATTTCAATAAAATTTGACGAACTCGTTATTTCAAACCAGAAAAATCTGGAATAAAATATAAACAAACTTTGAAAATTCAAAAGAATCATAAACTTAAAAATCAGTAAAAGTATTTTTGAATTTTCATACCTCTCCCCATTATCACAGAACATATGATTTTATCTAATGTGTTTTTAAACTGCAGGATAAAATATCATCCATAGACCGCCACAGACTAAACCAGCAAAAATCACAAAACCAATAAGCGAATTGGATTTGAAAAGCTTAAGACATTGTGCACTGTCATCTATATCAATGACTTTAATTTGAATAAACATATGGATGCTCGCTAAAAAAATTCCCAAAAAACTCAATAGAGGAACTTTAGCTAAATAAAATGCTAAACTAACGAATACGACAAAACCACCATACAAAAAGACTAAAGCACGCTTGGTTCCTTTGCCAAAGAGTAGTGCCGTAGAACCGATACCAACAGTAGCGTCGTCCTCTTTATCTTGATGTGCGTAGATGGTATCGTATCCTATGGTCCACAAGATTGATCCAACATAAAGTAAAATTGGTGGCCAGCTTAAACTTCCAAATATAACGGCCCACCCCATTAATGCTCCCCAATTAAATGCAATACCTAAAAAAAACTGTGGCCAATAGGTTACGCGTTTCATAAAAGGATAAAATGCAACAGCTATTAAAGACGAAATGCCTAGAAAAAAACTAAACCTATTAAATTGTGATAAAACGCCTAAACCAACCAAACATTGCACAAGTATAAAAGCTTTTGCTTGAAACCGACTCACATGACCTGTCGGTAATGGGCGAGAACGTGTTCTCTCTACCTGAGAATCAATTTTATGGTCTATAAGATCATTCCAAGTACATCCTGCCCCTCGCATAGCGATGGATCCTAGAAAAAAAAGAAAAAGATACCAACCCCAATGAAGAAGAATTGGTAAAAGAGGCTCATAATGCATGTCATAAGAGAGAAAAGCCATTGTTGTTGACCAAAAACAAGGCCACATTAACAATTGCCATCCGATAGGCCGATCCCAACGCGCCAATTGCGCATAAAACCATAAAGAACAGGGAAGAAAATTATAGACCCATTGTTTGGAAGAGGCATCCATAACCCGTCCTTGGCTATCATAGGACTGAACATGAGGAATATTTTTATTTTTTTTCATCAAATGATTTACCTTTAGTCTTGCGATAGAGACATTTCATTCTTATGAGAAGGAGATGAGATTAATCATCTTTTATGAGAGGAGCAAGCAATGAATATTCTTCTTATTGGCTCAGGTGGGCGAGAACATGCTTTAGCATGGAAAATAGCAGCATCACCACTACTCAAAAAGTTATATTGTGCTCCTGGAAACCCTGCAACAACAGAATTTGGTGAAAATATTAATTTAGACATTGATAACCACCCCCTTGTTATTGATTTTTGTAAAGCACATTCTATTGATCTTGTGATTGTAGGACCAGAAGCACCATTGGTTGCAGGTATAACAGACTCTCTTAATAGCGCCAACATCTGTGTATTTGGTCCGACTCAAAAAGCTGCTCGTCTGGAAGGTTCAAAAGCTTTTACAAAAGATTTATGTCGTAAGAATAATATTCCTACAGGAAGTTACCAATGCTTTAATGATGCGGCTAAAGCCAAAGCTTACATTCATCAACAAGGTGTTCCCATTGTCATTAAAACAGATGGCTTAGCAGCTGGAAAAGGTGTCGTGGTTGCCACAACGATAGAAGAGGCATTGAACGCTGTTGATGCCTGCTTCAAAAGTGCCTCCTGCGATGCAGAAAACAAAATTGTTGTAGAATCTTTTCTTGAAGGCGAAGAAGCAAGCTTCTTTTGTCTTTGTGATGGCAAAATTGCTCTTCCCTTTGGATTTGCTCAAGATCATAAACGTGTGGGTGATGGAGATACTGGAGCAAACACCGGTGGTATGGGGGCTTATTCACCAGCGCCCATCATGACCGAAGAAATGGTGAAGCGTACCCTCAAAGAAATTGTTGAACCCACTTTAAAAAGTATGAATGAAATGGGCACACCCTTTAAAGGCATTCTCTTCGTTGGACTGATGATAACGCAAAAAGGCCCCGAACTCATTGAATTTAACGTACGATTTGGTGATCCTGAATGTCAAGTTTTAATGATGCGCCTCAAAGAGGATATTCTGCCGATTTTTCTTGCTGCTGCTCGAGGAAATCTTGAAAATAAACCTCTTCAGTGGTCTGAAAAAGCTGCTCTCACCGTTGTTATGGCTGCGAATGGTTATCCAGGCTCTCCCCAAAAAGGAACTATTATCCGTAACGTTGATAAAGTAAACACGCTTCCCGATGTGAAAGTTTTTCATGCTGGTACCGCATTGTGCAATGGAGAACTTATTGCAAATGGTGGACGTGTCCTCAATATAACAGCAACAGGAAAAACAATTGCGAACGCACAAAAACGTGCTTATGAAGCTGTTGATTCTATTGATTGGCCAGAAGGCTTTGTTCGTCGTGATATCGGATGGCGCGCTATTGCACGAGAAAACTAAATCTTTTGGTATTCTTTTTTTACGATTTGATTCTTTTTTCACTTAACAGCATGATACACAAATTTTCTTATTTGTTTTGTGTTCGCCATAACTTTGGAAAAAAAACGCGTATATTTTCCTTAAAAAAATGAAATACCTAAAAAGAACGCACTTCATGTTATTTGCGCACAAAACAATACCCCTCATGCTCTTTTTCCTATTTCACGATATTAACTGTGGAGAGTATAAATCAATTTCGCCATCTTTATTGAATAAAGACAAAAACCGATACCATCGTTGTGTCCAACACCCAGTGTTACTATAATTCTTGTTGTCTAGAAAATTTATCAGAGAGTTTTTGCTCTTTTTTAATGGTCTTCATCCACATGGGCATCCCCTCCTGGTAACGTGCAAGAAAATAATTTTAACTAGAAGAGAAAAATGAAATGAGCATATTATATGAATCGCTCTCATTCATTATATAAGAATAATGCATTATTTTTTATATAATGAATAACTTAATTTATATAAAAGAAAGTAAAAAAACATTCTCAGCAATCTGTGCATGCTTTAACGATGTAGCAAAAACAAAAATCACATCATCAACAAAAAGCATTGAATATAATTCGATTCCTGCTACTAACATGTGCTGTCAAAAAACTTTTATTTCCAATCCTTGAATTCATCTTTGCCTTAAAAAACGAAGACTCCTGCCAAAATTGATCTCTAAACAGTCAGATTTTTTATCGATTTGATTCCCCTTGTCTTCCCACTCATATGCTTTACTGGTGTAAGGATATATAAACAAACTTAAGAATATTTACCTCATCCGCTAAAAACACCTTATGTGTGCAGCTCGCATGCCTTATATTACCCGCGCTAAAGAATCGCATTTTACGGACCAACAAGATCAATGCTTATTGGTCGCATAAAAATGAATGTATATGAATGTTACTAAAGCGCAATTTTATTCGCAATCACCAAACGCAAACCTAACGGATTGCTATAACGAAGTAAAAAACGCTTTTGTTTAGAATGCGGCGTTGTACAAAAAAATCGATGTAAATCAGAGCGATCTTTTACAACTACAATACGATTATCTTCATTAATCATAAGCATGGGAAGTCCATAAGTATCCGCCCATAATCGCCAATCCAGAAGAACATTATTTAAATCTCTGGAAACCAAAAGTGGAATACAAGATTCTTCATCTGCATGAAGTAACTCTAATGCAACAGCTCTTTCTCCTGAACGTGTTTTTACAGTACGTGCCGCAATTCCTTTGAAATGATAAGGGGGTACTAACTGCGATAAGCTTGAAGGTTTATCTGTTTTAAAAAAAACACCGCGCTCATTTAATGAACAAATGACCTTATTACCTGTTTTGGATGAAAAATATGTCGTCGTTTGTGGCAAATGGCACGGATCCAACCGAAATTCAAGCACCGCTTTTGCCTGATTAAAGCATTGATTAGCCATATACAGTGTCCCAATTTATCTTAAATAACATACACCTTTTAGCAACTTTTCCTCATTGGATTATTAAAAGTTTTAATAAAAAACAACTTGTTTCTTTTTTGGTTATTAAAACCTAAACAAAAATATAGATCAGTATTCTTAAATTATAATACTTTTCCTGGATTCATTATTCCTAAAGGATCGAGTGTTTTTTTTATCCCTCGCATAATATCCAATGCGACAGGCGATTTAAAAGAACGAAGTTCTTCGCGCTTAAGCTGACCAATTCCATGCTCAGCAGAAAATGTACCTTGATAGTCCATCACTAACCTATGAATGCGATGGTTCATTTTTGACCATAATTGCAAGAACGCTGTTGTATCAGCGCCTATAGGTTGTGTAACATTATAATGCAAATTTCCATCTCCCATATGTCCAAAACAAACCACCCTTGCCCCTGGAACGATATCTTCAACAATAAGTGCGGCCTTAGCAATAAAATCAGGAATTGAAGCAAGTGGTACTGCAATATCGTGCTTAATCGATCCTCCCGCTAACTTCTGTGCTGGTGATATAGCTTCGCGCAATTGCCAGAAAAAATCTTGCTGTTTTAAAGATTGTGCAACAATTGCATCTTCTATCACCGCTCTCTTTAAGGCTTTTTCTAAAATAATATTCAACACGGATAATGCTTCATCATTCTCTTGCAACGATGAAATATTCATTAATACATACCATTCATGTTTCTGTTCAAAAGGAGACTTTTCACACATCTTATACTCTAAAGCCATTTGAAAACTGAGATTTCCCATGAGCTCAAAACCTGTCACCATCCCTCCCCCATATTCTTGAGCCAGCGATAAAAACTCTAGAGCCTTTTCTGGACTATGTAATCCTACCAAAGCAATTGCTTTTGCTTTTATTTTTGGAAAAATCTTCAAAACAGCTGCGGTTATAACGCCTAATGTACCTTCTGCACCAATAAAAAGATTTTTCAAATCATAACCGCTATTATCTTTTTTAACAAAGCGCAAATCATCCAAAAGGCGACCATCTGGTAAAACAACTTCTAAACCAAGACAAAGATCACGCATATTGCCATAGGCCAAAACAGCAGTCCCTCCAGCATTCGATGAAAGATTTCCCCCTATTTGGCAAGAGCCTTCAGATGCCAAAGAAAGAGGAAAAAAACGACCTGATTCATCTACTTTTTTTTGTAAATCTTGTAAAATAACACCAGCTTCTACAACAACAAAATTACCCTCAAGATTTAGCGCTCTCATCTTATTTAATCTCTCTACGGATAAAAGAATGCTCTCTCCTCTTTCATCTGGCTGCTGCCCTCCTACAAGCCCTGTGTTTCCACCCTGAGGTACAATTGGTGTGCGTGTTTCGCTTGCTAATCGCATGATCAATGAGATTTCTTGCGGTGAAGATGGACGTAAAAGTAAAGGTGTTCTGCCATGAAAAATCCCTCGCTCTTCAAGCAAATACGGTGCAATCAATGCCTGATCTGTTATAGCATACTTAGCCCCAACAATCTCTCTAAACTTCTCAATTAATTCCTGCTCCATGTTCATTTCTCCCTTGGAGCTGCAGCCCGTATAAGACGATCATTGATAGCCTCCCCTAATCCATATGATGGAATAGGTTCTACGGCAATCCATCTAACTTTCAATGAATCCAATTCCTTCATGTATTGAAATAAATGAGAGGCTGCCTCTTCCAACTTTCCTTCCTCGCTAAGGTTTAAAATAAAAACGGCATTTTCAGCCCCCATAACGCGCTTTGGACCAAATGCTAAAAGCGCTTCGCTATTTTCCACCTTTTCTACATTTAAACGAATCGCGGCATTGGGAGCATAATGTGACTTTAACATCCCTGGAGCTTCAATCACCGCCCTTTGATCTATCCGTTTTAGCGACTTTCCTACAACTTCTTCAATTTTATCAGACGCAAGCCCCCCTGGACGCAAAAGATAAATATCCTCACCACAAATTTTAACAATCGTTGATTCAAGCCCTATTCTAGTTGGTCCACCATCCAATATCAAAGGAACAGATTCCCCCAAAGATGCAAAAACAGCCTCAGCTGAAGTAGGACTAAGACGCCCCGATTGATTTGCACTAGGAGCCGCAAGTGGACGGCCAAAATATTGTACAATTTCCGAAAAACGACTGTCTGGAAAACGAATAGCTAATGTATTTAAACCGGCAGTCGTTAAAGGATGGATATCATGTTGTGCTTTTAAGGGTAAAACCAATGTCAAAGGTCCGGGCCAAAATGCTTCCATGAGTTGGCGTGAAAGAAAATCAATTTCAACATAGCGTTCCGCCATTTCGATACTGTTGACATGCGCAATAAGAGGGTTAAATTGTGGACGCTTTTTTGTAGAAAAAATAGAAGAGAGTGCCCTTCCATTGGTTGCATCGCCCGCCAATCCATAAACAGTTTCCGTTGGTAACGCTACTAACTTTCCTTGTTCAAGAAGCACTATTGCTTCTTTTATCGAAACACTATTGAGTGGTTGAATCGTCATGACACATCATTCCTATAACGCTCTTTGAGTGGCGCAAAACTATAACGATGTAATCCTACAATTGGCCCCTTTTTATCAAGAGCTGTACGATGAGCTAATGTTGCATACCCTACATGCTTCTCTAAACCATACCCTTTATAAACTTGTCCAGCACATTCCATCATCCGATCACGCGTTACTTTCGCAATAATAGATGCCGCTGCAATTGAAACTGAACGTTGATCACCCTTAATCAATGCCGTTGCGGGACAAGGCAGCTGAGAGGGAATATCACGTCCATCAACAAGGATATAATGAACTGGAACAGCTAGCCCTATAATACAGCGACGCATCGCTTCCAAAGTTGCTTTTCTAATATTATATTGATCAACTGTACGAGCGCAAAGACTAGAGACTGAAACCGCTAATGCATTTTGCAAGATTTCATGATAAAGTTTACTGCGTTGAAGGAAAGAAAGCTTTTTTGAATCATTTAACCCATCAGGAATATGATCTTTATCCAAAATAACTGCCGCCGTCACCACAGGTCCAGCAAGAGGTCCTCGTCCGACTTCATCAACCCCCGCTATATGCAAAAAACCCTGGTTTTGCAAACCCAATTCACATAAAAAGTTTGGCTGAAGCGGCAAATTAAACATCTTTGATAAATCACAAATACAACAAACATCCATCTATTTCTGCAATTTGCTTATTTTTTGCAAGCATTACAGTTTGAAATAGCTCTTAAAATATTGCATGAATTCTTGCACAAAAGATAGAAATAAAATGTGAAATTAAAGGGAATCTAATGTCAATTTTTTCTTCTAAAAGATTATTCTAGTATATATTCATTTTATCTAAAAAACAAAAAAATAGATTTCTTTAGTTCCCTCTTCATTATGCATAATAGAATCAGGATAAAATAGAAGTTTTTATTTCTCAAATCCTTCCCAAAGTCATGATCGGTTTTACAAACCAATTTGGGTGCATTGATTTGATCAAAAGAGCTGCCTGTTGTGCTGCTTGTTGATTTTTGAAAATGCCAAAACAAGTTGCCCCCGTTCCAGACATACGAGAAAAAAGAGAGCCACATTCATCTAATATAGATAACACTTTAGCTAACTGAGGAGCTATTTTTAAAGCAGGAGCAAAAAGATCATTACGCGTTTTTTGTAAAGCTTCAATCAATGAATCAACGCTCTTTAAAGCGACTGGATCAATTTTTAAAGAAGGATGATGGCGCTTGTCTAATGCTTTAAAAACAGCTTGTGTTGAAATACCTTGGCCATGATTAACCAATACTATTGCAAGAGAACAAGCTTCTTTTAGTCGTATCATCTCTTGGCCAATCCCCTTAACAAAAAGTGGCTGCTTATATTCCAATGCAAAAAGACACATAGGAATATCAGCACCAAGGACTAAACTCATTTTAGCTAATTTTTCGCAAGAACAATTAAGATTCCACTGTTGACGCAATATGCTGATAACCCCTGCAGCATCACCTGAGCCACCACCAATACCTGAAGCAATAGGGAGTTTTTTTACAAGTTGAAAAAAAGTAGGGCGAGCACTTTCGGGAAAAGTTTTATGCATAAAGTCCCGTGCGCGAACAACAAAATTGTCTGAATGAGATACGAGTTCTTTTGCAAATGGTCCCGTTAAAACAAACTGGTCACTTTCACAAGGTGCATAATGTAGACAATCACCGCTAAGACTAAAATAAACTAAACTTTCTATTAAATGATAACCATCAGCACGTTGTCCTACAACATGCAGAGCTAAATTCAATTTAATGGGTGTAAACACATAAAAATGCCTTTGGAACGAAACTTGTACATCCGATATCATATGACGTAATATTCACTCTTATAGGGCTCTTTTATAATGATCCCCTTTTATTCATACTTTTTTAAAACCGGTCCTATAAACAGTTCGAGATATTCTTTATTTTTCTCTAAACAAACAATAAATCTTTAAGAAGAATTCTCATATACAATTGACAACACGTTCTCATTCATATCATTTCAAGCTTTTTTTCTTCTAACATCTGTTTTTTAGATAAACTCCCCTCTTGCTTGAATGATCCTATCTATCACAAACCGTAACGCTGCCAAAGTGCTCGCTCTTCTGCTGCCATCAATGCACTATCAACGGCTGTATAAACTGTATGAGCACTCACCCCTGAAGGCGTTTTAAACCCTAAAAAACTTTTAGGAGGTGTAATAAGTCGAAGTTTTGCATCACTGCCAAAGCGCTCCTTAATAACAGAACGGATATCATTCAGCCCGTCAATCAGACCAAGTTCAACGCTTTTTTTTCCACTCCAAAACATTCCTGTAAAGAGATTTGAATCATCTGATAATTTTGTAGCACGCCGTTCTTTCACTAAATCAATAAAAGTTTGATGAACTTCAAGTTGGAGAGATTTCAAATGCTCAATATCCGCTTTTTTTTCAGGCTGAAATGGATCTAGTGTAACCTTGTTTTTTCCTGCTGTGTAAACACGCCGTTCTACACCAATTTTTTTCAAAAGTTCCGGAAAGCCGAAGGAAGCTGAAACCACCCCAATGGAACCAACAATCGAAGAAGGATCTGCAAAAATTTCATCCCCCGCACAAGCAATCATATAACCACCAGATGCTGCGACATCTTCAATAAACACAAGAACTTTTTTATTGTTTTCTTCTGCTAAATCGCGAATACGCTTAAAAATAAAACGTGATTGCACTGGAGAACCACCAGGAGAGTTAATAACAATTGCAACAGCCGGTGCTTTTTTGTACGCAAAAGCCTTTTCTAAAAGATTGGCACATCTACCGAGGGAAAGCGTACGAGATATAGACGATGAATCCATAATTGCTCCTTTAAGGCGAACAACAGGAATCTCAAATTTATTGGAAGAAAAACGGTGTGGAATAAGATTTTTTAAAATATCCATCAAAATACAACTTCCTTATAAGCTAGGAGAAAAGACTGGCTAACAAAAAGGGAATAACATAACTGAACACAAAAGTGCCTAAACAAGTCCAAAATATAGTATCACATCCCACTTCAGCCAAAATATAAATCTCCTTTAAAGGGTTAAAGGTTAAGTCTGAATTTAAATAATAACTTGAAAAATACAAGACATCATTTTAGAAGTTCCCAGAAACTTATACATCCATTATTGATTGCATCAATCCGCGGTGAAAAAGCGTGACGACTACCTTCATGCATAACCAATGCTGGCAATATAGACAGGGCTGCTCTGCTCCCCCGTTTTGCGTAAAACAAAAGACGAACTGCCGGTGTTGTTGCGCGTGCATGAATGGGAATGATACAGATACCACCAAAGCGGCCTTCTAAGGCATGTAAGATATCCGCTAGTGACTGTGGACGCGCAATGAGCCCTAAATATCCACCCGGCTTAACGATAGCTGCTGCACTTCGTAACCAATGATCAAACATCGCTTCCGACATAACATGTGCATCAGATTTTTGTTTATCCGGTGTTTTGCGATCAACAGGATTGTTAAAAGGTGGATTCATAATCGCAAAATCAAAAAAATTGTCCACCAATCCTGCTTCTAAACGATTTTTCCCTTTCAAAGTAACATCTGCTTCTAACAAACAAATTCGCTCAGCTAATTTTTCATTCTGTTTGAGCAGAAGCGTTTTTTGTGCGTAAGATACCATAAAAGATGAACGCTCAACCAATGTAACGTGAACTTGCAAACAACGCGAAGCAACGGCTAACCCTGCTGCTCCAGCTCCCGCCCCTAAATCAACAACCTTTCCCTTTAAATTAGTGGGGACCAAGCTGGCTAATAACATAGCATCCATTCCAGAACGATGACCGTGTTTATAGGGTTGAACCAAATAAAATTTCCCGCGATGAAAACTGTCAATTGTTTCACTAATCTGATTCGTTGTTTTATCCATTTAAAAGCCTAATGTTCATTATAAACTGAACTTTTCTTATCAATGACGCCTTAAATAAGGCTGTTGCAATTTTTTTCCTACCTCTCATAGAAACAATATTATACAAGCTTTTAAAATATACTCTTGCACAGATCATCCAAAATCTGCACTTCAAAGCAACATCAAAAGCTTGAGTCAAAACAAAACCCCCTTTATGCTATTTAAGAAAATAGAATTCATAGATGTCCATTGCAATACTCTAGGAGTCAACATATTGTGAGTGTAGCCACAAAATTAGATCAAACACAAAATAACCAAACAGCCCTCCAATCTCTCATTCGTCTTACAAAAGATGATATGAAGCGCGTCAATCAATTTACCCTCTCTATGGCAAAATCAGAGGTTGAGATGATCCCTGAGATTTCCAATTACCTTATTTCATCAGGAGGAAAACGGTTGCGCCCAATGATCACATTAGCTTCTGCTCATATGTTCGGCTATCAATATGACGGGCATATAAGGCTTGCAACAGCCGTTGAGTTTATGCACACAGCAACCTTGTTACATGATGATGTGATTGATGAAAGTGATTTACGGCGTGGAAAATCTACAGCGCGAATGATTTGGGGAAATCAAGCCAGTGTTCTTGTTGGAGACTTCCTTTTAGGACAAGCTTTTAAAATGATGGTCGATGTTGGCTCCATAGAGGCGCTCTCTGTCTTAGCCAATGCTGCTGCAATTATTGCTGAAGGAGAAGTTATGCAACTTTCCGCCGCAAAAAATATCAAAACCAGCCCTTCAGACTATCTAAAAATCATCAATGCAAAAACAGCAGCACTTTTTTCAGCGGCTGCTGAAGTAGGCCCCATTATTGCTGGCTATGGAAATGAAGAACGTTCTGCATTACGTGATTATGGAACATCTTTAGGACTAGCTTTCCAATTGATTGATGATGCTCTTGACTATAGTGGTAGTGCTCAAAACTTGGGAAAAAATATAGGGGACGATTTTAGGGAAGGAAAGATCACAATGCCTGTAATTCTTGCATATGAACGTGGAAATATGGGTGAAAAGGCTTTCTGGAAAGAAGCACTTGAGGATGGCAACAACAATAATGAAGCCTTCGTACACGCGCAACACTTAATGGAGAAATATAATAGTGTCACAGATACCATAGAAAAAGCACGCATCTATGGAAAAAATGCAATTGATTCTCTTATTCCCATGAATGAAAATCCTGCTTATAATGCTCTCGTTGAAGCCGTTGAATTTTGCATTGCACGCGTAAACTGATTCTTTGCAAGAATCACAATATTTTTCAAAAAAGTAATGAGATATGATTTATAAACGATACAATCGATTGATTATCTTGAAAAGGATTAGCTCCATGTGCTCTTCAGTGCTATCCCGATTTTTTACCCTCTTTATCGTGGGTATCATGCTGATGCCATCCGCCACTTACAGTAAAATAAACACTGCGACTCACACAAGCTCATTTGCAGGTGCTTATTTAGCGGGAAGGGTTGCAAATCACGAAAATAAAACAGATCTTGCGATCAATTATTTTAAACAGGCACTCGTTTATCAACCTGATAATATTGAAACACAAAAAGAACTCCTTGAAGCTATGCTCTCTGTGGGAGCCTTTAAAGAGGCTGTGCAACAAGCCAAAAAACTCAAAGAACAAGGTGTTATAACTCCCTTTGTTTCCTTAACATTGTCAATAGAAAGTCTCATTAAAAAAGACTATAAGGATGCCAAGCTTCTTCTACAATTAAAAGAACCTCCCATAGCCAATAACCCAATACCTGAACTCATCGGTGCTTGGGTTACTTTTGGATCTGGACAAAAATCTCAAGCAATTGCTGATCTTAAGAAGCTCAAAGGTCCTGTCTGGTATGAGCTTTTTATATCTTATCATCTAGCACTTATGAGCGATCTTGCAGAACAACCACAGGATGCAAAAAAATATTTTATTAAAGCACTGAATAACAAACAAGGGACTCTTATCGCTCCTAATACCTATGAACGTATTGTAATAGCCTATGCCTCATTCCAACTGCGCCATAATATGCGTAAACAAGCTCTTCAGACAATCCAGCATGGCGAACAAATGTTGTCAGCTCGAGAAGTTTTCAAAAAGTTTCGAGAAAAAATTGAAAAAAATGCTTTCTTAGAAAGGTTGATTAACACACCTCAACAAGGAGCGGCCGAGGTGTTGTATAATTTTGGAACAGCTCTCAACCATAAAAACTCAGGGTCCATAGCACGTATTTTTAAACAATTATCTTTCGCTTTATATCCCCAGAATGACGCAACACTGTTTCAGCTCGCACATATTTCTGCTAAATTGGATGATCCTCATCAAGCCATTAAACTTTATCGCGCATTATCCCCTAAATCTCCTTATTATAAAGATGGACAAATTCATCTTGCATTCCTTCTTGCCAATAACAACAATTACAAAGAAGCAATAAAACTATTAACGTTATTAAATAAAAAATTTCCCAATGATCGTAATATTTTGATAACGCTTGTTGCTTTTTACATGCAGGATCATAAATTTCTCGAAGCTGCTAAAACTCTAGACTATACTATTGCCCAGATAAAGAACTTTCAGCAAGACGATTGGAAACTTTTTTATCAGCGTGGTATTGCTTTTGAGCGTTTAAAACAATGGCCAAAAGCGGAAATTGATTTGCGAAAAGCCCTTGATTTTTTTCCAAACCAACCGCAGGTTCTGAACTATTTAGCCTATTCGCTTGTAGAGCGAGGTGAGAAGCTTAAAGAATCGCTCCATATGTTGCAAAAAGCTTCTGCTTTGCAAGCTCACAACAGTCATATTCTTGATTCTTTAGGGTGGGCTTATTATAAATTAAAAGAATACGACAAAGCCGTCCAAATATTGGAAAATGCTGTCAGATTACAACCTGAAGACCCAACATTGAATGATCATTTAGGCGATGCCTATTGGAAAGTTGGACGTAAACGTGAAGCAATATTTCAATGGAATCACGCAATTGACGGAAAACCAGAAAATTCTAAACAAATTCAAGAAAAATTGAAATTTGGCTTGCAATAAACAACGATGCTTGACCACAAGCACATGAAATAATAGACAATGATAGAGGCAGAAACTCCTTTGGTTGCTGTCTGTTAGTTAAATATTAAAAAGAGTATAACGTATTAAAGAGTATAAAGTGTGAAACTGCCTGAACATCTTAATCCCAAACGTTCTTTTCAGGGACTTATCTTAACTTTGCAAAATTATTGGGCTCATTATGGGTGTGCAATTTTGCAACCTTATGATATGGAGGTTGGAGCTGGAACTTTTCATCCCTCCACCACACTGCGCTCTCTGGGACCACGCCCTTGGAAAGTGGCTTACGTCCAACCTTCTCGACGCCCAACAGATGGGCGATATGGTAAAAATCCAAATCGCTTACAGCACTATTATCAATTTCAAGTCCTTCTCAAACCCTCGCCCTCCAATTTACAAGAGCTTTATATTAAATCGCTACAAGCGATTGGTCTTGATACAAAACTTCATGATATCCGTTTTGTTGAAGACGATTGGGAAAGTCCAACGCTTGGAGCTTGGGGACTGGGATGGGAGTGTTGGTGTGATGGAATGGAAATTTCTCAATTTACTTATTTTCAACAGGTTTGTGGCATTGAATGTGCTCCAGTTTCAGGAGAACTCACCTATGGGCTTGAACGTCTAGCAATGTATATCCAAGGGATTGATAATGTCTATGATCTTAACTTTAATGGTTTAGAGAGAGAAAATAAAATAAGTTATAAAGATATTTTTCTACAGGCAGAACAAGAATATTCATATTATAACTTCGAATTTGCTGATACAAAACTGCTCCATCAGCATTTTATCGATGCCGAACACGAATGCAATGCGCTTCTTGATGCAGGAAAACCTAATAAAGAAAATGCATTCCATCGCTGTGTTTTTCCTGCCTATGATCAATGTATTAAAGCGAGCCATATCTTTAATCTTTTACAAGCACGTGGCGTTATCTCTGTAACTGAACGACAAAATTATATTCTTCGCGTTCGTGATCTCGCACGCCGTTGTGGGGAAGCCTTCTTACTCACAGAAGCTGGACAAATATATACTGGAGAAGCCTAATGTCTGATCTTCTTCTTGAGCTTTTCAGTGAAGAAATCCCTGCACGTATGCAACGAAAAGCTGCTGCTGATCTTAAAAAAGCTGTTACAGATCAACTTGAGAATGCTGGATTGACCTATAAAGCTGCTCGTGAATACTGGACCCCTCGTCGGCTAACATTGGACATACGCGGACTTTCTATACGCTCAAAAGATATCCATGAGGAACGCAAAGGTCCCAGTACAAAATCACCACAGAATGCAATTGATGGTTTTCTCCGTGCAACGGGGCTTAACGATATTTCTGAAGCGCAGATTGGACATGATGATAAAAAAGGTGATTTTTATATTGCTAAAATTGTAAAAAAAGGCAGGGCAGCAGAAGAAATTATTGCCGATATTTTACCAGATATTATCCGCAACTTTCCGTGGCCAAAATCTATGCGTTGGGGAAAAGATTCCACAAAAAGTGGTGCTCTAAGGTGGATTCGGCCTTTACAAAATATTCTTTGCGTCTTCGGACCAGAAATTGGTGAAACGCATGTTATCCCGTTTACTATTGGTTCTCTTGAAAGTAACAATCTCACTTATGGTCATCGTTTTTTAAGTGACGGAAAACCAATCCAAGTTCGCCGCTTTGATGATTATGTGATGCAACTTGAAACCCATAAAGTCATTCTGGATGCCGAAAGACGAAAGAATATTATTTTAGCGGATGCCCAAAATCTTTGTTTTGCAAACGGTTTAGAACTGGTTCAAGATAATCTCCTCTTAGAAGAAGTTACGGGTCTTGTTGAATGGCCTGTTATTCTTATGGGTGATTTTGACAAATCATTCCTTGATATTCCTCCAGAAATTATTCGCTTGACCATTCGAGCCAATCAAAAATGTTTTGTTACCCGCAAACAAGGAGAAAAGGTAAAACTTTCTCATCACTTTATTCTCGTTTCTAATATTCTTGCCAATGATGAAGGTAAAGCAATTTCGAAAGGAAATAGTAAGGTTGTCCGTGCCCGTCTTTCGGATGCCCTCTATTTTTGGCAAACAGATCAGCGTGATTTGCCTGATATTCAATACTTGGAATCTTCTGTAAAAAAATTTGATCTTGATATAAAGAAACCTCTTGATCAAAGAATGGCGCGACTTGATCATTTAAATGTAACTTTCCATGCAAAATTAGGTACGCAAGGTGCAAGAATAGAACGCATCGCTGCACTCGCACAAAAAATTGCTCCTTTGGTGCAAGCTGATCCTTTGTTAGCAAAACGCGCTGCAATCCTTGCAAAAGCTGATTTGCAAACGGAAATTGTCGGAGAATTTCCTGAACTGCAAGGGGTTATGGGGCAAAAATATGCTCTTCTTCAAGGGGAAAATCCTCGCGTAGCTGTCGCAATTGAAGAGCATTATAAACCTCAAGGACCAACAGATCGTCTTCCGCAAGAACCACTTGCTATAACCGTTATGCTCGCTGACAAAATTGACATGCTTGTCGGTTTTTGGCTGATTAATGAAAAACCAACCGGCTCGAAAGATCCCTATGCATTAAGACGAGCAGCTCTAGGAATTATTAGGCTTGTTCTTTCGCGGGACTGGAAAATCAATCTTATGCCACTGTTTCAGTTGGCAACGAATCTTTTCTTACAACAAAACAATAAATACGAGAGCCCTCAAAAAGGAAAACTACAATTGCAGGGTTTTCTTCCAGAAAAAACAGAGTATATTTTATCAGATCTGTTATTCTTTTTTCATGATCGTTTAAAAATCCATCTAAAAGAGGAAGGGGTTCGCTATGATGCCCTTGAAGCTGTCTTAAATAAAGATTCTGATGATTTTTTATTGGTTGCACGTCATGTCGAGTCTCTTATCGCTTTTATCAATACCCATGATGGAATGCAGTTTATAGCCTCTGTAAAACGTACTGCCAATATTATTGAAAATGAACTTCAAAAAAGCATAACAATAGCCAATGAAATTAATCCTGAACTCTTTATTGAGAAAGAAGAAAAGCAACTCTATCATACAATCTGTGAAGTAGAAAGAAAAATTCTTATACCCATCAATACAACAAATTTACCATTTGCACTCGGTATTCTAACACCACTTGGAAAATTGATTGATCTATTTTTTGAAAAGGTATTGGTGAACGATAAAAAAACTGATGTTCGTGCGAACCGTCTTGCTCTTCTCAAACGTACTCACACAATTACACAAGCGGTTGCAGACTTCTCAAAGCTTGTCCTTTAAAACTAAAATATCCTATGAACTGATAAAAATAATAAAGATAAATTTTTTCTTTTTTTATTAATAACTATTTCAAAACACTATAATGATTGATTAAAAAATTGAATAAATCATCAAGAAAAAATATTGATTTATAACCATTAACTTATCGCTTTTCCACATTCAATGAGGATGTAGGATAAAAATCTTTTACTTTACACTCCCCCATCATGAGTCATAACCGTCTTTATAAGAGGGGTTAACATATAGATAAAAAAGATTCTTAAAAAATGAGAAATGCTTTTTTCATAAAACTTCTAAACATAAAAGCAGTTACTCAATACAAAAAGCACCACAATATCTTAACGGATAACACAATAACAGTCTCATCTAGAAAGTACGGCCCTCTAAGCTTAATGCATAACAAAGTTAAGATTAAAATTTAATAAACCTTTTTTAAAGTTATAATTTACTGTATTTACATATATTTTTTACTATTAGGGATTCTCGAATAAAAGTTGAGGAATAGGATTTTGCAATATACCTTTATAGAACGCCTCTTTTTTCACCGAATTTCTCCAAATTTTTTTTAATCTTGCTACATCCTGTTGTAAAAAATTGTCTAAGTTTCTAACAAACATGCCAACAGCTTCACGTCTAAATGAATCAGAAGGTTTGATTGTAAAACTCTTTCGACAAGCATAGCTTCTTTTCTTAACAGTGAAGCAGTAGCTTTATCTAAGCAATAAAGCTCTACGATCTTGTCTTCCATACCAACCAGTACAGATTTCTTGCCAATCTCAATTGAAGACAAAAACGCTACAGATATCCCTAATTTCTTAGCTATATCTAAGAGACGTTCTGAGTGATCAATCCGAAGTTTACGTAAGATTTTACCAAAAGATGTAACCATATAAAAAGTCCTGTTAGAGAAGAAATATTTCTTCTGATTCTAACAAATCTTTTCGAAACTTTCCTTATTACTAAGGCTTGTTTCCCCAGCAAGCCAATTCTTCTAAGCGCTTGTATGATCTCTCTAAAAGAGCAGCCAGCATAACAATAGAGTAAAAGACGCCCATCATGTCCATTGGCAAGAGATAAGCTAGGCAATTGATCATCATGGGCTGGATAACGGGCACTTCCATAACGCCCATACCAAACCCCACGCAAGGCATTTGTGATGCCCCGAGAATTCATAAAACATATTATTTTCCTGTTACTTGCGTCACAGGACGGATTTTGCTATTCATTCTTTGAGTGAAAGTGGAAAGCCTTGTCCGTTCTTACGTGACAAGGTTTTCATTTATGCGACATCGTTATAACGTTGCTGTTTCGCTTGCTCTATGACATTAATCAGATCTGATTGTAACCAACGCGATAAGAAACCAAATTTTAAAGGCTTTGGTAAAGAGCCATTGGTCACATGACGGCGGAATGTTGAAACACTCATATGAAGCAATTTTGCACTTTCACGGTCTGTTAAAAGAATATCGTTTTCTGTCATTATAATTTCCTTTCAGAGTAAAAAATGGGAATAAATCATAAGTATTTATTAACCATATTTTTGAATCATTGGAAAGGTATTTAGTCTATAAAAAACAGTATTTTATAATAGTTTTTCTGATGTGATAATTTATGAATCTAATTGAGAAAGAATGAGAGAAGAGAGAGAGAAAGTTATCCACAGATCATGGGGTATTACACCCCATATCCTTAAGCTTGACCTGTAACATAAGCCGCCCATTTATCCATATAGACACGGCGCTGTTCTAAATAATCAGTACGACGATAGGCACGTTCTACTTTACCCCCCACTGTATGACTTAGAATAGTTTCAGCGACCTCATAGGGGGCATCGGTTGTTTCAGCAAGCCAATCGCGTAAACTAGAGCGAAAACCATGGGGGCAGGCATCAAGTTTATTATCTCTCATATATTGAGCCATACACTTAGCAGCAAGGGGACCCCGACCGGTTGCAGAAAAGAAAAAATCATTACGAGAAAGCAATCGTGCTTGTTTTAAAATTTCTAATGCCTCTGTTGATAAGGGCACGCGAAATTCTTTTGTTGTATCACGCTTTCCTTTCATATTCTCAGCAGGAATTGTCCATATATCCCCCCTCAACTTGATCTTTATGCATATGACACAAGGAATTGGTACGAACGCCTGTAAGGATAAGCAAACGCAAAGCTAGTCGTGTTATGTTTTGTGTTTTACAGAGTGACTGATAAAAAGCCGGCACTTCTTTCCAATCCATGGCTGGTCTATTAGTGACCTTATGACGTTGTTTACCTAAGAGAGCGCGTGCTTTTGTTACTGCTTGTAAATCAACATCCAAACCTAAGGCAGCCGCATGTTTAAGACATATATTAAGACGATTCAGTGTTTTTTTTGCTGTTGCAGCTTTTGTATGCCAAATAGGGGCAAGCGTGTTGCGTATCTCTGTTTGTGTAATCTCTGAAACGGGGAGGCAACCTAATTTAGGGAGAATATGAAGTTGTAAAGGTGAAAACCAATCCCCATTTTTACCCTCTCCTTTTAATTCAGCTTTACGACTTTCAAAAGCATCTAGAGCAATATCTTTTAAATAATGGAGATTGCTTATTGCTTCACGCTTTTGTTTATCGCGTTCTTTAATGGGGTCACGCCCTTCACGTAAAACAGAGCGCCACCCCGTTGCCAATTCACGGGCTTGTTTTAAAGAGATATCTCTTAAAGCACCCAAGCCCATTTCACTGCGGCGCCCGTAAATGGTATAACGATAAAGCCATTGAGCACCGCCATCTTTACGCTTATGAAGTAACAAGCCAGCACCATCACACTATTTACCAGCCCCCAATGTTGCAAAAGCCCTTGCATTAAGACGGTTCATAAGGACCATTTTTACTTCTTTCTTATACAAATTTGATCCACACACTCATCCCGCTTGTTATATGCAAATGAGTGATTTTGATTGATTCAAGATAGACAAGTTTGAAATGAGAGAATCTTACGTTATTCGGGTCTTTAATTCCATATGAATAACGCTAGATTATCATTATAAATCAATATGTTGACTATTTAACACCCCGTAGTAGAAGTCTGTGCTGTTGCTAAAAAAGATTTATATCCAAGCGATCAGTTAGATTTTATCGGTCTTTATAAGTATTGTGCTTGGATCATGAATATTGCAGAAGCACACGCTCGCCAAGCCGTTCCTTATGGTCTTTTAGAAAACGCGATCGTAACAGCTGAAATTAAAAAACGAACTCATTACAGTGCATAATACGAGTATTCATGAAGATCAATGGATTGCTCGTCTTCGTGCCAAACAAGACCTTTACTTCAAAAACTTCCCAGTCATGTATAAATTCCCCCCGCTATTGCTTTAAAATTCATCTTATTGTTATCATTTCTCTTACTGCATGAGAGCCCTGAGTACAGGGATATTTTTTATTTTATCCCTTGTTATGCAATATTTCTGAATAACCTTCATATCAGAGCACGCAAATAATCTTAAAAAAACTAATAAAGCGAGGTAAAAATGCTCGTCTTATAACGATGAAATAACCATAAGCTATTAAAAAAACAGCCCTCAGGTGCATCAACCTAAATAGTTTACAATTGAGCCTACAATTCCCATAAAAGATGCAGCAGCACCTATTACATCGCCGACACATAAAGAAACAACTAATGCAAAAGAACATGCCCCAGCCCACAGGACATTAAAGCCCTTCATCATGTCAAAATTAAACCCAGAAAAGAAATTACATTTGCGTTTGCTTTGGTCTTTACATGGATCTTTATCTTGGTCTTTATCTTGGTCTTTATCTTGGTCTTTATCTTGGTCTTTACCCATTATACCTTTCACAAAAGACAATCCATTTTGTCCTTCAACTTCATGGATAACAGCCTTATTTACTGCTTCAGTAACGACTTTTTTTTCCAGTGTTGTAACAATTTTTTCTAGTGTTGCATTAATTCCCACCTCTTGAAATTGATTTTGCACAAAATTTGTACTCCCCTCCACAGTTTGTACAAAAAAAAGAATAAATACTGTAAAAATAAATGAATACACACGATTTTCAAATATTTTAAACATGGCTTTCTTTGCTCCTATTTTTATTTACTAAAAAGTAAATTAATAAAAGTAAAATAATATTTCAAAACATAATAAAAATAAAAATTATATATATTTTTTAAAATTTAATAATAATGAAATATTATATATCATGTATTATCATATTATATATTATATGTAAATAAATAAAAAATTATTAAATTTAACTATAAAATATTATATATATAATTTTTATAGATAATTAATTAAAATTATAATATTTATTACTTTATATTTTATAATATAACTTATTAATAATATTAATAAAGTTTATTGTAAATAAAAATATAAATAAATATATAATTATTAAATGAGAATTTAAACAAGATAATATTTTGAAAAAATCATTATAAATTGCAAAAAGAAGCCATAAAGATCCTTATCTTTATTTTCAAATAAAAAACATTAACGAAATAATTCTTAAGTTTTACCGATATATAAAAACATTTCGCAGTATTTTAAAAAAGGAAAAAACCCATTAAAAAGTTTTTAACCTTAATAATGCGAACAAAAATACATTTATTATTAAAAAAATAATTTATATCTCCAATACAGAATAAACTATTTGAAACTGAGTGTAAAAAATAATCTAAAAATAGCTAGAACTGTACCAATGAAATCCCCAACGGATAAAGAAGCAAGAACTGATACAACACCTATCCCCTCAAAAGCTACCCTTGAAAATACAGCAGCTTTTTCAACTTTCCCAAAAGCAAATCCATTCTGTTCTTCAATACCATGAATAACAGCCTTATCTACCGCTTTAGTAATGACTCTTTTTTCCAGTGTTGCACCAATTCTTACTTCTTGAAATCGATTTTGTACAAAAGTCGCATTCCCTTTTACAGTTTTTACAGCAAAAAGAATAAATTAAAACATATGATTTTTAAATATTTTAAACACAGCTTTTTTCTCCTCTTTTTTTCACTGAAAAAAATAAAAGAATATTCATATATATATATAAAGCAAAAATTATATTTAATAAATTATACACAAAACTATCTATTATAGAGATAAAACATTATATATTATATGTAAATATATAATTTTAAATTATACAATATATTAACAATATAAAATAACATTTATAATATATTTACTTAAGAAAATTTATTAAAAACGAATATAAATATAATTGATTATTGTCTCACATGACGCCAAAATCTATCAAATTAAACTTTGTCTCTATCCCCTATTACACAACAACGAACCTCTATTCCATTAAAAGCGACGTTGACTTTTTTCAATTAAAGCTTCACTTTTTAAACTAAAGTCCTCATTGTTATAGAATCCTATTTATAGCTTCATATATATGATATAAAAATAAGTCTGTTTGCGTTTCTCGTATAGATAGATTAAATAGTGGCTCTAACGCCTTTCTTTATCACTTTGTCTCTGTTAACTTCTTTTTTTGGCAATAATTTATGGTATCTAACACGCTTTTTCTCACTCTTTTACCTTTAGATGCTTACGAATATCATGGAGATCACCTTCCCTTTGAAACCGACTGGATTATTGCTGAAGCCTTTGCAAAAGCGCTCATTTTACAAACAAAAGAACAATTTTGTATCGTACTTTTACCAGTTGAAAAAAATTGGTTATTCTGTAAAACACATGGATGTTACAGAAACACAAGTCTCACTTTTTCTGAGGCTATTAAGCGATGGATAAATATTGGTAAAAATTCCTATCATAAAGGGATCAACAGTTTTCTTCTTCTCAATGCTCATGGAGGCAATTCACCTTTAATGAGTATTGTCATCACCAAGTTACAGAGGCGCTTTTCAATACTCGCTATTGCAACCAGCTGGAGTCGTTTTGATCTACCACAAGGTCTCGCAGAGCCTTCTCAACAGCATTTTGATACCTATGGAGGTTTTATTAAAACCTCTCTTGAGCTGTGTTCGTTTAACCAACGTTCAGTGCGCCTCTCACATGTGCTTTTACTTCAAGAATCGCTCCCATATCCATAAAGATAAATACAGTAGCAAAACTTCTATCCTTTTCGCAACAATCCGATATCCCCAAACTATTACCCGTTCTTGTAAAGGTTTCTTAAATTTATCGAAAATTTACTTCTTTTCACCAATCATCAACATGAGAGTTACCCAAAACACACTACCGAATATCCCTACCACGCTTAACTGTTTACTTAGCGCCTCCAAACACTTTTTAAGGAATTTAATTTACCTAGATGTGACATAATTCACTTCTATTTCATTAAACATCTGCTGGATACATTTATCCGAATCCAATAGAAAGCGAGAATTCACACCTGGTCGTGGTAGAACAAAGGTAAAAAAACAAGGACCTTCAACCGGATTCCCTAAAGACCACACATTTTTTCTCACACCTCCATTGAGATCAATAATGTTATAATTTCTATCAATATTCAAACCACCAGTATGATAGTCTCCATTTACATATTCTGTGAGAACCCCCTTATTAAAGAGGTTTCTGATTAATGGTGAGCACTCAAGATTTATGTCAAATGGATCTATCCTTGCTTGGATAACAACATCTGCAACCTGAGTTGTTATTTCTTCTGAGAAAGTACTAACAATACGGAAAACAGAATTTTTCTCGTCAATTTCTAAAATAGGTGAAGGACCAAGATCTATGCGAAGTAAACCACTATCAATTAAAGCGAGTAACTGCCTGTTCCGCACTAAAGGCGGACCGACAGCTATACGATTCATAATAGGAACAAAGTCGCTTACAAAACGAGCATGCGATTCTGGTGTCAAACCACCCCATTCAACGCAATAGCGCATGGTATCACGCACATCTCTCAAGACATCGGCTGCTGCTTTGACACTTCCAGAAACATTCCCTGCGTAAGCATTTTTGAGATCGTCTTCCAAAAATTCATAGATATAGCGTTTGTAATCAACAGCATTTTTGAATACAACACCTTGTAAGGGATATAATATTTCGTCAATTTTCCTAAAATCTTCATAATCAATGCATGCAGTCTTACCTACAGCATGATAGTATGCCCTCAACATTTCCTTTTTCAAGACTGGAAGAACATCTTCAAAAAAATCAAATTTCTTTTTTTCCTGTCGCAGAGATTTGAAATAATCTAATGTAAAGAATTCAGCTGTATAGGCCTCAGAGGTGCCTTTCTCATTTATGGCTCTAGAAGAAAATGGAAGTCCTTGTCTTGAGAAGAGACTGATGACAGGCTCTCTCCCTGATGGTATATATTCCAAGCGGCCTCTGTTCTCTTTATATCGGCCTCCTCTTCCAACAGTTAGCTCAGCGATAACATCATGCGCCGTTAGTCCCATACCCTGCACCAGCACTCGAGCATCAGGGCTAACACTTTCTATCATGGATAAAGGATAGGGAGATCTTATAAATCCTAAGTTGGGATTTATATGCTTATTTGAAGAAACAAAATCTGTTTTTTGTTGCTCATTTTCTGTAAGTATATTAGTACCATGCCCCGTAGTCATAAATATAAAGTCAAAGGACTGCTTGTAATCCCCATCTACCACAACAATAAATTCACGCTCTGATAATGGCTTAATATCAATCACATGAGATCTGATAATGGACACATCTACATTACGCGGTCTATTTGCTGTCAATAGATCTACGACAAATTGTAAATAATTCCCTAATTCAGCACGTGATAGATAGTCATTATCGTCTATAGGTGCTCCAACATATGAGTCTTCAGCCATATGATAGAAGTTAGAACCTATTTTACGGATACCTGTATCTTTAGCCCATTGAGCAAATGATGGTCCGTTGGTATATGGGCCAGAAACTTCACAAGTTTTATCTAAGAACATAGTCATTTGCGATGCAACTGTATTGACTAATAGATAATCTGCTTGTCTTGGCGAATGAGATCCACAACCATGTTCATTGGGATCAAATATTGTCAGGTTTATATGCACACTACTTATATAACGACGAGCATAGGCATTTATCCTCTCATAAAAACTAATGCCACGAGCCCCAAAACCGATAATAGCACAATTAATGGTTTTTTTTCTGTTTATAGCCATAGTATCTTTCCTGTATAAACCCCACGCATAGAATAAAAAGAAGAAATGACGAAATAGAGAATATTAGGATATGATTCTCTATTATATAGAAAAGCCAAGTAAACATATACGCAGCTATTGCTTGTGATAAGGCGAATGCTGACACTGCTCTGCTCCAGATAATCTGCTGAATTTGTGGATCAGATGAAGACAATTCTCCTATTAAACCAAGATATAAAGGCACAATGCCAGGGGTAGCGGCACCCATAATAAGAGCTGGTAGTAACAACGCGATCTTCAAATCAGGGAACAATAGCAATAGAAACGAGGCAAATAATTGCACAAAATTCATCAAAAAGATCACCGAGCGATACGATGTTTTCTTGGCTGCTATGCTCAATATTATGGCCCCTAAAAAGGCACCAAAGGCATAAACTAGCCAAATGATAGAAGCAAAATAGGTTGATGATATTGTGCGAAGCAAAACAAAATTCACAAGAAACAATATATATGGCATAAACGCTGCAGCGTTTATGCTATATGTTAGATATATGAAATAATCTATTCGCTTAGACTTATACGACTTTTTAATATGCTCAAAATTTGTGTTGGGTATAAACTGATAAGTTATTATAAAAAATATAAGAGTGATTAAAAAAAGTGCCCCCCAATAATAATATATTTTAATACTTGCTATCATAGATGTAAACAAAGCAGACAATAGCAGGCCTAACCCCACTCCTGAGAACATTATGCCACCAGAGCGAGCACGATCCTTTGGATCTATAGCCGATAACAAAGTTGGAGCAGCCACCGCTGTTAAGACCCCTCCCGACAAGCCTACAATAAAACGCCATATCATGAACCATAAGCTTCCATATGGATAACAACAGCATAAAAAAGACAGCCCACTCATGAAGAATGCTAATCTCAATGCATATCTTGGAGAAGTGAGGCATAAAATATAAGGGGATGAAAAAGCACCGATGAAGTAACCTAAAAAGTTTGCAGAACCTACCCCAAAAATATGATTTTCATCAAACCAACCTTGGCTTATAAGATAAGGTGTTGCAGGCGCATAAGCAAAGCGTGATAAACCTATGCCAACCAAGGATGCCGCAAATCCACTCAATACGTACTTGACCGTTTTATTCATTGTCACATCAGCTTCAGATTCACTTTTTCTTAGCCCTGTATAGAGTGAGCATACTCGTTTTCTAACTCTGCGATAATTTGTGCTGCCGGAATAAAACGCGCCAAGAAAGCACTTTGCCCCGCCCAAAAAGGACCTATATCAAGATCTCCTTGTAAGAGCATACTTTTTTGCAGCTGCTTGAAGGCATCATAACCGTAAGGATACTCCGGAATGTCCTTATCAGTAATACTCATCGCCCATTGGACAAACGACGTCATTATTGACCGCGCAGGACGCCCAGAAATGGCTCGCGTCAAAACGGTTGGTATGGATTTATCAGACTTCAAAAGATTTTTATGACAATGACTCGCACCGCTTTCGCTACAACCTATAAAAACACTCCCTAATTGCACTCCCTGAGCACCCATGAGCATAACGCTCGCTATATCAGCCCCAGTCATTATACCGCCCGCAGCAATTATAGGAAGTGGCAAATGCTGGGCCAAAAGCCGAGTCAAGACGTGCGTTGATAACTTCTCATCGAATTGTGAAAGATCAAATTGTCCTCGGTGTCCTCCTGCTTCAAAGCCTTGAGCAATTATTGCATCCAACCCCTTGACTGCAATTTCTTTCCCCTCCTCAAGACAAGTTGCAGTCGCCATAAGTTTAGCACCGGTCTGTCGAAAGATGTCAATGATATCATCATCAGGAACACCAAAATGAAAGCTAATAATCTCAGGGGATTGTGCAGCTACAGCGATAGCTAAAGCCTTATTATTTTTAATAGAGGCGTATATATTCTTAAGAGGATTATTTAGAATCGTTTCCCCACCTAAAAAATGATCGTTTAGCTTAGTTCGCCAATGAGAATCTTTTGCTGTATCCACACGCAAAAAAGGATCATGACAGAAAAAATTAATATTAAACGGCCGATCAGTTAGTGCTTTCGTTTTTTGAATTAACAAAACTGCTTCATCCGGCCCCAATCCGCCAATAGCTATCGAACCAACCGCACCAGAATTAGATACGGCAGCCGCCATCTCAGGCGTCGATACACCAGCCATAGGCGCTTGTATTATTAAAGAACGTATATCTTTAGGTAATGTAGCTAACACAGTAGCCCTCAAAATTGATGGTTTGGAAATTTATCACCTATAATGCTTTTGAAACTATAGATGGGAAGTACGAATAACGACACCGCTTACTCTTGCTCCACTTAGAATTAAGTTAGTAGCAAGAAAATTAAAGCCTCGTTCATTTTCATATCCAGCGGCGATATATATAAAAAAATGTACGATTGCAACAATCCATTATCCTGATAAATTGTGATATATACAGTTTTTCTATAACCTTAAATCTAGTTCATTAGGCTTGTCGTTATATATCTTATTCGTTCAGTACAGTAGGTGGGAAAACTATGAGCTGTTTTTTTGATGAAAGTATTATAATTTCAGTAAAAACAAAGAGAGACAAGAAATCAAAGAGATACTTGAAACTTTAGACAAGTCAGAAAAGAAAAAACAAACTCATAAAGCGCTCAAAAAAGGAAATCTTGAAACATCCCGTACTCCTTTGTTTGAAACTCTCTCTAATGACAATATCCATGATGATAGCTCTCGTTTTATTATCAATGATGTCACGGTCGAAAAGCTTATGAAATTGTTAAAAGAAGACCCCATGATCTCTTAATGATTCGTAATGAGTTATCTAGTCTTTTATCCAATTTGCAATGGGCTAAGGAGCATGATGAAGATGGACGTGATATCGGTATTGATCTCGTTGCTACAATCCGTGATGAAGGAGGTTACGCGGCTATTCAATGTAAATGCTATGATGCTTCTCACATCATTAAAAAGAAGATATTGATAGCTTTATCGCTGCCTCTGGTAAGAAAATATTCACCCGTCGTATTTTGGTTGATAGTACCGAAAGCAATTGGAGTGATAATGCTCACAACACTTGTGATGGTCAAGAGGTTCGTATTCAACAGATTAATCTGTTTGATTTTGATTTAGAAAACAGTCAAATTGATTGGGGCGCTTATAAAGAACAAGGGCAAGCCGTCCTTAAAGAACAACCGAAAAAAAAGCTTTTAGATCATCAGATAGAAGCCATCAAGAAGTCTGTGAAGGCTTAAAAGAAGCAGACCGTGGCAAGCTGATTATGGCATGTGGAACGGGTAAAAAAATCACCAGTCTTAAGAGTGCAGAAACCATAGCAGGAAAAGGCAAGCGTGTTTTGTTTTTAGTCCCTTCTCTTGCTTTAGTCTCACAAACAATCCGTGAATGGACAGCCGATGCACAATTCCCCTTGCGTTCCTTTGCCGTGTGTTCTGATACAAAAGTTGGCAAGCGTCGTAAAAACCAAGATGATATTGTTGGCTTGGAAACATCAGATCTTGTGCTCCCTGCTACAACGGATGCCAAAGCACTTGCCAAAGAAGCTTGTGAAAACTTCACAGATGCAATGACAGTCATCTTTTCAACTTACCATTCCATTCAAGTGATTTCGGATGCACAAAAAGACTATGGTTTATCCGAATTTGATATGATTATTTGTGATGAAGCCCATAGAACCACTGGAGCTTCATTGGGAAGTGAAGACAATGAATCTGAATTTATCAAGGTTCATGATAACAGCATCATTCGCGGTAAAAAACGTCTGTACATGACAGCAACGCCTCGTATCTTTAGTGAGACTGCCAAAAGACGGGCTGATGAGATCAATGCTGTTTTGGCATCTATGGATTATGAAGCGCTTTTTGGAAAACAGCTCCACCATTATACCTTCGCAGAAGCTGTCGATAATGAGCTTTTAACCCCTTACAAGATTGTGGTCTTAGGCATTGATGAAACCTATATCACACCAGCCATACAGAAGATTCTTGCCAATGAAAACCGTGAAATTGATTTAGATGATGCGGCAAAAATTATTGGCTGTTATAGAGCTTTGACTAAAATAGATAAGGAAGCAGCTGTTGATGATGATGATGATACAGAGCCCATGCGTAAAGCTTTAGCTTTTTGCAAAGATATCAACACCTCTCAATATGTTACAAAGCTCTTCAATAAAATTATCAAATCTCATATCAATGATTTTCTTCAAACGGTTCCCTTTTTGAACTGTGAAGTAATACATATTGACGGAAAACAAAGTGTCAAAAAACGCAATGAAGAATTGGATTGGCTTAAACAAGATGCGGGTCACAATGCTTGTCGGATCTTAAGCAATGTAAGGTGTCTTTCAGAAGGGATTGATGTCCCTGCTCTTGATGCGATCATGTTTTTACACCCGTGCAATAGCCAAGTGGATGTGATACAGGCCGGTGGGGCGTTTGACGCTTGTGCCAATAGCAGCTTTGATCAGGTTCTTTTCTGCTTCACGCGTGATACGATCGACAAAAGCAGCCGTTTTTGGCAAAGATTGACCAACTCCAGCCATCTCTGTGAATTGGCTGGTTTAGTAAATTTAGTGGGTTTGCCTTTTAACCAATTCTTTTTTCTTTAGCAGCAAGTTTGGTTAGTTCTTTCTTCGCTTCAAGCTTGGTCAGATCTCCCTGAGCGGCAAGTTCTGCTAAATTTTTCTTAGAAGCGAATTAAGAGATCGCAAATAATACCACTACTAGGAATATCTGCTGTATATCCCTTATAAACGTTACGTATTTCCTCCCCCCATATCATCTCCTCCGTAATTTTTTCCAAAAACGCTTGTAAAAAAGGATAGGTTGTGGAGTGGGAAGGATCTCAGGCTTTTCAATTGGTTGATCACCTTCAGGTATCTCAGCTCCCACGCTTTCTTTAATTCTTTTACAAAGGAATTCATAAAAATTGCTCGCGTAATATTCACAATCTTCAGATGGAAGCATGACATAGAGTGGACATTCACCATCCCGAAACTGCGTATAATCAAAATAAAATGTCTCACCAAAATCTGTTCTGCTCACGAAAAGCTGTTCTGGTGTCACAAAACCTTTTTTTCTATTGAGTAAGTTTCGCTAAACAATATCACCAGCAGGAATACCTTCCCCACAATCTCCATAAATGCTAAAAATTTCATCACCACCAATTTCTCTCCTCCATATTTTTTTTAAAAAACTTTGTAAGACGATGTGAATTTCAAACCCAAAGCTTTCTCCGCCTTTTCAATCTGTAAATCATCTGTTTCATTCTCTTCATCATCTTAACTACCAAAAGTGATAATATCATCATCATAAAGCAACGATACAATGCGCTCGTTATGCTTTCGGGTTTTCTGGCATTTATGAAGAAGATGAAGCGACTCGTATTAATGAAGCAAACCGTAATACACAAGTAAATTTGGTTTCTCATGCCATGCTTGAACAAATCAAACAGTTAATTAAAGAAACTGAAACAAATGAAGATAATCTTCTCTCTTACGCAAAGGTAGAAAATCTAACAGATCTATCTTATGAAAAAGCACAAGAGGTTTTAGAGCTGTTGGAAAAAAAGCAAAATATTCAAAAAGAAAGAGCTCTACAATCTCTCCCACAACAAGAGCAAACAGACACACCTACACAAGATGCAGAATATATTCATATCCAAGATATTGAATATGCTCCAACTCAACAAACGGCGGTGTGAAATGGAACAAAGAACAGCAGAATGGTTTCAAGCACGGTTAGGGAAAGTCACCGCTTCAAATATTTACAACGTTATTAGTAAAACAGCAAAGGGAACCCCTACAAGCAAATATGAAGACTACAAAATCAAACTCATTACAGAACGTCTAACGGGTCAAACAAGCCCCTATTATGAAACAGAAGATATGAGATGGGGCATTGAAAATGAAGAAGATGCCTTGAGAGAATATGCATTCATTTATGATACACAAATCACTCAATGCGGCTTCATACAACACCCTACAATTCAAATGGCGGGGGCTAGCCCTGATAGTCTGATTGATGAAGATGGGTTAATCGAAATCAAATGCCCTAGATCTACTAATCATATGCGTTTCATTATCGATAATGAGATCAAACCGGAATATCTTGCACAAATGCAATTCCAAATGGCTTGTACGAGGCGCAAATGGTGTGATTTTATCAGTTATGACCCACGTTTTACGAGAGATGCATCTCATTTACGTATGAAAATCAAACGTATCCACCGTAATGACAAACAAATAGAACAAGAGATCCAAAGAATCTCAACAAAAGCCGCCTAATCGCTTATGGGGGTGCTTTTCTTATGCCTCCTAGCACCCCCACCCTTGCCTAACAATTTTCAATCAATTCGTTATTCACGACACGGGTGAATTGCATCTTAAATGTAAGGAGAAATATATGGCGCCTCGTCCAGCTACCATAACACAACCAGCCATTGCACGCGCTTTAAGAGAAGCTAAAAAGCAAGGGTGCGAACTCATAGAAATCAAACCTACTGGGGAATTACTTATCTATCTTAAATCCGATATCCCATTGCCAAATGCAACTAATCATTCTGACAAATCATGGAATTTGTCACCTGATGATTATGATATCGTCTTATAGGCGGTCACCATGCCAAAACCACGCCCCCCTCATCTTGTTAAACAAATTACACAACATGGTAAAATTGTATGGTATGTCCGTATTGGTCATGGAAAACGTATTAGAATACGCGGAACCTATGGAACACAAGAATTTGTTGACAATTACAAAAATGCGCTTGCCGAATTACAAGGGCTTATACTTCCTAAATCCAAAACCGGTAAACTTGTTGAAGGTTCATTCGCATGGCTGCTTAAACAGTATCTAAACAGCTCTAATTGGCATAGCCTTGCTAAAGTTACCAAAAAAATAGAGAACGCATCCTTATGAAGGTATGCGATACAATAGGAAACATTCCATACCAAGTAATTGAAAAAAAACATATTATAGCTGGTGTTGAACGGCGTAAAGAAACGCCAGGAATGGCTAGAGAATTTCTGAAAATACTTAATGGGCTTTTTAATTGGGCGGTTGAACAAGGTCTTTTGGAAACTAATCCAACTTTAGGCGTCAAAAGACCAGCTCTTAGCAATAAAGATGGATTTGCTGCTTGGACAAAAGAAGATGTTGAGAAATATTATCAAAAATGGCATCATGGTACCCATGAACGTGTCTGGATTGATGTCCTCTTATATACGGGTTTGCGTCGTGGTGATGCCCTTCGCATTGGCTGGAAAGATGTAAAAAATAATATTATTCATCTCAAAACAGAGAAAAGTAAATTCCAAACAGATGTTTTTCTGCCTATTTTACCAGAATTAGCCAAAACACTTGAAGCTGGTCCTATTGGAGAAGAAACATTTATTTGTGGTAAACATGGAAGAAAAATAGCTAAAACTAGTTTTGGAGGTGTATTTTATAAAGCATGTACACAAGCTGGTATTAACAAATCAGCATACGGTTTGCGAAAATTAGCAGCAACACGCGCCGCTAATTCGGGGGCAACAGTACCACAATTGAAAGCACTGTTTGGCTGGACAGAAGACCAAATGGCATCTCTTTACACAAAGAGCGCAAATCGCAAAAGACTAGCAATAGAAGCGATAAAAAAGCTCCAAAAAAGTTAGGGATAGAAGCAAAAAAACATAATAAAATCAAGACACAACTATTCCCTTATTTATATAATAACTCATTGATTTTTATGTTTTTTATTCAGTAAAACTAGCATCACCATATAATAGATAAAGGATTTGATATAGAAAAAATCATGCACCTAAAAAAGCAGTTTTTTATCTCTAAAATTGCCATTAATTAAGATATGTCTTCATTTTGTTCAATGATTCCTTAGAAAGAGCTTCTTTAAGGAGTTCATTTGCCCTATTAGAATCTAATTCCTTTGCAATAAGAATACGTGCTGTAGAAATTGCCAAATCGATAGCCGATGAAGAAACCATGCGGACTGCATCCGCTTCTGCCTGAGCAATTTTTTGCTCAGCCAATTTATTGCGGTTTTTTACATATTCTTCCGCTTTTGCACGAGCCTCAGCAATAACGGATTCAACTTCATGCTTTGCTGCTGCAATAATTTCCTGCGCATCTTTTTCTGCTTCCGCGTGCTTGCGTTGATATTCAGCTAATATTTCCTGTGCCTCTTCACGAAGACGCAGAGCCTCATCTAGCTCATCTTTGATACGCTTCGCGCGTGCATCGAGATGATGTAAAACTTTCTGTGGAATCTCGAAATAAACTAAAAGAGCTAAAAAAAGAACTAACCCAACTAAAGCCCAAAAAGTATCATTCATCTTTGTCTTCCTCAATAATCCGCAGTTTTAACAACTGAACGAACAGCCTCTTTGCTGATATCAACATCAATTAATTTTTTTACAATTTCAAGGCCGACTTCTTCAGCGATAGAACCAACATTTTGCATCGCTTTATCACGAATTTTTGCTATCTGTTTTTCAGCATCTGCAAGCTTTTTCTCTAAACGCTCTTCAACTTCTTTCCGTTCAAGCTCCGCCTTTTGTTTTAATTCTTCACCAGCAGCTTGTGCTATGGTATGAGCTTTCAAACGCGCTTCTGCTAATTCACGCTCATAAGTTTCAACAACAGTATCTGCTTCCTGCTTCATGCGCATTGCCTGATCTAAATCAGATGCAATTCGATCTCGACGTGTTTCAATAACACCGCCAATACGCGGCGCAATCACACGAGAGATAAACAGATAAAAAAGTCCGAAAGAAATTGCCAACCAGAAAAAATGCGAACTAAAATGAACAAAATCAAAAGGTGGAAACACACGATTTGCATGCTCTGCCACTTTCTTGATATGTTCTATCGACGTTTCAGTGTTCTGTGCATAAGCGCTGGCAACAAACATCTTCTTTCATCCTCTAAACAGCTTAAACCCTCTCCAACCAATGATAATTGACAAAAAATTCTCTGATTGAGAGCTAAAAGGGTAAATCTTTTCTCATAGTGAGAACAAATATACCCTTTTGATAATGATTAAACCCCAAAAAGAAGTAATAAAGCAATGAGCAATGAAAAAATACCCAAAGCTTCTGTCACAGCAAAACCAAAGACGAGACGTCCAAACTGACTATCCGCGGCTGATGGATTACGTAATGCACCAGAAAGATAGCTTCCAAAAATATTACCAAGCCCTAAAGCTGTTCCAGCCATACCAAAGCAAGCAAGACCAGCGCCAATATATTTTGCTGCAAGCACCATTTCCATATTATTCTCCTTTAAAGCGAAATTGCACTATTCGACGGAAAACCGCCAGTTTACTAATGTCCTGGATGAATTGCATCATTAAGATACATACATGTTAAAACTGTAAAGACGTAAGCTTGAAGAAATGCAACCAAAAACTCAAGAGCCGTAATCGCTACAGTCATAATAAGGGGCAAAACTGAACCACCAACGCCTACAATCCCTACCCCAATCATTGAAACAACAAACCCTGAAAACACTTTGAGCGTAATATGACCAGCAAGCATATTCGCAAAAAGACGAAGCGAAAGGCTGATGGGGCGGGAGAGAAAAGAAATAATCTCAATCATTGTCACGAGCGGCAAAACGACGACAGGAACCCCACTGGGAACAAATAGTTTCAAAAAACTAACTCCATGCTTATAAAAACCATAACCAATCACCGTCAAAATAACCACCATTGCCAACGAAAACGTGATCATGATCTGTGAAGTCACCGTATAAAAATAGGGGAAAAGACCAATAAAGTTAGCAACCAAAATAAAAGTAAACAGAGAAAAAACTAAAGGGAAAAATTGCATTCCCTGCACACCAGATGATTCTCGCAGAGTCGACGCTACAAACTCATAGGCCATTTCTGAAAGAGATTGCATCCGCGTTGGAACCAATCCACGGCTTGATGATGAAATAAAGAGAAAAACAGAGGTTATAACAACCGTAATGACAGTAAACAATGATACATTTGTAAATGATAAATCCATATTTCCTATGGAAATCTTAATCAGTCGTGAAATCTCAAACTGATGAATAGGATCTGGAGCGTGTGCTGTCACTTCAACCTCATTTATCGGACCTCTCACTGGCCTCTTTATTGTGTTCATCTTGGCGCAATACGCCTTTTTGTTCCAATCGACTGGAGGAAACATACCCCACAGAACGAAGAATACTCAATACACCAGCAGCAAATCCAAGAAAGAGAAAAAACACCAATCCCCACGGCCATGAACCTGCTAACTTATCAAACCCTACCCCCAAAACAATACCGACAACAACACTTGCCAGAAATTCACTGGAAAGCTTAATTGCATCCGCCATCCGTCCTTGTGATTTGTCCCGTCTATCCTTATGCTCACGCGTCCTTAATGCTTGCTTGCGCACTAAAGCTACGCCTAAGTTCTTACTACGACATTCCAAGTCCTCTGAATGAAAACACTCTCTTTGCTTTTTCTCTTCAGCCTCCTTGCGACTTATAACGGGTTTCTCGCCCATCGCCATCATTGGCTCCTTCATCAAAAAGCAAAGTAAAAATGCATCTCATAAAACCGTGTGCATCATATTGTTCCCGAATTTATTCGTCAAGACACTAAAAGAAATCTATCACCAATTATCGTATAAATTTTATCGCCTAAATAACATATTTTTCAATTCACATGCTTTTTTTAAGACATTTCTTAAAATCCCCAAACCAATTTCATAATATCTCCTAAGAATACATACAAGCTTCTGTAAATAATATAATAAAACTCATAAGTCCACTATCTTTATGCTGAAGCGACAAAACAGCACCATTATACACTTTTATGTTGCAACAGCCCGAATCTTTTAAAAAGCATAAAAGACATTTGTTTTTTTAAAATCATTTTTATTCACACATCAAATCTGCTTATGATGGTAAGAACATTATTTTAATTAATTCAATATGAACATGTTTGAAATTTAAAGAATCTTATAATTTTTGCCGTTCTTAAATAAATATAAAAAGTGATGAATTGTTATGATAAATCAACAGATTATAAAATCTTATAACACTCAACATTAACACACTAGTGTATCATTATTCTAGCTTGCAAACAAATGAAATGCTGTCTTGTTTTCTACCAAAATCATATTTTTTCCTCATATCCTGTAACTAATAGCAAAAACATAACTGATCTCTTATTTGTGGTAAAATAATAGATTAAATACATATTTATTTTTATTGAATGTGAATCAATTGCGTAGACTTTATCCATCATATGTTGAGGAAAATCGACGCTAATGGAACTCTTGCATCTTTTAAGCAAAACATATTGATTTATAGGGATGTTTATAATTTTTGACTTGAATAAGACCCCTGATAAGATACTTCATGTATTCATGTTGAAATAATCAAAACTGTTTTTGTATATCACAAGAAGGATTGATGTGTACTTAAAAAATTACCTTTTATGCTCTCTTTCAAAGCGATGATTGGTAAAAATAAAATTGATATACCATTGAAAGCTGAACATAATATGAAAGCATTCGCTTATGCTTTTTTCAAGTAAACTTGCATTTTTGTTTAAATAAAAATGTTCAACGGATTGTGTATGACTCCATTCTATAGATATGTTATACCTAATTTACAGGCACTCTTATGAAATGATATTAGAAGCATAAAGAGATTTTTCTTTAAGTCCACGATATAATGAATTACAAATTTCAATAGGATACAATAAAACTTGAATACGATTGCTATACCGTTTTATACAATCTTAATCCACTTTTTGAATTCCATACTTTAAAAGTCAATATTGTTAGATTTAGCAGATATTTTTACTTTTTATTAAAAAATCTCTAGAAAAAGTGCTTGTGAATATCCTTTAGTTTTATAAAAAGATAACTTAATGCTTCTTTACAAATAAGCATAACTACTATTATTTCCTTCTGATTGCCTCTATTTTTACATAAATATACTAGAGTCTTTATCAAGAGATAATTAAAACGAGAAAGCTCTATAGCACGCAATGATAAATGACCATTGATTTATCAATACATTAAAATAAAGATTTTTTTCTTTTATGAAAAGAAGATATTTGTCTGTTGAAATTATTATTTCACTTTCGATATTTAGAACACTATAAATTATGAAAAGGCTTATTTTTAAGGTTGTATAGACTTCATTCACTTTAAAAAAATAAAGAGCTATCATTTCTTTTTAGAACGTGTCGCAAAAGGATTATCAGAGGCTCTTAATGATAGGCGCATTGGTATACCAGGCATATCAAATGCTTCACGTAATCCATTGACAAGATAACGCAAATACGACTGGGGTATGACTTGAGGCCGTGAGCAAGAAATCATAAATCCGGGAGGACGTGTTTTCACCTGTGTGATATATTTAATCTTAAGCCGACGTCCTGAAACCGCCGGTGGTGGATGATGTGCTACGACAGTTTCAAGCCATTGATTCAATTTAGCTGTAGAAATGCGACGATTCCATACACAGTGCATCATCATGACATTTTCCATGAGTTTATCAATTCCTTGACTATATTGTCCTGATAAAGGAACAGCTCTCAAACCGCGAACTTGAGGAAGAAATCGCGCACATTTTTCATGCAAATCAATCAATGTAGCCTGACTATCTTCAATAAGGTCCCACTTATTGAAAGCAATAACTGGAACACGCCCTTCACGAATCACAAGATCAGCAATTTGTAAATCCTGCTTCTCAAAAGGTATCGTTGCATCAAAAACAATGACCACCACTTCTGCAAAACGAATAGCACGTAAAGTATCAGCGACCGATAGTTTTTCTAATTTTTCTTGAATTTTCGATTTTCGACGTAAACCTGCAGTATCAAAAAGTTTAATATGACGACCACCCCATTCCCAATCGACAGAAATAGAATCGCGGGTCAACCCTGCTTCTGGTCCTGTTAACAACCGATCTTGCTTCAACATACTATTGATAAGGGTGGATTTTCCTGTATTAGGACGCCCCGCAATGGCAATCCGAATAGGCTTGCTTTCATCGTAAATAAGCCCCTCTTCTTCCGAATTGTTTATATCATCACCAGCAGAGGCTGGCTGTATCCTCATATCTTCTTCTTTGTTGTTGCTAAAAGCGCGCTCTGCCCCAACAGCGTCTATAATGGCATCACGAAGATCGCTAAGTCCTAAACCATGTTCAGCTGATATGAGACACGGCTCTCCCAAACCTAATGACCACGCCTCATACTCTCCCCCTGTTGCCGCTTTTGACTCAGACTTATTGGCAACGAGCACAATCGGTTTTCCTGACTTGCGAACCAGTGAAGCAAAATTTAAATCACTCGGTGTTATTCCGCTCTTTGCATCAAATACGAATAAAATAAGATTTGCTTCATCAATCGCAGCTTTTGTATGAGAACGCATACGCCCCTCAAGGGTATGATCCCCTGCTTCTTCCAGCCCAGCCGTATCAATTACATCAAAATGTAGATCTTGAAGTTTTGCCGCATGAATACGCCGATCACGTGTTACACCCGGCTTATCATCAACCAAAGCCAATTTTTGCCCAACCAAACGATTAAAAAGTGTTGATTTCCCAACATTGGGGCGACCAACGATAGCAATGGTAAGGCTCATCGATTTATTCCTTATTTGCCTTGCCCTTAGCTTGCATAAGCTCAAGCATCATTCGAGCCCGATCTGTTATTTTTGATCTCAGCATACCTTCCGCAGAAATTTTCTGAAAATAGTCAACGGCCTCATCAATCTTCCCTGCTTTATAAGCAGCTAAGCCTAAAGCCTCTCGTGCGGACATACGCATAGGATCAATATCACTTGTCATATCTTTAACGCGCTTTTCGACATCCTCCAAGGTCCCTGTATCAACTAAAACATAGGCCGCTCGAATTTTTGCAACTTTCCGTAAAATCTGCGGTGCTTTCTCATCCGCTGCAACAGAATCAAAAATCTCCACCGACTTGATAAGATCACCTTGCTCCATGCGTAAAGAAGCCTCCCGCAAACGGGCAAGAAAAGGATACCCTCCAAAATTAGAGTCTTTAATATCCTTCAATTGCTTTATCGCCTTATCAAAATGACGTGTATCCGCAAAATTAAGGCTTCTTACAAATGCATCACCAATATGGCTGGCTTTCTTTATTTGCGCATGATGATAAATTTGATAAACAATTATCATGAGGATGAAAAGAAGAGCGGCCCCAATAATTAAAAAACCATACCGTCTCCAAAAAGCAAGCGCCTTTTCCTGACGAAACTCTGCATTAACTTCAGCAATAAAACTATCATACGACATATAACATACCTTGTAAAACAATTTACTTTCTACACTTTTACGCATAAATAAACAAAGATGGTAGCCCTCATTCACGAAAAACCTTTAAATTGCCCCGTTTATTCATTTCAAAGCAATATGTATTCCAATCAATTAGCTTTTTTCAACTGTATCAATTAAAAATGTTGTAAATATCCTTTTGTTTCATATGACAATTTTTATATAACTTGAATTTATAAAAAAGATCATAACCGTAATGTCATGCATGCTTGTCGATAATGTTAACCATTCTTTTTTAATTCAATGTATACCAAATACAATCTTTTAAAGTTCTTTAAAACAACCAATTCCTTGTCTTCGGTTATAGAATGGCATTAAACATGCAAACTCTTTACAAAAAACTACAGCTAAATCTCCCTCTCTAAATCAAGTAAACAAATTTTGACTCAGGAGAAAAAATACTGGAGCATTATTAAAAGTACGCTCCCCAAGCTTCAAGTAAAAATTTTTATACAAAATATATCCCTTCAACTTATCTTCATACGATTAATAATCCTTTGGAATCGATCCTTAAAGCTTTCAAAAAATATCCTATTGTAATGGCCAAACCCACATAAGCATGGGAACGGCAACAATAATGATCAACACCGCTAAGGGAGCCCCCAAACGTGGATAATCACTAAAACGATATCCTCCTGGCGCCATAACGAGCATATTGCTTTGATGTCCAATAGGAGTAAGAAATTCACACCCCGCACCAATGGCAACAGCCATCAAAAAAGCTTCAGGTTTATAATGAAGAGAATGAGCAAAACTTGACGCGATGGGTGCAACCATCATAACCGTTGCGGCATTATTCAAAAATGGCGTGACCAACATGGCTGTCACCAACATCAGTGCTAAAGCACCAGATGGCGGAAAAAATATTGCTAGTTGACTCAACCATTGACCAATGAGATCTGTACATCCCGTTCTCTCTAACGCTTCACTCACTGGAATAAGAGCCGCTAATAGGACTAATATTGGACCATCTAATGCCTGATAGAGATCACGCGCGGGTAAAATGCGAAAAATAATCATTGCAGCAGCAGCAGAAAAAAACGAAAAAGCAACTGGAACAATATGAAAAGCTGTAAAAATAATGGCTATAAATAAAATGGCTAAAGATATAAAACCATGCCGTAAATTTCCAAACACAATATTTCGTTTTGCTAAGGGCAAGCATTTCAATCCCCTTAATAAATTTGGAATAACCGCATCTTGTCCTTGTAAAACAATCACATCTCCAAGATGAAAGATAATATCATCAAGTCTTGCCCGCACCCTTTCATGTTGACGACTTAAAGCAAGCAAATTGACATTATAGTGATCAAAGAGTGAAAACTCTTTCGCACTAATGCCAATAAGAGGCGAGTTATGCGTGATGACCGCTTCAATAATATCAATGTCACTATCCTTATCTCCTGTAGAAAGAGTTCGCTCCTTAGAAAACTCTAAACGCGCAGAGTTCATCACACTATCTATTCCTGTATGCGATCCTTCCAACAAAACAATATCGTTTTCAGACAAAACAAAATCTGGTAGTGGTGAAATAGATATTTTATTTCTGATGATTTGAATCACCATAACATCACCACTTGATGGCTTAACCAAATCGACAATACTTTTTCCCACAATGGGTGAATTTATTGGAATATGCACTTCTACAACATAATTACGAATATCAATGGCATCATCAAACGATCCACCTGAACGCACACGCACTGGCAAAAGCCAATAAAAACAGACCAAGTATAAGACACCAACCGTCGCAATAACCGCACCAACTGGTGTAAAATCAAACATCGTAAAAGGTGTTCCTGTTAAACGTTCTTGCATCGCTGAAATAACAACATTGGGAGATGTTCCTATCTGTGTCATAAGCCCCCCCAATAAAGAACCAAATGCCATGGGCATCAAAAAGACAGAAGGAGAAACTTGAGAACGACGAGCAAACTGAAAAGCGATCGGAAGCATGATAGCTAAAGCACCAATGTTTTTTACAAACATTGATAAAACGACAACAGAAAAAACCAAAAAAGCTAATTGAAAGCGCACCGATTTCACATCTGGCCATATCCGTTGAATAATAAATTCCATTATACCAGATCGTGATACAGCCGTACTGACAACAAACACACTTCCCACAATAATAACAATATCATTACTAAAACCGCTAAAAGCTTCCTTTGGACTGACAAGACCAAGAGCACACGCTATTAATAATGTACAAATAGCGACAAGATCATAACGAAATCGATCCCAAATAAAAACAACCATCATCAAACCAATAATTGAAAAGGCCATTATTTGATTTTCTGTCATAACACTCACCTCTCCCCATTAAATTATAATGAACAAAAACATAACATTATATGTTTTAAATATTCCTATAAACAGCCGTAAGATAAAAACAGACATAGGAATATTTTATGATAATTTAAAGTGATTAAAAATATGATGCGCATAAACTTACCTCTCCTTGCATTATGCGTGCTTTTCTATAACGTACTCAATACAAAGAAAATCGATAAAAATTGATAAAGCGATATTGCAAAAAAGATGAGAATAACTCTAATATAGAGGGTAGATGACTGTTGAAACTGGTACACGCTATATTTTAACCTTTGTCATTGCTTAAAAGAGTTTATCTTCACTCTCAATTCTAAAGAGTGATAAAAATGAAAGAAAAAAGAATGGTCAAGCTTAATAGTGGGTACCAAAGTAACCTGAGATATTGGCTCACTTGCATTATTGGATTTGTTGCTATCTTGGTAATTATAGTTGTTGGTGGATTTTATATCGCAAAACCCTATCTTGATAGTTTTGTAAAACAAGAGATAGCCCGTCGTTCCATAAAAGCAGAAACATCTGAAGTCAGCATTCTAGGTAAAGTTAATTTGAAAAATGTTACACTTCCCGTTCCAGCCGGTACATCACTGAAAATTGGTGCCATTTCTGCCCGCCCTCCTCTTTCCTTTATTCCTGGAACTTTTACATTTTATAATGTTGATTTAAAGCATAATAATATTCATGTAAAAATACCCCAAATTTCTCTTAAAAATGTCTCCTTAAAAGATAAAGACAGAACAATCACATCACATCTTTTACAATCAATGATGCGTATTGATCTTGCCTCCATAAGTGCCCCGAATATACAGCTTTCTATAGAAAATGAAAATAAACGCACAGAAATAGTTGAAGTTAAGAATTTCCAGCTTTCTGACTTTAAAAACGGCCATATCCGTTCCGTTAGTATTAAAAATATGGATCTTAAAACGGTCGCAGTCAATGGCGATAAACAGATGCAACTGATGGCTAAAAGTGATACAATAAAGGCTGATGATATCGACATCAATTACGCCTATTCTATAATTTTCGGAAAAAATAACGCTCTCAATCAAGGAAAAACCGTTACTGGCCCTATTTCTCTGAACAATATAAGTGTCGATATTTTTGGAGAAGCAGAAAAAAATAGCTCTTTCTTCCTCGGCCAATTTAAAACATCTGGTCTAAAGATGAAATCGCTTGAACAAACGCCTGAAAAACTGATCAAAGCTTATTTTAATGCAAGAAAAAAGAATGATAAAGTCGCAGAAAAAAGAGCACAAAATGGTCTCCTTCTAAACATACTGCTCGCCATTACCTCAGCAGATGCCAAAGTTTATAATGTCACCGTTGATATCCCACCATTGAAAGCAACGCTTGAATCATTTCAACTTAAACCAAGCTTGTGGAAACATCCTATCCCCAAAAAGCTTTTTCTTTCTCTCAATAACTTTTCCGTTTTACCTAAAAAAATGAATGAAAAAGATTTAGAACTTTTGAAAAAGATGGGATTTGAACAAATTGATTTTTCAGGAAAACTTGATATTTCTTACGATGAAAAAAAACATATACTCTTTCTTGATACGATGTCTTTCAATATGAAAAACGTTGGATCTGGGAACATATCGGCTAAGATTATTGATGTTGATGAAAAGCTTTTTTCTGGTCAACAAAATGTCATGATTGCTACCTCTCAAAACCTTGGTATCAATGAAATTGATATACAATATCGGGATGCTGGTTTCATTGATAAGCTTTTTTCTTATCTTGCAAAAAACCTTGATGATGGCCAACATGATCTTAAAAATGAACTCTATGACGACTTCTATTTAATGATGACGCAAACCCCAAAAATGTTGCTAAAAAATCAAAACGAAGCAGAAAAAATTTCAAAATCCTTAGGTGAATTTGCTAAAAATCCACAAACATTGATCGTTAAGATAAAAGCAAAAGATAATAAAGGACTCACAATGGTTGATCTCGAATCCGCTCTACAAAATGATCTATCCAAGGTTTTAAGCAAAGTAGATCTCACTATTAAAAATGAAGCATCGCCTTAAACATATCGGCTTTAGAGATAAGGGGCTTGTTTATAAATCGAGAACTTTATTCCTCTTTTTGCTTTTATATGATACAGAAAGCATCATTATAGATTCACTATACATAGAGAATATAGAAATATAAAATTGTCGATAGTTTGGAGCTGTTCATGTCTGATTTATCTTCAAATCGTTTGCCTAATCGCGCTTCTCGTGTAACCAATCAAGCGCTTTCTGCTATCGAGCGTTTTCTTCATATTGAAGCTCTTAGTGGTATTGTTCTTTTACTCGCTGCTGCTTCTGCACTGATTTTTGCTAATTCTCAATATGCTGCTTTCTATGAATCTTTTTGGCATACACCTCTTGGCTTTAATTTAGGGCATTTCACTCTTTCATGGGATTTACATTTCTGGGTTAATGATGCCCTTATGACTATTTTTTTTCTTGTAGCAGGAATGGAAATTCGACGCGAAATTCATGAAGGTGCCCTTGCCGATTTTAAACAAGCGATTTTACCAATTGTTGCTGCAATAGGCGGCGTTTGTGTCCCTGCAATCATTTATTTCATCTTCAACTCTAACGGTGGACATATCTACGGTTGGGCTGTGCCAACAGCAACAGATATCGCTTTTGCTTTAGGTATTCTGGCTCTTCTTGGAAAAAAAATTCCTTCTAATCTTCATATCATTCTTCTATCATTAGCGATTATTGATGATATTATCGCTGTTCTTATTATTGCTTTTTTCTACTCAACAAATATTGATCCGAGCGGTTTAATAATTGCAGGAGCAGGTATTGCTCTGGTACTCTTTTTTCAATGGATCGGGCTTGCATCAGCATGGCTGTACATTTTACCTGGTGCAATTATCTGGTGGGGTTTATTGGTAACAGGCGTTCATCCATCACTTGCTGGTGTAATCTTGGGTATGATGACTCCCGTTTTTCCTACCCGTACTCTTGTAGCACCACACACCATGCTCAGCAACGCTATGCAAATTCTCCAAGAAAAAAACGTAAAAACAGATTTCCATCATATTTCAACTGCATTGAAAAAAATGCGCAAAGGACAACGGGCCATGATTGCCCCAGTAACACGTGTTCAAAAAGCACTGCATCCATGGGTTGCATACGGTATCATGCCAATTTTCGCCTTTGCAAATGCAGGCGTAAGTTTTGCAAACTTTGACCTTTCTTCTGACAAATCATTCTTAATTGTTCTTGGTATTGTCATTGGTCTTTTCGTTGGGAAGCCCCTTGGTATTATCACGGCTAGTTATCTAGCCGTAAAATCAGGATTATGTCGTCTTCCTCCTCAAATGACATGGTCTGGTATTTTACTTATTGGTTTTTTAGCAGGAATTGGCTTTACAATGTCTATCTTTGTTTCAATGCTTGCCTTTAAAGATATTATCCTGCTTGATGCTGCAAAAATTGGTGTCCTTTGTGGCTCTGGTTTATCTGCTCTTATTGGTCTGGGATATGGCTTTATTTATATTAAGCGCAATAAAGACATCTCTCATAGTTTCGAATAAAACCAAAAAATCATCTGCTTTGTTGAAATGATTTTTTAGCATAACCAAGATTTTTCCTACAGTCCTTAAAATGGATGTATCTTCTTGCTAAGATACTTTTATCTTACGTTCTTGCTGGTTAAATAAGCAATTTTAAAAACTCCATAAAAACGTTAAAATTGCTTTTTGTTGTTTCATTTATAAGAGATAAGAATATTAAAGTCTAAAAAAGTTGCTGTTATTATTCCTCTGCCCTTAGCTTATTCGCTGCCCTCAAACATGCTTGGAATATATCTCTACAGGTTGTTCTTATATCGCTATATTCGTCTCTAAGAGAATAAAAATATCATGATCACAACAGAGATTAATAATCTTTTGGGAAGAGCTTTCCTCTTTCAAACTTTTAAAAAAAAGTGGGTTACAATTTAATGATTACCAATCGTCTCAATTAAAATATTAAGATATATAATATTTTTTTCAGTACTCTTAAATTATCGTGAGAAACCCTTTAAAACTCTAGATCCCACATAGAAACTAGATCATAAAGAAGAATAGATTACAGATAAATTTTTAAAATGGATATATTTTATTTATTGTCAAAACAAGTCTTGTCTATGTGATGTCGTATTTGATTATGGATTAAAGAAATAGAGGCAGTGCCATCAATGACGATAAATCGTTCGTCTATTTTTGATAAAAGTTGATATCCTTCATAAACTTTTTCAATAAATGAGCGTTTTTCTTCATATTTTAAAGCTAAACCATCTCTTTTTTGCAATCGTTCGATAAGAGCAGCAGGAGGCAAATGAAGGTAAAATGTGATCTGAGGTCTTGGAATAGCTTGATTTAATTGAATCACACCGTCAAGAGAAAGACCTCGAGCGTAGAAATAAACAAGACTAGAATAAACATATCGATCACTGATTAATAAATTTTGCGATGAAGTTAAAGAAGGTTCGATAATTTCAAGCGTATGTTTGCGTCTATCTGTTGCGGCTAAAAGAGCTAAAAGCAATGGATCAATCTGTTTTCCACTCTCTAAATAATCTCTAACCTCTGGTTTATTTCTATACCAATTACTAGGCTGAAAAGTTTGTATGATATGTTTTTCTTGTGAGTAATGATGAGAAATTTCTTTTGTTTGAGTTGTCTTTCCACTCCCATCGAATCCACATAAAGCAATAAAAGAGCCAGAATATTTTTTTAGAGACCACATGGAATTATAAATATCTTTATTAAGATACATTTTCTCTCCATCCATATAATTTACATCATTTTACATCCAAAATCTTTTTATTTAGAAATAAGGATTTTATCTCTTAATATCAGCAGTATAATATTAAGAGCATCCTCCCCTTCAATGGAAGAGCTTGAAATTTTTATAAATTATTGACTTCTAGGATAATATTTTTAATTTTGAACCAACTAAAAAGAAAATTCTGTAAGTTCTATACTATTAATTATGAAATAAAATCTCCTTTCATAACACACAGGTGCATTCTTCTTCTCTTCAAAACACTTACTTGTAAACAGTTCTCCTTTTTCCTTTATCTTATATCTAGATAATTTATAAGAAGTATTTTATGGTGTCTCTTAAATTATTTTTATTCCTATGTTAATCTTGTTTATAATATGCACAAAAACAGTTTTTTCTTCATCATAAGAAAGTTCTCAATGAAAGAATTTCACTGTATTCATTATTCTTATTAAATTAAAAATATAAATTATGCTTATAAAGCAAATCATTAATACATATGAAAACTTTATGTTCTTGAAACTGAGCGTTTAAAAATACTTAACTCTTATCCAGTCCATAAACAGCATGTAATGTTCTCACCGCAAGTTCAGTATAAGCGCTATCAATCAAAACAGAAATCTTAATCTCAGAAGTCGTGATTGCTTGAATATTAATGCCCTTTTCAGCTAAAGCCTTGAAAGCTGTCGCCGCAACACCTGCATGGCTGCGCATTCCAATACCAATCACAGATATTTTGGCAAGATCACTTTCAAATTGTAGAACATCAAATCCAATTTCTTTCTGATTTTTCTCAAGAAGTGCAACAGCTTTTTCTACATCAGCTGATGGGACTGTAAAAGTCATATCGGTTTTTGAGCCATCTTCAGAAGTATTTTGCACAATCATATCAACATTAATGCACTCTTCAGCCAAGGGACCAAAAATTGCTGCCGAAATCCCTGGACGATCGGCAAGCCGACGCAGCGAAATTTGTGCTTCATCTTTAGCAAAAGCAATACCAGTAACATTTTGTTGTTCCACGATTTCATCCTCATCGCAAATAAGTGTTCCAGAAGAACTCATTGGATCCCCCATGCCTAATGCATCAGGATCCTCAAAACTTGAACGTACAAAAGTACGAACCTTATGAACCATGGCCAATTCAACAGAACGAACCTGTAAAACTTTTGCCCCAAGAGAAGCCATTTCCAGCATTTCTTCAAAAGCTACTTTTGGTAAACAGCGCGCCTTTGGTTCTATACGTGGATCTGTTGTATAAACACCATCCACATCTGTATAAATATCACAGCGATCAGCTTGTACAGCTGCTGCTATAGCAACAGCACTTGTATCTGATCCCCCACGCCCTAAGGTAGAAATTCGATTATCCGGCGCCATCCCCTGAAAACCAGCAATAACAGCAACCTGCCCCTCTTGAAAACGTTCTATTAAAAAAGAGCCATCAATATCAGTAATACGCGCACGACCATGTGCATTGTCTGTATGAATAGGGATCTGCCAACCAAGCCAGGACCGTGCATTGATCCCCATCGCTTGAAGTGTTAAAGCCAGCAAGCCTGAAGTGACCTGTTCTCCAGAAGCAACCACAACATCATATTCACGAGCATCTCTATGGACGGGCGCAGCATCACACGTCCACTGCACAAGCTCATTGGTTTTACCCGCCATCGCAGAGACTACAACAGCAACTTCATTGCCTGCATCAACCTCTCTTTTAACATGCCGTGCAACATTATGAATACGTTCAATGTTTGCGACAGACGTTCCACCAAATTTCATGACAATGCGCGCCATTAATAACACTCTTACCTTTACATCTTTTATCTCAAGCAATAATGAGAATAAGACACTGTATCAACTATCCATTTTCTCGACATAACGAATATCTATCATTTGTGCAAGTTTCATTATGATTATATTAATTTTTCTTGACTTTTTATAAAATCTTCTGGACTTGATCATTAAAAATAAAAGGAAGGCTCTATGATAGAGGAAAGACAAACAACTGTTGATCAAAGTGAAATTGATCACTTCTCACGGATTGCTAAAGAATGGTGGAATCCACAAGGAAAATTTCGACCTCTTCATCAATTTAATCCAACACGTCTTGCTTACATCAGAGAAAAAATCTGTTTAGAGTTTAATCGTGACCCTGTTTCACTGACGCCTTTTGATAATTTGAAAATTCTTGATATTGGCTGTGGAGGAGGATTGTTATGTGAACCCATGGCACGTCTTGGCGCTATCGTTTTAGGCGTTGACGCCGCACAAACGAATATTGAAGTTGCAAAAATCCATGCAGCACAAAATAACCTTTCAATTGATTATCGTACGACAACAGCAGAAGCACTCGCCAATGAAGGAGAGAAATTTGACATTATCCTTAATATGGAAGTTGTTGAACATGTCGCTGATGTTAATCTCTTCATAAAAGCGACAGCAAAAATGCTAAAACCACAAGGCTTGATGTTTGTTGCAACACTCAACCGCACGTGGAAAGCATGGGGGCTTGCTATTGTAGGCGCTGAATATATCCTCCGTTGGCTCCCTAAAGGAACCCATGATTATAAAAAATTCCTAAAACCTCGAGAGCTTAAAAATTTTTTATCAAAAAACGCTCTGTCTGTCATTGATGAGATAGGTATCACTTATAATCCATTAAACGACAGCTGGAATCGCTCAAAAGACATGGATGTTAACTATCTCCTTCTCGCAAAACGGTCTTAAAGAATGTAATCGTCTTAAAGGTATGTTATTTATAGTGATTATACATCTTGCAATAAAGAATTGAGTTTTCCCTCAGCTTCTAAAGCATAAAGGTCATCACAACCACCAACGTGATAATCACCTATAAAAATTTGTGGAAATGTATTACGTCCATTTGCGCGCTGTACCATTTCTTGACGAAGGGATGTGGAGGCATCAATATCTGTATATTTTATGCCTTTTTTATCAAGCAAATCACGTGCTTTTGTGCAATAAGGACAATTAGGACGTGTATAAATGATTATCTCTTTCATAAGTATTAATCTCCTAGTGTTTTTTATAATATCCACTTTAAGTTCCTATTGAAAAGAAGGAAAAATAGAATCTTCTTTAAGAACACGTGAAAATGTTAGCACGTCAACCCGTCGTGCACCTGCATATTTTAGTGCAGCAGCTGCTGCTGTAACTGTTGCACCCGTTGTAAATACATCATCAATCAGTAAAATAGAACATCCTTTGAGGTATTTTTTTACTTTATGCGAAACCTTAAAAGCATTTTTTACGTTACGTTTTCTTTCTCTTGAAGAAAGACTAACCTGCGGGCGCGTATGTCGAGAACGAACAAGCCAACCGGGTTTTAAAAGCTTTTTTTGTGATGCTGCAATATAACGGGCAAGCTCAGCAGATTGATTATAACGCCTCTTCCAAAAACGACGAAAATGCAATGGAATGGGAATAATAACATCACATTCATCAATAACCTCACGTCCAGCAGACATCATCCAATTGGCCATAAATGGTGCCAATTCTATATGATCACCGTATTTTAAGCGCGTTACCAAAGTGCGTGCAAGTCCTTTATGAACAATGACTGAGCGAACACGTGAAAAAGGGTAAGAATTACGGAGTGCTTCACCACTAAGAAAACCATCCCCCATATCACAAACAAAAGGCGTCCCCATAACAGGACAATAAGGTTTCGTAATAAATTGGAGGTCTTTCCAACATTTAGAGCAAATCGTGCCGTAAGTAGAAACATTTTGCTTACATCCAGGACAAATTGGTGGATAAAGCATCGTTTTAAAACGCTCAATGAATTGACTGAGTATATCCCCGCTATTTAAAGCCGCTTCTCGAAAGTAAAACATTATAAATTTAGGCTTTTACAAGTTCCCCGTAGAACAAAAGTTCCTTTGTATTTCCTCAATTTATAAATTTAATTTCTTTAAAAACTCTTAAGCTCCTATAAACTTATTTTTATTTCACATTATAAACTTGACAGAGCGTGCACAAACATGAACCTTTTCAAAATATATTCTTTCATAAATCAAAAGTGTTCCACAATATGTCCCATCCTTTAATTTTTGATCATAATCTTATTGAACAATTCCGCAAACGCGCCTTCCAAAAAGCAAAAAAAGGATATGATTTTTTACTCTCTCTCATGGCAGAAGATCTCTATCAACGTCTTAGCACTGTTGATCGCCTCTTTACATTAGCGCTTGATTTACACAGCCATACAGATCTTGCCGCGCAAGCTCTCATAAAATCTGGAAAGGTTTGTTCTATAGAACGTATTGAAACCGATACGCTTTATAAAAGCTATGATAAAAAATTTCATTTACGTCATCGAGAGTTTCTTGATTTACCTCAAAATTACTGCGATCTTATTGTTTCACTTCTTTCATTACAATTGACGAATGATACCCCTGGTGTTCTAAGCCAGATAAAAAACACTCTTAAACCAGATGGCTTATTGCTGGCTGTTATGACAGGAGCTGGTACTCTCAAAGAATTACGTGAATGTCTCTTACAGGCTGAAATTGAAATTTACGGTGGAGCAAGCCCTAGAATCTACCCTTTTGTCGACATTCGTGATGCAGGCGCTCTTTTACAGCGTGTTGGTTTTGCTCTCCCTGTAACCGATGTTGAAGAGATTACAATACGTTATAATACAATGTTTGACCTTATGCACGATCTTAAAGCGATGGGAATGCAAAATGCCCTCATCAATCGCTCACGGCGCCCTGTCTCTAAACGCTTTTTTCTCCGCGCTGCTGAAATCTATGCACAAAAATTTAGCGATCCTGATGGACGTATTCGTGCCCATTTTTCTTTCATCTGGCTCTCTGGTTGGGCTCCTCATCCCAATCAACAAAAACCTCTACACCCTGGTTCTGGGCAAATATCTCTTACAGATGTTTTAAAACCCAAAAAAATATAACCCAAAATCATTTTTCAAAAATACTTTTATCCGTTGTTCGTAATATTTGACTGGTGATCGTTCCTGCTATCATTGAATCACTCACGTTTAGAGCGGTACGTCCCATATCGATCAGCGGCTCAATAGAGATAAGGACAGCGACCAAAGTAACAGGAAGCCCCATGATTGGTAACACAATCAATGCTGCAAAAATAGCCCCTCCCCCCACACCAGCAACACCAATGGAACTCAATGTTACAATCCCAACAAGCGTCGCAATCCAAGTAGGATCAAGAGGATTAATCCCCGCGGTCGGTGCAATCATGGTCGCGAGCATTGCTGGATAAAGACCTGCACACCCATTTTGTCCAATTGTTGCCCCAAAAGAAGCTGCAAAACTCGCAATGGATTGTGGTACACCTATCCACTGTGTTTGCGCTTCAATATTCAAAGGAATACTTGCAGCACTTGAACGACTACTAAAAGCAAATGTCAAAACCGGCAAAACCTTTTTAAAAAAACGGAAGGGATTAATACCAAAAATGCCGAGCAACACACCGTGAAAGCCAAAAATTAAAATAATACCAACATAAGAAGCAATGATAAAAACGAGTAAATTTAAAATATCTGAAACATGAGAAGATGCTCCTACTTTCGTCATAAGTGCAAAAATACCATAAGGCGTCAAAGCAATCACAAGACGAACTAACCGCATAATCCAAGCTTGTGCCACTTGAATAAATAAAAGTGCTTTTTCCCCTTTTTCTGGCTCATCTTTCTTTAAGAGAAGAACTGCAGCCCCTAAAAATGACGCAAAAATAACAACACCGATAATTGATGTACGCTTGGAACCACTTAACTCAGCAAAGGGATTTTTAGGAATCAAGGATAAAATCATCTTTGGAATATTCATATCTCCAAGTTGAGAAATACGATCCCCAAGAACAGTAGAAACATTTTGCCCTTCATGTACCAAACCATTTGCGGTTAAACCAAAGGCATTCACGACTAAAACGCCAACCAACGCTGAAAGAGCCGTTGTAAAGAGCAATATTGAAATGGTCATTATACTCATTTTTCCAACAGCATAAACAGAATGCAAATGAGCAACCGCTGAGACGATAGAGATAAAAACCAATGGCATAACAATCATTTGGAGCAATAAGATATAACCACTCCCAACAATGTTAAACCATTCAACGGATTTCAGCAAAATGACTTCACCTTCTCCATAAATAACCTGCAAAACACCACCAAAAATCAAGCCAAGGATAAGCCCCAGCATGACACGGCGTGAAAGGCTCCATTGCATTCTCTTACTTTGGGCAATCCACAATAAAAAAATAATAAATAGAAATAAATTGATGAAAAAATTAAACGTCATTGTCTATGCCCAGTCTCTATCCACTATTGTTATAATTTATGGTGAATAATATGCATAATTCAAAATCAATGCATAATATTTAAAATTAATGTATAAAGCTTACAAGGTTTTTAAAAAGTCATTATTTTTTTAATTTATAGATTAAAAGAGAATTTTTTATCTATGAATAACTGTTTAAAGAAAATAAATAAATTTATTTCTCTACTCTAAAATTAAAGAGCTTATAAAATAGTTTAAAAAGAGAAATATAAACACCCTTCATTGCATTTTTATACTGAATAATCCCAACCGTTCTTATTCTATCAAAGTCCTTATCACTCTCTTTTGCCTTTTGAATTAAGGAAAGCTTTCTTTAAAAATGATTCATTAACAAACAGACATTCATGAGTTTTCTGAACAATAAACCATCAAGCTCCTCTTACCAACTTTATGGACTGCTCTCCCAAAAGCTTTTAGAGAAGAAACTTTTTTGTTTTTCGAAATTCTCTTATAGGCATAAAAATATGCCCTCTTAATAACGAAAAATCGCAAATATGAAGGATTTAAAAATCATAATGCCTATTGAAAAGGTAATGCAATTATTAATGCATATTACTATTTAATACAACCTAAAACATAATACCAACAAAAATACCCTATATCTTATCGATATAACTAAACTAAGTGATATCAACCGTTATAATAGCCGTATTCAATATCAGTCTATTTATCAAAGATAAGGAGTTAAATCACTCATGAAACGTACCGTAACATTTATTGTTTTATCTTCTCTATTGATACTTTTGTTCGCTGTATTAATATCACTTGGATATACGAAAGTGAACAATCTGAATCTGTACGATGAACTTTATCAGTCATATCTCAATAAAAACTGTAAAAGCTCGGGATATCGCGAAAAAGAAGAAATAGCAAAAGAATATATAAAAATATTTAAGAGTAAGGTAGAACCCGTCACATCTACAGAATAAAATAAGGAATTATTTTAAAAATATTGAATAAAACAACAAGTTAATTTTCATAATTAGATATTTTAAAATATTACCCAAAGCTACTCTTTTTTTGTGGATGCTTTACTATTTTAGGTAAGGAATCCTAATATGAAAGTCTGCTAAATAATAAGAGAAGATGCTTTTTATTTTTTTATTTATTGAAAAAAGACGTTTTTCTCGCAAAACTTGAAGTAGACTTTTAGTAATCCGATGTTTGAATACGTAAAAAAATTCTAGATTCTCCAACGGATATTAACAAAAAAAATAAATTATCCCTATAGAGAAAATGGTTCCCTGTAATTTTTCCATCCATTAAAAAATCCAGCTATTGCATTTATAATGGCTGTATAACAATATCGTATAATGTCACTAAAGGCATACAAATCCCCATGCAATCTTGCTATTAAAAAGCAGAAGCAATAGGCAGTTAGAAGCGTACCATACGTTTTTAAATAGTAAAAGAAGTGTTTGTGGCTTAACAACATAAAAAAACTAAGGTTTTGTATTTTTACTCTACAAAATAAACACTTTGTATTTTTTTAAGTATAACGTTGAACCTATTGAATACAAATAATATTTTTTATTCCTATTTAAAAGTAATAAATTTATTTTCTACTCTCCTTCATAATATGAACGAGTCAAGCAGATCAAAAATGTTTGATAAAGAGTTAAATAGAACAAATCATCACGAGCACAACGATATAACATAGAGGTTACGGAAATATCATAATCATAGTAATCTTCAGTATGCTCGAGATCTTTGTATTGTATCCCTTATGAGCAAGGTTGAAAGAAAGAGGGATATTCTCTCTAAAACAAATGAATAAATGAACTACTATGATAATATACAGTTTTAAAAAAGTACAAAGTTTCTTTGCCTTCAATTTAATAGGCACATTCTAAAAATATAGGTTCGACAGACTCATTCCAAATAGAAGAGTAATGAAACAAAAGTTTTTCAGCATCTGTTTGTCCTGTTGCTACAACCTCTTCTAAAGGATTAAGAAAATTTGTTTCATCAAAACCATTTGCATCATACTGTTTACGATTTTTTAAGCCCTTGCGTGCAATCGCAATAGCTTGACGAGCTAATTCTAAAAGAATAGTTTGACGAAAAGGGGTTTTTAATCCTTCTTTGGGAACGCGCTGGCGCATCTCCAAAACTTCTTCAAAACACCAATCTTTGGTCAAAGCCTCTGCCTCGTTAAGCGCTTCTCTATCATAAAGAAGCCCAACCCAAAAAGCCGACAATGCACAGATGCGCTTCCAAGAACCGCAATCAGCGCCTCTCATTTCTAAAAATCTTTTTAATCGAACTTCAGGAAATAACGTTGATAAGTGATTAATCCAATCACCCATGTTCGGAATTGAATTTGCAACCTGTCCTCTTAATGCCCCATTCATAAACTGACGAAACGTTATATGTGTACAATCATAATAACGGCCATCACGTACAACAAAGTACATAGGAACATCAAGAGCCCATTCAACGTAATCTGCAAAACCAAAATGCTCAGAAAATATAAAGGGAAGAACACCTGTCCTGTGATTATCCGTATCACGCCAAATTTCAGAACGCCATGACAAAAAGCCATTTGGGCGTCCTTCTGTAAAAGGTGAACTTGCAAATAAGGCGGTCGCAATGGACTGTAATTTCATGGATACTTGCATTTTTCGCCGCATATCACTTTCAGATGAAAAATCAAGATTCACCTGAACCGTTGATGTACGATACATCATATTAAGACCATTATGCCCAACTTTCGGCATATAATCAGACATAATCTGATAACGTGATTTAGGCATTTTCGGCGTTTCAGCTAACGTCCACTTTGGGCTCGCTCCCATCCCCAAAAAGCCAATACCCAATGGTTTTGCAATTTTTTTGAGAAGAGTTAAATGTTCCATCAACTCATGATACGTCTGACCTATTGTTTTTAGTGGTGCCCCAGATAATTCAAACTGTCCTCCAGGTTCCAAAGAAATAGCCCCCTGATCAACTGATCCTACAAGCCCAATAATATTCCCTTCATCTAAAATAGGTTTCCATCCTAAAGCGCTTTGCATCCTCTCTAACAGCGCTCGAATCCCCCTCTCTCCGTCATAAGGAACAGGACGAAAACCATCTCTATAAAACGGAAACTTTTCATGTTCTGTGCCAATACGCCAATCTTCTTCTTCTTTATACCCCCCTTGGAAATAGCTAACCAAGGAATCTAAGTTATAAACTTCACTTTCATCCATTACATCAAGCGCCATAACTTATCGTATCCTATCATTGGTATTATCATCTTAAATGAATTGTTTAGAATGATTTTACAGACATCTCAATCCATTGACCAATCCCCCACGGTAGCATTCAGAAGAGCCAAAGCCGCAACAGCGGCAGTATCAGCGCGTAAAATGCGTGGACCTAATGATATTGAAACCACAAAAGGATGCTTTTTTAAAAAGCTCCGCTCTTCTCGACTAAATCCACCTTCTGGTCCAATGAGAATACCAGGTGCTGTAACGTCACACTTTTTAAAAGAAGATAATGGATTATACGATTGATACTCTTCATCACAAAAGAATAAAGGCTGTGTCTCATCCCAACGTGCTAAAAGCTCTGCTAATGATAGAGCTGATACACATTTAGGGAGAGACAAAATACCACATTGTTCAGAAGCTTCAATGACATTGGCTTCCATACGCGCCATATTGATACGCGTAACCTGTGTATGATGCGTTATAACAGGCTGCAAAATTGATACCCCCATTTCAACAGCTTTCTGCACCATATAATCCAACCGCGCGTTTTTGAGTGGAGCAAAGCAGTAAATAAGACTGGAATGCGTCGTTTGTAATCTTTCTTGATGAATAAGCTGAACCAAAACAAATTTTTTCTTAATAATAATAAGTTTAGCAAGCCACTCACCATCCTGTCCATTAAAAAGTAGAATTTCTGCTCCTTCTTTCATCCGCAAAACATGCACAAGATAAAAAGCTTGTGCTCCTTCTATCTTTATTTCTTCATTCAAAGCCAATGTCTGTCGGATAAATAATCTTTTAAGTTTATAGTTTATGCGCATAAAATCTTGCCAATGCTCACTATCGTCATCAAGAAATGAAGAAAAATATATAACAAAAAGAAAAAATTATATCTATAGAGCTATAATATATTAAAGAATTATAGAGTTTTTTTAACTTTATGAGATAATGATAGGAACTAATAGATCGTTAAGTGATTCTGCTTTCATATAAGTTTAAATAATACACCATTCATCTTTGCACTCAATCATTGATGGATCAGTGGAGGAAAGATATGTCTGCTAAAAAAGCTACCATTATTACCATTACAACCCTCTTAGCCTTTATTTTGATTACAGTGGGTATTGGTTCTGTTGGAGCAGATGGAAAGCATACAGTTATCAAAGATGGTTACGGTATTTCTTCTCAGATTCAATAAGTGCTGACTAGATATGCCCTTAACGTTTTAAGACAACAAAATATTTTTTAGCAATTTTCTAAGATTTGCACTCGTATTGTGCCCCTCCTATATTTTAAAGATTCCAGAGAGAGGCGTTTTTATTCCTCTCTTAAATTGTTTATTTACATAACACCTGCATTTATGTGACAAAGAGAAAGGTTTTTGGTTTATCACGAATAGATTAAAATGAGAGAATCTTATGATCGTGAAATCTCTTATTTAAATTTAAAAACGACTCTAAATTACAGATGGACGAATTATTATTATAGAGTAGACTGTTATACAGATGAAAAACAATGCTCAATCTGTATCAATGTCTTTTGTAACCCAAAAATTACCATGATCTTGTCCTTTAGATCTCAGAGAAAATGTAAAAGGCCATACAAGGCTTTTAGCAAGGCATTGGACATCTTTACATAAAGTTTCTGATCTATGATTTTTACGTAATTGTGCCTGTAGTATCAATTCATTCTGCTGTCCTTGAGCAAAAGCAATCGTAACAGCCCCCTGTATGGATAAACTAAAGTCTGCTGTACACATCAATGACTCTGTCACCTTCATCATGCCCTCTAAAAAGTTTGTCTGAATATCCCAGTGATCAAAACTTGTGGAGATAGAATCATTATTTTTTAAAAGAAATTGTTGTTTGCTTGAAAGTTTTGTTTGTAATTCATTCAAATCATACCCTAAGAGCCGACCAGAAGACATTTTTAGTGTTAATCCACCCTGCATTTTTGTAAAAACTTCCATCCAAGAACCCGCAAGTGTTTGTATTGTTGCGGTAAAATTTGTTTTGCTCTGTACAAATGGCATAAGTCCTAAAGCTTCTAAAGCCTCCCGTGTATCAATAGAAGATCCTGAAATATTTCCTCCAATACGTATTTTCTCTCCAGCTGGCGTAACTTCAATATTACTTTGAACGGATCCACCCCAAATATTTGCATGTCCAAGATCAAAAATCCCATACCCATTTTTTATTTGTATCGTAGCAGCTAAATCTGTGAGTAAAATATTTTCTATTTTGGCTTGAGACGCAGAAAGTCGTATATCCACTCCAATACGATCAAAAATTTCCCTATTAAGAAGTAGATTGTTCTTGTTAACAGGCGAAAATACTGATCCCAAGAGGTTAAAATCGAGGTTATCAAATGCTAAAGATCCCATTATAATTGGTACATAGTCCTGAAACTCAACTTCTAAAGCTCCACGCGCATTTGCTGTTCCTATGCTAAATGTAACATTATTCATTTGGATGTTCTTTGGCTGTGCTAAAAAATGAGATTCCCACACAATGGGTATTTTTAATTTATGTCCCCAAATTTGATTCCTTCCAAACCAAGACACAGTCTGATTCCATCCAGGAGAACGCATCGACACTTTTCCGTCAAAAATATAATATTCAGATAACTGCGCCTGTCCTGTAAAAGTTATTCCCCCACGTACAGAATTGAGACTTGCTTTAATCTGGCTTTTTCCTCCTGCCAGAAGCGACAATGCTTGAGCAGCATCAATTGATAATTTTGTAAATTCTCCGCGCCAACGAGCATCTGCACGCAACCGTATTTCTTGAGTCGATTCTGACCAATCTAAAGTCGCATTTAATCCTGTGATTTTTTCCGCTACTTCTGAAAGACTATCTTGATACACAAGAGCACCATTTTCAATGACAACCCGCCCAAAAGGTTGTTTTAAAAGGTGTTCTATCTCTTCTGGATGATCAGGTTTTTGTTTTAATATTTCACGCGCCTTGCGTATGGCTAATCCTAAGGCTCCTTGTGAGCGTGAAAATCGATCAAAAAAATCTGCTATTGTTTTAACGGGCTTTTCCATAACAAATTGAGGACGAACAATTCGCGTCTCCGAAAAAGAAATATGCCCCCGCAGCAAATCTATTAAAGAAAGATCAACTTCTATGGATTCAGCTTCCATCAACGGTACAACATGATCCATTTTTGCTGTTAAAGTAACACCGGAAAGCAACGCTTTAGGGTAAGGAAAAAGATTTAAACGCGGTGGATCACGCAATTGCACATTATAACCTGTCCATGTACTCAACTCTTGCGCTAAACGAACACGAATCGCATCTGTAGAGACAAGATAAGGTAAAACGAGAATCCCCACCCCAAATAAAAAGATAATTATAATAAAAATTCCGCTCAAAAATTTTATTATTCTGATGCGCACAATATCCCTCTATACGTATTCTCCTAATAACAGATTAAACACAAACTCAAATAATCGTTAAAAGACTTTTTATAACCCTGTAATTCACCATATCTGCTTTGTATTTTCATTATTTTTGTTCTTTATCCAAAGTTTATTCAAACAGCAATATTGCTACTTCTTTATAAAGCAATTATCTAAAAGTCTTCTAAAAATACAAATCCACAACGTTATTAAACCATTCTTACTATTTCCCTATGAATATTGCTATAAAACTCTATCGTATTATTAGAAAATGCTTTACAAAAAAACAAACAGCCTTACCGAAAGGATCTTTCTCATGAATAATATTATTGACGGAAAAAAACTTGCTGAAGAGATTATTGAGAAAGTTAAGGCTGAAACAACAAAACTCCGTAATAACTATAATATACAACCTAGCATCGCTGTCATTATCGTTGGAGACGATCCTGCAAGTCAAGTTTATGTCTCCTCAAAAAATAAAAAAGCTGAAGAATGTGGATTTCTTTCAATCAAACATGCCATTTCTAAAGAAACCCAAGAAAAAGAGCTCCTTCAACTTATTGCAACGTTAAATTCTGATCCAAAAATTCATGGTATTTTGGTACAGCTGCCTCTGCCTGCCCATGTCAATACAAACCACATAACACAAGCCGTTGCTTTCCAAAAAGATGTTGATGGTTTCCATTATGTCAATGTAGGAAAACTCGCAGCAAATGCACTTGACGATGCTATTATTCCCTGCACACCAGCTGGTGCTATGATGATGATTGAACAACACTGTGGGCGAGATTTATCTGGACTGGATGCTGTTGTTGTTGGACGTTCTAATATTGTTGGAAAACCTATGGCTGCCCTTTTAACAGCAGCTAATGCTACTGTGACAATTGCCCATAGTCGTACCCGTGACCTTGATGATGTATGTCGGAGCGCCGATATTCTCGTAGCGGCTATAGGCCGTCCTCAAATGATTAAAAAAGACTGGGTGAAAAATGGTGCAATTGTTATTGATGTTGGTATTAACCGCATTGCCACACCAGAAAAAGGTGTAGGAAAAACGCGTCTTGTTGGGGATGTCGATTTTGAAAATGTAAAAGAAAAAGCCGCCGCAATTACCCCTGTTCCAGGAGGTGTTGGACCAATGACAATTGCTATGCTTATGGTTAATACACTTAAAGCTGCTGCCCGATTACACAATCTTCCTATACCAAAATTCTAAAAATTTTAACAATCATTGTACATGATTTCATTGCATATGGTTCACCTTGTTTTTTTTGCATTTCTCACGTCATAAAAACAGATGCTCCTTGATCTGCACGATTAACCGATTGACGGAACACACGAAAGAGTTCGCGTCCAACACCTTGTTCATTTTTTGAAAGATCAGGAGGTATGATTGTTCGCGCATTAAATTTTGCTAAATCCTCTAAAAGAGTTAATTTACCCCTATGAACATCGAGGAAAACAATGTCACCATCTTGCAACCGCGCAATGGGGCCATTATCCAAAGCTTCTGGTGTCACATGTATGGCAGCGGGAATTTTTCCTGATGCTCCGGACATACGGCCATCCGTTATCAATGCTATCCTTTGACCACGATCTTGTAAAACACTTAAAATTGTTGTTAATTTATGAAGCTCTGGCATCCCATTGGCTTTTGGTCCTTGGTAGCGAATAACAGCGATGAAATCTTTATCATGCAATGCTCCAGATTGAAAAGATTTTTGGAGCTCCTCTTGATCATTAAAGACAAGGGCTGGTGCTTTAATCTGCCAATATTCTGGTTTAACGGATGAAACTTTTATAATAGCTGTTCCCAAATCTCCCGATAAAACACGAAGACCACCGTCAGGCTGAAATGGTTTTTTCCACCCTGCTAATATTTTATGATGAGCACTTTCATTCACAGCGGGTTCACGCACCACACAACCATCAGCAGAAAGCTTTGCTTCAATTGCATAAGCATTGAGATCTTTACCACAAACTGTAGAAACATCTTCATGCACTAAACCGGCCTCTATAAGCTCGCGAATGACAAATCCCATACCACCAGCTGCGTGAAAATGATTGATATCAGCTAAACCATTGGGGTAAATCCGTGCTAAAAGAGGAACAACTGACGAAATTTCTGCAATATCATGCCATGTCAATCGAATACCGCAAGCAGCAGCCATGGCAATTAAATGAATCGCATGATTGGTAGATCCTCCCGTCGCATTTAAACCTACAATAGCATTCACGAAAGAGCGCTCATCTACTATCATACCAAGTGGACTATAATCATTGCTAAGGGCTGTCATTTCAAGTACACGCTTTGTTGCTTCCTTTGTTAAAGCATCACGCAACGGTGTATTCGCATTGATAAAAGCGCTACCTGGCATCTGTAGCCCCATCATCTCCAATATCATCTGATTTGAATTAGCAGTCCCATAAAATGTACAGGTTCCTGGCCCGTGGTAAGAGCGTGCTTCTGATTCCAATAATGTTTGACGATCCACCTTATTTTCTGCGTAAAGCTGGCGTATTCTCGCTTTTTCATTATTGCCTTGACCACTTGTCATGGGACCAGCAGACACAAAAATTCCTGGTAGATGACCAAATGTTAGTGCACCAATCATTAAACCAGGTATAATTTTATCACAAACTCCAAGATACAGTGCAGCATCAAACATATTGTGTGATAAGCCTATAGCGGTAGCCATTGCAATCACTTCACGCGAAAAAAGGGAAAGCTCCATCCCCGCATTCCCTTGTGTTACACCGTCACACATCGCGGGAACACCACCTGCGACTTGTGCGACACCACCCACTCTGCGGGCAGCCTCTTTAATTAAGCGAGGAAAAGACTCAAAAGGTTGATGTGCTGAAAGTATATCATTATAGGCCGTGATAATGCCAATATTTCCAACGATATTTCCCTTCAAATGCTCTTTGTCTATTGCTCCACAAGCAGCAAAACCATGAGCCTGATTGGCGCAGCCTAAAAAACTTCGCTTGGGACGGTGGTTTTGTGCGTTCGCGATGCGCTCTAAATAAATTTCTCGTGTAGGTAGAGAGCGTTCATAAATCCTTCGTGTAACTGTGGCAATTATCTTGGAAAGTGTCATATTTACTTCCCCCCTTTCATTGTTTCTCTCCCTTATTCATTAAAGAGAGATTGCATTTCTATTCCCCTTGTCTCTCACATTCTGATTCACTTATTTCATTTTCTGCAGGTGACCAATAAACCTGCACAAGATGAGGGGAATTACGCAAAATTGCCCGAATCGGCATTTCTATTTCAGATCCATCTTGACAAGCCTCTTCAAAGCAATCGCGTTTCTGAAAACCTTCAAAATGGAGAATAATACAACGAGATTGCATAATAACTGGCAAAGTTAGTGAGAGTCTTGGCTCAAAAGCACTCTTGGCATGAAGTGGTAAAACAAGTGCTTGTGTTCGAAGATCAAGTGCTTGCTTTAAACGATCAGCATCAGGAAAAAAAGAAGCCGTATGTCCATCATTCCCCATTCCTAAAACAACAACATCAAAGGGTTTAGGTAAAGTATTAACACGACTTGCTGCTGAAAAAGCCGCAAGCTCAACGGTGCGGGCCTTATGATAAAGCCCTACAAAATGCGCTTTAGCTGCAAAATTTTGTAATAAATGATGCCGTACCATATGTTCATTGGAACGCTCATGGTGAGCAGGTACAAAGCGCTCATCGACCAAAGTAATGATAATATTTTGCCAGTCAATGTCAGCCTTTGATAAATAATGGAAAAACAATTCTGGTGTTTTTCCACCAGAAACCGCCAAAATTGCACGTTTTCTCTCAAGTACAGCTATACTAAGCTCTGCTGCAACACGGTCAGCCAACGCTAAAGCAAGAGTCGTGGGTGTTTCAAAATTTAAACGGTCAATATTCATTCCATGCATACTTATTGTTTATCGCTCTAAACTAAATTGTTCCACATACGTCCATCACGTTCCATTAAAATTATCGAAGCAGGCGGTCCCCATGAACCAGCGCTATAACCATGAACAGGCTGTTTTATTGCTTGCCATCCCTCAATAATAGGATCAATCCAATGCCAAGCCGCTTCAACTTCGTCACGACGCATAAAGAGTGTTTGATCTCCGCGAATAACATCCATCAATAAGCGTTCATAAGCATCAGGATTACGTTGAGAAAATGCAGAAGCAAAACTCATATCCAGGGGGATATGACGAAATCGCATACCACCAGAACCTGGATCCTTAATCATCAACCATTGTTTGACGCCTTCATCAGGCTGGAGGCGAATAACAAGCCGATTAGAAAAAATCTCATTCGAATCCACATTAAAAATATTATGTGGAATGGATTTGAAAACAACCACAATTTCAGACATTCGCGTAGGCATACGCTTACCAGTTCGTAAATAAAAAGGTGTATCTGCCCAACGCCAATTATTAACCTTAACCTTCAACGCTACAAATGTTTCGCTCTTACTTTCTCTTCCCAAGTCTTCAAGATAAGATCCCACAGGATCACCCTTCAAGACACCAGAAAGATACTGCCCACGTACAGTATGGTGCTCTACATTATGAACATCAAGAGGTGTTAAAGAATGTAAAACTTTCAGTTTTTCATCACGTACAGCATTTGCTCTATTCGTAAATGGTATTTCCATCGCCACCAAACAGAGCAATTGCAGCATATGATTTTGCACCATATCGCGTAGTGCACCTGCACTTTCATAATATTCTGCACGCCCTTCCAAACCTAAAGATTCAGCAACCGTTATTTGAACATGATCAATATAATTGGAATTCCATAACGGCTCATAAAGTGTATTAACAAATCGCAATGCCATCAGATTTTGAACAGTTTCCTTGCCAAGATAATGATCAATGCGAAAGATTTGATCTTCATTACAAACACTTGCAAATGCATCGTTAAGCGAAACAGCTGTTTTTACATCACGACCAATAGGTTTTTCAATGATAATTCGTGTTTGTGGCGTCACCAAATTGCTTTTCCCCAACTTCATCGCAATATCAGAAAAAAGTGACGAACCAACAGCCAAATAAAAAGCCCGAATATCTGTTGAAACTTGTGACAATACCAGCGCAAGATCTTGCCACCCTTGGTTTGAGGAAACATCAACAGAAACGTAAGTCAAACGTGCAAGAAAGCGATGAAGTTCAGTTGAATTGAGATCTTTTGGATGAATATGTGCTTCTAAAGAAGCCCGAACAAAATTTTGATATTCTTCATTACTCCATGCAGAACGAGCAACCCCAATAATACGCGTGGGCTCATTAAATTGCCCAACACACTGACAATGATAGAGAGCAGGCATAAGTTTGCGCGCTGCTAAGTCACCATTACCACCAAAAACAATACAATCAAAGGGAGAAACTGGAATAATTTTACTTACCATGAACTTATTTATTTTTCTATTCGATTATTCAATCCTATATTACTTATAACCTATATTACTTATAACAGCTTTCATCATTAAAGCAGGCAGAACCTAAACAAGCCATTAATTTTCTAAATTTCAATCAATGTTTCTGTTAAAAATGATCCATTAAAGAAAACCAACGCATTGCTAAAAATATAAGCGGATAACGCAAAATTCTTCCTCCCGGAAAAGATGAAATCTTTAAGTCTTGAAAAGAGGCAAAACGTTCATGATTCCCAGTTAACCATTCTGCGTATAATTTTCCCATAAAAGGAGCAAGTATAACGCCATGCCCTGAATAACCACCACAATAAGTAATTCTTGAGAAAAGTTGTCGAACATAAGGCATTCGTTCAACCGTGATGGCGACCGTTGCACCCCAATGATGGGTTAGATTAACAGAGTGTAGCTGAGGATAAATTTCAGTAATCTGGCGTTTTATACGTTTTTCTAAATTTGCAGGATATTGATTATCGTAGCTTTCTACTCCACCAAATAATAAGTGATTATCCACGCTTTTGCGAAAATAGCGAACCATAAAACGAGAATCATCAACCGATTCGCCCCCTTGAAGAATCGGGCTGTCTTTCTCTAACGGTTTTGTTGCTCCAATATAAGAGCGAAGAGAAAAAATCTTTTTCTCAACAAATCCTTGAAGTCCAAGTTTATACGCATTGGTCGCAAGTAAAACATGCTCCGCTCTTATATTTCCCCGTTTTGTTATCACCCTCCAATGGTTACCATTGCGTTCCACTCCTGTTGCTTGGGTTTTCTCATAAAGCTTAGCACCAACATTTTTCGCATTTTTTGCTAACCCAACAATAAGCTTTAAGGGATTAATATGACCCGTATCGGCATCATAAATACCACCATGATAAAAAGAGGAACCAAGCCGTTTTACTGTTTCATCCCTATCCATAAAAGTAAGACCGTAATAACCATAACGCTGCATCGTTTCTATATGCCGTTGATAAGATGCTCGTTCACGTTTTTTATGGGTAACAGAAAGCTGTCCTCGCATAAAATCGCATTGACAATTGGGCATTGCACACCAAGATAAGATATCTCTTTTGGCTTCTTCAGCTAAATCAAACAAAGCCTTGCTTCGCTCAAAACCATATTTTTTCTCTAGTGTTTCTACCCATTGCCGTTGCCCCGTTCCTAATTGCCCACCATTGCGCCCTGAAGCACCATCACCAAAACGCGAAGCTTCACACAAAACAACATGCACTCCAGACTTCGCTAAATGGTAAGCAGCCGAAAGTCCGGTAAATCCACCTCCAATAATAATCACATCACACTGTATATTTTCATTTAAAAACGGATAAGAGGGGCGTTCTTCTAAAGTGTCCTCATACCAAGAAATTCCTGGAGAAATCGGATTATAATCAATCATCGTGATAAACCTCAAACATTAAGCAAGAGATATTCGCGCTCCCACGGGCTAATCACTTCCATAAAAGTTTCAAATTCCTGTCGTTTGATTGCAGCATAAGTACTGACAAACACATCCCCTAAAATAGCACGTATCGCTCTATCTTGTTCAAATAAATTGACCGCTTCAATGAGACCACGCGGTAATTCAATGCTATCAGCATTCACATTACTTGTTGTTGGCTCATCGGGTTCAAGCTTTTGCTGTAGCCCAATGAGACCGCAAGCCAAAGAAGCCGCAAGCGCTAAATAAGGATTAGAATCTGACGAGGGAAGCCTATTTTCAACACGCCGTGCTTGAGGAGCAGAACGAGGTACACGAAATGCTGTGGTACGGTTATCATATCCCCATCGTAAATTAACCGGTGCTGAAATATCAGGCATAAGACGTCGATAGGAATTTACATAAGGAGCAAGCATTACAAGTGATCCTGCCATATGTCTTTGTAATCCACCAATAAAATGACGAAAACAAACACTTTCTTCACCATCCTTTTGTGTAAAAATGTTCATACCTGTCTTCTTATCAACAACGGATTGATGAATATGCATCGCAGAACCTGGCTGCCCTTGAATAGGCTTGGCCATAAAAGTAGCATACATATTATGCTTTAGTGCTGCTTCACGAATTGTTCGTTTAAACATAAAAACTTGATCGGCTAATTCGATGGGATCACCATGGCGTAAATTGATTTCAAATTGCCCTGCCCCTTCCTCATGAATGAGGGTATCAATCTCCAACCCTTGCGCTTCCGAAAAATGATAAATATCATCAATGAACTCATCAAATTCATTCACACCGGCAATCGAATACCCTTGTCCCCCACCAATTGAACGTCCAGAACGCCCAACTGGAGGAACTAAAGGATAATCAGGATCAGGATTTTTCTGTACTAAATAAAACTCAATTTCTGGTGAAACAACCGGCATTAGATCCATTTGTGTATAAAAATCAACGACTTTTCGCAAAACATTTCGTGGTGTGTAATCGACAACATGTCCATTTTGATACACAAGATCACAAATCACTTGTGCTGTGGGAGCATCTTCCCATGGTACAATGCTTAATGTAGACAAATCAGGCTCAAGGCGTAGATCACCATCAGTTTTGGGATATTCAAAACCATGACCATCTTCAGGATAATCTCCTGAGATTGTTGCGACAAAAACCGCTGAAGGTAATGCCAATGATGTTTCCGAGGTAAATTTTTTAGAAAGCATCATTTTGCCACGGGGTACCCCCGCTTGATCAGGAGTAATACATTCAATATCTTCTACATTACGGAAAGCTAGCCACTGCGAAACTTGCTGCCAATTGCTTACACCTCGTAATTTTTTAAGAAAACCAGAAACAGGCTTAGAGCCTTTTTTTTTCATTTGTTTACCATTTTTCACAACCATAACACACCAATTTTAAAAACAATCAAAGCCCGCTATTATGGTATCATTTCATGTTTAAGCGTTACTAAAAATCCTTATCAACTTAATTTTTAGAGAATATGCAACTCCCATCAAGGCAAAAGAGTCCTTGTTATTATTATAAGCTGCTTATCATATTAAACATAGTGAAAAATGACACTGCATGTGATACATCTGTGCTAACGTTCTGTTTATAAAAAACAAAAGTCCTAAAGCTATTCTGGCAAGCAATAACCATATAAAATCTTATAGTGGAAGATCAACGTAATTATGATAGCTCTACTTTTAATGTCCACAAAGAAGCGATACGCATCGCCACTTCTGCTTCCTAAATCTATACAACAAAATACCCAATCATAGCTTCTCATTAACTGCGCCTTACCGCAACTGCGATAAATGCTTGAGACAACGAGAAGCGCTCAGCATTCGTGGACAGCTGAACGAAAGGCGAATTTCCTATTCTGCTAACAAATCTAGCTTGATTGAGAACACCACCCTCCTCAATGATTTTCTTGCCCCTCTCCAAACGCTATACATATGACTTCTGACTTCTTATTTGCCCAGCTGAATCTTATTCAGCATTGACAATTTACCTCATCGGTACAAACTGACACAGTATATCAAGAAATACTTTTTTAGCTAATCATACATTATAAAGCTATAAATATTCTGATCATGAAAAACTCCGTTTAACAATTCAGCTTTTTTCAATCTTCCCTCAAGCTCAAAGCCACAGCGCTGTGCTACTGCGTTGCTTTTTTGGTTGTCTACTGAGCATGTTATGACAAATCTTTTTATTTCGCCAGATTTCAAATAAGACTGTATCAAGGCCTCCACAGACTTAGTGATAATCCCTTTTCCTTGAAGTTTTAAATCAAGCCAATAGCCGATATAAGCGGTCTTATTACCACTATCAATCCTATTGAAAGAAAGTAATCCCACTGGAACTTCATCAAACAAAATAGCATATGTTTTTCCATCATTCTTCTGATGTTGTAAAAAGCAAACGTCAAGAAAAATAGCTTCATCATATTCATTCGTAACATAACGTGGCCAAGCCATATATTGACTGAATTCCTTTCTATTACGATCTATAATATTAAAAAGTTCGGAAGCATATCTCGAGGACGCGGGTGCGAGTTGAATATTTTTATCCACACTAATAGCTTCCTCTCTATACAATAAATCTACTCGCCCAGCTGGTAAGGCATTTTCTGCAAGCCTAGCTGTTACGATTTCTTTTTTGTATAAAGCGTATACGGGAGGTTTAAAACGCGTCCATTCATGAGCAGTTTGTAAATCATAAGAACCGCAACCGCGAATAATAAACAACTGATCTTTGCCCAAACCATAATCTGCCTTGGGAAAAAGGCAGTCATTTTCAAAACAGTTAAAACCTACTAATATCTGACCATGTTTACCACAAGCGTTTTTTTTCTCTTCTAACGGCACAAGCGAATGATGCCAAACACGGACAGAAGGTATCCAGTTAATGCCAAGATTTGTCTGTATGATATCGACCTGATCGCGCTTTTTAATACTCACAGTTCTTCCTACAGCATAACCATGATCTTCGCTGATATACCTACCAAGCTCAAAAATCAATTTCCATCTAGCAGGTAAAGTGAGATCTTGTTCAGATAAAACATTAAAAATTTCTTGGAAAAACTCCCGTGGTTTTGTAGCCGTAACTCCAGCATCTGCTGAAAAGGAGTCTGCTGGAAATCCGCCCCCCATATCAAGATACCCTCCCTTAGGCATATTTTTTAAAAGGAAGGGAAGCCAATCACGCAAGTTCTCAATAATTCGTGCCGAACTTTCCAGATTCGCATCTATATGAAGATGAAAGCCCTTAAGATAAACATTCTTGCAAGATTGCAGCAAGGGAACGATTTCTTCCTCAAACTCTTCCACTGTCACTCCAAAACGAGAACGCTGGCTATCTTTGTAAAAATGCGCCAATCTTAAGCCCAGACCCACTACGCGGTCAGTATCAGAAACCAGATCAATTATGGCCTTGAGTTCGTGCGGGCTGTCGACATGAATGAGTGCCTTTTCAGCAATCCCTTGAGAAAGATCTTTGAGAGATTTATAAGGTCCATCCAATACAATCCTATCGCCAGTAAAACCCGCCTTTAAAGCTAGCTGAAGCTCATCTGCCGTGCATACTTCTGCACTGAGTCCGTGCTCAGCGATTAGTCGCAACAACAAACCTAACGAGCATGACTTAACCGAAACAGCAATAACTGCGTCCAGAAAATATTGCTGACAGACCGCTTGCAGATGCAGAACCCGTTCCAGCGCAGAATCAACATCGAATATAAAAAATGGCTCGTCGCTATAAGGCTGGCGTTCACGTAGTCGTTTAGCTGCCATGATGATATTTTGAGCTACTATTTTTTGCGCCATAACTGTATGGTAACTCCCTGATAATCTCGTTGAGCATTAAGAGGAGCACGGATAGCAAGATATCGCTCATAAAATGCATCCTGTATATTTTCCTCAAGCGAACAAATGAACTTATTTTCAATTCTAATATATCTACGAAGATTGTCTTTAAGCTCATCATAGGATCGAGACGATAATTCATAATCTTTTTCTTGATCCAGTTCCAATCCTGCTTTGCCCAAAAAGTCATGCCAATAATGCAGCGTCGAAGCAGGATCAGGTTTGAACCCTATAGCGCTATAAACGTCAGTAATCATTTTATCGCTAAGCGCCCTTCTATAGTAAAAATTTGAAGTACAAAGAATACCCTCTACTTTCAAAACACGACTGACCTCAGACAGCGGTTGTTCTCTTGCTTGAAAAAATGCAAAATCACATCCACCAAGTACATGAACGTTTCTGCATAAAAAGGAAGGCTGCAGGCGTCAGAAGCTTGATAGCGTAAACGACTATCCGCAGCAAGCTTAGCGGCCAACTCACGAGCAATAATGATTGCTACTTCAGATATATCAATGCCCTCTGCAGAAGATCCAGTTTTTTCAAAACAATAACGCGAACTGTAACCGGTAGAGCCAGCAAGATCTAACAACACAGAATCGCGATGAATGCCTGCATGCTCGATCTCATAATCAACAGTATAATTACCACTGAGCAGCGTATTATCCTGTTTCATCAGCGCTACAAAATCAAGATACTCATCGAACAAATGTCTTCAAACTTCGCAAATGTATCACTAAGCTCCATCATATAATTTTCTCCTTATAGGCTTTCTTTAAAACAGCTCTCCAGCGCAAAGTAAAGCCTTTGTTCTCCCTCTCGCTTTAAAAATACCGCAAATCCGGCGTGTAAGAGCCTAAGAGCGTCACGATTTTAAACCTCCTTGGCAATTTAGAAAATAATTTTACTTCGGAGCATTATCATTGATGTTACGCAAATTCTTTCTCAATATTACTCTTATAAACCACATGATCATACACGCTTTTCTCACTCGTCCCAGCGGTCCGTTCTAAATTCGCCAAAAATCTCTCCTTGCAAAACATTCTTGCAACGCTATAGTCTTGGTCAGTTCGTTTTAAATATCTAATACCATCAATAGTAAGATTGACATGCGCTTTATTAAGGGTTTCCTCTGCGCACTCTAAAAAGCTTGTGATTTCTTTGCAAAATCTAATATATACCCACTCTTTAGAAAAACATCAATATTATAAGCTTCTTGATCTGTTCGCTCCGATACTTCTGGCTCATAGCAGCACAATCATTTGGCGTATTCAAATCGGTCAGCATCTCTACTAAAAACGATGTACAGCTATTCATTTCGATGAAATCCATATAAGATGACCCACACACTATTTTTTTTCTATGTCTTTATGTAAGTAATAGGCAAAATCCTATTCAACTGTATCTTCACCCTCAAAACTGCCCATCTTTTATTAACTTTTTATCAGTATAAAACCAAGCCAAATTAAGCGGGATAATTAAACATATACAAAGCAAGGCGAAACAAAAAGCTGCTTCTATACAAACATTATTCGCCAACCAACCTATCAGCACAAGCGCTAAAATACCCAAAATACGTGCAAGGAAACTAACAATGGATAAAACCGTATTCGCATTCTTTTGTTGAATATGTTTTAAAAATTCTGCTTCAAACTGCGTTAGGGGGACAGAAAAAAACTGTGAAATACGGTGAATAAAATAAGGGGAGCCCAACTGTTTGCAACGAGAAGCAAAGCAAGCATAACAATAGCACTCAAGACCAGTGAACATAAAGTTATCGCCATAGGAGCATATTTTTTTATAAGATATTTAATGACAAAGCAATTAAATAAGTATTCCATGAGAGTATAAGACACAAAGCACAAACCAAGAATAAGAATTCTAGTCTTTTCTGTTGCATTGTCTAATGCTCCTGCTTGTCCTAAAATAAAAGGTTGCCAAAATGAAATATTGGCTGCAATGCAGCAACAATAAAACCACATATCAATATATAATATAACCTGATTTTTGAGGTAACTAAATAAATAAAAGCTTCTGCTGCATGCAACAAAGAACCCGAGTCCCTTGGCTGACGTCCCGAAACGGATGCAATACCTATCCCCCTCACCCGACTAAACCAGAATACAAGCACGAGAAACCCGAAAGAACAAAAATAATATGCCGACTGATAATTATCCATACACAAAACAATAAGAACACCTAGCGCACCAGCAACCGTATTCATGAATGCTGTCAGTTCCCGCTTATAGGCATTTACTTGGTGGTAGATCAAACTACCCTTGTCACCACCACCATCGATTAAGCCTTTAATCCATGCGCTATCCGTGCCAGAACATAAAGCAAAGCCTAAAGCATAAATAATTTCTGCCAGAATTAAGACAGAAAGATTAGCCCCGTGAGTACATAAAAAGAAGAAGAGCGCAAAAAAAAAACATGATAGGATAACATTTTGTTTAACGCCGAGTTTATCTCCTAAAATCCCACAAGGCACTTCAAAAATACAAATAGCCACGCTAAACACAATTTGCAATAAAGCTAACTGTGTTATACTAATGCCCATAGACAATAAAAAAAGCATGGAAGGAACCGGTAATCAAACGAACACCACTCATTGCCGCACAGCCATAGAGCAATTTTTAAACTTCATAATCTATCGTCATGAATATATCCAAAAGCCATAAAGCTAGCAGCTTTTTTTGCCGCCAACTTTATAGTTTCTAACACCTCAATTCGTGAGAGCACCTCGAGCAGCTATTTTCTGCTCACTTGCTTGGGCTTTAAGTGCAGCAACATCAACCCGCTTCATTTAAATTTTTTTCAGTGGTTTATACATATCTTTAGTTTTCATAACTTTACCTCCTGTATTAAATGAAAACAATCCAATTTAACATGAAGTATGCAGTATAGCTATCTTTTGTCACTTTATTATCTTGATATAAAAAGCTTTTCTCTTCTCCCGTGCCCACGTTAAGTATTTCATACACCAATCATTCTGCAACAACTACCGCAGCACTTGGAAACTCATGCTCTCCTTCGAGCAAAGTACGCTTATATTCACGCCAATCTGTCACCGGCTGATCGTTAAACGCAACGCTCGTTTGCAGTGCAGCAAAATGCGCTTTGCCGCATTTAATCTTCAGCATTTCTTTAAGACGCAAATCAAACTCGCTGTTTGCCCCTTTTGTCTCCAGCACAAAGTAAAGCTTTTGTTCGCCATCCCGCTCTAAAAAGACCGCCCAATCAGGCGTATAAGAACCAATGGGAGTGGCTATTTTAAAACTTCTTGGCAATTTAAAAAACAATCTGACTTCAGGATCATTTTCAAGACTTTGTGCAAACTCTTTCTCCACACTGCTTTCATAAACTACATGATCATACACACTTTTCTCACTCACAACAGCTGTGCGCTCTAAATTTGCCACAAGCTCTTCGCTGGTAAAAAACTCTTGCACACTATATTCTTGCCCTACCAGCTTTAAATATTTAATGCCATCAATTGTCAAATTAACATGGGTTTTATTGAGTATTTCTTCTATACGCTCTAAAAAAGCTTGTGGATTTTTCACAAACTCATGCTCACGACCACTCTTTATCAAAATACTAATAATCGTCTTTGCAGTTAATTTCAGCTTTAAGGTCAAATAATTTACAATGTTCGGCAGTGCACACGAACTATAATCAAGTGTACTCTGCTTTAATAACTTCTCTTCATAGGTCACACCAGTACTATCCAGTTCTATCTCTGCTGTCTGATAAACCAAATGCGCAGGCGCAACTGGCGGCATTTTTTCCACTGCATCCACTGCTTTGACGACAAACTCTGTGCAATCAAGCTTTGCACGATAAGTGGTCTTTTTATTGATCTTCTCCCATAATGCCAGAAACTCAGGCGAAGCGACTGTTTGTTTTTTAAGCTTAACCCGCACCTCGCGCGTAGCATTACGAATAATCGGCATGGCTTGGCTCGCTTCTAGCGCCTGCAGCACAGCTTGCTTTTGCCCTTTACTAAAACGTTCACTTAAATCCAACGTCCCAGCTGCCCATTGCATTTTTAATGTATCTGTGATTTTCCCTGCTGATGTAAGCAAGGCTTTTTCACGCAACTCAACCAATATATCAGCAGCCTCTTGCGAAGACAGACTCTTTGTTTCCGTTACCACTGTCGTATAAGTCAGATCTTGCAGCGTCTCAACATTAATAAGTGTGCCCGCATCAATTTTTTTCATAATTTCTTGACGTAACTCGCGTGGTATTTCCGACGTTCCTATAACTTCAAATTCATTCGCCACTAAATCTTGGTCTACTTTAACGACACCCGCCTCATCAATCAAATCTTTTGCAACAAGCATTTTAACAATTTTTTGTGCTTGAGGCACTTCCACTTTAGCGACCACATATTTCACATCTTCATAAATACAGCCAACCAACTGCTCCATCTGCAATGTACCAAGTTTATAACCAATATCCGCCTCTAATTCTTTTTGCAATGTACTCACAAACTCAGAAAAGCTTTCATTCACCATAACATGCAGCACATTTATATCTTTATCTTCCACCTGCTCACCTTGTTGGTTTACGCACAAGCGCAAACCGCGACCAATCTTTTGCCGTGCGGTAAAATTCGATTTTTGCTCAATTAACATGCAAACTTGAAACACATTCGGATTATCCCAGCCTTCTCTCAATGCCGAATGCGAAAAGATAAAACGTAAGGGACATGCAAAAGATAATAACCACTCCTTATCACGCATAATCGTGTTATAAGTGTCATCATCGACTTGGCTGTCGCCTTTTGTATCCTTATACACACCCTTCTTGTCTTGCGAGAAATAACCGCCGTGCACGTTTCGAACATTTTGCGCAAACTTAGTTCGCAATGGTGCATACTTCTCTTTCGCCAACAGCTCTTCATAACATTCTTCAAACATACACTCATAAAGCGCTGGCTCTTCATCATTGCTACGATATTTAGCTACCTCATCAATAAAAAACAACGATAAAACTTTGATCCCTAAAGGCACAAGCCGCAATTCCTTATCTAAATGTGTTTCTATAGTGCGATAAATTTGCGCGCGTCTAAGCTCTATTGTATTCACATCACCAAGCGCATGACCAAATTTGACGATTTCAGTATTAGAAAATTCAACGGCTTCATCCTCCGCCATGCAATTGATACCCGAAACAATATAGCCTTTATAAAGCTCACGCCCGCCCGTAATGAGATACAGATCATCGCCTTGCCTCACTGTAACCATTTTGCGGCTAACAGTGCCATTCTTTCCCACAACATCCAACTCTAAGCGCGCCTTAAAGCCATGTTCGTGTGATACGCCTTTTAAGGCAACATAGGGACGATTAAAATCTTTCTCTATCTGATTAGAAGAGACACAAATTTGCTTTACCAATCCTTTTTTATAAGCATCAACAGGTGTTAGACGATATAAAAGATTAATCTCCTCTTTATGCGTGGCACTATAGCGGAAAACACAAAGCGGGTTAAGGCTCGCAATAGCCTCCTTCGCTTTTGCTGTATTATCCACCGATTGCGGTTCATCTATGATCACAATCGGATTTGTGTCTTGGATATAGCGCATAGCACTTTCGCCATTCAGTTTATCCTGCGGAAGATTGATAATATTTTCTGCTTTTTTAAATGCATCAATATTGATAATCATAATTTCAATATTGGTCGAGTTTGCAAATTGGCGAATTTGCGAAAGATCTTTTGAATTATAAATAAAATAACGATAGGGCAGATTATCAAACTCTGCTTGAAAATGCTCCCTCGTTACCTGCAGTGATTTATATACCCCTTCGCGAATAGCAACACTTGGTACGACAATAATAAATTTGGTAAAGCCATAGCGTTGATTTAACTCAAAAATCGTTTTGGTATAGACATAGGTTTTGCCTGTCCCCGTTTCCATCTCAATAGAAAATTGCTTTTGCTCTAGCGTCTTACTCGCCAAGAGTTTATTGTTCTGTTGCACCTCTCGTAAATTTGCTAATATGTTTTCATCACTAATCAATAATTGATTACCATAACCAAATTCATTTAACGCTAATTGTCCTTGTTCTAAACGCAAGGAAAAAGAAGAAGCTCTTTGCGGTTGTCCTTTAAATAAATCAGTGACGCTTTTAACCACATAATTTTGAAATTCTTGTTGTTTAAATTTAAGTTTCATATAGACGCCCCAATCGTCTTTCTATAATTTAAATTTTATCAAAACTTACTTCATTGTCTTTAAAGATAAAGTCGCAATTAATAAGCGCCTCATCACCTTCAAAAGCCGCATTAAGCGCTACGATTTTTACGGGCAAGTACTTTATCATCTCCTCCGCATCTTCAGGTTCAAAAGGCGGATCTATGGCTATAATCACCAAGACATCGCCTTCGCTCTCGCCTATATAATAGAATTTTTTTCCATTGATTGGTAAAGGATAAATTTTTAAATCCAGTGGCCAACCATATTTAAGCATGATCTCGAAAATAACATCTTGATGAGAGCGTTCGGGATTTACCCCTCGCAGAATATGATCAAAGCGCATTTTCAATTGTTCCTTAACATTAAGTGCATTCGGATCAATCGGGCTATCGTCCCATATGGGAAAGTTAGAACTATCCAGCTCTAGCAGACGAAATCCAATGTCTAGAGGCTGCTCACGTATAAGTTCTGCTTCATGCTTTTGCTTGATTTGTGCACCAGCGCGTCGAATACGTTCAATTCCTATGTCGCATATATTCTTATAACCTGCCTTGTAAGCTTCGCTCTTCTCATCACACAATTCAGGCAATTGCACCATAATGAATTTGCGATTACCACCATCTTCGGCATTCAAAGCCATCACTGCATGCGCCGTTGTACTAGAGCCCGCAAAAAAATCGAGGATGATGTCGTCTTTGTTCGTGCCGATTTGCATGAGCAATTTTATAAGTTTGGTAGGTTTAATATACTCAAACAGTCCTTGAACATTCATTAATTGATCAATTTCACGTTTGGAAAAAGCGGTATCACCTGAAAACTCTCGTTTAAAAATTCCTGCAAATTCCTCATCAAAATTAGCACCGATTTCCTTGCCGAAAAAAGTCGTAGGAACCAACCCATCTTGAGTCTCACTTAAAAACCTTTTAATCATAGGGTAGGATTCCCCTTCACCCCATATGATCTCATTATTAGCAATTTTCTCTTTCAAAACTTTTTCGCTAAAAGCCCAGTAACGGCCTTGCGGCCTTTTCAGAACCACCCCATTAGGCTTCGTAATTGTATAATTTGCCGCATAAGGCTTATGCGCAGTAATAGGGTCTGCTTTCCAAGGACCCTTTGGGTGATTATCTGGATTCTTATATGCAGAGCTATCCTGCCGCGGTAGTAAATTTCTCTTGAAATTTTCCTTATACTTTGCGTAGCATATAATATATTCATGGCTGACAGAAAAATATTTCGCTGAATTCTTGCGCGTGTGAACCTTCTCCCACACCAATTGAGCAACAAAATTCTCTTCGCCAAACACCTCATCGCACACTTTGCGCAAATTATGCACTTCATGATCATCTATTGAGATAAAGATCACCCCATCATCACGCAATAAAGTTTGCGCCAAGCGTAACCGCGGATAAATCATATTGAGCCACGCCGTGTGAAACCGCCCCATTGTCTCAGGATTTGATTTTGTCGTTTGGCTTGTTACTTCCTTATAGCGCGCTAACGGGTCTTTAAAATCATCACCATAGATAAAATCATTCCCCGTATTATAAGGTGGGTCTATATAGATCATCTTCACTTGGCCAAAATAAGCCCGCTGGATAAGTTTTAACACTTCAAGATTATCGCCCTTAATATAAAGATTATGCGTATTATCAAAGTTTACGCTCTCCTCGCGCTTCGGACGCAATGTCCCAAGTGAAGGCTTTTGCGCAAGCTTTAAACTCGCTCCTTTACCCTTCCATTCAAATTTGAATTTCTCAAAATCATTATCGATATATTCGCCGCATAGATTAAGAAGCTGATCTATATCTAGCTTTCCCTCAGCAAAACATTGCGGAAAGGCTGCTTTTAACTTTTCTATGTCTGGATTAACTGGGCTTTGACTCATGCCCTCTATTTTATCTTCACCCGCTATTATACTCATCTTTGCGCTTCTCCGTTACGCTTAGTATAAAATATGTCTATGAATATTTCTTTTGTACGTCGCAATTCCTTTTATCCTATTTATTTCTGTATCCTCTGCAAATTTACTTTCATGCAAAGTGTCGTATAAGCTGTTCTCTTTATCTTTCAAAGTTTCTTGTGCTTGTTTTATCTTTTTTCGCTTACGCAAATCAGCTAGATCAATTCGCATTACCACATTTTGACATTTTGCTTTTTTTGCCTTACTTTGCAAGAGCAATAATTTCGCACTCTAAGTTGGCGCGCTGTTTCGCATAATAAAGACAGCGATTTTCTCTTTCTTCTTGTGCGTTATTATGGCACTTACAAACATTATCAATAAGCTTATCAATTGGTACAAGCCCATCCCAAATATGGCTATATTCTAGTGCCCGCTACATTTCTGACAAATAAAAACACTGAATCGCCAATTTGACGATGTCACCATAACGCATATTATTTTCAAAACTCAACAGATCATATTGAGGCTCAATCAAAGGTACTTCTTTTCAAGATTAAGCAAGTTTTATAACCTCTCTTGTTATCTCCACAGAAGGAAATAGCCTCTATGGACGGTGAGTGGTTAGCCTTCACCTCTAGTGCTTACAGCACTTTATAACACTCACCCCGTACCAAACAGAGGATTGCGTTTTATTAAATAACCCACGCGCATATAATTAAAGACAGAAACGATTAAGCTTGCGCCAATCATGCCAAACCAATAACCCATAAAGCCATATTCAAAAAAATGTGCCATGAGCGCGCCCCCAAATAAGCCTAGCCCCCAATAGCTTATTGTGACAACAATGGTTGACCAAAACGTATCAAGCAAACCCACAAGTATGCCATTGAGCATAGCCCCTAAAATGCCAAAAGCAAAAGACAATAAGACAAACGGAAGCAACTCCCAAGAGAGAATAACAACGTGGAGTGAAGAAATATCAAAAATGGTTGTAAGAATGAATTCATAAGAGAAATAAACAAACCCTGATAAAAACAAAACATAAGAGACAGCAAAAACTGTGATACTCATACGCAACTGTTTTAGAGCCATATGATTCCGATCAGCTTGATACCACGCTGCTATGGTCGTAGCTGCACTGGAAATCCCCAAAGCGACCACAGAAATCAGCATATCGATACGCATTCCAATCGTATGCGCAGCCAAAGATTCGACCCCAAAAGCTGTAATCATGAAGGCAATGACAGAAGGAAAGCCTTCCGCAATAAGAATACGGATACCAATGGGAAGTCCTATGAACAGTAATTGTATTATTCGTGCAATTTCTAACTTTGGTCTTAAATAATTAAAGTGAAAGGAACTAAAAGTAGAATTGCGGGACAGAATTATTGCTACTGCCATAACAATCAAAATACGGATCAAACTACTTGCAATTCCAGCACCAAAGACACCAAATCCGCTTGCAGGACCTATACCAAAAATAAGCAGCCAAGAGATGAGAAAATTTATAGGGATAGCTGCAAGCATAATCCAAGTTAAGGGCTTGGGATTACCAATTGCTGACAGTAATCCACGGCTATTGACATAAAGATAAAAAAACACCACCCCTATAGCAGCGCCACTATTATATTCCTGCGCTATATTGGCAATTGCCTCATCTTGGCCAAGAAGACATAAAATATTCCTCGTATTGAATAAAATGATTACACTCATCATTCCAATCAAAAGGGAAAGCCATATTCCTTGATCAAACCATGCCTTCAGTGCATATCTATCTTGTCTGCGAAAACTTTCCGCAAGTTTTGGTGCAACCGCGGTAATAATTCCCAGCCCCAACAACATAACAAAACTAAACATACTCAGAGCCAACATTGTACCACTCAAGGCTTGAACGCCTAAATGCGCCACAAGTGCTGCATCTGTGAAAGAAATCATCATTTGAGAGATAAACCCTATAGCCATTGGCATACCAAGAGAGAGCAATTTCTTCATCACAACAAACATTGTGAAACACCCCTCCATATTGAAGGGCATATTAAGCTCAGATATTTTAAACAAAACACATTGATTTTTTTCGTAAAGTCTTTCCATCGCAAGTTTTGCCTAAAGGATGCATAATGAGAACTCATTAAGCTAAGAGGAGATGCCCAGTTCTTAAAGGAGAAACGCAATGCGCCTTTATTGATTTTTTGGACTTCATGCCATGCGTTTTTTTGTACAACATTACGCGCCAAAACAGCTACAATCGTTGATAAAATATCCTCAGCAAGTATTTGTTCATCTTGCACATCCATTTGCAGTATTTTCAATAAAATTTGGGGGAAAATTTCTTGGTACAAGACTTGATATGCTCCCCCCTAAAAACGAATTCTTGGCAATAAAGAACTGTTGAAAAACATAAAAAATAAACGAGAAACTCGTCATCCTGTTTGGAGATTTTGTACAACGCAATCACTTCAAAATCAAGATGCAGTTCGAAATGATCTGAATATCAAACGCCGTCTTTTAACTGGAGAGAGCATATACCCCTCCTTCAACGAATAGCCCAAAGAGATCTGTGGCGGTGGACATGAAATTTTTCCATAAAGCTTATGATTTTAGCTGACGAGCATTATGAGTTACTAAAGCATCGTCATTTAATGATAAATTAGAATCAATGTCTACAGAAATGCCATTGGACAGCATAATATGCTACCCATAGAATGTGTTTAGTAACGCAAAACTGGACAATTTTATCCCATTGAAAATAAATAATAAATCGAGAAAAGACCTTTTTAGATAAGAACTCTGCTCATTGAGACAATTCGACTCTTTTGAGCAAAAAATCACGAAAGAAAGGTCTTTGCTCTATTATCATTCATATGCAAAAAAAGTCCGAGAAGCACAGGTTCCTTAAGGAAAAAACAAGAGAAATGAGAATAGTTGCACAAAGCTAAATGGTACTGCATGCGTTACATCGGTTCGAACGTTCTCATTTTTTCAGAAGTAAAATGCGCGCAAACCAACAGGAAATATTAATGTTCTCAGAAAGTGCTGCAAACCGCCCTGAGATCACTGCTAACTTTGAAGGCCCGCCAAGCGCCGCTTAAATTGGTCAGCCATTACAGCTAAACAGCGAGACACGCTTAGCATCACCGCGGCTCATAACTCTAGGCACCTTGTTAACATAATCTTTAGTAAAAAAGCCACAATAAGAATAAGGGTAGCGAATAAAGGTATATAGCTGTACGATAAAAACGATCCAACCACCCCCCCCAGTAAGGCGCCTAATGCACTTCCAAGATAATTACAAGAACCATTAAGCGCTAATACAGCATTACTATGTTGTGGTTGATAGGATAACAAACTATGCTGTTGCGGTGCCAAAGAAGCCCACCCTGTCATCCCCCAAACAAACAACGGGAAAAATAAAATGCTGTGCAAATATTGCGCGAAATACAACGAAAAAATCGCCATGGCCATGAGTGAAAGAAGCGCTAATAATAACAAAGGTGTACCTTTCGTTTTATCAATTAAATAACCGATAGAAAAACTCCCAATAACGCCACCCGCACCCCAAACCCAAAAAGCAGCAACCATGTCGAGATTAGGAACAGATCTTGCAATAATAGGGATCATATAAGTATATGCGCCTAAGCTCGCAACCGCTGTTAGAAGAGTAATAAAAACTGTAATAAAAACTCTTTTATCTGCTAAGACCCGTATTCTCTCTTTTACAGACGCTGGCGCAGCAATTGCAAGCCGTGGCAACCCCCGCCAAAGCCCAGCAAAAGCTATCATTGAAAATAAAACCACCAACCCAAAGCTGGAACGCCAGCTAAAATAATCGCTAATCAGCAAACCAAGCGGCACGCCTAACACTGTCCCACAACTCATACCACCAAGTGTCATGCCTAATGCGCGCCCTTTCTTCTCAGCACATACGAGATGCGTAGCAGCGACCATAGCTATAGGAGAAAACAAACCAGCCCCAAAGCCAGCAATAGCACGAGAGACAAGCAGCATCGGATAGTTGACAGAACACGCGCTTACACCATTAGCAACAAGGAAAACGAACAGTGCATAAAGCAGAGTTTTTCTTGCCTCTTTCATTGCAAAAAGCAGAGTAAAAAAAGGGGCAGAAAGCGCGTAACAGAATGTAAAAATTGTCACAGCTTGCCCTACCGCGGCTTCACTCAAATCAAAGCTGACGGCAATTTTGGGAAGAAGACCGGCAACAACATAAGCATCCAAACCTAATGCAAACATAGCCAGCGAGATAAAAAGAATTTTAAACATGGCAACCTTCTGACCTAAGAATTATGGTAATCAACAACCCTTTTTTGTCCCTTCACTGAAAAAATAGGCGCCCTGTAACGACCTGAATGACTATTTATGTCATTGAGCATTTTTTGTACAATATGATGCCCACAAGCAGTTACAATCGTTGATAAAATATCCTCAGCAAGTATTTGTTCATCTTGCACATCCATTTGCATTATTTTTAATAAAATTTTTTGGAAAATTTCTTGGTACAAGACTTGATACGCTGCCCCCCCCCCCAAAAAAAACAAATTCTTGGCAATAAAGAACTGTTGAAAAACATAAAAAATAAACGAGGAACTCGTCATCCTGTTTGGAGATTTTGTACAACGCAATCACTTCAAAATCAAGATGCAGTTCGAAATGATCTGAATATCAAACGCCGTCTTTTAACTGGAGAGAACGTACACTTCTCCTTCAACGGATAGCCCAAAGAGATCTTTGGCGGTGGATATGAAATTTTTCCATAAAGCTTGTGATTTTAGCTGACGATCTTTATGAGTTACTAAGGCATCGTCATTTAATGACAAATTAGAATCAATGTTTACAGAAATGCCATTGGACAATATATACATGCTACCCATAGAATGTGTTTACTAACGTAAAACTGGACAATTTTATCCAATTGAAAATAAATAATAAATCGAGAAAAGATCTTTTTAGATAAGAATTCTTCTCATTGAGATAGTTCGGCTCTTTTGAGCAAAAAAATCACGAAAGAAAGGTCTTTGCTCTATTATCATTCATACGCAAAAAGGTCCGAGAAGCACAGGTTTCTTAAGCAAAAAACAAGAGAAATGAGAATGAGAACAGTTGTAAAAATGAAAATAGTACTGCACATGATACATCGGTGCTCACTTTCTACTCGTACAAAAGATCGACGAATCAAATTAAATATGTTTTGCAAATAAGCACGAACATTTTGCACCGCACTAGGTTTTATACAACTGCAGAAAATCTCCTTTATTCGACAGCAACTATCGCAGTCTCCCTAAAATGACCACGCTTTGGAATAACCACCTACCAAGCTATCCACTCGCAACTAAAGATTCACCATCAACCAGAAAGCACTTTATGACTAGACATGCTCCAACAAAGCACAATACCTAATAAGCAAAGCGATAAGCGCCATACGAATCGTCATTTTCTTCAAAAAATGATAATTTGAGACCGCGTTTGAATCCAATCTGACGCATTCATTATATCATAGCTCCCACATGCCGGCAGCATAAATTTGTCATCTAAGGATAAATCTAATGGGATAGACATATTTCTTACAAGAATACTATGCTCATAACAATTTGAACCAACGGCATCCGTTAAACTCAATTCACCGCTCATATCTCGAAAAGACAAAATTTGCGGCACTCTATTCTCGTAATACTGTGCAGATCGAGCACACGTCCCCAGAGCCAAGATTGTTATTAAGTCCGTACCCTTCCACTCTTTTATAGAGCTCATATTTGAAAATAAATAACCATAATCTTCAGATATAACACGCCTAGGTTCAATAATTACCGTAAGCTTATGTAAATCACAACGCAATTGTGACAACGCCTCATAAACTTTACGAGGGTATTCGTCATTGACCCTCACGGCATTGCAGAACGCTGTGGAAGTCAGATATCCCCGCCTAGACCGATAAAACTTATCTGATCCTTCAATGCGTAAATATCCTTTCCAGCCTTAGTTAAGGTGGATACTCTTAAACTCAGTCGAATTCAAATTAGAGCCCACATGCAAATGCACCCCATTAAACCTACTCCTATTGGATTCTAGCGAAGATAATGCGGCATGTAACTCCACCGCAGTCATACCAAAATGCAATCTCTCCTCGTTTGCCAGTACATGGCACAATCTCAATGAGATTTTAGGCAATATGTCAAAATGGCAGGCAAGAGCGATAATGTCATGTAATTCGATAATATTATCACACTGGACATTTATATGTTTTCTAATAGATAATTCTATCTCTTCTCGAAGTTTTATAGGAATATTAAAAATATATCTTTACCTTTAAAAACATCTTTTTGCGCTAATGATATTTCATGATCAGACGCAAATCCCAAGTCCCAGCAACATAACAATGATGCCCCGCACATCCATTAAAAGACCCTGCTTTTTCTCGCTCTAGGCATTCATAGCCTGACCACGTAAAACAGGGTACCAATTACAATATCAGACCATAAGATTGCAAGAGAACGTTCTTTTATAAAGAGACATTTTTTTATCTTACATTGCCTCTTAAACAAGCTAGCCTGTTCATATAATAAGTTATATGTATAATACATATATAATTTCTACAAAAGGAGGATTCATTATGTTCCGTGAAAATCTTTGGTAATACACTCGGGTGATTGGATCACCAGTCGCCCGTCAATAGTACAGTGCAAGTTAAGAAATTGGGGGAGGTAGGTTATGCAACTCGTGGATCATCCTTTTGTGAAATTCGATCAACTCAAGCCGATTTACAACTTCACATATCCGTTATTTCGCACTATTTCAAATGAATTTTACGATTACCTAGACTTTAATAAACTAGCGCAAAGTAAGCAGATTCCACAAGCACGTACCATTTCTCTTTATTTGCATATTCCCTTTTGCACAACCATCTGTTCCTTCTGTCCCTTTCAGAAAGGAGCCTACAAGCACGTTAAGCAAATCGAAGCTTATATGTCCGCGCTTACTACAGAGATCAGAACCAAAGGAAATTTCATTCGCTCGCTTAGAGGTCCCATCCGTAGCATCTATATAGGGGGCGGCACATCCTCGCTCTTGTCCGCAGATAATATCCGACACATCGGAAAAGTATTGCATGACGAATTTGAGCTCTCTTCCTTAGCCGAGTTTACACTGGAAAGCGAACCGAAAAGCGTCACACGTGATAAACTTTATGCTGCCCGTGAGATCGGCGTTAACCGGATCAGCTTCGGTGTACAGAGTTTCATTGAGCGTTTCCGATCATTGTTTAACCTCACCTCAACACGTGAACAAATCAAAAATACCGTGGCTTGGTCACAAGAGATAATTGGACATGTCGGTTTCGACATACTATATGGTATGCACAGCCAGCGAGCCGAAGAACTATTATACGATTTGAAGCAAGCCAGCGAGCTTCACCCTGAAACCATCAACCTCTATGCAATCAACAATCTGGCTATCACGTCGCAACTGCATAAGTCTTACGCACAAAAAGGGCTAAAGCCATCCAGCCTACAACATAGACAGATGCTTCGCTTATTTAGCGACATCGTTATGCGCAGCTGCGGCTATGCGCCGTGTAATGGGCATTCCTATATCAAAATTGCCAATAACACTCCTCTAACGCTCGCTAAAACGAGTTCAGCTAATTATTTCCGCTATCACAAATATTTGCATGGTTATCATGACGATTATGTGGTTGGCTTCGGGGCGTCAGCAATGTCGATTCTCGGCTCACTCGTCACACGAGCCAATCCCAGTCGAAGCGGATACATTACCGACATACAACTTAAAGGCAAATCCAAACTATACTACAATTGGGTATCAGCGGAGCAACAAGCCTCCAAGGCTTTGTGTATGCGGCTACCTTATAACGGCTATGCCAACAAAGAAAGAATTGACTGGACCGCACTCCCCTCTTTTGTATACAATAACCTACAACAGCTCATAGACGCAGGTCTCATCGCAGAAAGTGATAACGATCTCCAGCTGACTCAGCTTGGTTGGCAATGGTATTCCAACCTCATGTATTTTCTTCTACCTCAAGCAGATAGGAATATCTTGGACGGCTATGTCGCAAACATGCTGAATACAACCGCCGTACTTGATGGACCAGCGGAAACCTGTGTGGCATCTCAAGGAGAAAAGAATGTTCACGCTTTTTGCCAATAGGAACATACGCTATTTTTGCCTAACCGTTAGTCTACTCGCCTTACTCAGCGGTGCTTTGCGCACTGCCATCCCGCTATTAGCAAGACAATCTGGATATGGCGTAGTCGGAGTAAGTTGGGCGCAAGGCCTCTTCTCATTAGCGTGGCCAATTTTCGGCATCCTTGCAGGCGTTTTACTTGATTGCTGCGACAAAATAAAACTTGCCACCTCGGCTCTCCTCATCTTCATGCTACTGCATATTATCCTGTTCGTACTGCTTATGATACAGATTGCTCCAGCCGAACAAATTTTCTTCTATGCAACCATTGCTGGATTCATCGTCGTTTCTGCCGAAGCTTACATCATGACAATTCCACCACTTATCATGGAAGGAGAACGATTGATGACCTTCTACTCAATTGTCTTGTTTTTAGATTTCGGTGTCTCCTATTTTCTTGCCCCAATCATAACAAGTAGTATTTTAGCGCATAGCACATTGCTATTTTTCGGCCTGTTAATCGTGCTTTTTATCACGTTGATTTTTACCGCTCGCCGTGCTGTTCCGACATCGCCAGCACTTGATAAAGAAAACATCTCTTTCCGTTATATCATTGCCGGCTTTCGTTTCATTTTTTCAAATCGGCATATCAGCTCCCTTACATTACTCACATTCTTTCTATCGGTGGTATTTGGAGCATTCCTAACCTCGTTCATCTTCTTCATTACCGACGGTCGGTATTTGGGCCTACATAGCAGCCAATATGGCGTGATGTTTGCAGCCTACGCGCTTGGTACAATGGCAGGTGCCCTCTTTGCGCCGCGTATACGCTATGCACCGGTACGCCTAGCTGTTCTCACTGACAGCTTAGGAACGGTTGCCTTGCTGCTGATTCCTGCCTTTTCAAAAAGTGTTCTCGTCGTATGGGGCGTTACCTTTATCGCTGGCGTTGGAGCAAGCTTATGGTTTATTGGTGTTACCGCCTTCAGGCAGCGTCTCACACCAAAGCAACTTCTCGGGCGAGCTAATTCTGCTTTTCGGGTGATAGGCTATGCTGGAATGCCGGTCGGAAGCTTTTTGGTTGGCGTCCTTGGTTCTTTTATATCATTGCAATTTGCTGCAGCCTTTATCGCTGGTCTCTTATTGGTGGCTATCGCGATAACGCTTCCATTTCTTTGGCAGGCTGATTATATAGACACACCCAACCCTGCCACAAGGTAACAGCTGCTTTTTAAAAAAGACAGGGTCGGAAAAGGCACACATACCCTATTACGCAATCAATTGATCTGTTCTTTGGACGAGGAAATCATCACCATAATGGCTGATAGAGCTAAGGAGCACTATGGAAGCAGTGAAACAAGCACTAAAGGCAAAATAGCCCCTTTACGTTGATTGGGCGATGATCTCAACGCCCCTAATGAAGGCTGCAGAGAGCTTATAGCATACGGAGCGCAATTCTTAACTAAAAACTCCGCCCTAGCAATGCCCACTTATACCCCAGTTAATCCATCATCCACTATTATACTCATCGTTGTGCTTCTCCGTTACGCTTAGTATAAAATATGTCTATGAATATTTCTTTTGTATGTCGCAATTCCTTTTATCTCATTTATTTCTGTATCCTCTGCAAATTTACTTTCATGCAAAGTGTCGTATAAGCTGTTCTCTTTATTGTTTAAAGTTTCTTGTGCTTGTTTTATCTCTTTTCGCTTACGCAAATCAGCTAGATCAATTCGCATTACCACATTTTGACATTTTGCTTTTTTTGCCTTGCTTTACAAGAGCAATAATTTCGCGCTCTAAATTGGCGCGCTGTTTCGCATAATTAAAGACGGCGATTTTCTCTTTCTTCTTGTGCGTTATTATGGCACTTACAAACATTATCAATAAGCTTATCAATTGGCACAAGCCCATCCCAAATATGGCTATATTCTGGTTCCTTTCACATTTCTAACAAATAAAAGCACTGAATCGCCAATTTGACGATGTCACCATGGGTAATTTTAAAATTGCTTCACATGCAGCATAGCCAAACAGAATTTAGAAAAAACTCAATAATGACGGTGTCTGCCAACTATATGCCTAAGCTTGTTGTTACTATAAACCTACTGCACACCCAAGCTTACGGATTTGCATCTTATGTCTCATCATAAGGTGCACTTGCACACTCAAAAGCAGAAATTCTCTATTCCATTGAAAATAAAGCAATAAATCTAAAAAATACCTTTTTAGGCAAGATTTCTGCTCATTAAGACGCTTTGGCTTTTTTGAACAAAAAAAGGAAAAACACGAGAGAAAGGCTTTTTGTTCTGTTACCACTCACACGTAAAAAAAGGCCAAGAAGCGCGGAGTTCTTAAGGGCAATAAACAAAAGAAATGAGAATAGTCGCACAAAGCTAAATGCCACTGCACATGATACATCGGTGTTAACGTTCTCTTTAAAACACACAGATCATTACAATCAGCTTCAAAAAACAGCCTTACCAATGAAATACTAGCGAGAGGGTTGCGTGCACAACGCAATAATGACACACTGATCCCGCAAGCGTGCTTCACATATTGTACGCACAGCCTATACGGAGTCTGCCGCTCCTAAAGACTCAGACGGAATGCTACTTACGTCGTACAATGACCGCAGTTGTACCCTTAAACACCGGTTCCTACCCCCCTATCACAATTGCTTGCCAAAAGCATCATGCCATCATAGCAACCGCTAGGACTTCCACAACATCGTCCTCCAAACTGTTGACGCATTGCCAAGCTTAAGAGTTTTCTTGGCCCACCTACGCCCATGAGACTATCACTCTCCTCTTTTTGAATCGTAAAACAAAATGATTCACCATGAGCGATAAACCATCTGCTCAAGTCCAGCGAGCTTAAACTCATAGCATTCTAAACCTTTAGGCTTGCTCTGCCCCCAAGGGGGGATAGTCAGATATATTACTTCCGTCACGTATTCACGCGCTGGGACAAGAATCTGAAACTATGAGGCAACGCTGCATTTGTCTGCAGCGTTGTTGTTAGGTATAAGCTTCTATTGAAATAGTTCTAATGAGAAGCCCCACAGCTAATGATATAGGGATTAATTTGGCTTCTTTCGAAATGTTATATATAAATTTAATGTGCCTCCCCAAAACACACCATCAGTGAACCCATTTAAAAGACCAAAAAGAAGGTTAAAATCAAATGCATGTTTCAAATCAGGTTTAACATTGAGAAAAACAATCAATGTGAATTTGATGACAAAAGCGATAAGAATAAATATCAGCGTCAACGGCGTACCAGGCCGAATAATTAAATCCGTTCCCTCTTTGATCTTTAAACGCGGAGTGGCACGCCAGAGCAACCAGCCAACGCCAATGCCGATCATCAGCCCCGCTAACATTGAGATTGCTCCCCAGAGCGGGAACGCCAGCTTGTTAATCACATCGCTTCCGCCCAAAAAAAGAAAGACTAACGGCAAGAGAAAAAGGCGGTAAACCCCCATTTCCCTATCTTTCAATGCGATTATTCCCCACGCAATGAGAAAAATAAGCAACCCCCAGACCCATAAAGGGGTTCCGGTCAGAATGTTAAACAATGACATATTATGCTCCATGATGTTTATGCTCCATGATGTTTGACGCGATAAAAATATTGCATGATGTTAGGAAGATATTTAGAAAAAAGCATACCAGCACAAATTAAGCCCATAGTGCCCCACCAAAGCTTGGGGGGCCATGCAAAAAAAGCCACGAGAAGACCATTAGCAAAAAAGATGATAACCCACCATGTAATATATTTATTGATGAGATAAAAGAGGATATGTTTGCGTTTTTCTTCAGAAACACCAGCAGGCGCATAAAAAATGGTAAAGGGTTTCTTTACCAGCAAGCTCATCAATGAAACCAGAGCAAGTGACAAATCGCAAAAAACTGTGGGGTAGTTCAGTAAAAGTGTAGACCATCCAGCGAAATAATTAACAAACAGGACAATAATTGTCAGAATGTTCGTAATCATCACGGGCTCCCCCTGTTGGACAATTTTAATATTCACAGCAATAATGGACAATAAAATCACAGTCAAGATGAGAAAGCGTTCGACCAGAGTTAAAATGTTTCTATTGATAACTCAGGTAAATACTCCACGGAATAAAAGAGATTATTATGTTAACATAGTGCATCCTCCTTGCAATAATGTGTTACCACCGCCTCAGATTTCCGGCTTCAGTCTCATAGAGGATAATAGAAAGGAGGACACTAGAAAGTTTTATGATAGCATATTTGCAGGCTCCCATATGCGCGGGGCCAGTGGTACACCCTCTCCCCAATTAGTGCAGAAATGACGTCGCTCTTGGTACTGGACGCGTTACGTCGGTGCTAGCCTTCTCTATTTTTTTTGCAGAACAGAAAGCGCGTATCAGGCTTTCTAGCCCTACTTAGAGTACGCAAAGTTATTCATCACTCTACAACACCTTAAGCGCGCAATTTTATGTTTTGTATTAAAGGATTTTTGCTTTCAAAATATACGAACAACATCACACAAAGTAGAATAAACAAGCTGCCTCCAACATTAAACCAAACCTTGTCTGTAACCAGCACTGTTGCACCGAAACAGTTAACAATAGCGTGGACAAAAAAAGGCGCACACGCATAAAATTTAGAGCGCGTAACAACACTACGATACGCCAAGCATGTATTGAAAATATGCATGAGTATGACGCTCATTAAAGCACACAAAAAAATACTCGCTTGCGTCCAGGAATAAAAAATTACATATTCACTGGCTAATAAGCTAGATCGAATAATCCAGCCATTATAAACAAGGAAAGGCCCTAGCGCCTTATAAACTAATTCGCATAAACCCCAGCCTATGCCAATATTCAGCGGCAAACGCCACAACAAACTAGGCGAGCACCGATAAAACTTAGTAACTAACCAACGACGCATGGCTTCTTCTGCTACAACAAAAAAAACCGTAAATGTTAAAAATAAAAAAACAAGCGCCAGCCCCTGCTCTGCACGACTCTTGGTTTCAACAATACTCATCATATAAAGCGTTTTTACTACAGATTGCTCCAAAAAAGCAACAAGCCCGCCAGCAATGCAGGTAGCAACAAACCATCCCACAGCACCAGCGACAACCAATTTGAACTTCAGAAAATGATGAAACACACATAGAAGAAAAACAACGCCAAGCACTTGCAGTAAACGTAAGGCATCAAGTTTATGTTCTGTTTCCGAGTAACGCCATACTAACAGAACAATCATCCCAAAAACTATGCCGCTCAACAGCACATTTATCCAACTAAATGTAGAGCGAAAAAATTTATAAATGACAGCGCCATAAATCAAGCCTGCGAGAAGCGAAGCAATAAATAAAACCAACATTATTATGCCCCCTCATTTACTACAGCGTAACTGCTATTTTTCTTCATGGATAATCTGTCTTGCACAAAATCATAAATTTGCCGCATAAGAGCAAAGATAAGAATAGTAGCGATTGTATAATGCCCAATTGCAAGAAGTTCTGGCTCAGCGGCCCGCCATGAAAAGCGCGCCCAAGCCGCCAAGCATTGTAAAAGCAGGATAAGAACAAAAAAACGCCATTTCTTGTCAAGGCAAACCACAAGCATTAAAAAAGTTGATAAAAGACTCAGACCTATAATAAACGCATAATATATTACCGTCTCAAGTAAAGAAAGTAAGGCGTCCCTATCAAGACTAAAGGCCCCTTTTAGGATTTTCACAGCTTCTGGTAGAGATGTAAGCAGTGCAAGCCCTATAGCAGCTCCCCAAATCCCCATTCCCACGCCCAGTGCTGCCTCTACACCATTGCCATTATCTTCTGCCACCCAATGAGAGAGCAAAAAAAACTGCATAATCGCCATGCCTATAGGGAATAGACTAACAGCAAAAACAATATTAGGCGTACTATAAGCAGAAAAATCTAAAATCAAACTGCCTATCATACGCATAAACTCGTATAGAAAAAAAACCAAAAGCACATAACAACCAGCGCTTGACCCAATAATCGCCTTCGTACCTTTAAACGCTTTAACCAAAGAGAGTAACCAGCGGTACCCCAATATAAGCGAAAGCGCCAAAACATAATAAGGAAAATAACTCGCAGCGCCATAAACATAAAGAAAAACAAGACACAAAACAACGAGCAAGAAAACCAAACGTTCAACAAATGTTTTTTTCTTTATCAAAGGAAAAATAATCAGCACCAGACAAAAAACGGCGCCGATAACAGATAATGTCAATTTGTCAAGCATTATTGTAAGCCTCAGAAATAGAATTTATTAATATTGCATAGCCTGAAGAAATGCCAAACATAGACAAAAGACCAACCGCAAAATGAATTACAAAAGGCAGATAGAAATAGGCCTTGCGCTTATCTTGGAAACCAAGATACATAAAGCGCGTATTTACAACATGCATCAATACAATCATGCCCGCGGCAATAAGATCGCTGATCGCTTGTGAACAAGATTCAAATGCGACATAGCCCGCCATTTGTGGTGCCCTATCAACACGGTAATTCAAGTAAAGAAAAAGAGCTGGGAGGGTCTTATAGCATAAGTCTAGAACACCCCAGCCCACCCCGAAATAAAGGACCTCACGCGCAGCTAATTCTGGCTTATATACGCGAAGCAACCACAAACGCAAAAGCTCCGCAGTTAAAACTGATATCAAAAGGATAAAAAAGGGATAGCTTGCAGCAACCAAACTCATGTAATGCACCACCTGCTGCTGGCTATTATTAGCAACAAACAAAGCAGGCAATGGCAACAAAGAACTCAAATATATAAAATCTGCCCCAATACACAAGGTAGCAACTGCACCACAGAACCCAAGAACTAAATATTTATATAAGTAGTGCTCGTGCAGAATTAAAAGCATGCCAAGATAACATACCAAAAGCAAAGATAAGTCTGGAAGCCTACTTTCACTATGTGGATAAGCGAAGATGATAGCGCAGGAAAGTCCAGCTAGCCCCCCCAAAATGACGCGCTCGCCCAACAAGCCATTGTTTTTAAGGACACGAGGGCTGGAACTTATCCCAAAACTAAGCAGCATTCCAAAAATTAAGTCAGACATATAATTTCCTTAAAGCGCATTGCCCTCCCAAGCATATCAAGATGTTATTGCGGGAGAGAAACTCCCTGCTAAGAGGCTGATAGCGTACCCCTTAGCAAGGCCTTTACCTTGTTAAAAAAGCCAGGTCAAACAACAATTTCACCACTTAGAGCGAACACAATCCCAACCAACTTTAGCAATACCCGCGGCTGCTCCACGGACCCCGCCTACTATTGCGCCAGAAACTGCCCCTATTGGAGTGGCAGCTCTAGGCTTTAGGATAACCCAAAGAACTATAGTCTCCTGTCTTCTCACTCAGTTTTCCTTTTAAACGGGTTAATCACGCTAAGCTTCACATTCTTTGATTTAATGTGACGCGCGTACACATAAACAACAAACATCAAACAAATCCAACTTCTAACCATTCCATAGTCATCATCTGTATGAACAAACGCTACATAATAAGAAACAAAGAGGCTAAAAAACAGCTCTGCAAGAACATCAAGGACCAACCAATAATATTTCTTTGTAGTAACAAAGAGAACCATCAAAAATGTCAAAAAAACTTGGCCCGTTAGAATAGCGAAACCAAACACTGCATAATCAAACATTTTTTTCACTGCCTCCCTGTTTGCAAAACCTATCTGTTGATAGATTTCTCGAAGGTCTGATAAAAGCAGTGATGACACAAAAAAGACACCTATGGCAAACCCACAGCCAATACAAATGCTTAAATCTAGCACTGACATAGATTTTTCCTTCAAAGCTTTAGCAATTAGGACATAGCGAGCCACCCCTATCATCAACGGAATAATGAAAAGCAGATAAATATAGCTCGAAAGCTGCAGATCAAAAAAATCTAACAGAACGCCATCACTCATAACAATAAAACCAGCTGCCATGAAAAAAATGAGGCAACTTGCAATAATGGCCAAACTAAAGCATTTTATATTGTTTACTATATTGGGTATAAATTCAATGCAAAAAGAAAGAAAGAACATGATTATAGGAACAGGAGGAGATGTTATCGGCACACCGACTATATACTCAAAGGCATACATGAGGGGAGGGGTAACCAATGCCGCCACTATGAATGCAACCATGCTCCTGTATAACATGCTTTTTCCATTAATAGCAATAGTTTTGAAGAATAGATACACGCCAAACCACAGACAAAAATAAACGAGCACTAAACAAAACGCGTCCATAGCTCCTCCTGTGCAATATTCCAAACATAAAGGTGGCACCTTTTACAGCACCACCATTCTAAGCTTTAAGATAACCCAAAGAACTACATCAAAAGTGCATCAACATCCCACACCTGAATGAGCAATAGATCGACCCAAAGACTGTATGCCACACTGGGCAGCAGCCACACCATAACCAACATAACCGCCTATGGTGCCTCCGAAATAACTGCCTAGACCTCCCCCCAAGCTTGCTGCGACCATTGCAGCATAAGGATTACGCCCTACCGCTGCTCCTAAGACAAAACCACCCAGAAAGCCAACCTTACCACCATACTGGCTACCAAACGCAAAACCAGAGTTATATTTGCTACTAAAATTATCGGCACCGCAATAATCGTGCGAACCACTTGAACTTCCCATTTATTTTCTCCAATTTAGTGTATAAATAAATCCTCCCAAGGTTACTTATACCCCGCGCCCGAACGGTTTCCTATAATCAGCCACCGAAACATCTCTGGAGATATGAATGCACTTTCATGCAAGTTCATATTTATAATATAGAGTTACAAAGTCAAGGATAATATGTCAAAAATATGGCATATTTTAGTAAATTTATGCTTACTTATTTTATGTATTTAAACTTAATAGTTTATATTATGAATAATAATAATGAAAGGCAAATAAGGTTCTCTTGGTTTACAAAATATACTAAAAGTATATAAATATAATGATAGAGATATTTATTGTTACAATTGCAATCAGAATCATAGATTTAGTTAACCCATTTATATTTCAAGCGATTATTGATCGTATCATTCCGTTTTTGGCAAAATTTGAGAAAAATCATCCGCGCAAGGTCTCTGCTCCGTGACGGCTCACACGCAAAAAAAGCCCGCCAAGCACGGCTTTTAACCGCCTCACAAAACGCCAACAATAAGAATTAGAAAAGTTGTAACAAGATAAATGGTACGGTTGGTGGGATTTGAACCTACGACCTCTGGTGCCACAAACCAGCGCTCTAACCAACTGAGCTACAACCGCATAAAAAGCAAGTCTATCATAACTGCTCACGATTTTGTAAACATTTATTCTCTGCTTATGTGACATAAGGAAGATAAACAAAGTTTGCAAGCCCTTTAAAAAAAATCTCGCAATTTTTTGTGAAGAAAAAATGTTTTTTACAAAGGAAATTTTTACAAGGCAAATTTTGCCCAATCTTCAACACTCTGATCACGATAGCTTTGTATGTTATCAATACCATCTTGCTGCATAAACTGCAAAATTTCTTTGAGAATATTTACAACAAGACTTGGTCCCTCATAAACCATCCCAGTATACAATTGTACCAAATCTGCGCCTGCTTTTACTTTTTCCAAAGCGGTTTCAGCATTCTTTACACCACCAACACCAATAATTGCAATGTCCTTCCCTAACTTTTGACGCATTTTTGCAAGCACAATAGTAGAAAGCTCAAAAAGTGGACGACCAGAAAGTCCCCCCTCTTCAGTACTTAAAAGGTTATTTTTAAGTCCTTGGCGTGAAAGAGTCGTATTGGAAACAACAAGACCATCAAAATCAGAATGCTTTATTTCTTCAGCAATATCATCCAATTCTTTTTCTGATAAATCTGGTGCAATTTTTAAAAAAAGTGGAACAGAAAATCCATGCTTTTTCTCTTGCTCCTTTCGCGCTTGTGAAATGGCATTCAACAAAAGATGCAAACTATCACGAGCCTGTAAATCACGTAAACCCGGTGTATTAGGAGAAGAAATATTAACCGTAAAATAATTCGCAACATCATAAAAATGAGCAATGCCAGCAGTATAATCGTCAATTTTGTTGATCGTATTCTTATTGGCTCCAATATTGATCCCTACAATACCAGTTTTTTGACATATCCGCAGTCTATCGTAAACAACTTGATGCCCGTCATTATTAAAACCCATTCTATTAATAATTGCTTCATCTTCTTTTAAACGAAAAAGCCGTGGTTTAGGATTGCCAATCTGAGGCTTTGGTGTCACTGTTCCAATTTCAGTAAAAGCAAATCCTAAACGAAAAATTTCATCCACAACCTCTGCATTTTTATCAAATCCCGCCGCAAGACCGGTAAAATTTTCAAACTCAAGCCCTGCAATATTTACACACAATCGCTTATCAACAACCTTTTGACAACCATTTAATCCACTCTTCAGTCCGACAATCGCTAAACGGTGCGCATGCTCTGGATCTAACATAAATAAAGCAGAACGGCCAATACAACGAAAAAAACTCATCAATCCTTCTCCACAACATAAAAATGATCCATCGCACCTCATATACACCTTTTAACATAAAAGATCGCTAAGAGAGCATATTATTCAAATAATATCCCACCCTTTCATAAGAAAACTTATCACATCATCGGCTTGCACACGAATTTTTACGGAACCTGAATAGAAAAATTTTTCTCTTTTTCACAATTGTTAGTAATTAAATATGTTTGTAAATCCTAAATCTTATAAAATGCAAAATACCCGTATGACGTATAAATTGAAACATCAGTGGCTCTTCAGCAAACCATGGTCTTATCTCTTACAAGCAAGCTCATAATCCCTTTATAAAGAAAATGATCTCTATTCCCTAAACTCCTTTGTATAATATCATTTTCAACAGAAATAAAAGTTGCTCCATAAAGCTGTTTTTCTCCTAGCATTGAGAGTCCACAGTTCGTAAAATCATTCTTACATTCATACCATTGTTACGCCATTTAGCAGCGTGGTATTCAACCGTTTGTAATATATTAATAAAACTTTGAAGAATCCGCGTTGTTACCATTACTGGTGCACAAAATACAGTTTTGCATCTATAGATGCTTGATCTAACATACAGTCTAAGTAATGACAGTTGATCATTAAACGCACACTTATCGTACTAGCGCTTTACAAACGAAAATGATCTTGTAAAACCTATATCTTTCATATCTATAAACTGATAAAATGTGACTCCAATGGGAGGCAAACCCTTCATATAAAGCAGAACGCCATTGGGTTTCTCATTCTTTCTTTAAAGAAATATTTCTTAATGCTCTTCAACCCATTTCACGACAGCATCCGTGAATGGATATAACGATAAAGCCCCAATAAAATATATAAAACTTATAGAGTACAACTATCTTTACATTTATGGTACAATAAGCCAGCACTATCACATATTTTTCTCATTCTAAATGTTTCTACAACTCTTAGCACTTGAGATGATTGATAAGAGGCATTTTTATTTCTTTCTTTCGTGCTTTTTACCAACACACCAGCCCTGTTTATGACATTCAAGCATGTGATTTTATTTGATTCAATGAGAGAGAGACTGTAATGAGAAAATCTTACGATATTCGACGTTATGATTTAAGTTAAAAGGGATGATTTATCATCATAAATCAATGTGTTATCTTCTGTTAAAATTATGATCATTGTCAACCTATGCAATAAAATACAAATAGCTTTTAGATAAGCTTACGCTCCTCATTTCTCTAGCACTTGCTGAGTTAAGAGGAGGTAAACTATAAGTTTTATGTCCGCTTCATCAATCCATTTTCTCATCAGAGCTGAAATATAATTTTTTTATTCTCAATTCTCTTTTTACACCAATATATAATACTGACATTCACGAATCTTCCTGAAAGAAGATACAGTTTTTATCAAAAAAGCTCCTCTATGAGAGATATGTATATTCAAATAGAATCCATCGAGCTCTTTATTAAGCCTCATAAAGTTATTGGAAAATAATATGAATGTTGTAGTATAATCCTAAAGATAAAATCTGCCCTTTCCTTTTTCATCAAAAGCGGTAAGTAAATTACCGTATATCACTTACATAAAGGGGAAACCGCAATGCTTAAAGAATTCAAAGAATTTGCCCTAAAAGGTAATATGATTGATCTTGCTATTGGTGTGATTATCGGGGGCGCTTTTGGTAGCTTGGTCAATTCAGTGGTCAATGATATTTTTATGCCAATCATTGGGCTTGTTACAGGTGGAATTGATTTTTCTAATATGTTTATTCAACTTGCTGGCGAAAAACAAGCGACTTTGAGTGCCGCCAAAGCAGCGGGAGCAACTATTAGCTATGGGCACTTTATAACTTTATTGATCAATTTTCTCATTATTGCTTGGGTTCTTTTTTTCTTCGTTAAAGCTATGAATAAAATCCGTAGAAAAGAAGAAGGAGAAAAAACCCAAAAAACCTCTTCAGAAGAACAACTTTTAACAGAAATTAGAGACCTTCTAGCTAAGAAAAAGTAAATTTATACAAGATTTATATCATGGAACGTGAGGAAAAAACATTTCCACAGTCGTTCCATGATTGGGTTTTGAAAACAATAAAAATTCTCCCCCACTTTCTTCCACCATTGCCTTACACATGGGAAGTCCTAAGCCTGTACCCATAAAAGCACTGTCACCAGATCGACCATCTTTGCGCTCTACTTGACCATAAGGTTGTAGGGCTTGTACAATCTCTTCTTCGCTCATTCCTATACCATTATCACTCACTGAAATTTTTACGCGTTCTTTTCTATAAGAAACATGAATAACAATCTGACCACCCAGGGGAGTAAAACGAATAGCATTGGAAAGAAGATTCCATATAATCTGGCGAAACATTTGTTGTGATACAGGAATAAATGGAACATGTGGTGGAGCAACAATGCGCATGATAATGCCATTATGATTGGCTTGAGTTTCAAGAAAAGCTATCGTCGCACGTAAACAGGATATTACATCAAATGTTTCAGAAATAAGGGAAGAATTACTCTGGCTATTGGAACCAGAGTAATTGATCTTTGAACATTCTAGTAATTGGTTAATGAGTGATAATATATGTTTTCCAGAGGAGATAATATCACGTAAATATCCATGATAACGCTCATTTTCTATAGAACCAAAACGCCCCTCTCTCATAATTTCTGCAAAACCAATAAGAGCATTCAAAGGTGTCCGTATTTCATGAACAACTCCAACGATTTTATTCTCTTCTGCTTTTTTTTCTTCTGATAGAACTTTTTTTGTTATGTCACGTAACATAACAGCATAATTGCCTTGCTGTGCCAAAAATACAATCGTTATAAAAACAGTTCTATTTTTATGACTTTTCGTCATTAAATCAGCTGTTTCACTGCATTTTAAAACCTGGTTTTTTTTCTTCATACGAATTAATTTAAAATATTTTTCAACCAAAAATCGGCTTGGCAAAGTAAAGAGTGAAGAGAGTGATTGTCCTCGTAGTTCATTTATTTCATAACCCATTAACGCTAAAGCAGCCTTACTTGCTGATTGAATAAAGCCCTGTTCATCTAACCATAAAACACCATCTGTTGCTGTATCCAACAATGATAAAACTGCAGCGGGTTCTTTTATGGGCACTCGTTCGATAGCATTTACTGGCAATGTTTGTGGATGTGGTAACTGAATGGCCGTTTCTTCAACAAAATTTTCTCCTTTTACTGATGGATTCAATTCATCACGTAATTGCTCTGCAATCTCACGAAAAGCTGAGCGCTCTATCTCCGTAAGGTGCGGCATTTCCGTCGCTAGCTTTCCACTTCTTTTTTCTTGAACTTTTTCTTGTATTTTTAAAATACCAAAACCACGAAATCCCTTAAGTTGCTTTTTAACATCAAAAATTGGCAAAGCCGACAATTCAACATCAAGCCATTTTGAGCAACCATCAACGGGCCATTGAACAATCTCTTTACTCCACGGCATAGCTGCTTCAATAAAACGACTGAGAACCTGATATCGATCATCATTAAATTGATGAGCAAGCTCATGAAAACTAAATCCTAGAATAGAGGAAGAGAGAGGACCAACAACTTCAGCTAACTCTTTTGAAACTTCACAAAATAAACCATTGTGATCGATTTTCCACGTAAAAGGCCTAGGCAAAAGCTCTGGTGTAAAACAAAAAGCTTCTTGCTTACATTCTAATCCTCTTTTACTTAACTCATCTGCTTTTAATGACATAACTAAAACTAGAAAGTGTTGGATTAACTCTCAAATGAATAATGCTAATTTATTTAAAAATACCTGCTCTCGTTAAAAACTTGGTATCCCATTATCAATTATCTGTAGCAAAATTTTGACTGTTTCACCAACAAAACAAGAGTAAAAAAATCTTCCAACACTGTTACTTATTCCCCTATTATTGAATAAAGCTTGTTACAAAGAAAAATTCCCTCACATAAAATAGTAACTCCCAAAAGAATGTACTTATTTCGTGCATTCATAAGCCTGTCTTAAAGAAATAACTTGTTCAAAGATTATTTTATGACGGAATCAGCAAATGTTGTAATGTAAAGACCTCATAAAGGATATCGCAGCATTATGATTTACCTTTTTATCTTTCTAAAAGAGATCGCTCGCACTATTACTATACTCGTCCAGTGCATAATATAGCCATAGCTCTTGTGTTTGAAAATATTCATAAAAGGTATTTTGGTTCCTTTTAAATATTTTTTATCCTCCACCGCTTCTACTATGATGTACAAAAAACGATTTTGATTGTTTCAATATAAACAGACTTGAGACGAGAAAAGTTTACGATACTTGAAACTTTTACTTAATAGGAATAAAGATAATTTATTTTTATAATTCAATATATTGTATTATCCACTACCTGAAACTAACAAATTTTTTAAATAAAGTTTCCTGTCACAACACCTTATCTTGCGCCAAAATATCAAATAATCATAAACTCAGCGTAATGTTTTAAAGCATCCCAGCTCTTTAGGGACTCTTCTTATGATGTTTTCCAGAATACTTCAAAGACTCTTTTTTCATCAAAACCACTATAGAAAAAAATAAAACACGCATTCGCTCTTTAAATAATGACTATCTAACATTTAAAAGTCGCATATTTTTAAATATGTTCGTTTATTTTCCTTCATTGAGTAAAATTTCACGCTTTCCAACGTGATTGGCGGCCCCCACAATGCCTTTTTCTTCCATACGCTCAACAAGAGAAGCTGCTTTATTATAACCGATTGAAAGACGGCGCTGAATATAAGATGTTGAACATTTTTTATCACGCATAACAATCTTTACAGCTTGGTTATAGAGTCTCTCACTCTCTTCATCAAAATTTTCTTCCTCAAGAGTTTCAGCCGTTGAATCAGTAGAAATATCCTTATTGCTTTCGTCTTCATTATCTGTGACCGTTGCTAAATAATCAGGTTTTCCTTGCATTTTAAGATGAGCAACAATCGATTCAACTTCTTCATCACAGACAAAAGGTCCATGAACGCGTACAATGCGCCCCCCACCTGCCATATGAAGCATATCTCCTTGACCTAAAAGCGTTTCAGCCCCTTGTTCGCCTAAAATCGTACGACTATCAATTTTTGATGTAACCTGAAAAGAAATGCGGGTAGGAAAGTTTGCTTTAATTGTCCCCGTGATAACGTCAACAGAAGGACGCTGCGTTGCCATAATCAGATGGATACCCGCCGCACGCGCCATTTGTGCTAAACGCTGAATGGCATTCTCAATTTCTTTTCCTGCCACCATCATAAGATCAGCCATCTCATCAACAATCACGACAATATAAGGAAGCTGTGTAAGATCCATGGCTTCTTCATGATAAAGCATTTCCCCTGTTTCTTTATCAAAACCCGACTGTACAGTACACATGATCGTTTCGCCTTTTTGAGCCGCAAGTGCAACGCGTGCATTAAAACCATCAATATTACGCACACCTAATTTCGCCATTTTGCGATAACGCTCTTCCATTTCTCGAACCGCCCATTTTAAAGCGGTGACCGCTTTTTTAGGATCTGTTACAACAGGTGTTAAAAGATGTGGAATGCCATCATAAACAGAAAGCTCTAACATTTTAGGATCAACCATGATCAAACGACACTGCTGGGGCGTCATCCGATAAAGAATCGACAAAATCATTGTATTAATTGCAACAGATTTTCCTGATCCAGTTGTTCCTGCAACCAATAAATGAGGCATTTTTGCTAATTCTGCAATAACAGGCTCACCATTAATCCCTTTCCCCAAAGCAAGAGCAAGCTTAAATTCACTTTCACGAAAAGAACGCGTTTGGATTAATTCCCGTAAATAAACAGTTTCACGAACCGCATTAGGCAACTCAATCCCAATAACATTCCGTCCAGGAATGACAGCAACGCGTGTGGAAATAGCAGACATAGAACGTGCAATATCATCAGAAAGATTAATAACACGCGATGACTTTACACCCGCAGCAGGCTCAAATTCATACATTGTTACAACTGGCCCCGGATGAACATGGATAACTTCACCCTTAATGCCAAAATCTTCCAAAACACTTTCCAAAAGTCCAGCACCACGTTCTAATGTTTCCTGAGAAATCACCGTCCCTTCATGGAAAACAGGTTTCTGTAGTAAACTAATCGGAGGAAACTCATAAACATCACAGTCAATAGATTGAATATTTTTCATAAAAGAAGAATTATGATTGCCTAAGGGCGCGCGGGTAGATTGCAATGTTTTCGTTTTGTCGCTTGCTTGCATAACAGACAACTCTTTTGAATTCTTTATGACATCTTTTGTTTGGCAATCGATAGCATTATGGGCAACAGTATTATGGGGTCCCTCCGTCTCTATAGTATCCCCAGTGTTACTTAATACCTCAGTATCATTTAACATATGAGTGGAATCTTCAACAGAAAGCTTAGAATGATACTCTTTAGGTTCCTTTATAGGATCATTACTCGTATTCATTAAATCAGAAATTTGCTCAACGCCTTTCATCCTTTCCGTTGGAGATTCTGATGTAATTGAATCATAGAGTTGCGGAAAGCGGTATTCAAGAACACGGTAAAGAGCCGTTATTGAGTCATCAAAGGTAGAAGGGATATCAAGTGTATCAGGTGTCATTTCATTTGTTATATCAACCGGTGTATCATCCTCTTTTGAAGTTTGAGTATCCACAGGTTCAAATATCAAAGGCCCACACTCAAAAAATGCATCATCAGAAAGGTGTAGAGAAGGCTTTATTTTTTGTAGCTCATTTTTCACGTATAATTCATACTCTGGTTTATCTTCTTCAAGGAAAATATTGGCTGATTGTATGCTAATAGCTTGCTGTGACAACTGCTTTAAAACTGTTGAATGACAAACTGAGGTTTTATTCTCTATCGATTGGGGATTAATGACTTTTTTTGTCGATGTAATATTTGTTGTTTTCTTGTTAGAATGCATAATCTCTGTAGTTTTTTTTCGATTTTGATTCGTAAAAGTTTTAAACTGTTTTGCAAAAACTGGATCTGCTTCTATACGACGACGTAAAATCTCAACTTCTGGGGTTCGTGTAAAACGGACATTTTTTCCGAGGGTAAACGCCTTTTTCCACACTTCCGGATAAGGAAATATCTCTGTAATTTTAATAGATAAATCTTCTCTTGATGCACCTTTCGTACCATCATCAGACCAAGAAGATGTAGAAATAGATTTTGTTTTCGAATTATGCATGGGCACCCAACAAATTTATAGCAATGAAAAAAAATGACCTTTTCAAAAAGAATTTATAGAAGCTATCATATGAAGGTTAATAACCTTTTGCTGATGGTTCCTTTTTAATGAAAAAAATAAGGCCAAAATGCATAATATTTTTTTAAAGTTTATGACAGAAATTGCTAAGGTTTATGGTGTCTTAATCGCACATACTCCATTTATTTTGAAGAAAACTTCATGATAAAAAGCGTCAAGAAAATTGTCTACACCTCTCTTCCCTTTCCCTTTTATAAAAACGATGAATCCCAATAATACAAACAGTTATAGAAGCATTTCTCTATTTAACGCTCCATATTTGATGATCATAACACAATCTCATTTCTCGCGTTTTCATAAGATTATCCTTGTTATCTTCGTTTAAAAAGGCTTAGACTAAGATAATCATAATTACATAAACACAAATAGAAAAAAGGGAGTAAATTATGTTCAATAAACGGAAATTTTATATCAATGGTCTATGGGATAATCCAAGTACGCCCCACGATTTTGACGTCATTAATCCATCAACAGAAGAAGCTTGTGCTATCATTAGCCTTGGAAGCACAAAAGATGCCGATAAAGCAATTAATGCAGCAAAAGAAGCGTTTCCAAAATGGAAAACAACTTCACCAAGCGAACGTCTTGGATTCGTTGAAAAAATTTTAGAGATTTACGAAAAACGTTCCAAAGACATGGCTAAAACCATTTCAATGGAAATGGGAGCACCGATTGATATGGCGTTTAATGCGCAAACTGCAGCCGGCGGTTCCCATATTCGCGATTTTATCGAAGCTTATAAAGAGTTTTCGTTCCAAGAAACTTTAATAAAGGGAAATGAACACGCAATCCTTCACTACGATCCTATAGGCGTCGTAGGATTAATTACGCCATGGAATTGGCCCATGAATCAAGTAACTCTTAAAGTTATCCCAGCTCTGTTGGCGGGCTGTACCATGGTGTTAAAACCCTCTGAAATTGCGCCTCTTTCTGCTATGCTTTTTGCTGATTTTTTAGATGAAGCCGCACTTCCTGCCGGTGTTTTTAATTTAATCAATGGTGATGGTGCAACTGTCGGCTCTTACCTTTCAGCACATCCAGATCTAGAAATGATCAGCTTTACTGGTTCAACCAGAGCAGGAAAAGATATTTCTAAAAATGCCAGTGCTACTTTAAAAAGAGTCTGTCTGGAACTTGGAGGAAAAGGTGCAAATATCATCTTTGCTGATGCCGACTCAGATGCTATACAGCGTGGTGTAAGACATTGCTTTTATAATAGTGGACAAAGTTGTAATGCACCGACTCGCATGCTTGTGGAACAAAACATCTATGACAAAGCCGTAACAATAGCCAAAGATATTGCAGAAACGACAAAAGTAGGACCAAACTGGCAAGAAGGTAATCATATTGGACCTGTCGTTTCAAAAAAACAATATGACAAAATTCAAGATCTTATTCAATCGGGAATTGATGAAGGGGCAGCTCTTGTTGCAGGGGGAACTGGTTTACCTATAGAGATGGAACGCGGTTATTATGTCCGTCCAACAGTCTTTGCTGATGTAAAACCTCATATGCGTATTTTCAAAGAAGAGATCTTTGGTCCAGTTCTCTCGATTCTTGCCTTTAGTACAGAAGAAGAAGCCATCGCTTTAGCAAATAATACTGAGTATGGTCTTACAAACTATATTCAATCACAAGATCGCAACAAATGTCGTCGTATTGCGGCACAAGTACGATCCGGTATGGTGGAAGTTAACGGACATGGATTACCTGATGGAAGCTACTTTGGAGGTGTAAAATTCTCTGGGCGCGCTCGTGAAGGGGGGCATTGGGGAATTAAAGAATTTCTCGATAGCAAAGCAATTTCGTACTGGTAAAATCTTATTAAAGATTTAATAGGAATCGTATGGTCATACAGAAAATAACGGATGAAGGTGCTCTTGGGCAACGTCTTGATCAGTGGCTTGCAAAACAATATCATAATGCGCTCTCACGTTCACGTTTGCAAACCCTCATCCGTGAAGGCTGTCTTAAAATTGATGGTCAATTCATAAAGGAACCAAAAACAAAATTAAAACCTAACCAAATAATTGAATTGGTGGTGCCTGACCTTCGTGATGCAGGACCTAGCGCTGAAGCCATTGCATTGGACATTCTTTTTGAAGATGATCATGTCATTGTTATTAATAAACCAGCCGGTCTTGTTGTTCATCCTGGCAATGGTAATTGGACTGGTACGTTGGTTAATGCCCTTATTCACCACTGTGGAAATAGTTTATCTGGTATCGGTGGTATTAAACGTCCTGGCATTGTCCATCGCCTTGATAAAAATACAAGCGGTGTTATGGTTGTTGCAAAAAATGATCTGGCTCACAAAAGTCTCAGTGTTCAATTTTCTGATCATGGACGGACCTGTGCATTAGATCGACGCTATCATGCCTTGATTTGGGGGATACCTCACCGCAACATCTGCACAATTGATGCGTCACTTGGCCGTTCACCCCATAACCGAACAAAACAAACTGTCGTCCATAACCAAAATCCTCATGCTCGTCATGCTGTTACACATTTTTCACTGCTTGAAAAATATGCTAGTCATGCGGACTCGACTCCTTTTGCTAGTCTTCTGGAATGTCGTCTGGAAACTGGACGTACCCATCAAATTCGTGTTCATATGGCGCATATTGGACATCCACTCGTAGGTGATACGGTTTATGGAAATGCCTTTAAAACAAAATCAAACACTCTTAATCCCACTCTTAAAAATGCAATCGATCAATTCAACCGACAAGCACTCCATGCCGCAAATATTACTTTTGAACATCCTTCTACCGGTAAAGTTATGTCGTTTTCTGCACCAATGCCTCAAGATATGACTAAACTTATTAAGCACTTAAAAAAAATGAATTGAAACTTTTCTCCATCTCAAGATTTCACAATAAAATATCTTTTTTTGAACAAAATTAAAAAATATGCTAGAGTGAAGTTAGAAGGATAGTTGGCTATCTTAAACATGGAATTTGCCTTATTAGGGAATTCAGATAAAAGGAGGGTGCTATATGGCCCATATGAATTTATTATCAGTAATCACAGGTGATGGCGGATTAAACCGTTACTTAGAGGAAGTGCGTCGTTTTCCAATGCTTGAGCCAAAAGAGGAATATATGCTCGCTCAACGTTATCGTGAGCATAATGATTTAAAAGCTGCACATAGGTTGGTTACCAGTCATTTGCGTCTCGTCGCTAAGATTGCGATGGGATATCGCGGTTATGGACTGCCCATTGGAGAAGTCATTTCAGAAGGCAATATTGGACTCATGCAGGCTGTTAAGCGTTTTGAACCAGAGCGTGGTTTTCGTCTGGCGACCTATGCAATCTGGTGGATTAAAGCATCAATCCAGGAGTATGTATTGCGATCTTGGAGTTTGGTGAAAATGGGGACAACAGCCAATCAAAAGCGTTTGTTTTTCAACCTTCGTAAGTTAAAAAATAAACTTCAAGCACTTGATGGTGGCGATCTTAATACAGAGCAAGTAAAAGAAATTGCAACCCAGTTGAATGTCACAGAAGATGAAGTTGTATCGATGAATCGCCGACTTGGTGGTGATACTTCACTCAATGCGTCCCTTCGTACAAAAGAAGGAGAAAACAGCGAGTTGCAAGATTGGTTGGTGGATGAGTCTAACAATCAAGAACAAATTTTAATTGAAAAAAGTGAATTGGAAAATCGTCGTTCCATGCTTAGCAGTGCTATAGAAAATCTCAATGAACGTGAAAAACGCATATTCAAAGCACGTCGTTTAAACGATATACCATTAACTCTAGAAGAACTTTCTGGTGAATTTAACATTAGTCGAGAACGAGTACGACAGATTGAAATGCGTGCATTTGAAAAAGTGCAAAACTCTATCAGAGATTCTGCTTTATCTCAAAGTCCAGTATAAGACTTTAAAATTAGGTATAAAGCCAATGGCTTGCACATTCTTAAATTGGGAATGAAAAAGGTATCTATTGGCTTTGTGCTTTTAAATGAATCTCTCAAACTCTTTAGGTTATTGATGCGTGCGCTTTAGTGAGTACGTTTAAGTACGAATAAAAATGGATAGTAAGAAACAATCTTTTATCTTATTTGCATCTATGTTTTATTCTTTTGTCCGAGAGCTGTTAGTTTATCTTGTTGTGAAAGCCATTTTCCAATAACTTCATTAAAAATGAACTCACCTGTGGGGCCTTTTGAAAAGGTTAATTCATTTATGCGTCCGTTTTTATCCGTTAACACCAACCGCATCCAATTTAATTTTCGCATCAATTGTAAATTTCGATCGAGAAATGGATGATTTCTACTCAATGCAACAAGAAAAAAATCATCGTTAATCTTTGCAGAAATAGTTCTTGTTAAAGCCTGTCCAATGGATTGTTCACTTGCTTTAAAAGTTAATGCTTGAACATTGCTTATAGCTTTTCCTGAAAATTTATCAGAAAGAATAAAAATAAGGTCCATAATATATGCAGCAGGAAATGACCGATCGGTATTACGACGTAAAATTAACCGTAATGATAACCCTTCATCGGGAATTTTTATATCACCTTGTATAGCCATTTCTTCTGGAGCCCCCTTTACATGAGATTCCCTTATAAGCGTCCAGTGAACGCTTCCCGTTGCTACCTTTTCTTCATCATAATTTGTACGTGCTTGATAAAAAACAGCTTCACCTGATTGTTCAAGCGATTGCAAATTGCTGGCAACAACTGTTGAGATTCCTTCTTCATCGGAAGAATCTGTCGCTTGTTTTAAACCAACATCAACTTCACTCCCATCTTCTAATAAGCGTTGTGTTAACTTTCTCTTAACCGAAAGTTTCTTCGGTACCCCGTGAGAAGCTTGAAGATTTTCTCCTAACAATTGATGATCATTTGATACAAATACACGCTCCCCAATAAAAAAAACACCAACCGTTAAAACAACAAAACTCACAACAGCAACAGCACTTATCACAATACGCCTTTGCACCAATGATTTATTAGCACGACGTAAAGCTTGAGAAAAAATATGAGAAACAATATGCGGATTATCTTCTTGTGAAGGAGAAACCTTTAATGCATAGTGATTAACATGCTCAGATGACACACAAGCTTTCATATTAACAGGCTCCGCCTCTGGCATATCCGATACACAAGGATCATCAACGACTTTGTTACCCTTTGAATCTGTGACAAAATCCTGCTTGCTTTTTGTATTTATCTCTGAAAATTCATTATTCTTTGGTAATATGGTTTCTTTTATATATTTTTTATCTTCATTTATATTTGTGGGATTCCACCCAATAACTGAAGTAAGCAATTTCTTTTCAACTGCTAAATATTCTTCTTCAACAGTTTCAATAGCACTTTGGAGAATCTTTCTTTGCTCATCTGCTATTGCTTGCGGCATTTTTGCTGTTAAAAATTGATGTTCTAACGTTTCGATAGCCCGTTTATAAATCCGCTTACGCACTTGTGGTGTAACATTATTTCGCGCATTAATTGCCTTTTTTAAGATTCCAACGAAATCTACCATTTCCTCTATAATCTCTCTTAAACTGAGAAAAGAAACCCCAGCCCTAAAGCCAAAAAACTTTTTAGCCTCATAAATTAATTGTCATTTATATTGGTGCAACTATCGTAATAGTGTAAAATGAATATGAAAAATAAACAATGTTATTTTACACCTTTCTCTTACGCGCTCTTAAACAAGCTCTTTCTTAAAATCCACAGAGATGAACAAAGAATCTATATAAAAACCTAAAAACAATCATCAATTTGCAAAGGGATCTGTAATAAGAATAGTATCTTCACGTTCTGGGCTCGTGGATAATAAAGCTACTTTTGTATTAATCAGCTCTTCGATATAGCGTATATATTTAACAGCCTGCACTGGTAAATCTTCCCACCTTAATACATGAGCTGTTTTTTCCTTCCAACCTTCTAATGTTTCATAGATAGGCCTTACACGGGCTTGAGCTCCCATGGAAGAAGGTAAATAATCAATTTTTCTACCATCAAGCTCATAACCAATACAAATTTTTATTTCATCCAAACCATCCAGAACATCAAGTTTTGTCAATGCTATACCTTGCACACCACAAATTGTTACCATCTGACGCACTAAAACTGCATCAAACCAACCACATCGACGCTTTCGACCCGTTACAACACCAAATTCATGTCCATGTGTCCCAAGAAATTCACCAATATCATTTATCTGCTCTGTCGGAAATGGCCCCTCTCCAACACGTGTAGTATAAGCTTTTGCAATACCCAAAATATACTGAATGACTCTAGGTCCCATCCCAGATCCTGTACATGCCTGCCCAGCAACTGTATTCGATGATGTTACATAAGGATAAGTTCCAAAATCATTATCGAGTAAAGCACCTTGTGCCCCTTCAAAAAGAATGTGCTTTCCCTCCCGATAGCCCTCATCTAAAAGATGCCACGTACAATCCATAAAGGGCAGAATTTCATCTGCAACTTGCATTAATTCATCATAAAGTGCTTGAGAATCAATCTCTGCAACACCCATCCCACGACGCAAAGCATTATGATGCCTCAAAAGTCGCTCAATCTTAGCCATAAGCGTGTCTTTTTCTGCTAAATCCATCACTCGGATAGCACGACGTCCCACCTTATCTTCATAAGCCGGTCCAATCCCACGCTTTGTTGTCCCAATTTTTAAACCTGATAAACCGCTTTCTCGAATTGCATCAAGATCACGATGCAAAGAAAGAATTAAGGGAGCATTTTCAGCAATCCGTAAAATTTCTGGTGTAATTTTTATTCCCTGATCACATAGTTTTTTTAATTCTGCAACAAAATGATGAGGATCAACAACGACACCATTACCAATGATTGATAATTTTCCACGAACTAAACCAGACGGTAAAAGTGATAATTTATAACTCACCCCATCAATAACCAATGTGTGGCCAGCATTATGCCCCCCCTGATATCTCACCACGATATCTGCGCGCTCAGACAACCAATCTACAATTTTACCTTTGCCTTCATCTCCCCATTGTGTACCCACAACAACTACATTGGCCATAACTTTCTCCGTCGTGTTTGGTCAAAAAAACCGTATCCAAAAACAAATACTTTCCTTATAACGAAACCTTAGAGTAAGTGCGACTCCTCATTTCAGATTTTTCTCAATCTTCAAGAAATTAAATTTTTACATTTATGATAATAAAGATGAGCAAATACAAAAACATTCTAAATCTGTCATTTTTGTTAGAAAAAGTAAAAAATTAGAAATTTCAATTTATGCTTTTCTCCCCTGACAAAACATTCATTTTCCCTCTTAATCTATTACAATTCATGTAAATGATTCAGAAGTCGTTCTAATATAAGAATACGAAAGATCATTATAATCTCTCGTATCCTTTTTCTGTTTCAAAACGCGTTGTGAAAATCACCTGTCTTATTTAAAGCTGTGCCTTTTCAAATTGGAACGCCCATTCAAGCCATTGTGTTAAAATTTCAAGGTCGGAAGCCTCAATTGTTATACCCGCCCAAATTCGAAGCCCAGGAGGAGCATCACGATATGAACCGATATCATAAGCAACACCTTCCTCAGCAAGACGATTCACAACCGCTTTTATAAAAGATACTCGCTTTTCAGTGTCTAAAGCTGTAATTACTGGATCCACAATATCTAAACAAATAGATGTGTTAGAACGCACCTCAGGATCTTTTGCTAAATATTCTAACCATGGTGTTTTACGAACAAAGGCATCGAGTACAGAAGAGTTTTTCTCAACCCGTGCTCTTAATGCCGCAGCCCCTCCTAGAGACTTTGCCCACTTCAACCCATCAAGAAAATCCTCAACACAAAGCATAGAAGGTGTATTGATTATCTTTCCTTTAAAAATATCTTCGTTTAATTTTCCATTTTTTGTCATACAGAAAAGTTGAGGCATAGGCCAAACTGGAACATGGTTCTCAAGCCTCTCAACAGCACGAGGACTTAAAATGACCATACCATGTGCTGCTTCACCTCCCAAAACTTTTTGCCATGAAAACGTAACAACATCTAATTTTGAAAAATCAAGATATTGTGCAAAAGCTGCAGATGTTGCATCACAAATGGTCAATCCTGCTCGCTTATTCGGAATGAAATCCGCATTCGGAATACGTACACCAGAAGTTGTCCCATTCCATGTAAAAACAACATCACGATCAAAATCAAGTTGTGTTAAGTCTGGGATTTCACCATATGGGGCTTCAAAACGACGCACATCAGAAAGCTTTAATTGCTCAACAACATCTTTATTCCACCCAAATCCAAAACTTTCCCACGCCGCCATATCAATGCCACGCTCACCTAATAAAGACCATAGAGAGGCTTCAACAGCACCGGTATCTGAACCTGGCATAATTCCTATACGATGATCAGAAGGAACCTCAAGAATCTCACGGGTTAAATTAACAACTTCAGCAAGTTTTAATTCTGCTTCTCTTGATCTATGCGAACGCCCAACTAATGCATTTTTAAGAACATCAAAAGTCCAACCAGGTCGTTTGCTACAAGGACCTGAAGAAAAATTAGTATTATTGGGACGACTGCTTGGTTTTTGTAACATTATCATTATTTCTCCCCTTTTTATATGTTTTTCTTCCTTTATAAAGAAAAACAAATTGTTATAAAGACTAATCAAGCGTCTTTTTAGAAAAAAATCAAAAATGTTTTCTATTATTTCGTAGGCTTAAAATTCACGGAAACTTTGTAAAAAAATCTTTCTTAATCATGCCTCTAAATTGATTCTTTTAATTTTTTTCGTATCATCACCACGATAAGATAGCATTCTGATAACAACACCCTACTCTATCACAACATACCTATCAAGTTTATTTTATGATAAAGATTCATTAATAACTTTCTAGAATAGGGAGATAAATTTATTAAAAAATCAATTATTTTTCTTTTGATGACTGGACAGAGAAAATTTTAATGTTATAACCGCACACGCTCTATATTTTTTATGAAGCATGCCCAGATAGCTCAGTAGGTAGAGCAGCGGACTGAAAATCCGCGTGTCCGTGGTTCGAATCCGCGTCTGGGCACCACTTTTTGTGTTTAACATATTGAAATATATAGATTTTCTCTTTAATTGTCTTTTTTAAGACCACCTTTTAGACCACCCTTTACGGTTTATACAACTTTATCTAATTTACTCCTATTTGCTCCTTATTTTTCTCTGGAGTA
>NZ_JAQISW010000050.1 GCF_028618435.1 Bartonella sp. MM73XJBT.G
GCAAAAGGAATCACTGTCGCTCATCTATGGAGATATAGAGACTAGATAATATAAAAAGCAGTGATTCTCGTAACGGATATTCCTTAATATCCGTAGGACAAAACAACCAGCTATCCAATTCTACAGTAAAAAATATTTACACTGAAATTGAGCTATTTTCATAAATTTAAAAATGAAATTAAGAAAAGCAAAACAGTTGCACATTATGTGCTTTACTTTATATTTAAAATGGCGATAATGACAAAAATGTTAGAATATATCTAACAATAAGAAGAGTAATATTAAAAATGAAAAATATCATTCTTATGATTTTGATTGCAAATCTCTTATCGGCTTGTGCCTTAGCGCCAAAGATAAAACAACCAAATGATAGAAACCGGGTGCCTGTTAATAAAACAATCCCTGCCGAAATTAAGCGAGAAAACAGATGAAAAAGCGGTTTATTATAACAGGAATGATTATCCTTTTGGGAATGGTGAATTTGGCATATGCATCGGATTCTTCTCAAACAAATCCATGCAATTTTCTAGAAATGGGATTGGCACAATTTGAAACGATGAGATATGGATCAGCCTCAGGTAAAGCCAACTGTACACAATCCCCATCATCTGCTCCACCTGCTGTTAAACCTACTGCTCCATCACCTTCTCTATCTATCATCCCATCAGAGAGATATCTGGAAATTATAGAGCTATTAAAAAAGCAAATTGAAGAAAATAAAAAACAGATCAAAAAAACGCAAGAGATCAATCACTCTATAACAGGCAATAGAATACAAAAGCCAACAATAGGAGAAAAAGCAACAGAAAGTACAGCGGCACAAGGACAAAGAACAAATCAGAAATTTTTCTTACATGATCCACATCTTATCTTTATCTATCCAGCACGAGAAGAACCCTCCCAGAAGATTTCTAATCCGCAATTAGTCAGTTTGTTTAGAAAGATTAATAGCGAAGAAAAGAGAATTCTCGGTCGGATAGCGCTTGATCTACGCGCAGAATTTAATAAGCGCCTTAAATATAATAGTATTATTGCTAAAGCTACAAGTTTGAAAACTCTTCAGGATGCAGAGAAGCGTTTTACATATATTGTCAATTTATTAAATAATATAAATAAAACAAAAGATCTGAGAGAAGCTTCCGAGCTGCAAGTACGCATCAAAAACATGTTAGCCATGCTTCAAAATGAATCTGCAAAGTTAGAAATGGTCAGAAGTCTAAACGATAATGAAATGATTTTTTCTGATATCCAAAAACAAACAGTGTATAAACGATTTTATAATTCTGAATACACAAAAATGCCTACAATATACTAATTACAAAACAATGTTCAAAATAAAAGTTACTTGATAAAACTATTTACAACATTTGTTTTCTTTTCATGACAATCATGAAAATGAAGACCGGCGTACAAGGTTCAGTACTAAGCCAACAATTGAAAGAAGCATAGAGATTTTATTAAAACCATTATAACCGCAGTGAAAGTACGTAAGGAATGTATAAATGCTAAGCAAGCCTTTAGCATGGTTCTATGTTCTAAGGTAATAAAAATTAACCATTCGTTAAAGAGGAATGCCATGGACTTCAATATGTTCACGCAACTTTTTACTAAAATTGATCAAGGAACCAAAACATATATCACGGATATTTCCTCAAAAACGATTGCTACAATTACACCCTTTGTGTCAATCGGGATAACAATCGCTTTTATCATCTATGGATGGCTCATCATTCGTGGCGCTATAGATATCCCTCTCTCCGGTTTTGTGAACCGTTTCATGCGTATAAGCATTATCACTTCAATAGCTTTAACCACAGGACTTTATCAGAGTGACATTGCAAATTTGATAACACAAATGCCTTCTGAATTATCAAAAGCGTTCCTCAAAAGTCCACTCTCTGAACAAGAATTAATAGCCTTGCTTGATAAAACAGCAGGATATGGACTTAAATATGCAAGCCGTCTTTTCGAAGAATCTGCTTTTTTTGACAACAACGGGACGCTTTATGCTCTCTTAGGCTTCCTTCTCTTATTAGCAACAAGCTTCGTAGTGGTAATCGGAGGTGGGCTCATGATACTAACAAAAGTCGCTATTGTACTGCTCGTGGGACTTGGGCCATTCTTCATTATTGCTCTACTCTGGCAACCAACCCATAAATTCTTCAAGCAATGGATAGTGCAGATCTTGAGCTATACATTCCTCTTCATACTCTTAGCCAGCGTATTTGATCTGATGATGAATATTTTTTCAAACTATTTAAGTCATATGGGTATCGATTCCCAAGATAATGTAGCCTACACGTTTGGCGGAGTTTTCATCTTCTCTATTATAATTATCATTCTATTATTCAAAATGATAAGTATTGCCAATGCTTTAATAAAAGGCATTACATTTGATCATCTCTGGAGACATAGAAACTAAAATATAGCAAAAAACAATTCCTTTAATGCCACCCTTAATATTCGTATGATAAAATAATCAAAATATTTGCACTGCAATTTGATTCTTCCATAAATAAAAGAAAAATAATTAACATTATGTGCTTTACTTTATATTTAAAATGGCGATAATGACAAAAATGTTAGAATATATCTAACAATCAGAAGAGTAATATTAAAAATGAAAAATATCATTCTTATGATTTTGATTGCAAATCTCTTATCGGCTTGTGCATTAGGACCAAAGCCAAAGTAGTCAAATTATAAAAACCGTATACCTATTAATAAAACAATCTCAGCCGGAATTAAGCGAGGAGACAGATGAAAAAGCAGTTTGTTATAACAGGAATAATTGTCCTTTTGGCAATGCTGAATCTAACCCGATCAAATGCAGAGGTTAAAGTAGTGTTCGAACCTGCACCAACTCCATCACCTTCTTTCCCTACGCAAACCCCATCATCTCCTTTATCACTAGACTATACAAAAATTACAGAAATTATTGACTTACTAAAAAAACAAATTGAAGAAAATGAAAAACAGATCAAAAAAACGCAAGAGATCAATCAGTCTATAACAGGCAATAGAATACAAAAGCCAACAATAGGAGAAAAACCAGCACAAAATACAGCAGGGCAAAAAAAAGATAAGAGTTTTTTCTTGGAAGACTCGTATTTTATCTACCCAACACCACGAAGGTACTATACGGGCATTCATCATGGGGTGTTAGAAACTTCAATTCTTACTATTAATAAAGAGGAGAAACGAATTGGATACTGGACACCACGAATATTGCACAGCGCAATTAGTAAGCGTCTTAAATATAACGCTATTGTTGCTAAAGCCGTGAGCTTACAAGCTATTCAGGAGGCAGAGAAGCGCTTTACATATATTCTTGATTTAGTAAATAATATAAATAAAACAAAAGATCTGAGAGAAGTTTCTGAACTGCAAACACGCATCAGAAACATGTCAGCCATGCTTCAAAATGAATTTGCAAAATTAGAAATGGTTAAAAGTTTAAGCAATGATGAAATGGCTCTTATCGATATACAAAAACGTAAAAGGTATGGATTTATCGTTGATCATAAAAATAAAAATATGGTCTCAATAAGATTTTAACAAAATTATTTACAACACGTGCTTTCTCTTTTAATGCAAATAAAATCCAATATATAAGTTTCAGTGCTATTTCAACAATTCAACAGAGCATTAGAGAGTTATTGTAATTACACCCTTTGTATCAATCGGGATAACAATCGCTTTTATCATCTATGGATGGCTTATCATTCGTGGCGCTAAGATATGCCTCTCTCCGGTTTTGTGAACCGTTGCTTGCGTATAAGCATTATCACTTCAATAGCTCTAACCGCAGGACTTTATCAAAATGAAATTTCGGGGTTGATATTAGAAATGCCCTCTAAATTATCAAAAGCGCTCATCACAAATCCACTTTCTGAACAAGAATTAATGACCTTGCTTGATAAAACAGCAGGTAATGGATTTAAATATGCAGGGCGTCTTTTTGAAGAAACCGTCTTCTTCGATGCAAATGGGACACTTTACGCTCTCTTAGGGCTCATCATCTTGCTGGCAACAAGCCTCGTCGTAGCAATCGGCGGTGGGCTCGTGATACTAACAAAAGT
>NZ_JAQISW010000051.1 GCF_028618435.1 Bartonella sp. MM73XJBT.G
CCCCTTTCAACAATAACGCCTCGCTCACAGGGACACTTCTAACACCTGCACAAATAAAACCAAGATAAAGAGCCATCAAGCCATACAAGACCACCCATCTCCAAAAAAGCAGCCAGCCTCTCACCCCGCGGCGCGCAGCTGCCTTATGAAGAAAAACCAAGCCAACAGCCAAAATGCAGACCAATAACAGTAAAAATAACCCCTCAAGTAGCATCAACGCACTCTCTCATCAAATCGCACAAAAAAAAACGTTCACAATGCACCCCTCTCTCTCCAAGAGGCGAAATCCAAGGACAACAATTTCACCCATATCCTATTCACCCCCATATCCTATTCACCATTGCCGAAAACACGACTCTATACAAACAAGCCCCAACATTTTCTCCTTGTCACACAGAAATACTTGGGCCGCCACAAGAGCACAGACGAGGCAAAGGAGGACAATGCAGCCAATTGCCATTCTTTTCCAGAACAAGGCTTTAGGCACAACCGAACTCTCCCCTCCCATATAAAGAAAATCAAACCAAGTTATACCAAAGCGTTTTGCCCCTCGATCAATAAGTGCCAAAACAAGTCCAAGAACAAGACACCAAAGGACGTCAAACACCCACCTATTGGAGAACCAAAGCCAGGTCATGCCCAAATGCTCCGCTTGCTCATAAATAAAATGAGTGACAGCAACAAAAATGAAGCCAAACAACAGCATCTTGAAGAACAAAACCTTATCTACACCACGCCGCTGCAGTATTTCATACCCCACCATAAGGAGAATGCCGGGAATACCATAAAATGCCACAGCCCGTAAAAATACGCCCCACGTCATCCCCAACGCCTTCATTTCCCCATAAACAGCCCAAAAGACAGCAATCAAAATGCCAAAAAACACCAGTCTCTTCAAAGACAAAAACCTGCGCAACGCCATGGCCGCCCCCATCAAATTATTCGCTCATCAAGCCATTCAAGGAAAATTTACCATGCAACAAAACACCCCTCTTTTCAAGAGGCAAAATCCATGGGGGGGCTTCCCTCACACACCCATATACACAGCACAACAATCCAAGCCATCCCCAAGACCACATAACGCACCACGCACATCCCCCCAACATCTCTCATCAGCCCCACCACAGCTAAAAAACACACGCGCTTTACCAAAACCCCCATACGCACCACGCCCGCCCACTCCATGTCTTCTTCTAAGCCCCCCTCTCTTTCCCCCAAAACAGGCCCCCCTCTTTTCCCAAAACAGATAATGGATAGGCAATATTTTTAAAAACGAGAAACAAACGATACTTTATTCTAAGGAGATGATATGAACCATCAAGATAAGAGAAAAAACACACACCCTCTTGAGCTTCACGAGAAAGGAAAACAGAAAGAAAAACACATGGGACATTTAAAGACGCAAGAAATCGCCCTTGAAACGAGCAATCCTTATTTTCAGTCTGCTTATCCAGAAAGTTCCAGCAACCCGCGCACCATCAAAGTTCTTGTCAATGCACACAGCCGTCCCATTGCGCTTTTATATGCAAAAGGCCATATCAGTAAGGCACAATATAAAGCCGCAGAACGTTTTTATTGTTACTGGCGTTACAGTCAAGCAGATCTCTACATGAGCCTTGACTACACCCGTGAAAAAGTCTCCTCTAGCCAAGGCTATACCCACCCCATTGAACAGCAAATAGAAGCCTCCAATCATTTAAAAACCATCAAAGGACAACTAGGTATTCTTGGCTATTCACTGCTTGAACGGGTTATTGGTTATGGACAAGCGATCAAAGAATTAAGCCCTTCAAAACGCAAACAAAACTCCCTTGCCGATCATTTACGCGATTGTTTAGACTTACTTGCCTTTCATTGGGGTTATGCAAACCATAAACATTCTGAATAACCCCACACATCCCCCCCAACCGCTCTCACCATTAGCCCTACCACAGCTAAAAACACGGCGCGCTTTACCAAAACCCTTATACGCAACACGCCCGCCCTTAAAACAAACTAAAACAAACAAAGCCCCTCAATTCCACACCAGCCTATCGCACCGATCTATCGATCTATCACCTTTGGGAGCTCTTTTGTTGTTTTTTTATTGAAGAATAAATATGGTTTCATATGTCATAACATATTTAAAGATTTAATTTTACTGTGAATTACAAAATAAACATTCAATGAAAAAGAAGTATTCATGATGTTTTAAGGCATAAAAAGCAAAATTTTCTTTTTTGTAAAAAGTATTTTTATATTGCTCTCTTTTTGATTTTCTGTTAGCTATAGAAAAGTAAGTTTTCTAAATTTATTCTTTTTTGACATTTTTACGATCCAATGTTGGGAATCTTCTTAATTTTTGCCTTCTGTTTAAAGCAGAAGGTTTTTTTTTACAGCTGTATCGTCTTAAAAACCCTCTTAAACTAAAACCCTCTTAAACTTTGTACTTTTCTTCCATAAGGTTTCCCTGTAAAAAAGAACATTCTTTTTTGCAATCAACTTAAAAATTCCCCCTCAAAAGAATTTTTTCAAAAGAATTTTCTCAAAGGACAAAGAATTTATCAAAAGACCAGGAATTTAAGAGAGAAGCTATTTTACAACATACGCTGTTTTATGACGCAACAGAGTTTTATGACGCAACAGAATCACGAATGTTTTTCTTTATCGTTAAAATATCAATAGGGAATTTTATCCTGGTAATGGATTGATGAATTATAGTTTTCTGCTCTTCATCTTAGTAAGATTAGCCTAAAAGAGCCAATTCTCATGAGACTTCCTTATCTTTTAACACGGGCTTTTCTTCTTTATTTTAAAATTCATCAAACCCCCTTAAAATTCATCAAACCCCCTTAAAATTCATCAAACCATCGACTCATTACAAGCAAAAGAGCCCGTAAAAAATAAAACACGTCAAAGATTAAGGAATCACAAAAATTGACTCAATTTATTATGTTCTATGATAAAGCACCATTCTTTAAAGGCGATATGAATAAAACCCCCGATATGAATAAAACAATTGAAATCAACGAAATATCAATCAAATCCATTGGTGCAACCAAAAGCTGAATTAAGGACAAATGCCTCATAAATTTTGTGCGATCTAATAAAATCAAGAAAAAGACAAAAAAATAGCACAAAAATATCTTAATTCTCATAGAGATCTCAATATTATGATGATGTGTCATAAGTGAGTCTTACTCTATAACCCTCTCAAATATTGAGGAGACAAAGAAAATATTTATAAAATACGCAAACCGATAGAGATAAAATAAATCTCTTGGGCTTTCTCTATTTTTATGAGATATGCCTTCCCCTATGGATGCACTCTAGCCTTCAAAAGAGTGCATCCTTCCCCTCAAGGGATATATGCCTACCCTCAATGGCATATATCCAAGTCTTAGTAGAGGATGCACTCTAGCCTTCAAAAGAGTGCATCCTTCCCCTCAAGGGATATATGCCTACCCTCAAATGGCATATATCCAAGTCTTAGTAGAGGATGCACTCTAGCCTTCAAAAGAGTGCATCCTTCCCCTCAAGGGATATATGCCTAACCCTCATGACATATATCCAAGTCTTAGTAGGAGGATGCACTCTAGCCTTCAAAAGAGTGCATCCTTCCCCTCAAGGGATATATGCCTAACCCTCATGACATATATCCAAGTCTTAGTAGAGGATGCACTCTAGCCTTCAAAAGAGTGCATCCTTCCCCTCAAGGGATATATGCCTAACCCTCATGGCATATATCCAAGTCTTAGTAGGAGGATGCACTCTAGCCTTCAAAAGAGTGCATCCTTCCCCTCAAGGGATATATGCCTAACCCTCATGACATATATCCAAGTCTTAGTAGGAGGATGCACTCTAGCCCTCAAAAGAGTGCATCCTTCCCCTCAAGGGATATATGCCTACCCTCATGGCATATATCCAAGTCTTAGTAGGAGGATGCACTCTAGCCTTCAAAAGAGTGCATCCTTCCCCTCAAGGGATATATGCCTAACCCTCATGGCATATATCCAAGTCTTAGTAGGAGGATGCACTCTAGCCTTCAAAAGAGTGCATCCTTCCC
>NZ_JAQISW010000052.1 GCF_028618435.1 Bartonella sp. MM73XJBT.G
GGCACCAAAAACAAAACATGCTTGCCTTGACCTGCTATGGTCTCTGCTATCTTAAGGCTAGTAAAAGTCTTGCCCGTTCCACACGCCATAATCAGCTTGCCACGGTCTGCTTCTTTTAAACCTTCACAAACAGCTTTTAGTGCTTCTATCTGATGATCTAAAAGATTTTTCTTCTTTCGCTCGTAAAGGACGATTTTGCCTGTCTTATCAAAAATCCCCCAATCGATTTGACTGTTTTCCATATCAAAGAGATGTATCCGATAAACCGGAACGGCTTGTCCTTCAATCATGGTATTGGCATTTTCGCTTAATTCCCCTTCCGTGCTATCAATCAGAAGACGATATTTAAACCTGCTTTTGCCAGAGATAGCGATAAAGCTTTCAATATCCTCTTGTGTAATCTGATGATTGGTCTCATAAAATTGACAGCGAATAGCAACATATTCCTCTTGATCACGAACTTTTGCGACCAAATCAATATCAGTGTCTATATCGCTTCCTTTCCACCCCTTTTCATCAGCGACTTCTCTATAAGTTTGAACCCTTTCGTATTCCTGCTTTTGCAATGGGTCTTGTGTTAAATAGGCTATAACAAACTTTTCAAAAGCAGCTTGCTTATCCTCATCTGATATCGCTTGATTACGATAAGATTGTAAGAGAGAGCGTAAAGTGACATGTTCATGATCAGACTTAAGAGATTGCAGCATATTATAACAGAGCTCCGTTTTTTTATAATGTGTTTAATTCTTTTCAAAAGAATCAAAATGAAGCTTATTAAATCCATTTTGGACGAATTGAGAAAAAATGCAGAAAAATGCATAAAAACGGATAAATTTTTTCAAAAGGGGCTTTAAAAGGCTATTTATCCACAGCCTATGACGCATGGTTAGATCAGCACAGTAGTGAAATTTGCTATTTATTTGATATGTTAATTAACGTGTTAATCAAAACAAATGCACTATGGGCTTTAAAATATCAGAATGATCATTTTGATGCATTTTACCATAGGTTTTGTCTGTTTTTAAAACCCCCAAAACCCCTACAAAACGTATGTTATTGGTTGAATTTAGAGGTTGTGTTATCAATATAGGTTGTTTTTTTAAGATCTGTAAAATACTAACATATTGAAATATAATAACTTTTATTTTGTATTCAAAAAATAAAATAATAATGGGTAAAAAGCGCCCCCCAAAACCCCTAAAACCCCCCCAAAACTAATGATGGGGAGTGCTTTGAAGGTTCACTGTTATATTGTTTAATGTTTTATAAGATTTCCAAATTGCCTCAGTGTGATGTCTTATGACTTGTCACTAAGGGGTGCCATTCATAATGTATGGTAGGTCGACCGCCTTTAGAGCTATGATTACTTGCTATTTGACGAATATAGTTACAACGACATAAAAGCTCTAAAGCTTGCTTAACGGCTTCATTGTCCTTTAAACATTTCCAATCACGTTTATAAACATCACGTGAAGTAAAAACATCGGGTAAATGATCACAACGTTCGACAATCAATTTTGCACGCTCTGCTGTTACTGTATCCCCCGCCGCATAAAGACGTTTTGCGTGACTTATCAGATATTTTTCCCAACACAAAGCTCTCTCAAGGGCATCTCTATTGATTTCAAAACGCCCGCCTTCACTCAATTCAAAAATCAACGCAAGGGTTGGTATGGTTTTATCCATTTTCAAAAGATGTGCTTGTAAACTTGCAGAGAAATGCCCCCCTTTGATTGTTTTTTGAAAATTTTCCCACCATTCACGAAACATCTCTTGAGCATCAGCAGAAAAGCGTATGGTCATGGGGTGTTTTGGTGATCCTAATGGTTTATTATAAAGAGAACGAAAGACCTCTTGATAGTTTTCCCATGCCTTTTGATTGGGCGGTCTATCAACCCAGTCACGCTCTTTTCGTTCATCGGGAAAGACCAGCATTTGAAACCGTTGCAATAAACCATCATCATTTATTCCACGGTGCATGGCTTGAATAATGGGAATAATTCGAGAGGGTTGAATGCCCCCAATGACGGAAAGGGTTGCATTGGAAATATGAATGGTTCCACGCTCTATACGGTCATAGGTGTATGGCTTATTGCCATTAAAAGCTGTGAGATAAAAAGAACGGTCTGCTTGATATTCCTTTCTCTCCAAATTGGCTAAAAAACCAGATAATTCATCACGAACCAACAACAGACCACGGGGGTTTTCTTTTAACAATTCCCCAAGCTTTTCGACCGTGACATCATTGACAATAAGACGTCGTTTTCTAAGAGTGTCATCATCATCAGTTTCTTTGTTTTCAAGAGCTTGAGAAAGAAGAGCAAGGGCTTGTTCCTCGTCTTGATCTTTGAGTGCTTTGCAGGCTTGTTTTTTCTTTTCTCGTTTATCTAATTCAATCAGAATATCTTTTGTTTCTTGGCTTTTTTTCTGCTTTATCCATTCTTGATACCATTCCTCTTGAAAGGCATAGAGAGGAGCTAAAGCAGCTTCCATGGTCGGTGTTTTCATCGTTGAAGGTTGCCCCACAATAGCGCCCCAGAGATTAGGAACAATTGTCCAATTGGCATGTTGTTTTGGAGCGATACGCACGCCATTACCAATGACAGCAGCCAAACCGCATAAAGCAGAGATAGCCACAAAATCGATAGAAGATTGTTGAATATCAGCAACGTCATAAACATAGTCTATTAATGGTGTTGGGAGCAGATATACTTTAAAAGGCTCGACGGGTAAAAGAGCACTCTCAATCGGTTGCAATTCCTTCCACCCATTTTGTTGCAAGGCGACTTCATAAGGAATGGCTTTTAAACAAGCATGACCGTTTAAAGAGAGATTATTGTTATCATTGACGGGGGTATTATTCTCTAAAATATTTTTATTATCTTGTTTCATATTACTTACCTTGAATAATAGAGAAAATCGTTGAAATCTAAAGTGTTAGGGGCTTGCATGATAAAGACCTCAAAGCCTTGGCTATAAGCACGCGCAGCTAGGGTAAAACCTGCTTTACAACCCGCATCATCTGCTGGTTTCTGATCTGTTTTGCAGCCATTGGCTTTTAAAAAGGTTCTATGAATGGCAAAGGAACCAGCCCCCTTAACAAGAGCAACCAACGCGGGCAGTGTCATTCCTAATGGGTGTGGACATTTGCCGTGAAAGCATAAATCAGCAGAAAACTGTTTTGAGAAAGAAAGCCTATGATCATAAGCTTTATCAACAAAGGCTTGTTTCCCCAGCAAGCCAATTCTTCTAAGCGCTTGTATGATCTCTCTAAAAGAGCAGCCAGCATAACAAGTGAGTAAAAGACGCCCATCATGTCCATTGGAAAGAGATAAGCTAGGCAATTGATCATCATGGGCTGGACAACGGGCACTTCCATAACGCCCATACCAAACCCCACGCACGGCATTTGTGATGCCCCGAGCATTTATATAAGAAAACATATTTTTTTATCCTATGATTATTGCACCATAGGACGGATTTTGCTATTCATTCTTTGAGTGAAAATGGGAAGCCTTGTCCGTCCTTACGTGACAAGGTTTTCATTTATGCGACGTCGTTATAACGTTGCTGTTTGGCTTGCTCTATGACATTAATCAGATCCGATTGTAACCAACGCGATAAAAAACCAAATTTTAAAGGCTTTGGTAAAGAGCCATTGGTCACATGACGGCGGAATGTTGAAACACTCATATGAAGCAATT
>NZ_JAQISW010000053.1 GCF_028618435.1 Bartonella sp. MM73XJBT.G
AGAAAGAATGAGAGAAGAGAGAGATAAAGTTATCCACAGATCATGGGGTTATGCACCCCATATCTTAAGCTTGACCTGTAACATAAGCCGCCCATTTATCCATATAAACACGGCGCTGTTCTAAATAGTCAGTACGACGATAGGAGCGCTCTACTTTACCTCCGACCGTATGACTTAGAATGGTTTCAGCGACCTCATAGGGGGCATCGGTTGTTTCAGCAAGCCAATCGCGTAAACTAGAACGAAAACCATGGGGACGTGCTTCAACTCCAATCTGTTGCATATATTGTGACATGCAATTCTCACCAAGAGGACCCCGACCGGTTGCAGAAAAAAAGAAATCATTGCGTGAAAGCGAGCGTGCTTGTTTTAAGATTTTTAATGCTTCTGATGATAGAGGCACACGAAATTCTTTTGTTGTATCACGCTTTCCTTTCATATTCTCAGCAGGAATTGTCCATATATTCCCGTCAATCTGATCTTTATGAATATAACGTAAAGGACGTGTACGAACCCCTGTAAGAATAAGCAAGCGCAAAGCTAAATGTGTCATTGTTATCGTTTTACTGAGTGTTTGATAAAAGGCAGGAACATCTTTCCAATCCATAGCTGGTATATTTTGTGTTTTATGGAGTTGTTTACCTAAGAGAGCCCGTGCTTTTATTGTTGCTTGTAAATCAACATCTAACCCTAAGGCAGCCGCATGTTTGAGACAAATATTAAGACGATTCAGTGCTTTCTCTGCTGTTGCAGCTTTTGTATGCCAAATAGGAGTAAGAACATTGCGTATTTCTGTTTGTGTAATCTCTGAAACGGGCAGACAACCTAATTTTGGTAGAATATAAAGCCGTAAAGGTAAAAACCAGTCTCCAGCCTTACCATCATCTTTTAATTCAGCTTTACGACTTTCAAAAGCATCTAAAGCAATATCTTTTAAATAATGGAGATTGCTTATTACCTCACGCTTTTGTTTTTCACGTTCTTTAATAGGGTCACGCCCTTCATGCAAAACAGAACGCCATTGATTTGCTAATTCACGGGCTTTTTTTAAAGAGACATTTCGCAATGCCCCCAATCCCATTTCGCGACGACGTCCGTGAAGGGTATAACGATAAAGCCATTGAGCACCACCATCTTTACGCTTATGAAGAAGCAAGCCGGCACCATCATTATATTTGCCAGCCCCCAATGTTGCGACAGACCTTGCATTAAGACGGTTCATAAGGACCATTTTTACTCCTTTCTTATACAGTTTTTACCCACACACCAGCCCCGCTTTTGACGTGCAAGCAAGTGATATTAATTGATTCAATCTGAGAAGGTTTAGAATAAGAAAACCTTACTATATTCGGGTTTTTAATTCAACATGCAAAACAGTAAATTATCTATATAAATCAATGTGTTGCTAGCACCCGATACCTTTAAGGGTGTCAATGAAAACATCTAACATCTAGGAGTTCACAATGAACACACTTATAGAAACTAAAGAAGGTGCTACTAACAGTGCTACCGCTCAAACTATGTCTAGTCGTGAGATTGCTGAGTTGTGTGGTAAAAGACATGACCATGTCATGCGTGATATTAAGAAAATACTTGAAGAATTATACATTGAAGGAGGTCTCCCCAAATTTGGGGGCACCTATATAGACAAACAGGGAAAACCTCAAAACTGCTATAACCTCCCCAAGCGTGAATGTTTAATTCTTGTTTCTGGTTACAGCACTGTCTTACGAGCAAAAATAATTGACCGTTGGCAAGAATTGGAAAAGCAAGTTGCTGTTCCACAAGTTGATTATTCCAAGCCCGAAGCATTACTTGGTGTCTTGAATCACTTACAAAGTCAAATTGAGCAGAAAGATCATGTGATTGCAGAATTAGCTCCAAAAGCACAAGCACTTGATGGTTTAAAGCGTTCTGATGGTTTGTTCGGTCTTATTGAAGCAGCTAAGATGCTAGAGGTGAGACCAAAAGATTTGACCGATTATTTGCGTAAACATGACTGGGTGTATCGACGGGCTCCAGGAGCGCCTCTGTTACCTTATCAAGAGAAAATTAAGAAAGGATTCATGGATTGCCCTGCTATCACCATTCAAAGACCAGATGGTACAGAAAAGGTCCTGCCTTCAACTAAAATCACATCTAGAGGATTGGCATGTTTGAGAGAACAAATCCATGGAGGTGTGCAATGAAGGTAGATACTAACTTTTTATGCGATTTATGGATAACGTTGTTTCAGTTTGTCAATTGTGAATATGTAGATGACAAAAATTGTAGTGCTCTGGTTGACATCATGGGCGTGGTAGAAAAAGCTTTGATTTTAAAACTCCAAGATGACGTGCCAAATATTACAAAGATTCTAGCAGTTCTTACAGGTTTTGGAACTTCAGAACTACCGCATAGCATGAATCCGTTATTGCAAGCTTATGCTCCTACTTTGGAGATCCCCATTAAAAAGGTTGCTTAAGTTAAAAACAGAACTCCCCTCCCTATCGTTAAAGGTGGGGAGTGGTCAAAGAGGCTTCTTTAGGGAAAAATTCGAAATGAACGGGTTCAAAACCAGTTAAGTCATAATCTGTAAGATCTGCAGTATCAACAAAGTTTTCTGCTTCTTCATCCGTCTTTAAAACGGGTATTTGTTTTAATTTAGAGTTTTTCATAAAAATTAAATTTCTTTTAGTACGTATAGACTTTTAAAAGATTCAAAGTTTAGAAGAAATGTATCTGTTTAAACTCACACCATTTTCAGCGGCTTGTATTGCAAGTTTTCTATGGAGTTCTGGTGGTATTCTTAATTGAAACTTACCACTGTATTTACCATGTGACAAAGGCACAGGAACTTCTTCTCCATTATGTTGCATGTCCTCAACAACTTCTGAAACAAGGTCCATAATACCTTTTAAAGCTTTCTCTGCTTGAGCATCTAACCATGAAAGGGATGGGAATTCTGCACACAATCCGACATATTCCTCATCTTCTTGCGACCACAAAACACGATATGTATAATGATTATTGTTCATGTTTCATCCTTTCTATCGCTTGTAAGACTTGTTTGACCTGATAAGCTTTTGCTTTGTTACCAGAACCTTTTTGAATATTCACACGGGGGTCACCAAGCCATGGGGTTTTAAAAACAAAGTGGCTTGTACCATTGTTCCGCGGTTCTCCAAAAAAATGTACACACACAGCCAACAAATCTGAAAACTTAATGTTCTTTGGTGATGCTTTCATCAAGCTGATTATTTTTTCAACTTTATTACTCATAACTAATAATAGTATCATTATTAATCCTAGTCAATCATTTTATACACTTAATTGGACAGGAGCCCCCATGCATCCGAGAGAGACGATAAGGGAAACATTTGTTGCGTTGATCAAAGCAGCAAAGACGGCAGCTGGTGACAACGTTTTCAATATGCGTGATTTCAACTTTTCCCCTGAGAACACG
>NZ_JAQISW010000054.1 GCF_028618435.1 Bartonella sp. MM73XJBT.G
TTTACCTCTCATTTTTTCCCATTCATTTTCATTCACCAATATTTAAAGGAGCATAAAGTATGGCAACAGGTTTTCTACACGGTGTTGAAGTTGTCGAAGTTGACGACGGCACCCGTCCCCTTCGCGCGGTACAATCGGCAGTTATCGGAATTATCGGCACAGCGCCCGATGCCGATGAGCAAGCATTTCCTCTTAACACACCCGTTTTGGTAACGGGTTCTCTTTCACAAGCAGCTAAACTGGATAAAACAGGTAAGCGTCAAGGCACCCTACCCAATGCCCTTGATCTCGTTTTCAAGCAAGTGGGTGCCATTGTTGTTGTCGTGCGCGTGAAAGAAGGTGATAATGAAAATGCAACACTCACCAATGTTCTTGGCGGTGTGAATGCAAATGGCGCTTATGAAGGCGTCCACGCTTTGATTGGAGCACAATCCATTGTGGGACAAACACCACGCATTCTTATTGCCCCAGGCTTTACGCACAAACGCCCTATAAGTCTTAGCAAGATTGATGTGACGAACCAAGGAAGCGGTTACACTCAAGCAACCGTTAAAATTGCCGGCGGTGCAGAAGCAGAAGCAATCCTGAAAGATGGAAAAGTAACGTCACTTGTCATTAAGGACAGTGGCTTTGATTATCAAACCGCCCCAACTGTGACGATTGAAGGAGATGGCACTGGTGCGACAGCCAAAGCCGAAATCAGTACAACATCTAATCCTGTAGCGGCAGAACTCATTGGCATTGCTGAACGCCTACGCGCTATTGTGGTGCTTGATGCACCAAACACAACAGATGAAGCAGCCCTTAGTGCAGCAAAGGATTTTGATTCAAAGCGCGCCATCATAGTTGACCCTTTTGTAAAGGTGAATCGTGATGGAAAAATCTTAGAACAGCCAGCAAGTGCAGCAGTTGCTGGTGTCATTGCTAAAAATGATTTTACACACGGTTTTTGGCATTCCCCTTCAAACAAAGTGATCAATGGCATTGTTGGTATTGCACGCCCCATTGATTTTTCCATTGGGGACAGATCAAGCCGCGCTAACCTTCTTAACGAACAAAACATCACAACAATTATCCGCGAAAATGGTTATCGTCTTTGGGGTAATCGCACCCTTTCAAGCAATACAAAATTTGCCTTTTTATCGGTGGTACGCACTGCCGATATGATTAATGATGCCATTTTACGCGGACATCTATGGGCAGTCGACCGCAATATCAAAAAAACCTACATGAGTGACGTGAGTGAAAGCGTCAATGCCTATTTGCGTGATTTAAAAGCACAAGGCGCCATTCTTGGTGGGCGTTGTACGCCTGATCTAGAGTTGAATACAGCAAGCGCTATTGAAGGCGGCAGAGTCTATTTCAATGTGGAATTCACACCAACAACACCAGCAGAACACATCACCTTCCGTTCACAAATCATCAATGATTACCTAGAGGAGATCTTTTAATGACTGTACCTGTTTTACCAAGAGTTTTGAAATATTTTAACATTTATGTCGATGGCATTCCCTATCAAGCAAAGTGTGAAAGTGTCACCCTACCGAATTTGAACTTGGTCGTTGAAAGTTATCGCGGCGGCGGCATAGATAGCGCCATTGAGGTTGACCTTGGTCTTGAAACCCTCATCCTCACCATGACCATTTCTGATTGTTCACCAGAATTAATGGCGCTGTTGGGGCGCACCGATGTCGACATCTCTCTGCGCAGTTCAATGCAAGCGCAAGGAACACCCGCAGAAGGGGTTATCATTACCATGAGAGGACTTTGCAAAGGTTTTGAAATGGCAGAATGGCAACCGGGAGGCAAAGCAACTTCTACAGCTACCTTCACATTGCAGTATTTCAAATATGTTCAGAAAGACGTTGAAATCGTTGAGATAGACGTTCTCAACTTGGTGAGAAAATTCAATGGTGTCAATCAATTAGCAGGTCATAGAGAAAACATAGGATTATAAAAATGACAGTACAAACAAGCATTACACATAAATTACTTGTACCGGTTACTTTTGAGGGAAAAGAGCACACCACAATTACCTTACGGCGCCCCAAAACAAAAGATGTGCAAGCAATCGACAAAAAAGAAGGCATAGAGCAAACAATCGCTATGATCACACGCCTTTCTGAATGGGCACATGAAGCGGTTGGAGAACTCGATATTAATGACTTGTCGAGCATTGGAGAGATTTTGGAGTCTTTTATCAAGCGGCGGGATACCTCGACTGGGAAACCGCCGCTAAACTCATAGCCGATATTGCCATTGTGTTCCATTGGTCACTTTCAGACATGATGGAAATGGAACCGCAAGAACTCATATTCTGGCGAAAACAAGCAGCAGAAAGGTATAAAATAAAATGAGTGAAAAAGTTGCTGATGCAAAGGTAAAGTTGTCTCTTGAAGACCGACTTACCAAGCCTCTCAAACGTATACAAGAGCATTTTAAGAAATTATCCCATAGTTTGAGTATTCCACGCTTTTCTGCTGCTGTACAAAACATGACAAAAAGCCTTCATGGCGCTCAAAGTGCTCTTGGTGTAGCTGCAAGCCGTGCTTCAGTCTTTACCGGTATCCTAGGGCTTGCTGGGGGTGGTCTTGTGGCAAGTATAACCGCCGTTACCATGAAAACCATGCATATGGGGGACAGTCTTCACCACGCATCACGACATTTAGGTATGAGTGTTACAGCACTTCAATTATGGGGTGATGCAGCCGATAATTCAGGATATTCCGCCGAACTCTTTCAACAATCCTTGGCAACCTTAAATAGGCGTTCTGCGCAAGCATATGCCGGACAACAAAGAGGCATTATGGGGTTTGAAGCGCTTGGTATTTCTGTCAAAAACGCTTCTGGTAAACTCAAATCAAACTCCGTTTTATTAGAAGAAATTACCGAAAAAATGAGTAACATGAAAAATCAAGCACAAAGGCAGCGTATTGCTGCGCTGTTGTTTGGTGGAGATGGTAAAGAAATGGCTGCCATGCTTTCACAAGGTATGGCACCCATTAAAGAACTCTTTGCAAAGGCGCGGAAAGGAAAATGGCTGATAGGTGCCGATGTTGCACGCTATGCAGCAGATTTAAGCGACAAGCTTGGTGCCTTTAAGAAAAAAATAGGCGGTATTGCAAGCTTTATTGGCACGCGTTTCATGCCTGTGATCAATGATATGATTGATGCGTTTTCAAAGCTGATTGATGAAAACCGTGATCTTATCCAAACAACCGTGGCAAGCTGGGCTAAAACCTTAAAACAAGTCTTACAAGATTTACTTAATCCTACTTCTGATTTAAGAAAAGGTATTAGTGATCTCACAGAGAGAATTAAAGGCTGGTTCCAATGGCTAGA
>NZ_JAQISW010000055.1 GCF_028618435.1 Bartonella sp. MM73XJBT.G
ATGCATTCCTTAAAACGTCTCATAAAAGAGAGAACTCCAAAAAAGAAAGCCGTGCCAATTGATATGACGCGGCTTTCAAATTTTGATTCTAATGATAAAAAATAATCATACATAATGGAGTATTGAACGCATATATACAAAACGTATCATATTGCAAGCGTTCTATTGTTTTTATGAAAACTTATCAAAAGCATCATAAATGATGCATATGATTTTTACTCACTCATTTGAATGAGAGAATGAATTATAGAGACTGTAAACGCTTTATGGCTATCAAACGTATTAGAATAACGTCCTTTTCTTTAAAGAGATTCATTTAAATCAAAACGCATTATAAAAATGCTTCTTTAAAACGTTTTAAAATACTAAGCTCAAAATTGAGCTGAGTGAATTTCAAATAACTGACATTCTAAAATCACAACCTATCAAATAAATCAAAACGTTTGGTAGCTTTATCAAACCAATCAAAAGCAAATGTGTATTAAGTGAAATGTCTATAACAAAACCCGTTTTTACATTTATGCGCGTTGGTTTTTAAAAGTAGCATTTCATAAGACAAATAAACAAACGCTTTTTAGAATCTAAGGCTTCTAAGATTTTCTCTGCTGTGAAATCTAGATCTTTGTTTTTTCGTAAATGAAACAATGAAACGTTCTTAAGAGCAAATGATAACTAAGTTTATAGCTGTTAATATATAAAACATCAGTTTCAAACGTTTATACATTCATTTAAAGAGGTTATCATAAGCGTATTTTTACTTTTCTTTAAAACCTAATTTCTTTAAAAATTAGCCGGCTCAAATTTGAGTTCGTTATCTTTAGAATAGAGCATTTCTAACTTAGTATTATTAAAATAAGCACTTGAAATTATACCTATATAGGTATATTAATAATCATGGGTAAAATAAAACGTATCATATGGCTTGGATCTTCACTCAAAGATATAAAAAGTCTTCCTAGTCTTATTCAACAAAGGATTGGTTATGCTCTTTATCTTGCTCAGATGGGAGATAAAGGAGAAAATGTTAAGGTTCTCAAGGGGTTTGGATCTGCCAATGTTCTAGAAATTATTGAACGTGATATTCAAGGAACTTATCGCGCTGTTTATACGGTAAAATATAAAAAATCTCTTTACGTGTTGCATTGTTTCCAAAAAAAATCGACCCATGGTATTGCAACGCCAAAACCAGACATAAATCTGATTAAAGAACGTCTCAAGTTAGCAGAACAATTAGAAGGGAATTAAAATGGTCAATGTTTTTCACGGTAGTTCCAATGTTTATGAGGATCTTGGCTTTTCTGATTCCAGAGAGATGCTTATCAAAGCACAACTTGCTCATAAGATTAGTCAAATTCTTAAAGAAAAAAACTTAACACAAAAGCAAGCTAGTCAACTTTTAAAAATGACGCAACCCAAATTGTCTAAACTTTTAAATGGAGAATTTCGAGGGATTAGTGAAATGAAAATGCTTGAGTGTTTGGCAAAATTGGGAAATGATATCAAAATTGTTGTAAGTTCAGAAAAAGTTAAAACGCTTGAAGGACAATTTGAAGTTGTTTTTGCTTCTTAAACCTCTTTATAATTTGCTTTTTATGCTCTATTCATACATGGCAATTGTTTATAAAAAATGTTTAAAAATATTTTGAATCACGTATAAAAGTATGGATTAAAAGGTGGATTCAAAAGAAGTTAGTTAATTTAATATTTTGATTTTTTTGTATTTTTAGAGGAAATATCTTTCCTTATCTAAACGCATGATTTTTGTATGTTTTATAAACATATTGTGCGTGATTATTATGTGATTCATATATAGCTTATATAAATGATATATATGAATTATATATTATGCATATCTTAAATAAGAATTTTGCGTATATTTCATGTGTTTAATGCATGTTAACCATATGTTAGCTATATGTTACATATATGAATGTAGCATATGTAGAAAGTAAGCAAGGATTTTAAGGAATGCCAACAATTGTATTTTGTTCTACAAAAGGTGGTGTTGGAAAATCAACATTTGGATGTACTCTGTATCAATTAGATAAAGGAGATGTATCAAATGATAAATCTGCTATAGAAAATGCTGAATTATAGAAGTATTGAAAACTTAAGGAGTGATGTGATGGCAAAAGAGCATGTTTTAGCTCGATCGAGTTATATTGATGGTCGATTTAAGCGCCGTAGTGTGAAAACAAGTCGTATAACTATGACAGTTCGTCCAGATGTTGATGAAAAATTTCGTGCTCTTGCTGAGGAATTAACACCAGAAGGGGAAGATCTTTTAACTTTTGGGGATGTTTTACGGTTTTTGATAGATTTTTATTATGACAATAAGAAAAATTAATAAAAGTAATGTGATTTCACTCCAGATGAAAAATTCACAGAACCTTTTTATGTTTTTAAGATTCAAGCACTTTAGAGATGGTTAGACAGTTTTAACCATATTGAAAATCTTTTTTTTTAATATACCTTTTGTGTTCACAAGCTTTTTTGGAACATGATTCTTTTAAGTAAAGGGAAAGTAATGGCAAAAAGATAAAAACCCAACTGCGTTAACAGAAGGGTTTCTAAAATACCTATACGGCATAGTTAAATTAAATAACACATTTCCTAATTTAATTTAACTTATCGGATTCTGCAAGAGAAATTTTGTAGAAAAGGGATATTTTTCACATTTTTTTTGCCTCTAACTGAGAGGTTAAAACAATTATGGTTAATAAAGTCTCCGGAAGAAAGTTAAATGCGCATCATATAGAATTTAGAAAATTAGTAGAAAATGCTGAAATGGGCTCTGTAAAACGGGGGCAATTAATTGGATTGGCTAAAAAATTAGAGAGGGCTGGTTTTATACGAGAGACAGAAGCTAAACTTCTCTTGGCTTTATTGAATACAGCTTCGACATCTTCATTTGAAAAAGGTGGCGTTCCTATCGTTTTTAAAAGCAATCGACAACTTAGTTATGACATTCAACGGTGTGAATCGCGTGTTAGTTTTTTACTTTCACGCCTTTATGACTGTGGTCTTATTGTCATGCGCGACTCTGGTAATTTTAAGCGCTATTCAATACGAAGCTGTGATCATGGAATTATAACAGCTTGTGGGATTGATTTGATGTATTCTGGTTGCTCGATACCATGAACTTAAACAGAAAACTGATGAAATCCTAGAGGCTCAGGACAAACAAAAAGATGCTTTGCATTGTTTTCAGGGGTTGGTGCGACAAATCAAAGCCTCTTACGCATCAATTGAAGCTACACCATTTACATCATTGCTTTTTTCTAGAATGCAAAAAATTATTCAGATCATTGGTCGGCCGGCCA
>NZ_JAQISW010000056.1 GCF_028618435.1 Bartonella sp. MM73XJBT.G
GAAGATTATCCCCTTGCACCAGAACAAGCCGTGTTGTTGACAGCGGGTATTGATGTGCAAAATGACCGGTTAGAGCTTGAAGTGGTGGGATGGGGACGCAGTGAAGAAAGCTGGCATATTGATTATCACGTCATTCCTGGTGATCCCTCTTCTTTTGAAGTATGGGACCAATTGGATGAATATCTTGCAAGACGCTGGCCGCATCTAGGTTACAAAGACGGCATCAAGATAACGGCTGCTTGTATTGATACCGGTGGTGGACACACACAGGCTGTTTATAATTATGTGCACCCCCGTGAAGGACGGCGTATCTGGGGCATTAAGGAACAAGCAGGATGGCGTGCGGTATGGCCGCGCCGCCCAAGCAGAAACAATAAGGGGCAGATTAATCTCTATATTGTTGGTGTTGATGCAGCAAAAGATATTATCACGGCACGGTTTAAAAAATCGGGTCCCGAAGCATCGGGTGCTGGTGCAACACACTTTCACAAAAACCTTGATCGGGAATATTTTGATCAGCTAACCGCTGAAAGAAAAGTCATCAAATATTTTAAAGGCTTTAAGCGCATTGAATGGCAAAAAAGCGAAAAAGCAAGAAACGAGGCTTTGGACTGTAGGGTCTATGCTTATGCGGCTTTACAAGGTCTGATTTCGGCAGGAATAAACCTTAATCGAGAAGTCGATATCTTAGAAGAGCGTCTGGAAAAACTTAAAATTGAGGGCTCTTTAGAGCAGCCAACACCAAGACATGCCCCCTCTCCTGCTCCAAGAAGATCTCAGACAGCACAACCTCAAAAGAAGCCATTCAGAACAATGATGAATCCTTATATGCGAGGGGATTGGAGGTAATTTGTGGGTGAAACTTTAGAACCAATTAACAACAAATTTTCGAGATTAGAAAGTTTAAAAAGGCGGCGTGAGCAAATTGAAGAAGCTCTTTATTCGGGAGCACAATCGGTGCGCCATGGCGATAAGCAAGTCAGCAACCGTTCTGTTGAGGAACTGCGCAGAGCGCTTGAGATGATCAATACGCAAATAGCAAACCTTGAAGGACGCAAGCGTTCACGCGTTTTCTATTTTAACATATCACGAGGCTATTAATGGCTGGTTTGTTCAATAAAATTACGGGCTTTTTTACAATTTCTCGTCAACACAATCCCCATTTTGAAGCGGCAAGCAAAAGCCGCCGTATGGGTGGTTTTGACGCCGCAAAAAAACATATCAATAAAGCCATTGAAGAATGCGGTGATACCATTGTTGCCCGTTCAAGATGGCTTTATGACAATGAATCTCTTTATGGGTCTGCAACAGAAGAATGGGTCTCCGCGGCTGTTAGTGATGGGATTAAACCTTATCCTCGCATTGAAGGCTTTCAAGAAGAGAAGAAAAAGCTTTTAGACTTATGGTGGCAATGGGCTGATGAAGCAGACTACGATGAAGATGCCAGCTTTTATGGGCTGCAAGCAACCATTGCCCGAGAGGTCTTTTTAACTGGAGAATGCTTTGTAAGACTACACTATGTCGACCTCTACGGGCGCTCTGGTGTGCCTCTTCAATTGCAAGTTTATCCCACCGAAATGTTGGACCTTTCCTACAATGGACCGGCTGAGATTGAAGGCAATTACATTCGTATGGGGATTGAATTTAATGCCAGTGGTAAGCGTGTTGCTTATCATTTCTGGGAACACCACCCCTATGATGATGTCCCTGCAAATATGGCATTTGAGAGCCAAGAGCGCGTGCGCGTCCCTGCTGAAATGGTCATTCATATCAAAGAGCGCCGGATTGCCGGACAATTGCGCGGTTCTCCCAAAATAACGCGCTGTATGACAAAGATCTTTCAACTGGAATCCTATGATGATGCAGAACTTGATCGAAAAAGGACAGCGGCTCTTTTCGCGGTGTTTATTACAGGGAAGGAATCTCATGAGGAAGAATTAGAGGGAAATCGTGAGCAAACAACGCCCCCAAAGAAGCCTGAAGAGGCAGCTGACGTGGATAAAATTTACCCCGGCTCAGTTAACGTGGTCGATGGCGAAAAACAAATTACATTTTCAACCCCTGCTGAGGTTGGTGGCTCTTATGAGGCTTTTCAATTTCGCAATATCTTGAAAATTTGTGCAGCACTTAATATGCCTTATGCCGTTGTGACTGGAGACGTTACGCGGGGGAATTTTTCAAATGTGCGTACCTCCATCATTCAGTTTAGACGGCACGTCAAACAATGGCGTGAACATATTATTGCCTTTCAGTTTAATCGCATTATATGGGAGCGTTTTGTTGAAATGGCAGTGCTTGCTGGATGCGTCAATTTGCCAGGGTGGGAAGAAAATTCCTTGCCATGGCTTCAATGTGAAAGCTTTGCGCCCCCGCTTGAAATGATTGATCCAAACAAGGATATCTCAGCGGAAAAAGAAGAAATCCGTGCAGGCTTGAAAACACGACGCATGGCACTTGCCGAGCGGGGCTTTGATATCGACAGCATTCATGCCGAACTGCAAGAAGAACACACAGATGCTCGTGCGCGCGGATTATCTTTTGACACCGATATGGCGGCACCGGCTGGTAGCAATCAAGCGATTGGTGATGAAGATTCAGAGACTTCTGAGACTTATGAAAGCAACCAAGGCAGCGAGGCACACAAAAATGGTGAATAATCTTGACATGCCGTTTTTGGCATCCCGGCTTTTTGGTGTTCCTCATATGCTTGCCTCGACAAAGCTTGATGTCATTTTGAATGCTCTTGCACCACGCCTTTTTGAGGGAGAAAAGTTTGCCGTGAGAGCATTTGGACAAGGGGATACAGAAGCTTTCAGACCCCCTGAAACTTATGTAGTACAAAACAATATTGCTATACTACCAGTTCATGGCACGCTTGTGCGCCGCGGTGCATGGCTTGGGGCTTTATCGGGATTAACCTCTTATGAAGGTTTAAGGGCTTCTTTTCGTGAAGCCATTGCACAACCTGATGTTCGCGCTGTTTTACTGGATATTGACAGCGGCGGTGGAGAAGCGGGCGGTGTGTTTGATTTGGTTGAAGAGTTTCAAGCACTCTCAAAAAAATATAACAAACCCATTTGGGCGCATGCCAATGAGTTTGCCTGTTCTGCAGCTTATGCCATTGCCTGTTCTGCTTCTCAAATATGGGTTGCTCGCACGGGTGTTGTAGGCTCGATTGG
>NZ_JAQISW010000057.1 GCF_028618435.1 Bartonella sp. MM73XJBT.G
TGTAAAGAGAAAATGTCTATGGTATGTAAGAATAGTGCTGTTTTTTATACGGAGCTGTCTTATTATAAAATTAAGTAGGGTAGGGGAAGAACGTATAGGTATGTAATTTACGCGCATAAAGGCTTTGAAGGGATTAAATCTAAACTCAGATTTTCTTGGACTTTATATCATCCTTCCCTTTGTTCTATGTGTAGTCTGTATATCTTTATCCTCAAAACAATCTGCCAACTTTTTGTAACAAAAAAACTGCACACAATTCCTTGAACATCTACACTATCTATACCCCTAACTACTAAGGCGGATTTTTACCTAGCAAGCTTTTTGGGGTAGCAAGCCTATGCCTATGATCATTGTAATGATGCAAACCTTTTGCAAACAGTGTTTTAAGAGGGTAAAGCGTTATGTTGATAGCAGAAAGCCTGTAAAGAGAAAATGGCTATGGTATGTAAGAATAGTGCTGTTTTTTATACGGAGCTGTCTTATTATAAAATTAAGTAGGGTAGAGGAAGAACGTATAGGTATGTAATTTACGCGCATAAAGGCTTTGTAGGAATTAAATCTAAGCTCAGATTTTCTCTCTTTACGGAGTTAAGACTTGTGTTTTTATCATAATGACTAGCTTCTCCATCATAATATTTCTGCACGAGAGCTTTCCAAAAATAGTACATCAGCTAGTTTGTTCTTAAAAAAATAATCAAGGCAATACTTTTGCACCATCCTCATTCGCCATCCTTAAGGGCGCCTTTTGCATTTACAGAAATTGCCACTGACTTTAGAAGCGGAGCCTAGAAACGCGGGGAAGAGGAGAACTATAGGGTGGTGTGATTACTCATTCTGTCATGCTATAGAAATATTTGGTTTTGTAGGGTAGAAGCAGCCCCCTTTAATGCTTTTTAGGCATTAAAAATGGCACAAGAAAATGCTGGTAGTCGTGATATGGTTTTTTATTATGGCTGATCCATGAGCTCTAAGATATAAATTGAGAGGGAATGGGCGGCATTAAAAGTTAAACGCGCATGGCGAGGCTTGAGATTGATTAGTTCAAAATCCTTTTTTGAGCGGCCGTGCGCTGCACCTTTCTTGTTTCTTAACTTTATAGTACCGCGCACAATTTGATACAGACCGGATGCGATCATTTTTAAGTCATTTTCATCTAGATCTTGATTTTTTAAGTTTTCTTGCTTCATATCTTCGGGATGGATCTTAGCTTTCTTAACGACTTCTTCCCATAAAGCAGGCAGATTATTACGGGCGTTTTCTTTATATGAGATAGAATGGTGGTCGAGATAAGCTTTGCAAGAGGCTTCCAACAGATTTGCTGCAAATAGAACCGCCTCCCTTGGATCTTTTTCTATATTTTCTAATGCTCTTTTTACTTCGATTTCTACTGCTGAAAGGCCTTTCTCTGTAATACGTTTTTGTAGCTCTTCTGTAGAGAGGAGACCAGCTTTTTGCAATTCTTGTGTGGAGGTCAACTCCTTCTTGATAATATATCCTCCACGCTGATATTCCAAGTCATATTCCTTTAACTTTCCTTACAAGGTATTGATTTATAATGATAATTTAGCGTTATTCATATTGAATTAGAACACCGAATAACGTAAGATTCTCTCATTTCAAATCTGTTTATCTTGCATCAATTAAAATCACTCATTTGCACATCACAAGCGGGATGAGTGTGTGGATCAAATTTGTATAAGAAAGGAGTAAAAATGGCTCTTATGAACCGTCTTAATGCAAGGTCTGTTGCAACATTGGGGGCTGGCAAATATAATGATGGTGCCGGCTTGCTTCTTCATAAGCGTAAAGATGGAGGTGCTCAATGGATTTACCGTTATACCATTCACGGGCGTCGTCGCGAAATGGGCTTGGGGGCTTTAAGAGATGTCTCTTTAAAACAAGCCCGTGAATTGGCAACGGGGTGGCGCTCTGTTCTTCGTGAAGGGCGTGACCCCATTAAAGAACGCGATAAACAAAAGCGTGAAGCAATAAGCAATCTCCATTATTTAAAAGATATTGCTTTAGATGCTTTTGAAAGTCGTAAAGCCGAATTAAAGGGGGATGGTAAGAATGGGAACTGGTTTATACCTTTAAAAATTCATATTTTACCAAAATTAGGCTGTCTGCCGGTTTCTGAGATTACACAAACAGAAATACGCAATGTTCTTGCCCCTATTTGGCATACAAAAGCTGGAACAGCTCGAACAGCATTGATACGTCTTAATCTTTGTCTCAAACATGCGGCTGCATTAGGATTGGATGTTGATTTACAAGCAACAGAAAAAGCACGCGCGCTCTTAGGGAAACAACGTCATAAGGTCACTAATATACCTGCTATGAATTGGAAAGATATACCGACTTTTTATAAAACACTTTGTGAAGCATCAACCCTAACACAACTGGCTTTGCGTCTGCTTATTCTTACAGGGGTTCGTACCAATTCCTTGTGTCATATTCATAAAGATCAAGTTGAGGGGGATATATGGACTATTCCTGCTGAGAATATGAAAGGAAAGCGTGATACAACAAAAGAATTTCGCGTCCCCTTATCAACAGAAACATTAGAAGTTTTAAAACAAGCGCGCTTGCTTTCTCGCAATGATTTCTTCTTTTCTGCAACCGGTCGCGGTCCCCTCGCTGCACGCTGTATGTCAAGGTATATGCAACAGGCTGGACTGAACGCCTGCCCCCATGGTTTTCGATCTAGTTTACGCGATTGGCTTGCTGAAACAACCGATGCCCCCTATGAGGTCGCTGAAACTATTCTAGCTCATACAGTGGGCGGTAAAGTAGAGCGTGCCTATCGTCGTACTGACTATTTAGAACAACGCCGTGTCTATATGGATAAATGGGCGGCTTATGTTACAGGTCAAGCTTAAGATATGGGGTGTAATACCCCATTATCTGTGGATAACTTTCTCTCTCTCTTCTCTCATTCTTTCTCAATAAGAATCA
>NZ_JAQISW010000058.1 GCF_028618435.1 Bartonella sp. MM73XJBT.G
TTTGTTATCACCATGCCTTGTCTGTTTTAGGGGATCGGAGGCAAGCTGGGTCATTGAGGGGCTATTGTGAAGCCACACTGGAAGCTAATCCAGAGATTGCCAAATATGGTGTGTTTTTACCACGGGGCTTAAAGGTCATTCTTCCTGAATTTGTTAGTCAAGAAAAGAACAGTGTGGTCAAAAGGTTATGGGATTAATGCGCACATATCCCTTTATTGAGGTGAGGGTGGGAGACAAACCTGTTCATGAGGTTTTTTACCAGCGTCTTTTAACCGCAACCATTACGGACCATGCGGGGAATGAAGCCGATACATTTGAAGCAGAGTTTGACGATAGTGGCAATGATTTAGAGATTCCCTCAAGCAACAGTGCGCTCCATGTCACCTTTGGTTATGAGGACAGCATTCGTGCCTTTATGGGGCGTTTTGTTGTCGAATCGGTGATTAGTTGTGGGGGCAGTGATGGAGAGATTTTGCGCCTTTGTAGCAAAAGCGCTTCTATGCGTGCGGAGATCAAAGAACAGGGAAGCGAACATTTTGACCACAAAACCATTGCTGAGATTGTTGAGACCCTTGCCAAACGTCATGGTTATCAAGCAAAGGTCAGTCCACAATTTACCAAACAAACCTTGCCTTATGTGGTACGCACCGATCAATCGGCGATTGATTTTTTAACCCGCCTTGCTGATCGGATGCAGGCGCGTTTTTTAATCAAAGACAATAAGTTTTTATTTTTAAGCGGGGACAATCTTCCCCTTCAGACCATTCATCAACAGGAATGTTCCCATTGGGAATTTAGTCTCGAGCCGCGTACCCAATATGGCATGATAGAAGCACGGTATTTTGATCGCGCAAAAGGGCAACAACACGTTGTTACGCATCGCACAGGGTATATGGGGCCCATTCGCCGTCTGCGGACGTGCTACCCATGTGAGCAGCAAGCACAAGCAGCAGCTGCTTCAGAGTCGGATAGGCTTTGTCGAGCCATGGGCAGTGGTTCTTTAAGCCTTGAAGGGCGCCCTGAAATCATGGCGGGACAACCGCTTCTCTTGCAAGGGTTTCGAGGCGAAATCAATGGCCCATGGAAGGCTGCAACCGTGACCCATCGCTATGAAAAGCAAAGCGGATACATCACAGAAATTACCTTTGAGGCACCAAATAAGGGAAAAGAGGCATGAAAAAATTAAACCTGTTAGAAACAGAAAATCCAAGAGACAGTTTTGCCCCTTCTTTTCGGCAACTTCCCCATAATATTGAAGCAGAACAAGCGTTGCTCGGGGCCATCATGATCAATAATGATGCTCTTGAGAGCGTTTCTGATTTTCTCAAACCAGAACATTTTTTTGAAAGGCTACATCAAAGGCTTTTTGATATCATCTTACAAATTGTTCAAAAGGGAAAAGTTGCAGATCCGATTACCGTGAAGCCCTTTATTGCAAATGATGAGAAAATTGGAGATATCACAGTCTTTAATTATGTTGTTCGTTTAGCCAAAGAAGCTGTCACCATCATCAATTCTCAAGATTATGGACAGGTTATTTATGATCTGTTTATTCGGCGCTCTCTAATTAACCTTGGCACTCAAATTGTGAATAGCTCTTTTGATTCTCCCCTAGAACTTACCCCCTCTAAACAAATTGAAGCGATTGAAAATCAGTTGTTTGCATTGGCAGAGAAAGGTAAATATGGAGCTGGTTTTGAAAACTTTGATCGAGCCATTACAAAAGCCATTAACATGGCAAGTGCTGCAAAAAATCGTTCCTCACAGCTTTCTGGCATGGCAACCCATATTAAAACCCTTGATGAGAAAATGGGCGGGTTGCAACCATCTGATTTGATTATTCTAGCAGGGCGCCCCGGTATGGGTAAAACATCCCTTGCAACCAATATTGCCTTTAATATTGCCAATGCTTGCAAGTGTCATGATAACCAAGCCAGTGAAGGGGGGATTGTCGGTTTCTTCTCCCTTGAAATGTCAACAGAACAGCTTGCAACCCGTATTATCTCAGAACAAACAAAGGTTTCTTCTTCTGATATTCGACGGGGTAATCTTTCTGATGATCAGTTTATAAACATTGTTCATATGACGCATTCCCTTCAAACAATCCCTCTTTATATTGATCAAACGGGTGCTGTATCCCTTGCACAATTGGCGGCCCGTGCAAGGCGTCTTAAACGACAACATGGTCTAGATGTTTTGATCATTGATTATATCCAACTCATGACAAGCGGTTCAAAGCGTTCTTCTGAAAATCGCGTTCAAGAGATTACAGCTATTACTATGGGGCTTAAAGCACTTGCAAAGGAACTCAATATTCCCATCATTGCGCTTTCGCAATTATCACGACAAGTTGAAAACCGAACAGATAAACGTCCACAACTCTCCGATTTACGGGAATCAGGTTCAATCGAGCAAGATGCCGATATTGTGTTGTTTGTTTATCGTGAAGAATATTATCTCAACAATGAAGAACAAAAAGAAGGCAGTGCTGAGTATCACAAATGGAAAGAAGCAATGGAGCAAGTTAAGGGCAAAGCTGAGGTTATCATAGCCAAACAACGCCATGGGCCAACAGGAATCGTTCCTCTTGCTTTCCAATCTGACTTTACATGCTTTAGTGACCTAACGGATAACGACAACTTTCCAGAAATATCCGCTTGAGCTCAAAATAATGATCCGATGATTGAGAAGCAAAAACCCATAGATTCTCACAAAAAATGACGAATCTTAAAACACCCTTTGAAAGGCCTTTAAAAACCCTTTGAGAACCCCTTAAAAATCATGTGAAACAAAATAAATTGGTACAAAACCTGGTGGCAAAATATACAAAACCCGCTGGCAAGCTACA
>NZ_JAQISW010000059.1 GCF_028618435.1 Bartonella sp. MM73XJBT.G
CTCTCATCTGGAGAAGATTATGGAAATGATCAGTCCGGGGTATCCATTGACGCTGAAAGCTGGGAATACATTGACGAAACAGGAGGAAGCGCAAACCTTAGATGCTTGCAATCGTCTACAAGCGTTGTTCTCTGTGAAAGCTTCAGTTAAACAAATTGAGCAAGCTTCTTTCCTACTCTCAAGCATGAGAGTCCCTGCGAATACAGACGCCAAAGCCGTCGTTTTATCCTATGGTATGATGCTGGACCGCATTTCAGCATATGCTCTGAAAAAGGGCGTCGAAGATATCGTAACTGGTCAAGCAATTGGGATATCAAAAACATTTATGCCAACTTGTGGAGAGCTTTTAGCTTATTGCCAGACACTAGAAAATACCCTTCTTTCAAAAGCCGAAAGTGTACGTAGAGCAATTGAAAACACACGTGTGAAAGCACTCAAAGAAAAAACAGCGAAAGAGCATTTTAGACCACTAACGCTTGTTCACAAGCAAGAGCTTGAAGAAACTTTAAATGGTCTTGGGAGAACAGTGAAAAACATTGCAAGTTAGCAAAATAGTGAAAAGTGCTGATCATTTTACGATTAGACATGCATTTAAATCGACAAAAAGGCACCGTAAAGAGAGATTTTAGATTTTTATGATGAGAGAAAAAACATATCCGTAATATAAAACGCTCTGTACGATCAAATTTGAGACAAATAGACCAATTGGTAAAGTTAGGATTAAAGCATGCCAATTTTAAAACACTTATCCTTAATAAACCGTAAAAAGCCCATGCAAAAAAAGTTTGTGGCAACAGCTGTTGGTTATGTGCCATGGGGAGATGGAGCAGCAGAGTATTTTTACAACCTCTAATCGTCATAATATCAAAAAACACAATAAAGTCAATATGTTGCGTTCAATTATTTTATATGAATCCACTTAAGAATCCACAATTTTATACGTGATTCATTTGAGCATTTTTTATAAACAATTGCCATGTATGAATAGAGCATAAAAAAGCAAATCATGATGTAAATATTATAACGCATCTGTGTATTCAAATGAAATGAAAAGCAGCTACCATTTATAACAGTTCATAAATTTTATGATACGTTTTTATCACTCAAAAATCGCATTGTTTTTAAATTTAGTCATTTGAAATTATCGATAACATATCTTTAAAGATCACAGCTTGTTTTAACAATTGGATTGGTAATCGCATTATCAAGTATGAGATTATGATTCTCAAAATTGAGAAGCGTAAAATCTAAAAATGTTATAGCAATATTTTATTACCTATAAGAGGGTAATCGTTTGAAACTGTCATAAGCTTATAGGTTTTAATTCATTTAAAGGTGCATAAAGGATTTCAATATCGTTTTTAAAGCGCTTTCTAAAAGTTTAGAAAATGATAGGCAGGCATTATACAAACATAATCATCACAACAGTTATGAAATTAAAAACGTTATATCTTATGAAATCAAAAGCCTTTTTATGACGTATGCAAGCAAGCGAGCAACAAACGTTTTAAAAGTTATCGTTTAAAAATACGAAACCAAATGGGCTCACCCCAAAATTGGGGGCAGCTCTTTAAGATAAGCAAGCAAAATTCAAAACCATTGTAAAATCTAAACACATAGGGTTTTACTCAATTTTTAGAAAAATAATGCTGTTTAAAGAATGCTCTATTTTAAAGATAACCAGCTCAAATTTGAGCCGGCTAATTTTTAAAGAAATTAGGTTTTAAAGAAAAGTAAAATACGATTATGAGAACTCTTTAAGTGAATATTTAAACGCTTAAAACCTCTTTTTATAACAGCTATAATTTAGTTATCATTTGCTTTTAAGAACGTTTCATTGTTTCATTTACGAAAAAAACAAAGATCTAGATTTTACAGCAAAGCAAATCTTAAAAACCATAAATTCTAAAAAGCGTTTGTTTATTTGTCTTATGAAATGCTACTTTAAAAAACCAACGCGCATAAATATAAAAAATGGGTTTTGTTATAGACATTTCACTTAATACACATTTGCTTTTGATTGGTTTGATAAAGCTATAAAGCGTTTTAAAGAGGCGTTTTGATCATGTACTTTGTTTTAAACAAACCTCTTTAAAGAAAAGAGCGTTATTCTAATACGTTTATAGCCATAAAGCATTTATAGTCTCTATAATTCATTCTCTCATTCAAATGAGTGAGTAAAAATCATATGCATCATTTATGATCCTTTTGATAAGTTTTCATAAAAACAATAGAACGCTTGCAATATAATACGTTTTGTATGTAAATACTTATGATTTGGAACTGGTTATTCCAAAGCCTCCATTGAAAAGCCGCGTCATATCAATTGGCACGGCTTTCTTTTTTGGAGATCTCTCTTTTATGAGACGTTTTAAGGAATATATCTTATAATGCGTTTATAGCTGTAAGAAGGCGCCCCCCACGCCGTTCTTTATTCTGTTTTATCAACAATCTTGATAACATGATCGCTTTCATAAACCTCACAATTTTGGGGCACCAACTTTTCTTTGCTTTTTTTGTTTATTTTTGCATTCCCATAAGCACGCCCCCAGACCTTTGCACAATATGAGAGTTTTGCATTGCCATAGACAGAGCCATAAACTTCACAAGAGCCAGCCACGCTAGCAGAGCCATAAACCTTTCCATAAATCTTTGCACGACCCCTAATAACAGCATAATTATAAACCTTGCCATGGCTATAAATGCAAGCCGATCCAGAAACATTGGCATGACCATAGACCCTTGCATAGCTAAAGACCGCAGCATCATGAGAAACATGCGCATAAT
>NZ_JAQISW010000006.1 GCF_028618435.1 Bartonella sp. MM73XJBT.G
CCGCCGATTGCTACGACGAGGCTTGTTGCCAGCAAGATGATGAGCCCTAAGAGAGCGTAAAGTGTCCCATTTGCATCGAAGAAGACGGTTTCTTCGAAAAGACGACCTGCATATTTAAATCCATTACCTGCTGTTTTATCAAGCAAGGTCATTAATTCTTGTTCAGAAAGTGGATTTGTGATGAGCGCTTTTGATAATTTAGAGGGCATTTCTAATATCAACCCCGAAATTTCATTTTGATAAAGTCCTGCGGTTAGAGCTATTGAAGTGATAATGCTTATACGCAAGCAACGGTTCACAAAACCGGAGAGAGGCATATCTATAGCGCCACGAATGATAAGCCATCCATAGATGATAAAAGCGATTGTTATCCCGATTGACACAAAGGGTGTAATTGTAGCAATCGTTTTTGAAGAAATATCCGTTATGTATGTTTTGGTTCCTTGATCAATTTTAGTAAAAAGTTGCGCGAAAATAGTGAAATTCATGGCATTCCTCTTTAACGAATAGTCAATTTTTTACCACCTTAGATTACAGATATATTCTAAAGACTTCTATACATTCACTTCCATTTAGGTAGCTTCACCACGATTATCGTAGATTTGACAAAATTCCTGTATCTCTTTAAATTTTCGGATTAACATTGAATTCTGTACATTAGCTTTTATTTGCATAAAAAAGGAAAACGCTGTAAAGAACTTTATCGGATAAATCTTATAGTGGGCATTTTTGTATTTTTGCTATTCAAAATTTTTATGCTGTATTTATCTTTCTGCTGTTTGATCAGCGATTGCTCAGCATTGCGTAAATATGTGACCATTTGTAATTTGGCCGTTTCGTTTTGTAGCATAGTGAGCATGCCAATTATATGTGCTTGTAATTCGGCAATACTTTTCAAATCTTTTGTGTTTTCGATTTCGCTTAATAGTTTTTCAATTTGTTTAAAACGATTGTTCGCCTCTTGAAAAGTTTTTAAACTTACGGCCTTATCAACGAGGGAGGCATATTGAATACGTTTAGTTATAGCATCACGAGCTTCTTGGATAGAGGCAGAAGAAATTTCTTCTTCTTTTAAAATATTGTCAAGGGAGCTAGATAGAGAAGAAGATGCACTTCTATTGTAGAGTGTCTCTGGATTTTTGAGAAAAAAACTAGTATTATCTGTTTGTATATTTTTATATTCTTGCGCGTTGAATTTTTTACTTCCCGTTATGGATTCGTGTATCTTTCTTGTTTGCTCAAAGTGCCTTTTTAAGGCAATAATAAATCCACTAGTAGCATTTACTGTTTTCGGTTGTGAAGGTGAAGAATTTTGGGATGGAGGTGTTTTTGAGGATGGCCTCCCCAAAAAATTAGGCCATGTTGTTGGAATTGATGCTGCTAAATCTGCTACTCCAGCACCAAAAACCCAAGCCATTGCTGGCTTTGAAACCCCTAAAGTTATTGCTACTGCTATTGAAATGACTTGTTTCTTCATGTTTCCCTCCTGTCATTTTTTGCATGCTGTAAAAAAATTGGCAACCATATTGCTGGATCATCACCAACTTCTGCGATAATTCTTTCGACTAACTCTGCGTTATCTGGCGTACCTGATAACACCAAGAGTTCATCACTAAAGTCGTGTTCTACGCTTTTTCCATCGCTTGTTACATGGAATTTACCGAGATTGAGTTCAGCAAGTGCAGATTGATCACCCTGTTTAATGAGGAATTGACGACTAAACTCACCAAGTCCTTTAACGAGCTCAAATTCAGTATCTGTTAATTTGAAACCTTTTGTATAATCTTCATAATTTGCTTTGGGGTTGGCTAGAAAGATGTAAGTCGCACATTGTTGAATGAGTGTTTTAGCAATATTACTTTCCAAAGCATCACTAGGCTCTTGTGTTGCGTAAACAAAAATACCATTTTGTTTACGGATAGTTTTTTGTTTATTTTTCGCTAAATCTTCAAAGTAAGGATCTTGCAAAGGCTTCCAAAACTCATCAAAGATATACATAAATCTCTGTCCGCTAATCATACCTTCTGTACGGTAAAGCAGATACATCATTACTGGAGTACGCGTTTCCAAATTATCTAAGAATTCTGTGATATCAAAGCCGTAAATTTGATGTGTTGAAAGATCAAGAGCATCATGAGGATTATCAAATAACCACCCATAATCACCACCTTCGCACCATTTGAGTAAACGAGCGTGAACAGACGGGTGTGCATCATAATCACTTAAACGCGGATTTGGTAAAAATTGAACCAGAAAAGACAAACGACGCAACGATGGGTTAATATTACTGCTCATAACAGACATAACAGCTTTATTAATTTCTTCCTCGTCGTGATGCGTGACTTCACCACCAGCTTCTGCCAATTTTTTAATAAATTGTTTTAGAAAAATCAGATTATCTTGTGTAGGGGGAAGTTGAAATGGATTAAAACCACTTGATCTTCCTGGCTTGAATGTTAGGTATCTTCCCCCCATTGCTCGAATGGCAATTTCCATACCACGATCTTTATCAAAAACAACAGTTGTTGGCTTAAATTTTTGCGCTTGTGCTAACAAAAAGCCGAGCAACACAGTTTTACCAGATCCAGATTGTCCGATAAGGGCGGTATTACCAAGTAATCGCTTATCGGTTGAATCCTCTTCAAGTTTGGAGGCATGAAAATTAAAATAAAGTGGTGTCTTACTGGTTGTTTTAAGAATTGTGACAGCTGGTCCCCATGGATTTCCAGTTGGTTTTCCTGACATAAAATTATGAAAAGACGAAAATGATAAAAAGTTTAGTGACGTAATTGGGGCAGGGCGAGGTCTCCATTTCCAATTGCCAGGAAATTGTGCCCAATAGCCAGCTTCTATCGCTAAATCTACGGGTTTGGGTAACAACGCAGCGTCTAATAATGCTGCACTTGCTTTGGCCATATGGTCACGAACTTGTTGAATTGTATCACCATAGATGGTTAATGTACAATGATGTTCCCCCATGATAAAATGCCCACTGATAAGCTGGTTTAGTGCTTCATCAATTTGTGCAATTTGGCTTGTTGCCACATCGCGTGCATCGATAAGATTGCGCTGATGGCGCTGCAAATAGTCTTTAGCGGCATGCCGAGAGAGCACCGAAAAGCTCTGCGTCAATATGAACTCGAAGTCACTTTCCAGCAAAGCATTCAGTTGCCCTGGTTTAGTCGTTGCATCGTATTCTTTAATTTCTAACATTCCAAATCGACGCATTCCATTGGTTGTGCGCAGCTCACCAAGAGAGCCCCATTTTGAGAAAAATGGTCGATTGATGGACATATAGTCAGCAAAACGATCATAGCAAATTGGCATAGGACGATATTCGCCATTGACAAGCATTCCAAGAAATTCAAGTGCCGAAGAATAAACATGCCCATTTTTCTCATAAGCACCAAGAAGTTCTGCGCCATAACGCTTCAAAGATTGTCCTAAAGTGCGATTGATGTCATTGATTTCTTTGATACATGAGTCTTGTCGCATCTTTTTTTGATCTAGCGTTTCGCGCTCATGTTTAGAAAAGAACGACATAATTTTATCCGCTATCGGTTGGAAAACGACAGTCAGATATAGATCATTGACCATCAAATTATAACCAGTAAAACTTTGCCGATACTTTTCATCAAGCTGATAGCAAAACATTTGATCAAATGTTGAATCAGGATATTCATAAACACGGCGGCGCACGATATGTGTCCAAAATGACAAATTGGCTGATGCAATACCCCGCAGAGTATTGTTAAGTTCTTTTGTCCATTGAAAAATATCTTCCTCTGAAGCACTTTGATGCGAACGCCCGTCAATCCTCCAAATTGACAAATATTCTGCATTTTTAGTAGAGATAATCGTATCTGTAATATGATGTGAATAGGGGAGGAACAGGCTTACAGGTGTCTCTGATGCGAGACGTTTGCTGTTTTCAACAGCTATCATGTTTATCTCCTTTTACTATAATCAGAGGGACTATAACTTGATGCGCCCCAAAAACCTTTATTGCGATTGCGAAATTTAGTATCGATCCATAACCACCAAATACGAAATGCCTTATCATCATTTTTGGTAATTTGCACCATAATGAACCATAGCGGCGGCGCCATTACCCACAAAAAGATACTTATTGTCATAGCAACAACAGCAACTCCCATAAGCATACCGATAAATGGCATCATGGGAACCCCCCATATTGTTGGAACACGTGTTGCTCCTTTGAAGAGGGGGAATTCTTTTTGTTCTTGTGGTTTCATGGGGTGCTCTTGTTACTGGAGGTGAAATAATATGTGGCTAATATAAAAGGCTGCACCAGCAATAATGACGCTAAATGCCCATCGCATAAATGTAGCTCTTGCAATGATGCGAAATATATAAATAAGCAAAAGTAATAAAAGAACGATGGCAGCAACGATAGGAACAAGTATACTTAATCCATATTGCACACTCATGAAAACATCTAAGCTTTTTATTTCCGTTTGAGCATATGCAGATTGTGTTATTAATAACATCATTGAAGTGATAATAATAACATTAATCTTATTGTATATTTTTACCCGAAGTATATTTAACTGTTTCATATCTTTTATCCCCTTTTAATTAAAATTGCTATAAATAATTATTCCTTTTTTCATTATAAACGACATTATTATTGCTACACGCCTATAATCAACAAACATTTAAAACATTATGTATTATACCAATTTATGGATTATTTGTAAACAAAAGTATTTTTACTTTAAATATATTTTGTATTTAATTCACGTTACCTGTAAATAACAGCTTAGCAAGCTGTGTTGCGGAGCCAGCGATGACAACGCCAACTGCCCATCGTATGAATGTACTTTTTTCTATGTAGCGCCCCGCATAAGCAATTGCTAAACATAAAAGTATAACGCCAGCAGCAAGGGGGATAATAATTGTTAAATCGCTCGTTAAATCATCCAAAGCCTTCTTTGCATTTTTCAAAGTCGCTGGCTGATTAGCATATGCAGAATTATTCATAAAGAATACAGTTAAAGCTGCAGAAATTGGAGTAGTTTTATTACGAACTATTATTTGAAGAATATTTAATTGTTTCATATTTCACTCTTATTAAGCTTCTAAATAAAATTTTATATTGTATATCTTCTGTATAAATAAAAATACTATTAGTTTATTTATAATTAATGTGTAAATTTTACTTTTTATAAACTGCATTTATTACATGATTGTCACAATTAAGTTCTAGTAAATAACAATGTGGCAAGTTCGTGTGCAGAACCAGCAATAACAACGCCAACTGCCCACCGTATGAATGTACTTTTTTCTATGTAGCGCCCCGCATAAGCAATTGCTAGACACAAAAGTATAACGCCAGCAGCAAGAGGGATAATAATTTTTAAATCTTTCTGTAAACCGTCCAAAGCCGTCTTTGCATTTTTCAAAGTTTTCGGGTCAGTAGCATATGCAAAATTATTCATAAAGAATACAGTTAAAGCTGCAGAGATTGGAGTAGTTTTATTACGAACTATTGTTTGAAGAATATTTAATTGTTTCATATTTCACTCTTATTAAGCTTCTAAATAAAATTTTATATTGTATATCTTCAGTATAAATGAAACTGCTATTAGTTTATTATAATTGATGGATAAATTTTGCTTTTTATAAATTGTATTTATTACATGATTACCACAATTAAGTTTTATCAAATAACAATTTAGCAAGTTCGTGTGCTGAACCAGCGACAACAACACCAACTGCCCATCGTATGAATGTACTTTTTTCGATGTAACGCCCCGCATAAGCAATTGCTAGACATAAAAGTATAACGCCAGCAGCAATAGGGATAATAATTTTTAAATCGTCCTTTAAGCCGCCTAAGGCTGTATTTGCATTTGTCAAATACTTCACTTGGGCATATGCAGAATTATTCATAAAGAATACAGTTAAAGCTGCAGAGATTGGAGTAGTTTTATTACGAATTATTGTTTTAAGAATATTTAATTGTTTCATATTTCACTCTTATTAAGCTTCTAATTAATATTTCATATTATATATCTTCAGTATAAATGAAACTGCTATTAGTTTATTTATAATTAATGTGTAAATTTTACTTTTTATAAGATATTTTTATTATATTGTTATAGTGAATTTTAAGCAGTGACGCCTTTGAATAAAAGATCAGCAAGTTGGGCTGCTGAACCAGCGACAACAACACCAACTGCCCATCGTATGAATGTACTTTTTTCGATGTAACGCCCCGCATAAGCAATTGCTAGACATAAAAGTATAACGCCAGCAGCAATAGGGATAATAATTTTTAAATCGTTCTTTAAGCCGTCTAAGGCTGTATTTGCATTTGTCAAATACTGCACTTGAGCATATGCAGAATTACTCATAAAAAATACAGTTAAAGCTGCAGAGACTGGAGTAGTTTTATTACGAATTATTGTTTTAAGAATATTTAATTGTCTCATATTTCACTCTTATTAAGCTTCTAATTAATATTTTATATTGTATATCTTCAGTATAAATGAAACTGCTATTGGTTTATGTATAATTAATGGATAAATTTTACTTTTTATAAGATATTTTTATTATATTGTCATAGTGAATTTTAAGCAGTGACGCCTTTGAATAAAAGATTAGCAAGTTGGGCTGCTGATCCCGCGATAACAACGCCAACTGCCCATCGTATGAACGTACTTTTTTCGATGTAGCGCCCAGCATAAGCAATTGCTAGACATAAAAGTATAACGCCAGCAGCAATAGGGATAAGTTTTTCTAAATCGCCCTTCAAGCCATCTAAAGCCTTCTTTGCATTTGTCAAATGATTCACTTGGGCATATGCAGAATTACTCATAAAAAATACAGTTAAAGCTGCAGAGACTGGAGTAGTTTTATTACGAATTATTGTTTTAAGAATATTTAATTGTCTCATATTTCACTCTTATTAAGCTTCTAATTAATATTTTATATTGTATATCTTCAGTATAAATAAAAATGCTATTTTTTTATGTATAATTAATGGATAAATTTTGCTTTTTATAACTTGTATTTATTACATGATTGTCACAATTATCGATTAAATAACAGTGTAGCAAGTTGGGATGCTGAACCAGCGATAACAACACCAACTGCCCACCGTATGAACGTACCTTTTTCGATGTAGCGCCCAGCATAAGCGATTGCTAGACATAAAAGTATAACGCCTGCAGCAATAGGGATAAGTTTTTCTAAATCGCCCTTCAAGCCATCTAAAGCCTTCTTTGCATTTTTCAAAGTTGTTGGGTCATTAGCATATGCAGAATTATTCATAAAAAACACAGTCAAAGCTGCAGAAAATGCAGCAATTTTATTACGAGCTGTTGTGTGAAGAATATTTGATTGTTTCATGTTCTTTATCCTGATTAAGATTAAAACTCCCACAAATGACCCCTCTTTCATGAAGAAACTTAAAGAGATATTTAGGGTCCGCCCAAGTTCTTAATTTTCCTCTTTGTGTAAGTAATGTATATTTATTAGGTTTGCCGGTGATTGGATCATCGGCAACAAACGTAAAATACCATTCCCTTTCTGAGCGCATCACAACTGTAATTTCACGTGCTGCTCTCTGACTAAATGCTATATCAACGCTGTTTTGTTCTATCATTTTCATTCTTTTGCCCTCAATTAGAAGAGATTTTGTCTAATCTTACTAATTAGAGCTTTAATATTTTCTTATCTAGTTTTCATTATACCATCCTATCAAAATTCTAATTTTCATTTATGAAAATATCAGTCATCATTCTAGCTGCTTTGACGGTAAAGAAGAATCTTCTGTGGCAAAAGCATCACGGCTGCTACTTTCTTTATGCAAAAACGCATCTTCTAATTCCTCTGAAGAAAGAGGAAGAGAATCTACTTTAGTTGTCTGTTTTGGTTCTTCTTTTTTAAGCTTTACAGGCTCTTGTAAATCTTCATTTCTTCGCACAGCAGCTTTTACTTCGCTATATGAAGCAACAATCTGTGTATCAGCACTACTGTTTAAGTTTTCTGTGTTGTAAAAACTCAGAGTAGACCACAATGTTTCTTTCTTAAAGATACACTTTGATATTGTTTGTTCATAACAGCAAGTTAAAGTGCTTTGTACAGATGCAAGATTTTTGCAAAAGTCAAATGCCCCAAAAAAAGAAAGCCATTTCATATTTTCAACATCGATTTGCTCAAAAAATGCGTCAAAATTATGTTTATTTTGTTTAAATTGCTCAGTTGTTGCTGTTTCTACGGCTCTTTCTCGAAGCAGAGATAGTTGACGGAATAATTTATCATTCTTACCTGTTATATAGGAATTATCCCGCGCTTCTTGTTCGATGAGAGCTGGAGGGATATCGGATATGTATGAAGCAGCAAACATTGTGAAGTCTGGAATAATCATCAGTAATACACCTTATTATGAAGAATTTTATTGATACAAATACCAATGCTGTTTAGTGCTTTTTGTCGCTGTTTCTTGTTTTTATAAATTTGTAAAACAGAATTGTTTTGCCTAGAATATTCCTTGTGGTGGAGATTTTTTTCTTTTCTGAAAAGATTGGTAATATATCTGAATATCCCAGAAGCAAGATCAATGTATGCTATAAAATAGAACTGACCGCACCAACCGATATTATTGGAATGAAGGAAAAAAGTACGACTTTTAATCAATAATGATCTTTGGGACTTTCTTGAAGTTGCTTGTTTTATATAATTTCTTTGTTGCAAAAAGAGATTTAAAGAACATCTATACCAAGTAAAAATTTTTTGTATTTGAGGGTAGCTCGTATTGTTATAATGAACGACACCATCATTATAGGGAGAGGGCTTGTTCTTTGTTGCATATTGCCATAGTTTATAGAGTGGCGGTTTATATTTACTTTTGACTACTGATTCATAAGGGTCAGGGAGGTGTGGTAGCACTTGCGCACTGTATTTTCCAATTTCAGCAACTAAACTGAAAAAGGATGCAATGGTGGAAGTTGAGACACAAATAAACAGTTCTTTGTGGTACAAAACACATCTCCGTCAAAGTGATATATGTATCGTATTTTTAATTTTGATAATAAATAGACAAAAATTGTCTATAATTGTGTTTAAAATATGGCAAAGAACAATTCTTTTTTGCAAGGGGAGTAATTAAGGTGAATGATCTCAAAAATATGAATTTTGATGAATTAAAAGAGATGCGTACACAAATTGATGTGGAATTGAAAAAACGGCAAGCAAAAGAAAAGCAAAATGCGCGACGAAAAATTCTTGAAATTGCTAATACCCATGGAATTGATATCGCTGATCTTGTGAGCAAAGAGCGTCATTATAGGAATCCCAATAACCAATGGGAATTATGGAATGGGCGTGGACGGAGACCTAAGTGGATTAAAGAGTGGTTGGAGAATGGGTATACACTTGATGAACTCGAAGTAACATAACAACAGAAGTAGCATAACACATGTGCGATATTTATAAGGCAAGGGAATATCAAGAGATATGGATGTGAGAAGTAGGCTCTTTTTGCTTATTTGATTGTATAAAAATACTGAATAGATATATTAACCTATTGAAATGTAAAATAAAATGATAAAAAACAGAGATAAATATATCTAAATGAAAAAGGTGTTTTTGTTATAAGCTGGCATTATCATTATGCTTACTAGCTTGAAATGTTATAATCGCTTTTGACATTTGAGAGAGAGAACTTTATCTCTTTTTTATCGTTTTATTTAACGTTATTCTTTTTTAGTCTATGCAAATAAATGGTTTTATTGATTCTTTACAAAAAGGGTTTAAATCGGAAGAGTTTATGACTTAAGCAGTACGCCAACACCTTGGCTGTATTTGCTAGCCCCAATGTTGTGCACTCTTTGGTATAGAGTACGGAACAATTTTTATATATCAGATTTTGTAATCTTGGCATTTTTGTATAAATTAAAGGGTCTCCTTTAGAAAAAGAATACCCCAACGGGATGTACTCGTGTTGCCAATTTACATGCTTTTTTTAAAGAAAATATTTTCTAATGATCTAAGGCTATTTTATGGCGTGGCTAAAACAATATAATATAAAAGTTTATCTCTATTCTGCACCATTATTTTTAATTCAATAAAAAGTATAAGTCGGCGCCATTATATGCTTTTCTAACTTTCAATGTTTTGAGAGCTCTTGAAACTTGGGAAGGGTATGAGAGGCTTTGATGCCTTTCTTTAATTATTTGTTATCTATATGCTAATTCCATTTGTGATGTGAAAAGGGTGATTTTGATTGATTCAGCAGGAGGGAGATTGGAAATAAGGGCATTTTACGATTTTCACTGTTCTTATTCTACATAAGAACAGTGAAGTCTTCCTTATAAGTCAAAGTTTGTCTGATAAAGAAAGTCTTGTTTATTTTTTTGCTTTAAAAGAGCGTCATTTGAAGTATGATAAGATCACTTTCATGAGATGTTTTTTCAGTGTGTAGTGAATATTCTTAAAATATCGCTCGCTTGTTTTTTCCCCTATGGCTAAGTGAAATACAAGAAGGGCAAATTAAGGGAAAACTTGCGTGACAAGAATCTGGGCTGTTTACAGATCGGATTGAATGGAAGTCTTTGATTTTGTGGGGGAGTAAAAAAGCCAAAGGTTATAAAAGGTTATAAAAAGTGAAAGGGTATGAATTTTTACTTAAAGCGGGAAGCCGTTTAGAAGACGAGGCGCATTTGGGGTAAGGCCAGCAGCTTCTTGAATGAAATATTTCTTTATTCGTGGCGCTTGATTGACGATTCCAAGACCAGTATCGCGAAACATTCGTAAGAGAAGATTATCGTTAGAAAAGAGTTTGTTAAGCCAATCATTGCTTAAAGCCATACGGACAATTTCAAAACGTCTCCAGCTTTGATAGCGTTCTAAAGCGGTGAGGGAGCCAATGTCAAGACCTAATCGTGCTGTTTCAATAATCACTTCAGCAAGAGCAGCGCTATCACGTAATCCTAAATTGAGTCCTTGTCCTGCGATGGGATGGATGGTATGGGCTGCATCGCCAACGAGCGCAAAACGAGGCTTAATATATTGACGTGTTAAAGAAAGATTTAGGGGAAAAGCTTGACGTTCACCATTCCAAGAGAGTTTTCCTAATCGATGACCAATACGTCTTTCGAGCTCTGTTTCAAAAATAAGTGCATCAGCTTTGAGGTAATATTGTGCGGTTTTATGATCTTCATTCCACACAATGGCGGATCGGTTGCCTTTGAGAGGGAGAAGAGCGAAAGGGCCAGCCGGTAAAAAATGTTGAATTGCTTGACCATTATGGGGTTTTTCATGTTCAACTGTGCAGATGATTGCTGTTTGTTTATAGGGGTGAGCAAAGTTTTTAAGACCTGCTTTTTGGCGTAATGTCGATTGGGCACCATTGGCTGCAATAAGCAATTTTGTTTGCCAAGCCTCTTCATTATCTAAAGTGACAGTTGTGTGTTGGTTGTCTTGATGAAAATCAATGACACGTGTGTTTGCGATGACAGGGATATTGAGATCTTTGACACGTTTTTTTAAAGTATTGATGAGTTCTCGATGCTCTACCATAGTTGCAAAGGGTTCACCAGGGGTAATGTCACCTTCAAAGGTTAAAAGAGTGGGTTTAACGGGATCATTTATGCTCGTATCTGTGATGATCATTGAGTGAATGGGTTGTGCATAGGGTTTGATAGAGTCCCAACATTGCAATTGTTTTAACATGCGAACAGAAGCAGCAGCAAGGGCAATGGTTCGTATGTTAGAAGCAGGAATATCTTCTTGTGGAGCAGCATCAACGATTTTTATTTTCAGTTTAGGGGCTGTTTGCTTGAGTGCTATTGCAAGTGTTGAACCGATAACCGCCCCCCCTGCAATGAGAAGATCACATTGTCTGGTTTTATGAGATTTTATTTTCTTATTGGGTTTTATATCTTTATGGTGATTAGAATACACAATGCTTTTTCCATTATTTACGGGGCTTTTCCCATTGTTTAAAGCTTGCTTGCTGTTAAAAAACATTTTTCTTTCAACTTATCTACACTATTTTGATTTGTACTTTTTCCCCTATTTTACAAAGAAGAGATTTCTCTTTGGAAGAAATGTCTTTTTGGTGTCAATCTGATGACAAATCAGTGTTTTAGAGCGCTTTTGTTTTACTTGTGTGACTCACTTTACAGATTTATCGGATCAGCTTTTTTTGAATGTCCTCTCCAATTTCTTTTACACTTGATTGATAGAAAAGAAAACTAAAATTAGACAAAGATGAGAATGTATTTTTTAATTTATATGAATGTCCTTTAAGAGGCTTGTTCTAAAAGGATACATTGAGAATGATAGATAAGAAAAATAATATTCATTTGTGATGGTTAAATGTGATGGTTAAAACGGTATTAATATTTTACTGTTAGCACGGTGTAACATAACCTTTTGTTGAAGAGGGTGATAGAGATTGTCGTAAGCTCTATTACCCATGTAAAACTTTATACATGAGGTATTTTTTGTTGTTTGTGTGATAATATTTTAAGATAGGACTGTTTTTATGCTTTATGGAAGGATTAGAGGGTGATTTATGAATGACATGAAGTAGGAAAAAGGCAGAATGCACGAGATTAAGAAGTTGGATTGTTGACAGATGATCGTTTACAGATCAGCACTGAGTGTAAGCTTCGTCCTTTTTTAAGAGAAGGGGGGAGTTATAACGCTTTAAATATGAAAGTTTTATATTTGGAATTGATGGATGCACCGAAGTTCTTCCCCTTATGATTCATTGGAATCCCGAGATTCTCAAGGTTTTCGACTTGTTGAGATGTTTTTACGTCAGATTGGCGTATTTATTGGGCTTGGGCTTTTGGGCTTTATTATCTTTTGTGTATTTGCTTTGGCGACGTGGAATGTTGCTGATCCCTCTTTAACCCATGCAAGTACAAATGAGGTTACAAACCTTATGGGGTGGCTGGGGGCGGTTCTTTCAGATTCTATTATGCAGTTTTTTGGCTTAGCAAGTCTTGCTATTTTGTTGCCGCCGTTATTTTGGTCTTTTCTCTTGTTGGCACAAAAGAATATCTACAATTTGACTTTGCGCTTTTTTTTATGGTTGGTATCAACAATTTGTTTTTTAATGGCTTTTTCCCTTATGACGCCTGTTGCTTCTTTTACCCATTGGCCTTTGCCTATGGGATTGGGAGGGGTTTTAGGAGATAAAGTTTTAAGTGTTGCTTCTTCAATTTTTCCTCTTTTTCTTTCTTCGCTTTACAGGATGCTCTTTAGTGTTGTTTTTATTCTTTTAGGTTTTTTTACTGCTGCTTTTGCTGGCAATGTGATATGGCGGCGCAAAGCAAAGAAAAGAAAAGAAAAAAACATTCCTAAAAACGAAATCGTTGATCCGGTTTTTGAGATGGAAGAAGATGTGGAATATAGCGCAGAGAATGATCGTGAGAAGCATGGTTTTTTTGCCACAACTTTTGGCGCTCTTTTACATCTTTTTTATTTTTTACAAGCACGTTTTTTTCGTTTCTTCTGTTTCAAAAGGTGTTCTCAAAGTAAGAGACAAGGCAAGTCATTTGATCGGATTGAACCAACTTTTTTGGGTGAAAAAGAAAAATGTGAGGAAAATCAAAATAAAGCTCATGTTTCTTCTTCTGTTAAAAGTCGTGGTTTGAAATCTTTAACAGTTTCTTCAAAGGGTGGTTTTGTTCTTCCACTTTTAGACTACCTATCGGTTCCACCACCGTCTGTCAGGGATGCAAAACTTTCTCCTGCTGCTTTAAAAGCAAACTCTCAAGAACTTGAAGGGGTTTTGTTAGATTTTGGGGTCAAAGGAAAAATTATAGATGCTTGTCCTGGACCCGTGGTCACTTTGTATGAATTTGAACCGGCTGCTGGCATTAAGTCTTCCCGTATCATTAGTTTAGCAGATGATATTGCGCGTTCGATGCGTGCGATTTCTGCCCGTGTTGCTGTGGTTCCTGGGCGCAATGTGATTGGAATAGAGTTACCCAATGCAAAGCGGGAGATGGTTTATTTAAGGGAGATTATGCAAGCACAGGAATTTGTTGAAAGTAAAGCCAAATTAGGGCTTGCTTTGGGCAAAACTATCGGCGGGGAAGCTGTGATTGCGGATTTAGCAAAAATGCCGCATCTCTTGGTTGCTGGTACAACAGGATCGGGAAAATCTGTTGCTATCAACACAATGATTTTATCATTGCTTTATCGTATGACGCCTGAACAATGTCGTCTCATTATGGTGGATCCGAAAATGCTTGAACTTTCGGTTTATGATGGCATTCCTCATTTGTTAACACCGGTGGTGACAGATCCTAAAAAAGCTGTGACTGCGCTTAAATGGGCTGTTCGTGAAATGGAAGAGCGCTACAGTAAAATGTCAAAACTTGGTGTTCGCAATATTGATGGGTTTAATGCACGTCTCAAGGAGTCAGAAGGTCAAGGAGAAATAATGGTGCGTACCGTTCAAGTGGGCTTTGATCATGAGACTGGTGAGCCTCTTTATGAGACGGAAACTCTTGATTTTAGTCCTATGCCCTATATTGTTGTCATTATCGATGAAATGGCTGATTTGATGATGGTCGCTGGTAAAGATATTGAAGGCGCGGTTCAACGTTTAGCACAAATGGCACGTGCTGCCGGTATCCATGTGATTATGGCGACACAGCGTCCTTCCGTCGATGTTATTACTGGAACGATCAAAGCCAATTTTCCTACACGCATTTCTTTTTCCGTGAGCTCAAAAATCGATAGCCGAACAATTCTAGGCGAACAGGGGGCTGAGCAATTATTGGGACAAGGCGATATGCTTTTTATGATGGGAGGAGGACGTATTCAGCGTGTTCATGGACCTTTTGTTGCGGATGATGAAGTGGAGCAGATTGTTGCGCATCTTAAAGCACAAGCACGACCTGATTATTTGGAAACAATTACCCAAGAAGTTGAAGAAGATGGCACTGATGTTTCTTCGGCTTCTCCTTCAGCAGATGATCCCTATAGTCAAGCTGTTGCTATTGTTCTTCGTGATCGTAAGGCTTCAACCTCTTATATTCAACGCCGTTTAGGGATTGGCTATAATCGTGCTGCAACATTGATTGAGAGGATGGAAGAGGAAGGTATCATTAGTCCAGCAAATCATGCAGGCAAACGAGAAATTTTAGTTCCAGCCGAAGAAGAACGCTTTTGAAAAATCTTTATAATCGTTTCTTTTAATGTCTTAATAAAAATAATGTTTCATAAAAACAAATCGTTGCCTTATTGTACCGTAGAAAGCTCGCATCATCGTACATAAGTTCTCAATTTGCGATAGGCCTATAGTATTTGAAACTTTTCATAAGAGATATTCCTTATTTTATATCATTTTACTTGCACGTTAGATTTTCTTGTAACATGCAAGTAAATAATTTGAATTGATTTAATATATAGAGAGTATCTTGCAGTCTTCGGCGTTATGATTTCAGTTGAAAAAATGATGATTTATCATTATAAATCAATATATTGATGTAAAATAGCCTCATTTGAGGTGTGGTGGTATAAAGCCATGAACGGCTTGATATTTAAGTATTTTTGCTGTTCTCGCCGTTTAATCTCACGGCAAAACTGGTTGCGTTATCTGACTTGCCTGTCTGCTTTTAGAAAAGGGCTCGTGTGTCGAGTTTTTGTTTAAGTGAATGATATGAGGTAGGAAGTTAAGAGGAACTTTCTAGAATCCAAAAAGCAGATTTCGACTTCGCTAAGTGTGCTTATAGGCAGGTTTTGAACTTTTTGTGATTCAAACTCCAAATTGGTTACAGAACGAATTGATTGAGAATTTTTTTATTCTTTACGGGTGTATGGTAAGTCAAAGGAGCATTTTTTCCATTGTGTCATTGAAAAAAGTTTTCAGGTTCGCGAGTAATATGTTTAGAACTTAACTCCATCCGTGTATTGACCATAATTCATAGCAGCTTTAGGGATTAGGGGTGAAAAAGAAGAGATTATGCATTTAGCCAATCAGTAGAAAAGTTAAGAAATAGGGATAATTTCAAAAATTCAAAAGAAAACTTATTATTTATATAATGCATTGATTTATAATAATAATCGCATTACTCATTTGGAATAAGAGATCTCAATATCGTAAGATTCTTTCATTTTTAACCTGTTTGTATTGAATCGACCAAAAACTATTCGCTTGCAGGTTACGAGTAGGGAAGCTTGTGTGGATAAAAATGATTAAGAAAGAACTAAAAATGTTTGTTTTGAACCTGTTCTAATGGCTCAAGGACTTGTCGCAACATTTTAGGGTTGGCACACGTGTGTGATGGTTTTGGCTTGGAAATGATACCGCAAGAGATAGCAAGAAATTAAAGAAGGACTTTTTGCTTTTTCTGCAATCAATGATTTCTATCGTCGAACTGTTATCGTTGTGCTTCGTGGTGATAAAGTTTCAATTTCTTATAGTCAACGCCGTTTGGGTATTGGTTATAATTGAGCAGCGACATTGCTTGAAAAGATGCAAGAAAGAAGCATCGTTCGTCCAGCAAATCACGAGAGTAAACGGAAAATTTTAGGACTGTTGAGTAAGCATACTTTTAAAAACTTTTTGATAGTGTTTTCAAACAATATCTTTATCTTGTAAAGCAGGGTATTTATTCATCATTGTGATGACTTAATTATAAATGATAAAGTCAATTCGATATTGTTTGGGAGCATTTTTTATGAAAACGTCTTTTTTACCGCAAAAAAAGAGGGGCTTTTGTTTTGTGGGAATTCTTGTCTTTTGGTGTTTAACTTTTCCTGTTCTTTCGCAAGCATCTAATAAGATAGCAAAAGCGCAAAATATTGCCAACCACTTTGCGGCAATCAAAACAATGACAGGTGACTTTGTTCAATTTAGTCCAAAGGGAAAAATGTCTCAAGGAACATTTTATCTTGAGCGTCCGGGGAAAGTTCGCTTTATTTATAAGAAAATGCCTCTACAAATCATTGCGGATGGTCAATTTGTGGGCATTAACAATCGGGCTTTAAATACTTGGAACTTTTCACAACTTTCACAAACGCCAATGAAGTTTTTGTTGGATGATAAAATTGACGTATCATCTGGGCGTTTATTGGCATTTCGCGAAGATCCAGGGGCTGTGACGATTGTTCTGCGTGATAAAACGATTGGGGCTGGGCAAATAAGAATGGTGTTTGATTCCAAAAGCTTTGCTTTACGGCAGTGGACAATTGTTGACCAACAAAACTTGGAAACGACTGTGCAGATTATGAATGTGCGGACAGGCGTTCGTTTTGTTCAGGGCATGTTTACACTTCCCTCGAAGAAATGAAGCAATAGTTATTATGTCATTGGGATTAAAAACAGATGTTCTTTCGTATTGCGACTTGGAATATTAATTCTATTCGGTTGCGTCTTGCACAGGTTTTTCAGTATTTAAAACTCTTTCCGGCCGATGTTTTGTGTCTACAGGAAACAAAATGTCCCGATGCTTTATTTCCAGTGGAGGCTTTTGAAGCAGCAGGATATAAGCATATCGCACTAAGTGGACAAAAATCTTATAACGGGGTGGCGATTGTTTCTCGTTTGCCCTTTAAAAAGGTGAACAAGCGTTTCTTTTGTCAAAATAAAGATTGTCGCTATATTTCAGTGATTGTGGAAGCCCATGGTAAATTGATGCGGATTCATAATTTTTATGTTCCTGCTGGAGGCGATATCCCTGATGCTGAGGTGAATGAAAAATTTCGTTATAAGCTTGATTTTTTAGAAGAAATGTCTTTTATTCGCGCCGATCAGGAAGAGGGGCTGTCTTCTCTTTTGTTGGGGGATTTGAATATTGCTCCTTTAGCAGAGGATGTTTGGTCTCATCAGCAATTGTTGAAGGTTGTAAGCCATACCCCCATTGAAACCGAGCGTTTACAAAATTTGTGTTGTCAGGGCGGATGGATTGATCTCATGCGGTTGCATATCCCTGTTCCCACTAAGCTTTATACATGGTGGAGTTATCGTGCGCGCAATTGGGCGTTGACCGATTATGGGCGCCGGCTTGATCATATTTGGTCGTCTCCAGATTTAGCGCCTTTTGTGGCGGATCTTACGACTTTTCGTGATGCGCGCGGATGGGAACGTCCTTCAGATCATATTCCTGTGCAAACAGTATTTGATTTTTCACGTTAATTTTGAAATAACAAGGTAAATAAAGTATTAATATTGCATAATGATTCTGAAAGAATGCGGGAGACTGGATGCATATCAAAAATCTCAAAAGGGGCGCTTCTCGTGGATTACTTTCTAGTATCTTATTTTGTTTTCTTTTGTCAGGATGTATGGTTGGTCCGAATTATCATAAGACATTTTTTTCTGTTCCCCCCAAATGGGGAGGGCAGTCTGCGCAGATATCTCAGCGTTCAATTTCCCTTGCTGGGTGGTGGCGACAGTTAAATGATCCGGTTTTAAATGCGTTAATGGCTGAGGCAATTTCTGGAAATAATGATGTTGCGGTTGCCAGAGCTCGGGTTCGTGAAGCACGTGCGAGTTTAGGGCAAGTGGTGGGATCCTTGTTGCCAAGTGTGTCAAATACGATTTCAGGAACGCGTAGCGGCTCTGGACAATCTGATACGTTGAGCCAGTATCGTAGTGGATTTGATGCAAGTTGGGAGCTTGATTTTTTTGGAGGGCATAAGCGAGGCGTTGAAGCGGCGCATTATGGTCTTGAAGCAACCGTAGAAGATATGCGTGCGACGATGGTCGTATTGTTAGGAGATGTAGCAACAAATTACGTTCAAATGCGTGGTTGGCAACAAAAGTTATTGATTGTGCGGCAAATTGCTACAACGCAGCGCAAAACATATGAATTGATGCAGGCAAAATTAACAGCGGGTGATATTTCTGAGCTCGATGTTTCAAATGCAAAAGCGCAAATGGCCAATACAGAAGCTGATATCGCTCAGATGGAAGCAAGTTTGGAAATGACTATGCATCGCCTTTCCGTTTTAACCGGTCATGTTCCTACGGCTTTGAAGGATTTTTTGCAAAAAAATGCCCAACACGTGAAAATTCCACAACCACAATGGCCAATACCAGCAGGAATTCCGGCCGATATCTTGTTGTCACGTCCCGATTTACGGCGGGCAGAGCGCCAATATGCACAAGCAACAGCACGCATTGGTCAACGTGAGGCAGAACGTTATCCCTCACTTACATTAACGGGGAATATTTCAACAGCAGCAACAGCAATAGATCAATTATGGAAAAGTTCAACCATTGGTTGGTCTTTTGGACCTGGTCTTCGTTTCCCCTTCTTTAATGGAGGACAGATTGTTGCTTCTGTTGCGATGGCGCGAGCGCAGCGTGATCAGGCTTTTATTACTTATCGCTCTGCTGTATTAAGGGCTTTAGAAGATGTGGAAAATGCGCTCGTGAGACTAACAAAGGAACATCAGCGTCTTAAAAAGCTTATCGTTGCAAATAAAGCTTTTCTGCATTCTTTACAACTGTCACAAAATCTTTTTGAAAATGGCAATACCAGTTTTCTTGAATTATTAAATGCTGATCGTTCTTATTATTCTGCGCAAATGGCACTTAAAGATAGCCGCATTGCTTTAGCTACCCAATATATTGCTCTGATGAAAGCATTAGGTGGTGGATGGGATGGTGTCGTTGATGTGTCACGTCCGGAAGTCGTTGATGGTGTTTCCCATTCATTTGCAAAGGTAAGCCAATGAAAAAAAGTTTCATCAAAAATTTCATTACAAAACGTAAAAAGCTCTCATTCTTTCTTATTTCTCTCTTCATTATTATCATTTTTTTATGGCTACGCTCTGTTTTTTTTGGAACATCCACGCCAGCCTATATGACAGCTGTGGTGAAGCGTGGTGATATTGAGGAAAGTGTTTTGGCTTCTGGAATTGTGCGTCCTTATCGGTTGGTGGCTGTTGGTGCACGTGCTACGGGGCGGGTGGTATCTATGCGCGTTTTTCCGGGAAGTGTTGTGAAAGAGGGCGATCTCTTGGCAGAAATTGATCCTACAGATCAAGAAAATGATCTGAAAAGAAAAAAAGCAGCCTTATCTCATTATTATGCAAATTTAATGGAACAAGAAGCTTATCTTGCTCTTGCACAGAAAAATTTAGCGCGGCAGAAAAAAATGATCGAGTCGCGTGCAATTTCAAAAGCTAATTTTGATGATGCCGTGACACAAGTGAAAATACGCGAAGCACAAATTGCTCAGTTGCGTCAACAGATTGTGCAAGCTCAAATTGATGTGGAGAGTGCAGAGGTTAATCTTAGTTATACGCGGATAACTGCACCTTCAGCGGGAACAGTGTTAGCAACAGTTGTTGAAGAAGGTCAGAATGTTAATGCTGTTCAGTCAGCGCCCACAATTGTTATTTTAGGTGACTTGTCAAAGATGACAATTAAAGCGCAAATTTCGGAAGCGGATATTCTTAAAGTTCGCGCCGGACAACCTCTTTATTTTACGGTATTGGGTAATGCAGACCGTCGTTATGAGGGAACATTAGAAAGGGTTGAACCAGCGCCTGAATCCATTCGGGCTGATGTGAGTATTAACTCTGGTTTAGGCGGTAGCTCTTTCCCATCGTCGGCAATTTATTATAATGGGATTGTGCATGTTGATAATAAAGACAACTTTTTGCGAACTTATATGACTGCTCAAGTGCATATTATTTTAGGACGTGCTCAGAATGTTTTGCTGGTTCCAAGTGATGCTTTGCGTGATGAAACAAAAGAAGGAAAAGCATGGGTTTCAGTGTTGGTGAGGGAAAATAAAGTAGTGGCAAAACAAGTGACTGTAGGGCTTAATAACAAAGTGATGGCAGAGATTGCTTCAGGGCTTGATGAGGGGGATGTGGTTATTACTGGTTCGAGTGATGGAGTGATGCCAAATATTCCTGGTGAACATAATGAAGATGAGAGCTAAAGCATGAAAGCAGAAAAAGCAGAGGCTGTTTTCGTTTTAGAAAATATTGTGCGCACATTTCCTGCGGGTGAAACATTTGTTACTGTTTTAAAGGATATCAATTTGACCATTAAGCGTGGGGAAATGGTAGCAATTGTGGGGGCTTCTGGTTCTGGAAAGTCCACATTGATGAATATTTTGGGATGTCTTGATCGACCAAGTTCTGGTCGTTATTGGATTTCAGGAAAAGAAACAGCTTCTCTTTCTGCTGATGAATTATCAGCCTTACGGCGTAATCATTTTGGATTTATTTTTCAGCGCTATCACTTATTGAATGAATTAACCGCCCTTGGCAATGTTGAAATTCCTGCTATTTATGCAGGATGTGCACCGGGTATGAGAAAAAAACGTGCAGAAGAACTTTTAATACGCTTAGGTATGGGAGAGAGAATTAATCATCGTCCCAATCAACTTTCAGGGGGGCAACAACAACGGGTATCTATTGCGCGAGCATTGATAAATAATGCAGAGGTTATTCTTGCTGATGAACCAACCGGTGCACTGGACAAACAGAGTGGGCAAGAAGTTTTACGTATTTTGGATGAACTTCATCAAGAAGGGCGCACTATTATTATTGTAACGCATGATATGCAGGTGGCTAAAAGAGCAGAGCGTATTATCGAAATCAGTGATGGGGAAATTATTGCGGACAATGTGTCAAAGGGTGCGAAAACAAAAAGAAATGCCCAATCTCTTCAGGAAAAACAAAATCTGAAAGATCAAAAAATACTGGGTTTTTTTCGTTCTTTTTTTGAACGTTTTCGTGAAGCATTTGTCATGGCATTGTTGGCTATGAATGCCCATCGTATGCGAACTTTTTTAACGATGCTTGGGGTGATTATCGGTATTGGAGCGATTATTGCCATGGTTGCTTTGGGAAATGGTACGCGGGAAAAAATTATGGAAAATTTTAAGAGTTTGGGCTCTAACACATTAACAATTTTGCCTGGAAAAAGCCTCTCTGACCCCCAAGCAGAGAAAATAACCAGTTTGGTGGAGGCGGATGCAGAAGCTCTTTCTAAATTACCTTATATTGCTGGTGTAACACCTCAGATTTCAGCAAGTTCTATGGTTCGTTTTGGTGGGGTTGAAGTTAATGCTATCATTTCTGGGGTAGGAGAACAATATTTTCAAACACAGGGACTTAAAGCTGTTCAAGGACAGCTGTTTGATCAAAAAAGTGTGCATGAGCGGGCGGTTGATCTCGTTATCGAAAAGGAAGCACTTTCGGTACTTTTTCCTCATAGTCATGGGAGTCCCATAGGGAAAATTGTTCATTTGGGCAATGTTCCTGTGCGCATCATTGGTGTGGTAGATCCGCAACATATGGGAGGAGGGGACTCAAATACATTGCAGATTTATTTGCCTTATACAACTTTGCAAACACGTTTTCTTGGCACGACTCAAGTTCGGGCAATTACTGTGAAGATCGCCGATCATGTTGATTCAAATTTAGCCGAGAATATGGTGAAGCGTTTTCTTATTATGCGTCATGGTGGGGAAGATTTTTTCATTAGAAATTCTCAATTCTTTCGTGATCGTATCACAGAAAGCACACAGATTTTAACGCTTTTGGTGTCTTCTATTGCTGCTATTTCATTGATTGTAGGGGGGATTGGGGTGATGAATATTATGTTGGTTACGGTTTCTGAGCGGATCAATGAAATTGGGGTGCGTATGGCTGTTGGGGCACGCCAAAGTGATATCTTGCAGCAATTTCTCATTGAAGCAATTTTGGTTTGTGTTATTGGCGGTGGATTGGGAGTCCTCTTTGGGCTTTCTATCGGTGGTTTGTTTTTGCTCTTTAAGGCGCCTATTCACCTTGTCTATACGATGGATTCGATCATTATATCTCTTACTTTTTCAACTCTCATTGGGATATGTTTTGGCTTTTCGCCAGCACGACAAGCTTCACGGCTTGATCCTGTTGTTGCACTCTCGCGTGATTAAGCCCTTATCAACTCAATGTTTGTTGATTGTTATATCGGATCAAGTGTTTGTAAAGTAAAGCATGGATGGAAAACGTTAGTGATCTGCTATTTTTTCCTAAAAAACGCTTCATTCGTTAAAGAGAGCATGCACTAGATATCGTTTGGCTCAAGGCATCATGGATACTATAAAATTTATAGTACGCACCCCTTTTTAGGTTTGATCAGGAGTAAACAGGTATCATTGTACACACTTTTCTAACCCCAATGTTACAGCCTTTTACATGAGAAGAGTATAGACTTGAGACTTTTCATAAGAGGCATTTTAGTTTGTTCCTTATCGTTTTTTACTCACACGCTAGTTTTGTTTGTGACGCTGCAAGCAAGTGATTTTAACTTGTTTCAAGAGACATAGATTTGAAATGAGGAAACCTAAGATATTCCAGGTTTTTAACTGTAAGATGGAGAACTCTTATCTTTATCAATCAATGTATTGCATTCCATAAAGATATAATCGCAAACCTTTCTTATTTGTTGTCTAGCTTATTGAGTGATTTAAGATTTTTGGAAAAAATGTTATGAAGATTTATCACTTTTGGTTTGGCAAAGGATTAGTGTAAATTGCAGGTGTTTAGGCTTGATGTAAACAAATTATGATTGTGTTCAAGTTTCAATGCATGACCTGAGACATGGGCATTTTCTGTTCCATTTCATTTTGAGGACTGAGATAAACAAGCTATTTGGTTGTCTGCGATAAGGATGCTATCGGTGTTTCCATAAGGGTGGGATTGTAAGACGCAACTTCGTAAAATGCAGGTTTGCTCTTATGATTTTGGTGAGGAGGATAAAAAAGTTTGAGAGGTGGAAAGCCTCTCATTTTGAATGATGTGTGAATGAAAGGGGGTTTCATTTATTGAAAAAGCATAAGCTCATAATTAGCAGGAGCGAGACGGAGTAAGAGAGCATCGTAAAACCAAGCCGCAGATAAGCTGCCGAAAAGAAAAACAACCAAAGCAATGACTATTATTGTGTTTTCTGATATTGTTCCTCCTAGCCCTCCTAGTATACTCCCCACAATAAAAAAGTAACGATAAAGCCGATCCGAACGCTAGAAAGTTTAATACGGCAAGAATCGGACCACGAAAGAACAAAAGAAAAAGAAAGATGAAAAAAATCAATATGTTGAATATTATACGCGTTATCGTTCTTAGAATGCGCTGTTTTGTGTGCGGGGTTTCTTCCTTTATGTCTTGTGTGTTTGCAGGTGTCGTGTCCATTTCCCCCCTCTCATTTTTTAAGCTCAATCCTAAAATTATTGCTCGCTTTATTGTGTCTTTTTACAAAAGGCAAAAAAAAATTTTCAAAATCATCACACTTTCCTTTTATTTCCATAAGAGAGGAGACATCAGTCAATTCATCATATAGTTTGGGAGGGGAAAAGAGATTTGCTCATATTATGTCGTCAAGGATAGAAAGAACATCTTAAAATTAAGACATTTTAAACCTTTTGGGGAAAATACAAGAGGCAGTGACGAATTGGTCTAGATTCGATAATTGAGGGTATTTTTCATTGGGGAAAAAGCATGACGACGCTACAATCGCTTTTACAGACATATCGTGAGGAAGCGCGTACCGAACGGGATAAGGGGACGTATTTTGAGCGTTTTGCTCTTGCTTATCTGACCCATGACCCTCTCCAGTCTCAGTGTTATGAAAAGGTTCAAACTTTTAAAGATTGGGCACATGAAAATGGCCATGATGGTCGTGATACCGGTATTGATCTGGTGGCAAAGCTTCGTCATGAAGATGGTTTTGCAGCAATTCAATGTAAATTTTATGAGGAATCCTATCGGATTAAAAAAGCAGATATTGATAGTTTTATTTCTGCATCAGGGAAAGAACCGTTTCAGCGGCGTGTGATCGTAGATAGTACACTAAATGCTTGGACTGACAATGCTGAAACAATGATACAGGGGCAAAAAATTCCCGTTACACGGATCAATCTTTCCGATATGCAAAAAAGTCCAATCCGTTGGGAGACTTTTGCAGCTAGAGGCACCATTGCGCTGGAGGGTAAAAAGAAACTCCGTCCCCATCAGGGGGAGGCATTGCGTTTTGTGCGTGCGGGGCTTGCTCAGGCTGATCGGGGTAAGCTCATTATGGCTTGTGGAACCGGTAAGACATTTACCAGTCTTAAGATTGCTGAGGATTTAGCCGGTCAAGGAAAGTTTGTTTTGTTTCTTGTGCCCTCCTTGGCACTGATGTCACAGACGGTGCGTGAATGGACAACTGATGCTGAAATTGATTTACGTTCCTTTGCGGTTTGTTCTGATACACAAGTGGGAAAGCGTCGTAAAAATACGCATGATGTTGCTGAAATTGATGTGTTTGATCTTGCTTTTCCGGCGACAACCGATGCGGCAAAACTTGCAGAACAGGCAAAGAAGAGTGTTGCAGATAAGATGAGCGTGGTGTTTGCAACCTATCAATCTCTTCAGGTGGTTTCTGATGCGCAGAAAAATTATGGTTTCCCAACATTTGATCTTATCATTTGTGATGAGGCGCACCGTACAACAGGTGCAACGCTGGTGGGAGAGGATGAATCCAATTTTGTTAAGGTGCATTCCAACGATATTATTCGTGCCAAGAAACGTCTTTATATGACAGCGACACCACGCATTTTTGGTGATAATGTAAAAAGTCGTGCACATGAAGTGAATGCCGTTCTTGCTTCGATGGATGATGAAAAGCTGTTTGGCAAAACACTTTTTTATCGGGGTTTTTCTTGGGCTGTACAAAATAATCTTTTAACGGACTATAAGGTTATTGTTTTAGCAATGGATGAAAAACTAGTAAGTTCCGCTGTTCAAAAGCGTCTTAGTGATGACAAGTCTGAGCTTGTTTTGGATGATGCCACGAAAATTATCGGCTGTTATAAGGCGCTGACAAAACAAGATATCAAGCCTGATATTGGCACGGATCTCTATCCCATGCATCGTGCTTTGGCGTTTTGTAAAACTATTCAAAGTTCTAAAGTAGTTCGCGATGAATTTTCTGCGGTTGTTAAAGAGTATCTTGAGTATACGAAAGAGAACATCGAAAAAGAGCCATTTTTAAAATGTGAAGTGGAACATGTTGATGGCACTTTCAATGCCAAAGATCGTGGTGCTCTTCTTGATTGGTTAAAAGCTGAGAGCGGGGATGATGTTTGTCGTATTTTGACCAATGCTCGTTGTTTGTCTGAAGGGGTCGATGTTCCAGCTCTTGATGCTATCATGTTTTTAAATCCACGCAAGAGTCAGATTGATGTTGTCCAATCGGTTGGACGGGTGATGCGTCGCTCTGAGGGTAAAAAGATGGGGTATGTTATTCTGCCAATTGGCATTCCCTCTGGGATTCCAGTGGAACAAGCTTTGAATAACAATGAAAAATATCGGGTTGTTTGGCAAATTTTAAATGCTTTGCGTGCGCATGATGATCGTTTTGATGCGACAATTAATAAGGCATCTCTAGGGCAAGATATCAGCAATGTGATTGAGATTATTGGGGTGACACAGAGTACTGAGTTACAAGCTGTGACGGCCGTTGTCGACAATCTTCCGGTTCGCTCACAACCAGCACGATCGGGCATTGGAAGTCCTGAGCGTGATTTCCTTTTTACAGATGAGAACAAAGGGCAACTTTCCTTCTCTGTGGATGAGCTTTCACGTGCGATCATGGCAAAGATCGTTAAAAAATGCGGTACGCGTGATTATTGGGAGGACTGGGCGAGCAATATTGCGGAAATTGCTAAGAATCATATCACGCGCTTAACAGGGATTCTGGCAGAGCCAGACACGAGGGCGCGTCAAGCTTTTAACCAGTTTTTAGCAGAACTGCGTGATGACTTAAACAATACGATTACAGAGGCTGATGCGATTGAGATGTTGGCACAACATATCATTACGCGTCCTGTTTTTCAGGTGTTGTTTGAAGGCTATCAGTTTACGCGTGAAAATCCTGTCTCGCGTGCTATGCAACAGATGCTTGATGTGCTTGATGAAGCCAATCTTGATAAGGAATCCAAAGATCTTGAGAAATTTTACGCCAGTGTAAAATTACGCGCTAGTGGCATTACCGATCCACAAGCAAAGCAGAGGTTAATTATAGAGCTTTACGATAAATTTTTCCGTTATGCTTTTCCACGCACGGTCGAAAAACTAGGCATTGTTTATACCCCCGTTGAGGTGGTGGATTTTATCATTCATTCTGTCAATGATGTTTTAGAGCAAGAATTTGGCCAAACGCTTGGTTCTTCGGGTGTGCACATCATGGATCCGTTTACCGGAACGGGGACTTTTATCACACGGCTTTTACAATCAGGCTTGATAAAACCAGAAGAAATGAAGCACAAATTTTGTCATGAAATTCATGCCAATGAAATTGTGCTTTTAGCCTATTATATTGCAGCTATTAATATTGAGACAACTTATCATGGTTTGATGGGCGGTGATTATGTTCCCTTTGAGGGAATTTGTCTGACCGATACATTTCAGCTTTATGAACAAGATAAAGATTTGATAAGTGATTTGTTGGTGGATAATAGCACCCGCAGGTCACGCCAGAAGGAGCTCGATATTCGTGTTATCGTGGGCAATCCTCCTTATTCTTCTGGACAAAAAAATGAAAACGACAATGCACAAAATATTGGCTATCCAAAATTGGATTGTCGTATTCGTGAAACTTATGCTGCTCAATCTAAAGCGAGCAATGTTAATGGACTTTATGACAGTTATATTCGTGCTATTCGTTGGGCAAGTGATCGCATAAAAGACTGTGGTGTGATTGGTTTTGTGACAAATTCAGGTTTTATCAATGGATATTCTACGAATGGCTTACGAAAAGAATTGAGTAAAGAGTTCTCGAGTCTTTATGTTCTCAATTTGCGGGGTGATATTCGTAAAAATATTTTGAGTAAAGGGCGTGCGCAAGAAGGGCAAAATGTTTTCGGTAGTGGCAGCATGACAGGAATTGCGGTGACGCTGTTTGTTAAAAATCCCAATGCCACAAGACCTTGTAAAATTTATTATCATGATATTGGTAATAATCTCACAACAAAAGAGAAACTCTATGAGCTTAAGCGATTGGGCTGCATTAGTGGTATCAAGAATGAACATGGTTGGCAGATGATTACACCAGATGAGCATGGCGATTGGTTGAATCAGCGCAACAGTGATTTTGAGAAATTTTTAGCCTTAGGTGATAAAAAGGGTAGCAATAAAAAGCTATTTAACACTTTTTCTCGTGGTATACAAACTGGTCGTGATGCTTGGGCAAATAATTCAAGTTGTGAAACTCTAGCCAATAATATGAGCAATATGATTTCTTTTTATAATAGTGAAGTCCAGCGTTTTAATGTTGCGTATGGACATTCTAACCGCAAAGTGCGTGCAAATGCTGTAAATGATTTTGTCAATACAGATGCTAAAAAAATCAGTTGGAGCAGTGGTCTTAAAGAAGAATTAGTAAGAGGGAAGTTTTTCGAGTTTAAAAGTGATTGTTTAGTTCAGAGTCTTTATCGTCCTTTTACACGACAGTGGCTCTATTATAATCGCGCTTTTAATGAGAGAATATATCAAATGCCACGGATATTTCTGATGAAACAAGCGTTTGAAAATAGGGTGATACAAGTTACAGGAGTTGGAGCAAGCAGTGGTTTTTCTGTTCTTATGACTAAGAATTTGTCTAATCTTCATACAATGGATACTGGACAATGTTTTCCACGGTATGTTTATGAAGATTCTGAGTCTTTAGGAGGTAAAAAGGAAGATCAGGTTCATTTATTTGCAAATTTTGCAGAAGGCAGAAAAAAATCTGGTTTACAGCGGCGTGATGCACTCACGGATGAAGGGTTGGCATATTTTAAAGCAGCTTATCCTGGTGAAGTAATTACAAAAGATGATTTGTTTTATTATGTTTATGGAATTTTGCATTCTGAGGATTACTGTGCGCGTTATGCGCATAATCTGTCTAAAGAATTGCCACGGATTCCAACGGTCAAAAAAGTAGAAGACTTTTGGGCTTTTGTGACAGCGGGGCGAAAGCTTGGTGATCTGCATATGAATTATGAAGAGGTTGAGCCCTATCCGGTGACCTATAAACAAGGTGATCCAAAAACTTGGGTGATTGCTGACGCGGAGAGTTTTTATCGTGTTCAAGCGATGAAATTTGCGGGTAAGCGTGGGGCTATTGATAAAAGCACTGTGGTTTATAATAGCAATATTACGATGCAAAATATTCCTCTTGAAGCTTATGATTATGTGGTCAATGGCAGGCCTGCTCTTGAATGGGTGATGGAGCGGCAGATTGTCAAAACAGATAAGGCAAGTGGGATTGTGAATGATGCTAATCGTTATGCTGTTGAGACGCTGGGTAATCCAGCTTATCCTTTGGAATTGTTTCAACGGGTTATTACTGTAAGCTTAGAAACCATGAAAATTGTGCGTAATCTTCCAAAATTGGAAGTGCGAGAAACTGAAAAGGTTCAGTTGTCCGAAAAGGTTCAATTGTCCATTGTGCGGTAAAATGAGAGTCTTTAGGGACGGTGATAAAACACTCTTCTTTAAGGGAGCGTGATTCAAGTCGGAACTATCATCCACTGTTCCCAATTTTGCGATAAGCCCTTGACACTTGAGACTTTTCATAAGAGGCATGCTATTTTGGGACAGTTTTATGCTACGCAGGTTCTCTTTTCCTGTGATGTGTAAACAAACAGTTTTGATTGATTCAACAGAGAATAGATTTGAAAAGAGGGAATCTTACGGTATTTAAGGCTCTTCTTTTAAGATGAAGAGGATTTGTCTTTATCTTGGTGAGAATAAAATATCCTGCGCAATAAGACAGCTAAAATTTTGATACATGGGCTTTAGCAACAGGGGTGAATATTCTCAGGTGAAGTTTGTTTGTCACGCTTTATGAGCGTAAATCCTATAAATGGGGAAATCGAGCAGAGCTTGTTTAGAGAAAGTGGACTGTTTATAAACCATTCCTGATAGGAATCTTTCTCTTTTGAGATATGGGGATGAAGTTATAACTCTCATGCAATCTGTCTTTTGAGCGGGTGCGATTGGAAGTGAGTAGGGGGGCGCATTAGACAAAAATCCAGACTATTATTGTTTATAGATTTGTGGAGTTTAAATGATCATGTAAGATATGGGGAGAAAACCAAATAAAAAGGGATCTTAGAAAGGGAAATGATTTAAAAAAAGATTGCTATGAAGTGTGTGGGATGTTTGTGGTGGTGTGCGTTTTGAGCTTATTTCTATCTATGATTTAAAATGCTCTCATGAAGATGCTTTATAGAATAAAGAGATTGTTGCTCATCTATTGATTTATAATAATCGTTTAATGTTTTCTCTGTTGAATGAGAAATCTAAGGATCATAAATTTTTCTCATTTTAAATTTATTAAAATTACTTTCTTGCATGTCATATGAGATTGGCATGTTAGTGTTTAAAAAGGGCGTAAAGCATGCCCCTTACCGATCGTTCCAAGTGGCTTAAGAGTTATTGTCATATGAGGAGCGGGCAAAATATAGGATGGGGTGGTTTGCATTTTTTATGAAACGTAAAGAGGGAGCGATGGATCTCTATAACAACTTTGGAGATCTTATAGCTGTCTGGGGAGTTTTATTTACAAGAGCTGTTTTTATATTAAGCATGGTATATATATGTGTGGGATAATGTTTGGGATGTAAGAGATGTCTCGGGATGAATGTGTAAGATAGTGATACGTTTCTTGGAGTGTTCTGCTTTGTATGAGGGGAAGCTTTGTTGTGCTTTTATGGCGGTAACTCGAGGGGTATGGAGAAGACACTAGGAAGTGGTCAAAAGGCAGCAAGGTCACAAGAGTAAAGGACTAGGAGGAACAGATCAGAAGGCGGTTCTGATATAGACTTGGAGCGTTTTAATATATTGGATTATAAGAATGCGGGCTTGCTTAATCTGTTGTATTGTACTGTCAGCATCACTCTTTTTCACAGGGTAAGCAATGAAATGGATATCAGGCATGAGATATTTAAGTTCACGCATTGAGCGCCATATGTGGTAATCATGGGTGACAATATAAAGGGTTTTATAGTGGTTCTTTTTAATCCAAGCGGCGCTTTCTTCCGCGTTTCCTCTGGTGTTAGCTGCTTGATGCCCAATATCAATACAACAGGAGATAAGCTGTGGGCTAATATGCATGTTATGCATAAAACCCCTTAGATTGGTTGAAGTGTTTACACCACTGATGAGGAGTCGTGAACCAAGCCCTTTTTGTAAGAGATGAAGTCCTGTTTCTATTCGGTGTTCTCCGCCTGTAAGCACGATGATGGCATCGGCTTTGGGAAGAGGCGTTGGGGGAGAAAGCCGTTCGGTTTTTTCAGAAAAAATAATAAAACCACCCCAAAAAATGAAAACAATGACCGCAAGAGTAAGGGTTGTGGGTGGAAAATAGCGAAATAAACAACGGGGCGACCAGCTATGGTGGGGCTGTTTTGAAACAGGACGTTCTAAATTTTTTTGAGTCAATGAGTTGGAACTGTTGTGAGTCATAAAATTAAAATAAACCGTTTTCACATTGATCGATTTTTTTCAGTTGTGCTAAAATAGTCATGCGGTTTGTAAGGGTTGTGAGAAAAGAAACAAAAATAATAAGAAGAATAATTTTTCCATAAGGAATGAAATTTATGGAAATATATCCAAATAAAGCGGTTACTTGGCTAGCTTCTGCTTTTCCTAAGTTATAATTTGTCCACAGACAAAAGGACGAAAACAGAAATATACTTGTAAGACCACCATATAAAGCACCGCGCAGCGCAGTTTTAAAAAAATGCCAGTCAAATTGACGCGCAATGAAAAGGGTTTCAGTACCAAGGAAATATAAAACATTAATAATATGGGCATTTTCTGCCAATGCATTACGGGTGGCAAAAATAATGGTGAGGATAAGAGAGCCTAAAACCAATGCTAAAATTGAAAAACCAATGAAAACAGTGGTGTATGCCATGGTTGCAAAACGGTGGACCCAAACACGGTGATCATCAAATTGACCGCCTGGAATTTGGGTTTTAATGGCATGATTGATGGCGGGAAAATTGATTGTTTCATCTTCTTTTAAGGTGACAATGATAAGGCGGGGAATGGGCAATTCGTTCAAATTAAAACCTGTTCCAAGCCATGGTTCGAGTAACTTTTCGGTGGCGTTTTGGTCAACAATTTTTGCATCTTGTACACCAGAAAAGGTTTTAACCAATGTTACTGCATCATGAAGTGCTTTGTTGATATCAACATTGTCAATGGGGCGTATTTGAATTGTGGCTTCATAGCTAATTTGATTGCTCCAATTTTTGGCAGAGCGCTGGATTAAATCAACACCAATTAAGGTGAGGCTTGAGAGAAATGTCATAATAGCAATTACAGCAACCAGCGCTTGCCCAGAAATATTGCTATTGGGAATAATCGCCGTTGTGTTTTTTTTATTGCTGGTAAAAATGGAGAAAAATTTATTCATGAATCGTCATCCGTCCATTATGGAGAAGCATACGTCGTGCTGCAACTTGTTCCATTAAGGCGATATCATGGGTGGCAATGATTACAGCCGTTCCAAAACGGTTTAATTCAATAAACAAACGTAGTAGACGTTTTGCTAAGGGCGGATCGACATTTCCTGTTGGTTCATCCGCAAGAAGGATTTCAGGCTGATCAATAAGCGCGCGCGCAATGGCGACTCTTTGTTTTTCCCCACCGGAAAGAACTGGTGGTAAAACATGAATCTGATCCCCAAGACCTACCCAACAGAGAAGATCTTCTACTTCACTGCGGTAGGTTGCTTCTTCTTGCCCTTTAATGCGTAAGGGCAAAGAGACATTTTCATAAGTGGTCATGTGGTCAAGGAGACGAAAATCTTGAAAAACCACACCAATACGTTGTCGCAGAGCTGGAAGTTCTTGTCGTTTGAGTAAAGCTGTGTCTGTTCCAAATAAATCAATATGACCACGCGTTGGTTTGAGTGCCAAAAACATTAGACGCATCAATGATGTTTTACCCGCCCCAGAGGCCCCCGTGAGAAATTGAAATGAGCCAGCAGGAATATGAAAGCTAATATCGCGAAGGACCTCTGGGCCCATTCCATAGCGCAGACCAACATTTTCAAAATGAATCACTTTTTGTTCTTACTCCTGATTTTATCTTGTAGCATTTATTCTAAAAATTTTTTCCTTTTCATTGCGTTAGGCTTTTGCTGTAAGCTTGTTCATTTTAAATTTCATGGCTTTTTCTGCGCTTTTGTTATCGATAAATATTCTTGCTCAAAAATATTATTATTTATACTTGCTCTTTCTCCCTTTATTTATGATTTTAGCAGGAAATTCAAAGTGATTCTAGTATAAACATCAGAATTATCGTTCCTTCTTTTCCAGAGACTTTTTTGCATTGAGGGGGCTTGAAGCCATTAAAAAGGCAATTTTAAAAAGCTCAGTTGCTCTTTTTATCTTATTTTCTTAATTCACTTAATTCATATGCATATTTCCATGAAGAGCATATTCCCATTTGGAATTTTTTCTTCTCATCGGTGGTTTTCATAACAATGTCGAGATATTTGTGCGAAAAACAAAAACCACCGTATATTGTATTTTGTCGTCTTTCCTTAATCTTGTCGATTGGCAATCAGATCTTCAACAACTTGTGGTTCGGCAAGGGTTGAAATATCTCCTAAATTATCGAAATTATTTTCAGCAATTTTGCGTAAAATACGTCTCATAATTTTTCCTGATCGCGTTTTGGGAAGTTGCGGAGCAAACTGAATTTTATCCAAGATAGCAATGGAGCCTATTTCCTTTCTGACATGTTGAATAAGCTCTTTCCGCAATTGGTCACTGGATGTTTTGCCTTCCATGAGAGTGACAAAACTATAAATTCCTTGTCCTTTAATGGGATGTGGGTAACCAACAATAGCGGCTTCTGATACAGCAGGGTGCAAAACAAGGGCAGATTCAATTTCCGCAGTCCCTAACCTGTGCCCTGAGACATTGAGAATGTCATCAACCCGTCCTGTAATCCAATAATAGTCATCGCTATCGCGCTTACAGCCATCGCCTGTAAAATATTTTCCTTTATAGGTGGAAAAATAGGTTTGAATAAAACGCTCGTGATCCTTATAAAGCGTGCGCATTTGTCCAGGCCATGAATCGCTGATACAAAGATTGCCTTCTGCTTCACCTTCTAAAACATTACCTTCAGCGTCAACGATTTGGGGGCAAACACCAAAAAAAGGACGTGTGGCGGAGCCTGCTTTGAGGGGTATTGCTCCAGGCAAAGGTGTGATCATATGTCCCCCTGTTTCTGTTTGCCACCATGTATCGAGAATTGGACAATGATCATTGCCAACAGTGTGATAAAACCACTCCCATGCTTCTGGATTAATTGGTTCACCTACGGTTCCTAGTAGACGTAAGGAAGTTCTTTTCGAGCGTTCAACAAATGAATTTCCCGCTCCCATTAAGGCGCGGATAGCGGTTGGTGCCGTATAGAGCGTATTGACTTTGTGTTTGTCGACAATTTCCCAAAATCTTCCCTTATCAGGAAAGGTTGGTGTGCCTTCAAACATTAAAGTGGTTGCACCGTTGCATAAAGGTCCATAAACTAAATAAGAATGCCCCGTAATCCAACCAATATCGGCTGTACACCAGTAAACTTCACCCAGATGATAATCAAAAACATATTTGTGGGTCATCGCGGCATAAATAAGATAGCCCGCTGTGGTATGCAAAACACCTTTGGGTTTGCCTGTAGAGCCGGAAGTATAAAGAATAAAAAGCGGATCTTCAGCATTCATAGGTTCTGCTGGACAGTCTGTTTTGGTATCAGAGATTTCTTCATAATACCAAAAATCACGTCCCTCTACCCAATCAATTGGTCCGCAAGTTCGCCGTATAACCATGACTTGGTCAACATACACATTTTGACGGGCAGCAATCTTAATGGCATGGTCAACATTGTCTTTTAAGTTAATCCTTTTGCCTCCACGCAAGCCGTGATCAGCGGTAATAATGAAGGTTGATTCACAGTCAACAAGGCGTCCTGCTATCGCCTCAGCAGAAAAGCCTGCAAAAATAACCGAATGAACAGCACCAATGCGGGCACAAGCAAGCATGGCATAGGCAGCTTCGGGAATCATGGGAAGATAAATGGTTACTTTATCGCCTTTCTTAATGCCACGGCTCTTTAAGAGATTGGCAAAACGACAAACATGTTCATAAAGCTCATTATAGGTTATTTTTTTATCATGATAGGGATTATCTCCTTCCCAAATCAGAGCGATTTTATCTCCATGGGCTTTTAAGTGGCGATCAATGCAATTATAGGCAACATTTGTTATTCCATCCTCGTACCATTTAATTGATACATCATCATTAAAAGACGTATTTTTTACTTTTGTAAAAGGTTTAAACCATTCAATACATTCACCGTGTTTTGCCCAAAAGCTTTCTGGATCATTGATGCTTTCTTGATACCATTTTTGATAAGTTTCCTCGTTGATGAGAGCAGTTTTTTTAATATCTTCTGATATTGGATAAATTTTTTCAGACATATGTTCCCTCTTTTCATTTATTTATTGTAGAGAAAATGAGCCATGGTATCTTTAGGCAAAACTTCCCCATAAGCTTTTCATTTTGAGGGTAGATTAAATGACAAAGATTGGAATAGTCAATTTTAAAATCTGATGTGATAATATTGAAGAGCGTATTTTATGCTTCTTTAGGATGCTCAAATGCGGCAGAGCCTATTGTGGTAGAGAGCTTTTTATAAACACATTAAAGACATTAAAAAAATATCATATAAAAAAGAAGGGAAAATGAGAGTGTTTTTTAAGAATAAATTTAATAAATATTAATATAAACAAAATTATCTACATAAAATATCAGAAATAGAAATATAATTACTATCAATAATCCTATTATTATAGATAGTTTTTAACTTCGTACAAAAAATAATTTGATAATATTAGTATAGATAGATAAAAATAAAACAATAAAACATTATTACAATTTCATAAATGAATATTTATTATAGCAAAATCATGACTATAAGATGCAATCCATAATAAATATCTCTGAAAACTATGTTATCCATAGCTATCAGACAGTTATTTTTCTCTTATTAAATACATGCTTCTCAGGCTCCTAACTTCAGAGATATCGTGCTTGGTTATTATCTATAAATTAAAATAATATTTCTTGAGTTTACTTGTTACACTCCTTGGCTGTAGAGAAAAGATCTGCAACTGCTCCTCTTCCATAGGCTGCTGTTACAGCTGCTTTTATAGATCTTGATATTTCCGGAAAAACAACATTTGCCAATCCAACGCCTACCGTTGTTGCACCTGCACAAAAGAGTGCATCTTTACTTGAATTCGAGATATAACCACCAGTATTATATTCTCCCCAGAAATTTATTACACCATGTGAAGCATGTGATAAACTTGAACTGCCCATTTTAATCCTCTCTTCCGTATAAGAATGGACTGTTATCATAAAACCCCTTTCGAAGCCCACTGTGTTATGCAAAATTTGTGCAATGGGCGCCAACTTAAATTATCTCTATTAAAAACAGTATAAAAAAATAAATTTTAAAAATGACAATAAAAATTCTGTATAAATAATAAATATATTATGTATAGATAAAAATATCATTTATAATATTTAAAAAATATAAGAATAACATCATTGTTTTTTCTTAATTAAATTTTAAGTTTATAAAAATTGCACCTGATATTTTCTTTTGAGTTATAATTTTATAATAAAGAAACATATTTATAATTGAACTCCGTTGTGTTGTTATTGTGTGTATGTATGAATGGCGTTAATGCCTTTTTTAGCAATTGTTGGTTGTTGCCTCTTGCCTCTTGCCTCTTGCAGTGTGAAAAAAGTCTCTGCGCTATCGCGTTGTCTTTATGATTGCTATCATGTTATTTAGCACTGTTTTTTATGTTCGCTTTGGCATTTGAGGTGCTTATTGTGCCTAAGTGACTTACAAGAGAATTGAAGTACCATGTTGATAGACCTAAGCTTCTTTTGGCTTACTTTACGTTATTGGTATGTGGAGAAGTTATTTACGCGTGTTGAGGAAATTAAGAGAATTCTTAGTTTTTAATGGAAATCATTACGATAATCGTTTTGAATGTTTTTTTTTGCGATTATTTATTCCACGACAGTTTTTTTTCATTTATGCGCAACGCACCTATCATTTATTATTTTACTTTTATATTCAGGAGCTCTTTTTTTAAAGGTGCTTTTGGTGGAGTGGTGACCAGAGGGGGCGAAGTAGAGCCAAGGTGAAGAACCGTGAAAATTAAAGCAGAGCTGTTTTGAAGCCATGTTATGGGTTAAGGATGTGCTGGTGAGAAGTTTAGGAAGAGCAGTTTTTTTGTTCCTTTTACTTATGGGATGAAAGAGAAACGGGAATTTTTCTGTTAGAGTTGTGCTTTTTTGAGTTTGAGGGAAATATCTTTCTTATTCCTGTTGTTTTTTGCTTGTTCGTAGAGTTTTCAAGGGGAATTTATATATGAGAGGAAATTGCTTTACATAGGGCGCTTGCCAAATAAAGCAGAGCCAATGCGAAGGACATTCGAGCCAAATTGTAAAGCTGTTTTAAAGTCATTAGACATGCCCATGGAAAGCTTTGGGAGTTCTGCTTGTTTTGCAAGTTTTGCTAAGAGAGCGAAATAGGGACCAGGATTTTCCTCAATAGGGGGGATGGCCATCAGACCAATGATATCAAGTCCATAGTTGTTTTTGCATTGAGAAACAAAAGGGGCTACTTCTTGCGGGGTAACTCCACTCTTTTGCGGTTCTAAGCCAATGTTGACCTGAACATAGCAGGGAAGATGTTTTTGTTGTTTTTGCATTTCTATGCTCAAAATTTTGGCTATTTTTTCACGATCAACCGTTTGAATGACATCAAAAATTTTAACGGCTTCAGCGGCTTTATTGGATTGTAAGGGACCGATAAGATGAAGTTTAATATTTTCAAATTGTTGACGTAATCCCAGCCATTTTTGTGCTGCTTCTTGTACGCGGTTTTCTGCAAATTGAGAGTGACCGGCTTGCAAAAGGGGACGTATATCATCAATAGAAACAGTTTTTGAAACAGCGATAAGTTCAACTTCTTCCACGGGGCGTTGTAGCTCTTGACACAGTGTTGCAATGTCTTTTTTAAGGTTTTGCAATGCTTCAGTGGAGGAGGCTTGGGGGAGCGTGTGTGTATCCATATTTTTGTGCTTTACCGTTTTTATTCAAGTTTTATACAAGTATTATTCAGGGGTTGGTTATTTTTATAAAATACTTAGGGAAATATTGCACGAAAATGTTGACGATGAGGTTAATCCATGGTCAAGCATAATAAAACAAGTTTTTGGTTTAGTTTTATTAAAAGAGTACCATGGGAATGACAATTGAGCATTATAAGATAGGTGAACGCTATAATCCACGTGCGAGAGAAAAAAAATGGCAAGAAATTTGGGATGAAAAGAAAATTTTTCAGACTGTAGGGGAAGATTGCCGTAAAAAATATTATGTTTTAGAGATGTTTCCTTATCCATCAGGCCGTATTCACATGGGACATGTGCGCAATTATGCTATGGGGGATGTGGTGGCACGCTATAAACGCGCGAAAGGTTTTAATGTGCTTCATCCTATGGGCTGGGATGCTTTTGGGATGCCGGCTGAAAATGCTGCTTTGCAAAGTAAAGTACATCCTAAAACTTGGACCTATGAAAATATTGCCGTCATGCGTGGGCAATTAAAGCAATTAGGGCTTTCACTTGATTGGGCGCGTGAATTTGCAACGTGTGATGTGGACTATTACCACCGCCAACAAATGCTATTCCTTGATTTTTATCAAAAGGGGCTGGTGGCGCGTAAAGTGGCTAAGGTCAATTGGGATCCCGTTGACCATACTGTTTTGGCCAATGAACAGGTTGTGGATGGACGGGGGTGGCGTTCTGGGGCGTTGGTGGAACAACGTGAATTGACCCAGTGGTTTTTCAAAATTAGTGACTTTAGTGAAGATCTCTTGGCAGGACTTGAAGAACTGGATCAATGGCCAGAAAAAGTGCGCACAATGCAAAAAAACTGGATTGGAAAATCCCAAGGTTTGCTGATTCGTTGGGCTTTAAAGGCAACAGCTGATGATGCAAGGGATGCTCATGATGTTTGTGAGCTATTTAATGAGGTTGTTTGTTATTCAACGCGTCCTGATACCTTGTTTGGTGCTTCCTTTTTGGCTCTGTCTGTTGATCATCCTATTGCACAATCTCTTGCAAAAAAAGACAAAGCCTTGGCGGCTTTTGTTGAGAATTGTCGGAGTGGTGGAATGACAACTGCAGTTCTTGAAACAGCGGAAAAACAAGGATTTCGCACATCGCTTGTGGCGGTGCATCCTTTTGATTCAACGGTGCATATCCCCGTTTATATCGCTAATTTTGTGTTGATGGACTATGGAACGGGGGCTGTTTTTGGCTGTCCAGCCCATGATCAGAGAGATTTTGATTTTGCGCGTAAATATGATCTTCCGATAAAACCAGTGGTTTTGCCAAAAGGAGAGCAAGCAGAAAATTTTGTTATTGCTGAAACACCTTATGTTGGTGATGGGGTGATGATTAACTCTCGCTTTTTAGATGGTTTGACACCCCAACAAGCCTTTGAAGAAGTTACCAAAAGGCTTGAGGGGCAAGTGCTCAATGGGCAACCACAAGGAAAAAAAACAGTGCAATTTCGATTGCGTGATTGGGGAATTTCGCGTCAACGTTATTGGGGCTGCCCCATTCCGATGATCCATTGTAAAACGTGTGGTGTTGTGCCTGTACCACGGGCTGATTTGCCAGTTATCTTGCCTGATGATGTTACTTTTGATCAACCGGGTAATCCTCTTGCACGGCATGAAAGGTGGCAAGCTGTTGCTTGTCCTTCCTGTGGTCAACCTGCCAAACGTGAAACCGATACCATGGATACTTTTGTGGATTCTTCTTGGTATTATGCACGCTTTACGGCTCCTTTTGCCGCAGAACCTGTTGAAAAACAAGCAACCACTGAATGGCTACCTGTGCAACAATATATTGGTGGAATTGAGCATGCGATTCTCCATCTTCTTTATGCGCGCTTTTTTATGCGTGCTATGAAATTGGTTGGTCATGTGAGTGTGGATGAGCCTTTTAAGGGGCTCTTTACTCAAGGGATGGTGGTGCATGAAACCTATCGGGATGATCAAGGGTGGGTTTCTCCAGCAGAAATTTCGATTGTTGAAAAAGATGGAAAACGGTGTGCTTATAAATTGACCGATCAAAGCGAAGTGACGATTGGTTTGATTGAGAAAATGTCAAAATCAAAAAAGAATGTTGTTGATCCTGATGATATTATTGCATCTTACGGCGCTGATACGGTACGCTGGTTTGTGTTGTCCGATTCTCCCCCGGAAAGAGATGTCATCTGGACAGAATCGGGTGTTGAAGGTGCGCATCGCTTTGTCCAGCGTGTTTGGCGCCATGTGGCGTTGAGTGCTTCTGTTTTAAAGGATGTGGCCCCTTGTGCCGGGTATCAGGGAGCGGCTTTGGATCTGTCAAAGGCAGCGCATCGCACGCTCTACGCTGTAGAAGATGATTTAGAAAAATTTGCCTTTAATCGGGCTATTGCACGCCTTTATGAATTCTTGAATATTATGGTACCTTTGTTAAATAAGGTGGCAGATGTTGAGGATGAAATGAAGGCGGCTTTACGTCAAGCTATGGATTTTTTCCTTGCCATGATTGCACCTATTATTCCGCATTTAGCGGAAGAATGTCATGCGGCTTTAGGGGAGAAAACTTTAATGTCTGAACTTGCTTGGCCTGTTTATGATCCCGCATTGATCGTTGAAGAAAGCTATACTTTGCCAGTGCAAATTAATGGCAAAAAACGTGGTGAGGTCACCGTTGCTGCAACAGCGAATGAGACCATGATTAAAGAAGCGGTTTTGGCTTTAGATTTTGTACAGATGCAGCTGGGCGAAAAACCTATGAAAAAAATCATTATTGTTCCACAAAGGATTGTGAATGTCGTTCTCTAAAAGTTTTATTCTTGTCGTTTTAGCGGGTGTCTGTACCCAGTTGTATGGGTGTAAAGTTGAACCACTCTATCGTCAAGAGTCGCAGAGTTTCAGGGCAATGAATTCTGCTGTTTATGGGTACTCTTCTGAGCAAGCTTCTTTGGGGCTTGCACAAAAGCTTAGCTCTATTGTTGTGGAAGAGCCTTCGGATCGTTTTGGACAAATAGTGCGCAATCATCTGCTGTTTTTGTTGTATGGAAAGGGGGGTAAACCTTCTCAACCGGCTTATCAATTGGCATTGCAGATATCCTTCTTGACAAGAAAATCGATGCAGATAGACGTTGATTTTGAGAAAAAGAGAAAGGGACGACCTTCTGTTGGAACTGTTATGAGCAAAGCTTCCTATACCTTGAAGGATATGAAAAATAGGCCTGTTGCAAAAGGAACAGCAATAATGAATGCCTCTTTTGAGCGACTTCGTCAAGAATATGCAACGATGCAAGCAGAAGAAGATGCAAAAAAGCGTGTAGCAGAAGAACTTGCTGAACAGATTTTTTTGTTACTTTCTAGAGATCTTTCCAATAAAACTTCTCGTCCTTAGGCAATCTTTTGTCCTGTCTTTTGCCAATCGTTGAGAAATATTTGCAATCCTTTATCTGTAAGCGGATGTTTGACGAGGGCTTTTAAGATTGCGGGTGGAACTGTTGCAACGTTAGCACCACTTAGGGCTGCTTCTTTGACATGGTTAACGGTGCGGATTGAAGCGGCTAAGATTTGTGTTTTACAGTTATAGTTATCATAAATTGTGCGAATTTCATGAAGGAGTTCACTTCCATTTAGTCCGCAATCATCGAGTCTTCCAATAAAAGGCGAAACAAAGGTTGCACCTGCTTTGGCCGCAAGTAAAGCTTGATTGGCAGAAAAACAAAGTGTGAGATTTGTTTTTAGTCCTTCTGCTGTAAGGGCTTTACAAGCTTTTAATCCATCTAGAGTTAAAGGAAGTTTGATGCAAATATTATCAGCAATCTTTGCTAAAACAGCCGCTTCTTTCATGATGTTTTCAAATTCTGTTGCTGCAACTTCAGCAGAAACAGGTCCACTAACGAGAGAACAAATTTCTTTTGTCACTTCAAGAATATTGCGTCCTGATTTTAGGATAAGAGAAGGATTGGTGGTCACACCATCAACAAGGCTTAAATTCTGTAATTCTCGGATTTCTTCAATATTGGCGCTGTCCACAAAAAATTTCATCTCTAATCCTTCCTTTTAGCTTTTTATTTAAAGCTTTTCACATTCTATCTTGCTTTTTTGTTATGCGCTATTGTTGACAGCAAAAGCAAGAGGAAGAATGAATATCTCTATAAAAATAGGAATGCAAAAAAGGATGCCATGGTGTTCATCATGCATTTGCTTTCTGTAAAGAAAGATTTCGTATTTTTTCTATGCCTATTTCATGGCGTTGCTTGTCATAAGACGTAGGATTCATTGCGCATGAGCATTTTTATGTAGTGGTATCTTTGCATAGTGATTACTCTTGATATTTGAGAATTTTATAAGATGCCTTCCTTATTTTATGGGACATTTTATTTCGATTGTCGCATGTCAGTGAATGGATATTTTTGTGTCGTAAAGTATCATTAAAGAGGATATGCGTTTTACATGTGAAGTTTTCCTGCGTTTAAAGAATTTTTTATAATAAAAAAATTCTCATATTGAGCGTTTTTATGACGATATGTAAAAATGATTTATTTTTATGAATCAATATGTTGATGATAAGTTGAGATATGAGGTGGAAAGAAAATAAAAGCGTTTATGTTGGGCATGAAATTACAATTATGGGGTCGCTAAGGAGTGCAGTGATGATGCAGTGATCATGTTGTGTTGAATGCTTAATCGTGATGGGTGTTATTTGCACTGGAGAATAGCATTGTTTGTTTGCTATAGAGCATGAGATTGGTGTTTTTGTAATGGAATGCGTATTAAAAATGATTCTTGTGAGAAGCTTATTGTGAAAGGGAAGAATGATTGAAGCTCACACTGAATTTTATAAATGAATTTTATAAGAGTGTTTAAAGATAAGCTGTGGACCTGTTGGTGCTCAAGATAATCGAAGACAAGGCGATCTTAGACAAAAGGATTGTAGGATTGTAGATAAGGGGGAGATCATAGATTGGTTAAAAAGGTGAATTCAAACATGATAGAGGAAAAGGTTGTCTCTGTCTTGGTTCCTCTTCCTGTTGCGCATGCTTATAGTTATAAAGTCCCGTTTTCTATGGAAGTGAAAATTGGTTCTTTTGTTCGGGTTCCGGTGATGGGGCGTGAGCTTTGCGGTTTTGTTGTGGATGTTGGAGAGAAAACAAAGGATGGGCAAGGAACTGCTTCGGTGGCGCGTGAAAAATTACGCTTTCTTTTACATGTTTTTGATTGTCCCCCATTAAAGCCAGAAATGATCACATTTTTGCGGTTTGTTAGCCGTTATACAATGACGCCTTTCGGTCTTGTTGCACGATTGGTTTTGTCCGTACCGGCTGCTTTAGAGCCGGAAGCGCAGATGCTGGGATTGCGCTATTGTGGGGGAGATGTGGAACGCCTCACACCAGCGCGGTCACGGGTTTTGGAATTGGTGCGCAGTGAGAAGATATGGACACGTTCTGGTCTTGCACATGCGGCTGGAACTTCTGTTTCTGTTGTTGAAGGTTTAAAAGCACTAGGAATTTTTGAAGATGTTAAGGTTCCTGCTTCTGATCTTGTCGGTATGCCCGATCCTGATTTTTGTCCTCCTCAGTTGCAGGGTGCACAAAGTGAAGCAGCAAAACTGTTGCGGGAAGGTGTTTTATCTTCTCAGTTTCAAGTTTTTTTGCTTGATGGTGTGACGGGCTCTGGAAAGACAGAAGTTTATTTTGAAGCGGTTGCTCAAGCCTTCAAAGGGGGTAGCCAAGTTTTAATTTTATTGCCAGAAATTGCTTTAACACAGCAGTTTTTAGATCGTTTTTATGCACGTTTTGGTGCTGCGGCAGCAGAATGGCATTCCGATTTGACACCACGTCGTAGAGAACGTGTCTGGCGGCAAGTTGCAGAAGGGCGGGTGCGCGTCGTTGCGGGGGCTCGTTCGGCACTTTTCCTTCCCTTTCATGCGCTTGGCTTGATTGTTGTCGATGAAGAGCATGATAGCGCTTATAAACAGGAAGAACGCATTTTTTATCATGCGCGTGATATGGCTGTTGCGCGGGGCTCTTTTGAGCATTTTCCTGTTATCTTATCCTCAGCGACACCGTCGATTGAAAGCCAAGCCAATGTTTTAAAAGGGCGTTATCAAAAGGTGCATTTACCCTCCCGTTTTAAAGAAGTTTCCCTTCCACAGTTGCGGGTCATTGATATGCGCCAAGGAGGAGTGCAAAAGGGACGTTTTATTTCTTTTACCCTTGAAAGGGCTTTAAAACAAACACTTGAGAAAGGCGAGCAGGCGCTACTTTTTCTTAATCGCCGTGGTTATGCGCCTTTAACTTTATGCCGAGTGTGTGGACATCGTTTTCATTGTAGCGATTGTTCAAGTTGGTTGGTTGAACATCGCGCGCAAGGGCAACTGAAATGTCATCATTGTGGCTATCATCAACCACTTCCAGAAGCCTGTCCTGAATGTGGAACATTAGACCATCTCGTAGCTTGTGGACCAGGTGTGGAAAGAATTGCAGAAGAAACAAAAGGGATTTTTCCCCAAGCGCGCTCATTGATTCTTTCAACAGATCTCAAAGGGGGAATTGGGCAGTTGCGAAGTGAATTGCAAGCCATTGCCAATGGCGATGTGGATATTATTATTGGGACACAGTTGGTCGCTAAAGGACATCATTTTCCCAAGCTCTCTCTGGTGGGGGTTATTGATGCTGATCTTGGTCTTGCCAATGGCGATTTACGTGCAAGTGAACGTACTTTCCAGCTGCTTTCTCAAGTGACTGGAAGAGCAGGGCGGGTGGGATTGGAAAGTTTAGGACTATTGCAAACCTATCAACCGGATCATCCGGTCATAAAAGCCTTACTTTCATGCAAACCAGAGGATTTTTACACACGGGAGATTACAGCACGTCAGCATTATCATTTGCCCCCTTATGGGCGTCTTGCCTCTTTGATTGTGTCTGCACAACAGCGTCAAGCTGCAGAACATTATGCGCGGGCACTGCGTCAAGCTGCACCACGGGAAAAAAATATCTCGGTTATGGGACCCGCAGAGGCGCCTTTGGCTCTGGTTCGGGGGCGTTATCGTTTTCGGCTTTTACTGCAAGGGCAACGCTCTTTTGATATACAAGGGTTCATTCGGGCAATGCTGAGCAATAGTCCTAAAATGCCTAGTTCCGTTCGGGTCCAAATTGATATTGATCCGCAAAGCTTTTTTTAAAAATAAAATTTTTCTCTCAAGTGGCTGGAAGAAGCAGGGCGGGTGGGATTGGAAAGTTTAGGACTATTACAAACCGATCAACCGGATTATCCGGTCATAAAGGCTTTACTTTCATGCCAACCAGAAGATTTTTAAAAAACGGGAGATTACAGCACATCAGCATTATCATTTGCCTCCTTATGGGTGTCTTGACTCTTTGATTGTGTCTGCACAACAGCGTCAAGTCGCAGAACATTATGCGCGGGCACTGCGTCAAGCCGCACCGCGGGAGAAAAATATCTCGGTTATGGGATGAACAGAGGCATCGTCCTTATTCGTACAAGATATTGATTTATTAAGTATTTTTACTTTTTAAACGTTACAGGTGAGGCGCTCATGTGGCGTAAAACTATCCAAGAAAGCTTGTTTCCTATGAATTGTCTCAGGTGTCAAGGGCGCAACATTGAGGAGTGTGTGAGAGCTGTTTGGTTTGCTTCTGATCAAACGTAAAGGTAGGGGGGCTTTCATATGATTGTTTTAGTGATTGTTTTAGCAAATTTTTCTCAGAAAGCTTGAATTCATTTTATGATGTTGCGCGTCAATAATGTAAACGCTTTGCATAAATGAAAAAGCCTTTAAAGGCTTCCCCATCTTTATTTCATAAAGCCATAAGTTGGCACCATTATTGAGCTTCTAAAAGCTCTTGATATCTTGAGAGTGTTTATAGAAAGTGTTTTTACAAAACAATATACTTTGGTAATATAGCAGTTTGTGAAACGTTTTAAAAAAAAGTGGATATGTGGATATTAAGAGAAAAATGATCGATTTTTTTCTTAATTTTAAGGGGGTATCCATTATTATATTTTTCTTATACATTTGAAATAACAGACTTTTGCAGTTGCAGTCGCAGTTGTTTCTCGCTTTTCGCTAAAGCTTTTGTAGAGATAAGAGAGGTGATTTTTAAAGAAGGACAGTTTTTTCTGATCTTGCTTTGTTTGAAGCAAAATTTAAAGAGCGTGACTTTTTTACAGAAAGAAGCATAAAAAAAATCAGGATGCCAGCTTGGAGATCTTAAAAAATCCTTTTCAAAAATATTTTGAATATTTTATTTAAAATTTTTAAAAAGCAGCGATTTGTGGTGTTGCGAGTCGGCTATGTCTATGCTAGAAACCGAATGGTTTTTGTTCTAGGTGTTAAGAAGAAGATTCTTAAGATTGAGAATGTCTGTTTCATTATCATCTGATAACTATCAGAGAGTCGCTCAAGGGAAAGAGGCGGTATTTCGTGTCGGATTCATTTTCTCTCATACCGCTGCCGTTGGTAGATCAACGCTATGCGCAAGCGCTTTTTAGTTGCGTTCAAGAAGCTAGAAACGTTGAAAAGATTGAAAAGGCAGTGGAAGATTTCTTGCTTGTCTTAGAGCAAAATGAAGATTTAAAGCACTTCGTGCTTAGTCCATTCTTTTCAGTCAAAGAGCAGATTAAGGTGATGCAATCTGTTTGTGAAAACATCAAGTTTGCTGATAAAGAAGCAGGGCTGATTATTGGTAATTTCTTACGCGTTATTGCAACAAACCGTAGGCTTAGTGCCGTATTTGGTATTTTACATGCCTTTCAGCGTTGCGTTGCACGCGCTCGTGGGCAAGTTACTGCGCAAATCATTTCTGCATGCCCCTTAAGTTCTCAACAAAAACAAGAGTTTTGTGAGACTTTGGAAGGTGTCGTTGGAGGAAAAGTTTTGCTACACATCACTGTAGATCCAACAATTCTTGGTGGGTTAATCGTTCGTGTCGGGGCGTTTCAAATTGATACGTCTCTTCTAACAAAATTGTCTTCGCTTAAGCTTGCATTGAAAAAAGAGGTCAGCTGATGGATATTAGACCATCTGAAATTTCAAAAATTCTAAAAGAGCAAATCAAAAACTTTGACCAAAAGGCTGAGGTTTCAGAAATTGGTTGGGTTCTCTCTGTGGGGGATGGTATTGCTCGTGTTTATGGTTTGGATAATGTTCAAGCTGGGGAAATGGTTGCTTTTCCAAATGGTGTGCGCGGGATGGCGCTCAATTTGGAAGTTGACAATGTCGGTGTGGTTATTTTTGGTTCAGATCGCGATATTCGTGAAGGGGATTGTGTCAAGCGATTAGGCGCTATCGTGGATGTCCCTGTAGGGCCCGCTTTGCTTGGCCGTGTGGTCGATGCTCTTGGAAATCCTATAGATGGTAAGGGACCTCTTAAGGAAACAGAACGTCGTCGTGTTGATGTTAAGGCACCAGGGATTATTCCGCGTCAGTCTGTGCATGAGCCTATGTCAACCGGATTAAAAGCGATTGATGCGCTCATTCCTATTGGGCGGGGACAGCGTGAATTGGTGATTGGTGATCGCCAAACAGGAAAAACAGCGATTTTGCTTGATACATTTTTAAACCAAAAACCTTTTCATGAAAAAGGATCTGGGCGAGAGCAGGACAAAGTTTATTGTATTTATGTGGCGATTGGTCAAAAACGTTCGACGGTGGCGCAATTCGTTAAAGTTTTAGAAGAACGTGGCGCATTGGAATATTCTATTATTGTTGCGGCGACCGCTTCTGATCCTGCTCCCTTGCAATTTATAGCACCTCTTGCGGGATGCGCGATGGGCGAATATTTCCGTGATAATGGGCAACATGCTTTGATCGGTTATGATGATTTGTCAAAACAAGCGGTGGCTTATCGTCAAATGTCTCTTTTGCTTCGTCGTCCACCGGGACGTGAAGCTTATCCGGGAGATGTTTTCTATCTGCATTCGCGTCTTTTAGAACGGGCGGCAAAGTTGAATGCGGAAAATGGATCGGGATCTTTGACAGCTTTACCAGTCATTGAAACGCAAGCAAATGATGTTTCGGCTTATATTCCTACAAATGTGATTTCGATTACGGATGGGCAAATTTTCTTGGAAACCAACTTGTTTTATCAGGGAATTCGTCCTGCTGTAAATGTTGGTCTTTCCGTATCGCGTGTTGGTTCGGCTGCACAAATTAAGGCAATGAAACAGGTTGCTGGCTCGATTAAAGGTGAATTGGCGCAATATCGTGAAATGGCAGCTTTTGCGCAGTTTGGCTCTGATTTGGATGCATCAACCCAGCGGCTTTTGAATCGGGGAGCGCGTTTGACAGAGCTCTTAAAACAGCCACAATTTTCTCCACTCAAAACAGAAGAACAGGTAGTGGTTATTTTCGCAGGGGTGAATGGCTATCTTGATTCTCTAGCGGTTTCTGATGTTGCGCGGTTTGAGCAGGGGCTTTTGGTGCTTTTGCGGAGTGATTATCAAGATCTCTTAAAAGCAATTTCTGAGCAAAAGCAGATAACAGATGAGATAAAAGATAAGTTGATAACTGTTCTTAACACGTATGCGAAAAATTTTTCGTGATGAATTGATGGAATGCTTGAATGGCCTCATTAAAGGATCTTAGAGACCGTATCGCTTCGGTTAAAGCAACACAGAAAATTACCAAAGCTATGCAGATGGTTGCAGCAGCGCGGTTGCATCGTGCGCAAGAGGCGGCGCAATCGGCACGTCCTTATGCGAAGAGGATGGCCGATATTTTAACCAGTGTTGCTGAGGATGTGGATGGTGTTGATGCACCGGCTCTTATGCGTGGTACGGGGCGCGATGATGTGCATCTCTTGGTGGTGTGTACGGCTGAGCGTGGTTTATGTGGTGCTTTTAATGTGCAAATAGCTCGTCGTGCTCGTGAGCAGATTAAAGCGCTGTTGACCACTGGTAAAATTGTGAAAATTATCACTGTGGGCAAAAAAGGTGCGGATATCTTATCACGTGATTACAAAAGTTTGGTGATTGATCATATTGATTTACATGCTGTAAAGCGAATTGGTTTTGCCGAGGCAATGATGATTAGTCAACGCATTGTTGATTTGTTCAATGAAGGCGCTTTTGATGTTTGTACACTATTTTATTCTGAATTTGTTTCCGTAATTAATCAGCGTCCAACAGCTTTTGGCTTAATCCCAATGGGGACTCCAAAAGCAGCTGTTGAGGCAATAGATATTGGGGGACAGACAGAAGCTAAAGGTTCACAAGGGATTGTTTCTGAGGCAATTGTTTATGAATATGAACCTGATGCTGCTTCTCTTTTAGAGGCGCTTGTACCACGCAATCTTTCAGTGCAAATCTTTCGAGCTTTACTCGAAAATGTTGCTGGTGAAATGGGCGCAAAGATGACAGCTATGGACAATGCATCGCGTAATGCAGGTGAAATGATTAATAAATTGACGGTGGCTTATAATCGTCAACGTCAGGCACAAATTACGACAGAATTGATCGAAATTATTGCGGGCGCTGAAGCGCTTTAAATGGAAAAGGTAAGGATTGATGGCAAAAGCAGTAACCTCAAGCAAAGGAGCAGAAAAAGGTGAAAAAAAGAAACCAGCTGCTCGTTCCGGTGTGAAAAAAGACGCTTCGAAATCTCAAGTGGATGTCAAGACTTCATCTGCGTCTGCACGTCGTGCCGCTAAAGACGCGTCGGTGAAAAAAGAAGAACGTGCAAAAGGCGCTGTTGGTGAGATCAAGCAGGTTATTGGTGCTGTCGTTGATGTGCAATTTGAAGGGGCATTACCAAATATTCTCAATGCGTTGGAAACAGAGAATTTAGGTAATCGCTTGGTGTTAGAAGTTGCACAGCATTTGGGTGAAAATACTGTGCGTACGATTGCGATGGATACGACCGATGGTCTAATGCGGGGACAAAAGGTTGTGGATACAGGAGCACAAATTAGTGTTCCTGTAGGAGAAGCAACATTGGGGCGTATTATGAATGTGATTGGAGAGCCGGTGGATAATGTGGGTCCAATCCCTTCAACCAAAACGCGTTCTATTCACCAAGAAGCGCCTGAATATGTTGAACAATCGACCTTTTCAGAGATTCTTGTCACGGGTATTAAGGTCGTGGATTTGTTAGCCCCTTATTCGAAGGGGGGTAAAATTGGCTTGTTTGGTGGTGCTGGTGTTGGAAAAACCGTTCTCATTATGGAGCTTATCAACAATATTGCAAAGGCACATGGTGGATATTCTGTGTTTGCTGGTGTGGGAGAACGGACACGTGAGGGAAATGATCTTTATTACGAAATGATCGAAAGCCGCGTGAATGTCAATCCAAAAGAGAATAATGGTTCAACAGAAGGATCAAAATGTGCGCTTGTTTACGGGCAGATGAATGAACCACCAGGAGCGCGTGCGCGTGTGGCTCTTTCAGGGTTGACTATTGCAGAAAGCTTTCGCGATGAAGGACAAGATGTTCTCTTCTTTGTGGATAATATTTTCCGTTTTACACAAGCAGGGGCTGAGGTATCTGCTCTTTTAGGGCGTATTCCTTCTGCTGTGGGGTATCAGCCTACTTTGGCAACGGATATGGGAGCTTTGCAAGAACGTATTACCAGTACAAAAACAGGCTCTATTACTTCCGTTCAGGCGATTTATGTTCCGGCTGATGACTTGACAGATCCAGCGCCGGCAACGTCTTTTGCCCATTTGGATGCAACAACTGTTCTTTCGCGCTCTATTGCGGAAAAGGGAATTTATCCAGCCGTGGATCCGCTTGATTCTTTCTCGCGTATGTTGGATCCGTTGATTGTGGGGGAAGAGCATTATACGGTTGCTTGTCAAGTGCAAACCATTTTACAACGTTATAGAGCGCTTCAGGATATTATTGCTATTCTTGGGATGGATGAGCTTTCTGAAGATGACAAACTGCTGGTGGGACGGGCGCGTAAAATTGAACGTTTCCTTTCGCAACCTTTCCATGTGGCAGAAGCCTTTACGGGTTCGCCGGGGAAACTTGTTCCTTTGGAAGACACAATCAAAGGCTTTAAAGGTCTTTGTGCGGGCGATTATGATGATTTGCCAGAAGCTGCTTTTTATATGGTTGGTTCGATTGATGAAGCCATTGAAAAAGGAAAACGCCTCATGGCAGAGGCTTCTTAAATCAGAAGCTTTTTACTTGAAGATAAATCTGTCGTGAATATTTGTCGTTAAATAAGGGCAGGTTGTTGAAAAAGATAAGTTGTTAAAGAGGGCGGTAAGCCCTTCTGGGTACTGTGGAGACTTTTGTGGAAAACAATAGAGAAGAGCATTTTTTGTTTGAGCTTATATCGCCTGAAAAGATTGTGTTTTCAGAACAGGTGGTGTCTGTTGTTCTTCCTTCAGCTTCAGGTTCTTTGACCGTTATGGCACATCATGCACCATTGGTGGCAAGCATTGTGTTGGGGGGTGTTCGTGTTCGCACCACTGCGGGAGAAAAGCTCTTTGCTGTTTGCGGAGGTGTTGCAAATATTACCTTTTCCGGCTGCTCCTTATTGGTCGAGCATGTTGTGGCTGTGGAGCATCTTTCTTTTGATGTCTTAGAACAGCGGATCTTGCAGGTTCAAGCGACGTTAGAGGGGGGAACGAGTAATGCGGACAATTCTAAAATAGAGGCTTTTTTCCAGCAATTGTCAGTGGATGGTTCCGTTTTGATAGAAGCGTAGCAGGGTATATTAGGAAAAGGTGACATGAGCGGAAAAAGGAGTACGGTTGTGTCTGCTAAAAGGGGCGGAAAACCTTTCCCACGCCCTGGTCGTGTTTTTGCGGGACCTTTGCCGAAATGTTTTGTTTATATTTTTGCTTCTCTTATTTTGCAATGGGCTTATGGCTTAGGGGCCAATATTGTTCAGTCTAATATTGTTCATCTGACCGGTGATTTTCACGCAACTTTAGCCGAGACAACATGGTTGGTTGCAGCCTATATGGCACCAAATGTAAGTGTGGCGATTATGTTGATCAAAATTCGCTATCAATTTGGATTGCGTGCTTTTGCTGAACTGTCGATCCTTGGCTTCGTTTTGGTTTGCGTTTTACAGCTTTTTGTGACCGATTTGCGTTCTGCGCTGATTATTCGTTTTTTTGCTGGGATTGCTGCTGCACCTTTGGCTTCGCTTGCGTTGCTTTATATGATGGAGGCTTTTGCACCGGCAAAGAAGTTTACTGTTGGTCTTAGTTTGAATTATATGAATGCGGCTTTAGCAGCACCTTTATCCCATTTGATTTCTCCTGATTTGCTGGAAAATGGTGGTTTTTCCAGTCTTTCTGCTCTGGAAATGGGGCTGGTTCTCATCAGTTTGGTCTGTATCTATACTCTGCCCCTGACCCCTGTTGTCCGTAGTAAGGTTATTCAAAAGTTAGATTGGATAAGTTATGGTTTGATTGCTCTTGGTCTTGGTCTCAATGCTGTGATTATGTCTGTTGGCGTATTGTATTGGTGGTATGAAGCACCATGGATTGGTTGGGGACTCGCACTGGCTATTTTCTCTTTGGCTGTTGCTATTATGATTGAGCTTAATAGAGAAAAACCATTGATTGATCTGCGTTGGATTTTCAGTAAAGAAATGATACAATCTGTCTTTATTTTATTGATTTTTCATGTTTTCTTGTTGGAGCGATCCAATTTGCCTGTTGGTTTTTTTAATCTTTTTGGTTTGCTCAATCGTGAGATGGCGCCCATGTATCTTGCGGTGACATTGGGGATTTTGTTAGGAGGGGCTGTTTGTGTGTTTTTTTTACGCGCAGGGCGTGAGGATTATTTTTATTTGTTATCTTTGGGTTGTTTGGCACTTGGCGCTTATTTAGACAGTCGTGTAAACCATTTAACGCGCCCACGAGACATGATGTTGAGCCAAGGATTGGTGAGTTTTAGTTATGCCCTTTTTTTGCCTCCTGCTCTTTTCAAAGGGTTTGTGATCGCTGGTGAGCGAGGACCGCGTTATGTCTTGAGTTTTATTGCTGTTTTTTTGCTCACGCAAGTAACGGGGGGATTGATGGGGTCAGCTTTTTTTGGCAGCCTACAGTTTTATTTTGCTCATAAGAACTTTGAATCCTTGACACAAAATATTGTTGTAACTGATCCGCTTATTTCTGGTGAGATGAATACTTTATTTTCGCCTTCTTATGGTGCTTCTGTTGCTCATGGCTTGGGGAGTGATCAGGGGACTTCTCTGTTGATAGAGAAATTTAAGTTAACAGCAAATATTTTTGCTTATGATGACGTTTTTCGGCTTTATTTTTATATTTCAATGGTTGTATTCGTTATTTTTCTTGTCACAATGGTTGTTAAGTCATGCTCTGTGCGTGCATTAGAAAAAAAGTGATGTCATAGAAGAGGGGTGCAAAAATGATAAAAGCATTACGGTCAAAGGCTACGATTGTTGCATTCCTATCAGGTATTACGGGAGTTTTGCTGATTTTGTGGGCTTGGAGACTGCCTCCCTTTGTGAGCAACATTCAAATAACGGATAATGCTTCCATTAAAGGTGATGTTACTTTGGTTAGTTCACAGATCTCTGGGGTGATCGCACGGATTTATGTGCAAGATTATCAACGCGTTGAAAAAGGAATGCTACTCTTTGAACTTGATGATTCTCTTTTTCGTCAGCAGCTTGCACGAGCACAGGCTGTTCTCGATTCAAAAAATGCAAAATTGGCTAGTATTGAATTGCAAGCACAGCTTTTGCAGGGTGAAATTAATACAGCAGAAGTCGAATTGGCCCGTTCACGAGCATTCTCCAATGTTGTTCCTGATAAAAAGTTAGGCTTTGGGGGTGTAGCAAATTCTGTTTCTCGTCCTCTTTCACAACTCTTGGCGGCACTGGAAACAAAACGGCAATTGCAAAAACAATTAAATCTTGAACGGCAAAGTTTACAGTCAGAAGTTGCGGGAGCAAAGGTGGGGGTTGAGTTGGCAAAACTCAATCTCGATCATACAAAGATTTTATCGCCTCGAACAGGCTATATTGGATTGGTTGGCGCTAGGGTAGGACAATATGTTATGCCGGGGACGCAATTGGTCTCGGTCATTTCTGATGATATTTGGATTATTGCTAATTATAAAGAAACGCAACTTTCTCAGATGCGTGTGGGACAACCGGTTGTTTTTTCTGTTGATGCATTGAATAACAAAAAGTTAACAGGGCGTGTGGTTCGTTTTGCTCCAGCGACAGGTTCAGAGTTTTCATTGTTAAAAACAGATACGACAATTGGTAATTTTATCAAAATTGCGCAACGTATTTCAGTACGGATTGCTTTAGATCCTGGTCAGGAAGGGGTCGAAAAGCTCATTCCTGGGATGTCTGTGGTTACGTATGTGGATACTTCGCAGCGGGTCGATTCTGGAGGATAAAATTTTGGGTTTTTTCAATTTAATTTTTGTACCATTTTCTTATAGCAAGTGGTTGTTCACTTTAGAAGATTTAGTTTGGTTTGTGATGATCTATCTCTTAAAGCTCTTAAAACTCTCATTGGTAATGATGTAAAATAATGCTCTAAAGAACATTAAAGCGCATGCCTCTTTAATCCCTTCTTTTTCTTTTAATAATTCAGTCGAGGGGAGGATTGATAAGGTGCTTTTCTATACTCTCGTAACAGCGTCCTTTGAGGTGTGGTGATGTGGGACGGTATGGGTGGACAGTGAGAGAGGCTTGGCTGGAAAAAATGCCAGATGAGTATCAGAGCTGGGTAAAATCCTCGTCTTTTCAGGTGCGGGGGAAGTGCTTCTTTTTTATTCGAGTGTATTCCTTGTGGGACATTTGCAAGAGTATAAGGCTTCATATATCTCTCTGACCCAAGTCTCATAGCTAGAGGCATGTGTTGTGTGTGTAACAAGGATACTAAGTTTGAAAACTGTATCGCTATAGCTTTACAGTGACGAACGTATAATATTGTAATCTATAAATGGAGTGTACAAGATGCGGTTATCAGAGTAGATAAACAAATAAAAGACGTGATGTTGTTTTTCAGTTTGTTCTTTAGGTTCAAACATTTTACGAATATTCTCTTCTTGTATTCGCTGTAATTCTTCAAGTTGAGCTCGTCCTCTAGCTTCACTTTCAGCTCTCCGTTTTTCAGCATCAGCTTTCCACTTTTTATATTCTTCTCTACGTTTACGGGTTTTCTTCTTCAGCTTTTTTCTGACGTTCTATGGCAAGTTCGTGATCGGCTACTCATACATTTTCACAATTTTTTGAAGTTTTTGACCACTCACATCTCACTGCCCATTCTTCGAATAATTTTTTATCTTTTTTTAACTCTGCTACGCTGTAGGTTTTTTCGCAACCAGCGCAGTGATAATAGCAGTGCACAACAGCAGTGCTGTGATAATGGCTTTGTTCATGATCTTGCTCCTTTTTTCAGTTTAATGACCACGAAGTGGTTTGGTATAATCTTTGTGTCGTTCTCTATCATTTTTAGGACTTTTAAGTTGGTCAATGAGCTGTTGAATGTTTTTTTGTTTTTCACGCACTTTTTTGTAAATAGCTTGTCTTATTTGTTCTATGTTTTGGCAAAATTCGTTGAAAAAAATAGAAGAATTACTGCGGAGGCATGTATATGAAATTCAAAGTATGCTGTACACACGGCTGTTGCGGAACATTTCTTTTGCTTAAAGGAAAATTTTTGTAAAAAACATCTGTTCGTGAGAAATGTGTGAGCTCTCAATATAAAAATACCTCCCTTTTTTCTAATTACAATAATAAGTAAGAAAACATAGAGTAAAAATATAATCACCAGTATTAATTTGTTATTTTAGCCTATATTTACAATGAATCTTGGAGAAGTTTGAGATTAAATTGGGGTGTTATTTTATTTTACCGTGAATATTCCCTCCTTTGAGGTGAGGGACCAGGTGTATTTAACACACTAAATATTCGTATGGACTGCATATCCATAGCAGAGTTTGTTTTCTTTCTTTAGAAATATTATTCTTTTGTGTGTGATGGTGTGGATTGCATGGGTGAGAGAGATTGCATTGATAAAAAGCTGGATGATAGACTGTGGGGTGAAAATTTATTCTTTTGGGCGCTAGGGGTGTCAAGTATTATGCTTTATCAACGACAGGAAAAATGCCCGCTTTGAATCGGGCATTAAAAGGGAAAAGTTATTAGTATTAGTAATTTTTACGTATGAGTAAGATGCTTGCTAAAACTAATCCGGCAGCTAATGCGAGGGTTTTTTTAGGGTTTTCTTTTGCTTTTTTCTTTAATTCTGTTGCCTGTTCGTTTAGGTGATAAAGCGCATGACGCCCCTTTTGTTTCCATGTATTAAACAGCTCAGAAATATTTTCAAAGCTATCATTTTGAGAACTCCAGCGATTTACGGGGACCAGTTCTCTTTTTAATTGTGCAATACGTTTTTTAATTTTAGCATTTTTGGCGTTGGTTGAAAATAGACACATCTGTTGACTCCTTCATGTGTTAAATTGTTGCATGATCGTTGGAATTGTGTTTGGGGTTTTGCTATAACGGTTTAAAAATTGAAAAGTTGCATCGATTATGCGGCTTGGGGGTGAGGTGAAAATTTAAGCGTTTGGATTTAATGACGTGTTTCTTAACGGGCTTGTGTTCACCTCATGATGAGAGGATAAAGGATATAAGATAAAATCTCCTGCAAAGAATAATCTCACGTGAGAGGTATCAAGCTTATCGCGTATTCCCATCATTATTTCATAAAAGGATCAAATTGGCACTTCATTTTCTGGTGCGTGTTCAAAGTGTTGCTATCGCTTTTGGAGATAGCTTCTCAAGCATTTTTACTTTTTTAGTTCTATCTCCAAGGGCGTTTTTAGGTGTGTAAGGGGTATGGCTTTGATTGATGATGAACAGATTTTAAATGAGAGAAGTTGACGATGTTTAAGTTTTCTATTCAAATTTATAAAAAAGAGACTATTGTAAATCAATATGTTGTCTTAATTAGGTGGTAGATTTCGTGTATTTTAAAAAATTGTACTTTGATAAGCTTTATTTGTTTGTGTTGTAAAATATTGTTTTTCGATGATGTGGATGTAGTGTATAGGGGGGCCGCTTAAAAATGCGGTCTTTTCCTTGTCTGATTTCAGTTTCTTTTTGAAGCAACCAAGTGTAAAATTATGAACCTGAACAGGCGTGGTAAGATTTATCTGGGGCATTTATGAAATGGACCTCGCTTATGAGCTTAAATTGCATCGGGGGAAACAGATGGAGCTTTAAGCAATCTGTTAAGATTTGGTGGGCGGTGTATTTTCGTCTTTTAAAGCGCGGAGAAAGTCAATGTCAATGATGACTGATAGTGCAGATTTTAAAAAATTTGAGGACGTGATGAACACAACCTATTTTTTATCGAAACCTCTTGAGCGCCGTTACTCTGTTGGTGTTGCTGTTGGTGATGTAATGGTTGGGGGGCAGAATCCGGTCGTTGTACAGTCAATGACGAATACAGATACCGCTGATATTGATGCAACCGTTTCTCAAGTGGCTGCTCTTTGGCAAGCGGGTTCACAATTGGTTCGTATTACGGTTGATCGTGATGAAGCAGCGGCAGCTGTACCAAAAATACGCGAGCGATTAGAGCGGTTAGGATTTTTTATCCCATTGGTTGGGGATTTTCATTATATTGGCCATAAGCTTTTATCTGATCATCCGGCATGCGCTGAGGCGCTTGCCAAATATCGCATCAATCCTGGAAATGTCGGTTTTGGTGCCAAAAAAGATCGTCAATTTGCAGAAATTATTGAGATTGCTTGTCGGTATCATAAGCCTATTCGCATTGGCGTGAATTGGGGCTCTCTTGATAATGCGTTGTTAACACAGCTTATGAATGAAAATGCGAGACAAGAGAATCCCTTATCTGTGGCTGAAGTTATGCGGGAAACGGTTGTGCAGTCCGCTATACAGTCGGCTCTTTGGGCTGAAGAGATGGGATTGGGGCGTGATAAAATTATTCTTTCTGCTAAAGTGAGTGATGTTCAAGATCTTATTGCTGTCTATATTGCCTTGGCAGAACGTTGTGATTATGCTCTTCATTTGGGCTTAACAGAAGCAGGGATGGGAACAAAGGGGATTGTGGCTTCTTCAGTGGCTTTGGGCATTTTATTACAGCAAGGGATTGGCGATACAATACGAATTTCCTTAACGCCTGAACCGGGTGGGGATCGGACACGAGAAGTAAAAGTGGGGCAAGAACTTTTGCAAGTGATGGGATTTCGGCAATTTCTCCCCGTGGTTGCAGCTTGCCCTGGATGTGGGCGTACAACTTCAACGGTCTTTCAGCAATTGGCGCAAAAAATTGAAACAGATTTACACAAAAATATGCCCGTTTGGCGTGAAAAATATCCTGGGGTTGAAGGTTTGAAGGTTGCTGTGATGGGGTGTATTGTCAATGGACCGGGGGAATCAAAACATGCGGATATTGGAATTTCATTGCCTGGAGTGGGAGAAAGTCCAGCGGCCCCCGTTTTTATTGAGGGACAAAAGGTAAAAACTTTGCGCGGTGATCATATTGCTGAAGAATTCGAGGGGCTTTTGAGTGATTATATTCATAAACGCTTTGGACAAGGTTAAACAATTGCACAAGGTTGAAGTAAAAGAGATACCTTGTTTTAAAGAGATATCTCCTAAGGTTTCCATTTCACGATAGGATTTATGAAATGCTATAATGGTAAAGTTCTAGGGTATAGAACTTATAGAGTTCCCCATCTTTTAAGTTTAATAAAAGAACAACCAGCAGCATCATATGCTTGCGCTTTTTCTATACAGTTCTTAAGATTTGAGATGGTACCATAAGAGACATTTTAGTTTTTACTTCTAACGTTTTTACGCACTTATCATCTCTGTTTGTAATAGGATCCGTTAAGTAATTTGAATTGATGCACTATGAGTGGGTGAAAGAATTGTACAATATTCAAGATGCTCATTCGACATGCAAAACAATGAATGATGATTATAAATCAATGTATTGTGTGTTATAGATTGCTTTGTACGGTGAGAGCTATTGCACTGCTTATGATCTCAAGGAAAACCAGCTGTTAGGCATGTTATCAAAAGCCTATGACTGATATCGATGCGTTTGAGTTTGTTAAGACTATTCAGCAAAACGATATGAAGATTTTGCTAGATCCGTAAATGTGGATGCTGGCTTGTTGGCGGTTCTTGCGTTCGTGGAATATTAAGAAGGCTTTGACAAATTATAAAAAGAACATGTTTCATTCTTCCGGTATTTTGAGGCATTTTTCCAGCTATAAAATTGATAGGACTGAAGATCCTTATAGCGGTTATAGTCCTATTTGTCATAAAATCAGCTTTATATGGATATAAAATAATGTATATAGATGCCTTTTTTTGGCGTTATTGGGGGAATGCATGAAAAGTATATTAGCTTTTGGCTTTTTATTTAATGGTATAAGAATTCTAACAGGCGCCTTTATTGTTTTTTATATGCTTGAAAAAGGCTTAACGCTTATTGATATCGGGATCATTAAGTCATTTCAGGCTTTTATTATAATGGTTACTGATATTCCTCTGGGGTATTTTGCCGATCGAAAAAGTTATAAAATATCGATTGTTTTAGCAGCGGCTTTTGCTGCTATATGGCTCTTTCTTATGGGAGTTTCTACAAGCTTTTACGGTTTTCTTTTAGCAGAATCTTTTAATGCCTTATCGCTGACATTGATTGCGGGGGCTTATAATGCTTTACTTGTGCAATATGCAAAAGCAAAAGTGACATCGACTAAAAAGGTGCTGGGATTAAGTTCTCAATATAATTACATTGGCATGTTTATCTTTAGTTTGATTGGTGCTTATTTTGCTGATTATTCGAGCCAATATATATGGTATATCGCGGCATTTTTAATGTTGATGACAACATTCTTTGGTCTATTTTTTCTGGATGATCTTAAAGGAGAAAAAAGACCTAGCCACAGAAATTCTCTTCAGGCAAATTTTTTCGCTTGTGAAACTAAAGAGATGATCTCTATTTTTGTTCAAGTTCCTTATATCTCTTTATGCTTTTATTTTTCATTGATTTTTTTCAATATCTTTTCGCAATATTGGCAGTGGATCTTTAAAGATCATCATATTCATGTCACTTATTTTGATCTTGGAGTGACATTTTCGCTGATATTGCTCTCTCAGCTCTTGGCTAGTTTTCTCTTTACAAACTTAAGTGAGACGATAAATTTTATTTTATTGCTGCTTCTTTCAGCATCTCTGATTTTTACAATGACTTTCTTTGAACCAAGAAAAGAAATTGCTGTCATTTTAGTCTGTATAATTTTTTATCTCATTAAGTATACATATCTGCGTGTAGAAGTTGTTTTGCACGATAGTATTAGTGATCATTTCAGGGCTACATATGAATCTTTCTTGTCAACTGTTGGGAGATTTAGCTTATTGGTATTTTTTTACATGAGTGCGTATATGGTTGATATATCTGGCTTTTTCTCACTCGTTTATATTTTTGCTCTTTATTTATTGGTTTACTTGTTGGCAGTATTTTTTTTAGAAGGAATGCGCAAAAAAGTTTAGTGAGATTATGATTACACGTGTGTTTTATAAATTCATGTGCTTGTTTTAATATACCTCTGGTTTGTCATATCCATTGTATGATGAGCTCAATAATATCATGGAGATCAATGGTAAGATTTTTTAAAAAAATCTCTTGGACATTTAACAAAGAGGATGGTGTAGGCTCTGTACAATAGAGCGGAATGTAATAGGGGGGGCGGATGACGTTAATTTTTGCGTATTGCACTAAAGCGCGCTGCTTGTTGGAGAGGGAGTGCTTTGATCCCAAAAGGGTGTAAGAGGGCTTCTGCTTTTGTGATGATGGCATCTCGCTTTTTTTGGGTTTCTTCAATGCCATAGAGACGAACAAAAGTTGCCTTTTGTGCTGTTTCATCTTTTCCAGCGGTTTTTCCCAAAGTCTGTGTGTTGACAGTAACATCAAGAAGATCATCGGTTAATTGAAAGGCTAAACCAAGATAGGTTCCAAAAGACGCCAACTTTGTCGATAATTCTTCTGACGCATTGCCAATGATGGCGCCTGCTTGGCAAGCAAAGCTTATCAGGGAAGCTGTTTTCATGCGTTGTAGTGTGATGATGTCAGTACTTTCTTGTGGTCTTTTTTCAGCTTCAAGATCCAGCATTTGCCCCCCTAGCATACCACCAAGTCCGGCTGATTGTGCAAGAGCTGTGATCAATTGTATTCTCATCTCTGTAGATAGTGCATCAGCTTTATGGGCAATGATTTCAAAGGCAAATGTCAAGAGGGCATTGCCTGCTAGAATTGCTGTTGCTTCATCAAATTCTATGTGGACGGTGGGTTTCCCGCGTCGGAGGATATCATTATCCATGGCCGGAAGATCATCGTGAATGAGTGAATAACAGTGAACACATTCTAAGGCACATGCAACATCAAGTGAATGTTCTACAGGGATATCAAAAAGTGCAGCACTTTGAATCACGAGAAAAGGACGCAAGCGTTTTCCACCGTTTAGCACCCCATAGCGCATGGCTTTGATTAAGTTTTCAGGGCGTGAAATTTCACCAGTTTGGATTTGATCACTTAACAGTGTGCTCAGTCGGCTTTCAATGCTTTGGCCATGTTTTGCAAGAAGGGTAGTAAATTCGTGCATTCTTGCTTCCTTTGTTTTTACAAAAATGAAAAATGATGATGTTCAAAGAGAGGCTATTGCTTTTTCTTGTTTTTATCAATGGGGGTAGGTTTTTATTAAAAATCAATCTCTCTTTATTATGCGTATCTCTACTGTATGCGCAAATCTCTTTTAAAGCTCAATAAAATAATGCCAAATAAAAAATTAAATGTTAACTTTATGAAAATACTTTCATGGGTGTATAAAACTTATAAACTTTGTGGTGCTTTTACTCTTCATTTGGTCAATGTGACATCATTTTTGCTAAAAGGAAGGTTATTTTGACATTGCCTCTTCTTTTTTATCAGTATATAATGCTTTCAAATTTTATGGTGTTTTTAAATGAAGCATTGTCATTTTTGACATTGCTTTTTCTGTTTTAATGGATTTGGAGTGACTTTTTATGGCTGTACCTAAACGAAAAACCTCTCCAGCGAAGAGGGGCATGCGCCGTTCGGCTGATGCTCTGAAGGCGCCGACTTATATCGAGGATAAAAATTCTGGTGAGTTGCGTCGCCCTCATCATATTGATCTAAAAACGGGAATGTATCGTGGACGTTCCGTTTTAGTGGTTAAGGATTGAGTGTTTTATCTCTCTTCTATGCTTAGGTTTCCTTTGACTTCTTGGTGAATGCACGCTCTTTGATCGTGCATTTTCTGCTTTCTGGAATAGAGGGTAAGATTTTTCCGTAAGAAGATGATTCTATTGTGGGAGGTGATTTTCTTGTTTTCTTGAGAGACGACAAAGGATTGGCTTGTGTGCAGTGTCTTTTAAAGAATAGAGATGACGGTTTGTTTCATGCTTTCCTTGTTCTTTGATGAAAACAACTATCATATAAAATAAAACGCTCCAAAAGGGATATCTTTGTATTGTAACATCATCTCGTGTTTTTTTAAGAACCTCTTGCAACGTGCTTTTCAGCCCATTTTGCGATAGTGCTTCGTAAAGGGTATAACAAAAGCCCCATGAAATAATATAAAATTTATTTACCTTTAGGCTTCATGAAATTGCAGGCTAGCACTCTCATACACTTTGCGAACTCGTAGGTGTGAGAATAGCTTTTGACTCTTGAAATGGTTCATAATAGACACGCCTTTTTTGTAAAGTTTTTACTCACATAACCTCTCCGCTTGTAACGAGTAAGCGAGTATTTTTAATTGATTGAACATGGAATAAATTGGAAACAAAAAAATCTTACGATATTCGAGGGGGGCATTCAATATAAGAAAAAATGATAAATTATCTTTATAAATCAATATGTTGAATTACATGGGGTGTGTGAGGGAGTTATTTGAATGGTTTAATGGGAGAAAATCTTTCTGGATTCAGACTGATGATTGAATATAAAAATGATGTGTTATGATAATTAGTCAATGAGCTTGCTATGAAAGCGCATGAAGTGGTGGCGAGTGCAATTCGTCGAAAATTAGAATGTTGATTGGCGCTTTAAGAAACTTTATCCTTGAGAATACAGAGAATGATAAAAAATAAAACCAGCTTTTGGCTGGTTTTATCAAACTATTCTGTTGTTATGAAAGAGTGTATTATGCAGCGTAGACAGCTTTACTGTTTTCAGCTGTTTCTTCTCTTTCAGTTTTAAATTCACGTTTGGGCTTATTGGAAAGGTGCATCTCGATGAGGTTAATTGCTTCTGTTTCAGAAAGGCTATTAATAACTGCAATTTCACGGGCCATTCTTTCAAGAGCAGCGGTATAAAGCTGACGCTCAGAGTAGGATTGTTCGGGCTGTAGGTTAGAGCGAAAAAGATCACGGACCACTTCAGCAATACAAATAAGATCTCCTGAGTTGATTTTAGCATCATATTCTTGAGCACGACGGGACCACATGGTCCGTTTAACGCGTGCTTTTCCATGTAAAACTTTTAACGCGCGTTCGACGGAATCTTCAGCAGATAATTTACGCATTCCAACGGAAAGAGCTTTTGCAATAGGGACTTTGACATCCATTTTATCTTTTGCAAAATGAATGACAAAGAGTTTTAATTTATGTCCAGCAACTTCTTGATCTTCAATCGCTATAATTTGTCCTACTCCATGCGTGGGGTAGACGATATATTCAGAGGTTGCAAATTCTTTAGTCTTTGAGGACGTTCCATGTTGGGATGCCATAATCTTAGTTTACTCCCTTATGATCAACAAATGCATCGGAAAACAGGTTATAAACCTGAGGGTTGAGTTTTCTTTAACCAAGTATATTGTATCAATTAAGTGAGCATAAAAGCCGAGTACTTTTAAATTCAAAAAAAATACATTGCTCTACTAAAAAAAGCAAAGAAAAATACTTAGAAAGATGATCATGTTAGAATAACACTAACATCAAACTTCAAAAGAATCAATCATTTCGCTTGAGGATTTTTTATTTTTACAAGAGAAGTCTTTCAATTGTTGCAAGAGAGCGCTGTACACTGTAGCATTACTCTTCTCCACTTCCTGGATTTTCTGAAAAATACTTTTCTAATTTGTTTGGAACGCCATCCATTTCTTTGGCTTGAGGAAGGGGTTCTTTTCGGGTTGTCAGATTAGGCCATTTGTTTGCATAATGAAGATTAAGTTCTAACCACTGTTCGAGTCCTGGTTCTGTATCAGGTATAATGGCTTCTGCTGGGCATTCTGGCACACAAACACCGCAATCGATGCATTCATCAGGGTGAATGACCAACATATTTTCACCTTCATAAAAACAATCAACAGGACAAACTTCAACGCAATCCGTATATTTGCAGTGAATGCAGTTGTCGGTTACGACGTGGGTCAAGATCAAACTCCATTTGTTACTTTAATGCTCTTTAGAGGAAAATGTGTGTGTGTCTTTATGGTTGGTGAGTTGATCGCGTAGCACAGCTAATTTTGCAAAAGGTGAATCAGGGTTAAGAGGTTTTTCTTTTTGAAAAGGCTTATAATTTTCACGCTTTCCTTGAGATTTATGAAACTTATGAGAACGTTTTGTTTGTGGAGCTGCTTCTTGAGAGGAATTTCCATTTGCACTGTCCCCTCTTTTTACAGCGCTCTTCGGTTTATTTTTCCACTTATGTCCAGATTTATCACGTTTTTTTTGTGTGTGGTGGTGAAATTGATGCCTATAATGCCATAATAAAATAACTTTATCTTCCGCGAGAGGGGGAGTGGGCTTGGTAAAATTTCCAACAGGTTCAGCTGCTGGTAAATAATTGGTTTTATGGGGATGTTTTTCAATATGAGAGGATAAACTGTTCAGAGATGAAGTATTTTTTTCTTCTTGTGTTGTTTCTGAAATACTGATTGTTTGCCATAGATTGCCAACAAACTCTGCTGGTCGGGTTTCTTGTGTTGTCGCCTTGACAGAAAAAGAGGCTTGGTGTGCAAGAAGATTTTGTTCAAAAATAGTACTGCTTATACTGTATGATTGATAGCCAAGTCCTTTGAGGATTTCTTCCATATCATTCCCATTGGCCCCAAGAATGGACATCATGGCTGGGGTCACAAAAAAGCTTTTGCCGTCATAGGCGCCATCGGGTTTGGGATCACTTCCTTGTTTCCACTGAAGGGTGGGGCGGATGAGATTGGCAAGACGTTCTAAAATATCAATCCGTACGGCACGTTGTCCTAAGATTCGGTACCCGGCTAATTGATAAAATTGGCGGTTATAGGTAGGCTCAACAATCAAAGAGGTTCGACCGGCAGATAACGCTGTAAAAATCTCACCCAAGCCCGTTTGGTCTTGTCCCGCATTTTGAAGGTTCCACAAAAGGGTAATGGCTTGGACCGGAGCAGGTTTAAGCATGCCTGCAACATAGATATGAAAAGCACCAAAACGCACACCTAGACGTCGAAGTACGGCACGTGATTCTTGCCCAAGGTTTTTGACAAGGTCTAAAACTTCGCGGCGGGGTAAAACCCCTAAAGCGTTGACCAGTTGTAAGGCAAGATTGTTGGTTGAATCTGTTAAATTATCAGCATTGCGCAAATCAAAAAGGGGCTTTAAAGCCGTTTCAAAATGAAAGGTTACAAAGCGTTCTAATCGTTTTATGACGTTATCGCGGGATTCTCCGATGAGTTGCGTGTCTGCTAAAACAATCAGTTTGGGTTTGAAAAAATCTTCTGTCGCAACAAGTTGTCCCACAGGTTGACCAATCCAGCGCACAATGCCATCAGAACTGAGGGTAAAATCACCATTTGCACAAGAACAAAAGCGCGTTGCGCGTTTGGAAAACGCAAGAATCAAATTTTCATTCTCTATTGAGTATTGATGCTCAGCTGTTTGATCACTATTATTTTTGTTGGCATAAAAACGAAAACCTTCAAATTTACCCCTTCCATATTTTTCAATGAGAATATCATCCTGAAGAATCTCATTCTGTTGAACAATCTTGCTATCCATGATCATTTTCTTTCTCAGTGTGACAGTGCTAAAAAGCCTTTTGCGACAACTCCATAATGCTGTTCTTTCTTTAACACGTTTGTTGCGCTTGCTTCAATCATTCTGTCGTTTTTTGATGTTTCTTTTTGCGTCTTTAAAACTTAGATGCTGCTTTTTTATTCAGTTTTCATTCAGTTGGGATAGTTTATATTTGTAGATTACACTTATTGGTTGTAATGTAAAGTTGAAAGCGTAAAAAGCATAAACAGATTCTCTAAAATTAAAAGGAAATGGAATCGGTCATCAAAAAAACAGCATGTATTTTATCTGAGCATTTTATTTTTTTGCTGTTTTGTCATGAAAAGTTAAGAAAAAGTTTTTTTCAAATATTTCATAGACTAAAAGGCATATTGTGGGGGTATTTTGCAGGTGAAATTATGTCTTATGGCAAGAAGTTTTACCATGGTCATAAAAAAAACAATTGCGATTATAAATTTACACGCTAAAGTAGAGAGCTCAGAAGTGGACAACTTTTGAGTTCTTTTTAAGAAAGAACTTAAGAAAGAACAATGATGTCGTTGCCAAATCAATTTTGATAATTTTAATCGCAAGGGGTTATTATGGGTAATCTTTCAAATGCTGTTTATAAAAGCAGCAAAAATTATAGCGATGCAGACAAAAGCTTAGGACGGAATATGATGCGTTCTGCTATGCAAGCACCTTATCTTGAACGACAAAAAGAGCATGATTTGGCTCTGCGATGGAAAGATAAACGCGATGATGATGCCATGCATCAAATTGCTGCAGCTCATATGCGTTTAGTGATTGCTATTGCAAACCGCTTTAAACGCTTCAAAATGCCCCTAGGGGATTTGGTACAAGAAGGATATGTGGGACTGTTGGAAGCTGCTGCACGTTTTGAACCTGATCGGGAAGTGCGTTTTTCAACTTATGCAACATGGTGGATACGGGCTTCTATTCAAGATTATATTTTGCGAAATTGGTCAATTGTTCGAGGAGGAACCAGTTCTTCGCAAAAAGCACTTTTCTTTAATCTGCGGCGTTTGCGTGCAAAACTGGTGCAAGATGATAGTGCTTTATCAAAACAGGATATTTTTCGCACAATCGCTGAAAAGCTTGGTGTTTCCGTACGCGATGTGGAAACAATGGATTTTCGTTTTTCCAGTTCGGATAATTCTTTGAGTGTTTCTGTTTCTGAAAACAGTGATAATCCCATTGCGAAGATGGATGTTTTGGTCGATGAGAGTCCGCTTCCTGATGCTTTAATTGAGCAAGTGATTGATGGTCAACGCCGTACGCAATGGCTTTACGATGCGCTGCAAATTCTCAATGAACGGGAGCTAGAAATTATTCGCTTTCGTCGCTTAAATGAAGAGGGGGCTACTTTAGAAGTTTTGGGTGAAAAATTAGGAATTTCAAAAGAACGCGTACGCCAAATTGAAGCACGAGCTTTGCAGAAATTGCGTTCTGCTCTCCTTACGGTTCATTCAGAAGATGCTTACGATATATAAGCCGTGAAAGACTTTGTGAAGGGGAAGGAGAGTGCGTAGGTGTGGGGGCGTAGGGCATGATGAAGCTCTGGTTGAGGGTCCAGTTTGCTTTGTCAAGTTATACGCCTCCTTTTGGGGCGCCTTTGGGGGGGGGCGCCTTGAGCCCCGTCTTTATGAGCAGAAGAAGATTGGAGGGTAATGTTTGTTTGAGAATATTTATGCAGAAATTGCGTTTTGCTCTCTTTGATAAGTTCATTTTGGAAGATCTTCACACTATATAAGCCGCGATAGGCTTTTTTAGGGGATATAGGTGAGGGGATGTCGGGCGTGATGAAGCTGGTTGCATCTACGAATATTTTTTTTGGGGGGTGTGTGATTAAAGACAGAAAAGAATCAAGATTGTCGCAGATAAAAAAACCTTATTCGGTGATAATTTTTACTTTTGTACCGGCGCGTAACGTTTGAGTTGGTGAGAGGGCATTGAGAACCCGAAAGAGTTTTTCTTTGTTTGGTATGTGTTGCATTTTATTGGCAAGGTTTGCAACATTTTCTCCTTGTTTAACGCGGATAATACTGATCTTTAAGGGTTTCAATTTTTTTAACTCTAAAGTTGAAAGAGGGTGAAAGCTTTGGACCGTTTTTTGGGCAATTTCTGCAAAATTTTGAGAATTATAGGGGGCGGCTGTTAGAAAACGAAAAATATGATTATTGAACGGAATGACAACCACATCAAATTGCCATTGTTCATGAGTCGCACGGGCTTGTGCCCCAAGTAAATTTTGACTTAAATGTCCTTGATGGGAGAGCCCTTGAATTATGAGGGGGTGGATAGATGATGGGTCTAGCCCGATAATCCCCCCACTTTTCAAATAATCACTTGCAGACACTCCTGCAGGTCGGGGAATGGCATCAAAGCGAATCGCAATTTTATTGGGGCCGCTGGCCCAAACGGTTTGTGCTGAATATTCTATTGTAAAATTGTTGGGAACAGAAAAAGCGATGCGCCATTTTGGATGAATAAATTCATTGTCGCGTACAAATCCTGTGTAAAAGCTTCCTCCAAAAGTCATGCCATCAATGCTCTTGAGAAAAGAATCACGATCAGTATTTCCACTATTTTGTTGATTGATTTTATGGGCTTTTTCTATCGCAAGCCGAATGCGTTGAGGGGTGGTTGGGTGAGATGCTAGAAAGTCTAAGGAAGCATTTGGGATACCAGAAATATTCTGAAAAGCACTATAGGCTTCCATTGTTTGAAGAAAGCGCGGTGAAGCAAATGGATCATATCCTGCTTGTTGGAGCATTTCAAGGGCAAGGGAATCAGCTTCCAGCTCTTGATTGCGGGAAAATTGCGCAAGTTGTTGCTTGTTGTATATAGGATTGTGATTTTTACCCATAGAAGAAAAAAGATGTGGAGACATATGATTTGTCATCTTCTTCAATTGGGCTTTTTTTTGTAGGCGTAAAATGCCATGATTGGCTCTGATATGGGCCATCTCATGGGCTAAAATTGCGGCAACTTCTGAAGAATCATTGGCAAGTGCTAGCATACCTCGGGTGATGTAGATTGAGCCATTGGGGAGTGCAAATGCATTGACATTTTCTGAGTTTAAAATTGTGACAGAATAGCTTTGAGGAGAATGGTGGGATGCAATGGTTAGTTTACGGATAATTTTTGCTAAAAAGCGTTCAAGTTTTGCATTATGATAGGCGCCACCATACATTTGTAAAATACGGGGGTGTTGCAGAGCACTTAATGTGACATAGATATTGTGATTGTTGGTATGTTTGATCGTTTTAGAAGAAGTGGAAGAAGGTCTATCATTTTGAGAAAGGGGTGTATGACAAGCCGAAAGGAGAAACGTTAAACTGATGAAAGTTGCTTTATACAGGCACGAGTGAAAAAGAAAATTTCGTTGAAAAATGAGGTGCGTTGGACCATGGTGCACATTATTTCTGCGGAGTAATTTGGCAAATTGCATTTGTATCTTTTGTATCTTTGTATCGTGCGTGTGTGTCTTTTTGAGAGAAGCTTTAGGGATGAGGATTCATTTGGCTATATCATGGTTATTGTTTATAAAAAATAGCTCTCATGGATAAAGGGATGCTCGAGATGAAAATTTTGTGAAAGGCAAAATGTGGCATGACAACATTTACGATATTGTTAAATGGGGATCTTTTTATCACTGATCGTTTGCTTAATCAAATTCAAAACAGTCGGGTGATTGCTGCGGATGGTGGGATGCGTCATGCGGCAGCACTTAACGTGTCGCCTGAGTTATGGTTGGGGGATTTCGATTCATCTGATCAGACTCTGATTGACAAATATAGCCATGTTCCGCGTGAAGTTTTTCCCTCTGATAAAGATATGACAGATAGTGCTCTGGCTTGTGAAAGAGCGCTGCAAAATGGTGCTAAAAAGCTTATTTTGTGCGGTGCTTTGGGGGGGGAGCGAAGTGATCATAGCCTTTCTCATATGACGCAAGCGTTGATGATGGCTGAAAAAGGTGTTTCAGTATTGTTGACAAGCGGTTTGGAAGAAGGTTGGCCGGTTTTGCCAAAACTTGTGTCATATGATTTGCCTGAAGGATGTTTGTTTAGTCTTATCGGTTTTTCTGATTTACAAGGCTTAACGCTTGAAGGAGTAAAATGGCCAATTTGTGATAAAAATGTGTCATTTGGCTCTTCTTTAACACTTTCTAACCGTATTTGTGGAACCTTTTCTTGCCATTTAGGTTCTGGAAAAGCTATATTGTTAGCGTCTGTGCCTATTTCGTAAAGCTCTTCCAATATATTTTTGAATAAGGCAGGGGGGGGCTTAGTGATTGAGTGCCGACATAAACGATATATAACAATATATTATGTATTGATCTTGAGAAGGAGAGATTTTACTATGTTAAAATCAATTTTAAAAGTGGCCGTCGTCTCTGCGATTGGTTTTAGTTCGGTGGCTTGTACGACAACTGATGAACGCGTTGCTCGTTACGGTGTAGGAGGAGCTGCAATTGGTGCCTTGGCGGGTACAGCTATTGGTGGAAGTACACCTGGAGCAGCGCTTACTGGTGCGGCATTTGGGGCTTTGGCTGGAGCAGTAACGGGTGAGGCTGTAAATCAAAGAAGACAACAAAAACAAGCCTCACAATTATGCACATATCGTTCTCGCAGAGGACATGTTTACCAAGCACCTTGTGCGCAAAGAGTCCCAGTACGACAATTATGTACTTACCGTGATGCAAGAGGGGGGATGTATAAAGCACCTTGTCCGCGTCGCGTTCGTTAATGGCGGTGCCATTGCTGCGGCTTGACCGCATTTCCCTAACCTTTGGGATAACGCCTTTGCTCAACCAAGCTTGTTTATCGGTTGAGCAGGGGGCGCGTATTGCGCTGGTGGGCCGTAATGGTTGTGGAAAATCGACTCTGTTAAAGATTGCCGCAGGCATATTAGAGCCTCATGGGGGCGAAATTTTTCGCCACCCTCGCGTAACACTTCGTTATGTCGCTCAAAATCCGGATTGTTCAGATTTTGCAGATATTAACGCTTATATGGAAGCAGGATTGGACGAGACACCGGATGTTCAGTGGATCAATATGCTTCGCACAAATTTAGGATTTTCGGGCGCGGAAAAATTAGAAACACTTTCGGGGGGTGAAAAGAGACGTGTTTCATTGTTACGGGCCATTGCAGCAAAACCTGATATTTTGTTCTTAGATGAGCCGACCAATCATCTTGATTTACCAACCATTGAATGGTTGGAAGGGGTTTTGTCTTCTTTGCGTTCAGCGATTGTGGTGATTTCTCATGATCGACGATTTTTGGAAAATGTCACGCGTTCAACGGTATGGCTTGATCGTGGTACAACAAAAAGACTGGAAAAGCGTTTTTCAGAATTTGAGAATTGGCGCGATAAAGCTCTGGAAGAAGAAGCACTCGAACAGCATAAATTAGGGCGTCAAATTGTCCGTGAAGAGCAATGGTTGCGTTATGGCGTGAGCGCACGGCGTAAGCGTAATGTAAGGCGCTTGAGCGAATTAAAAAACTTAAGACAGCGTCATAAAACTTATAAAGGGCAACCGGGAAGTGCACTGTTGAGCGCTGCTAAAAGTCATGATTCTGGTCAATTGGTGCTCGAAGCAAAAAAAATTTCAAAATCCTATGGGGATCGCGTTATCGTGAAAGATTTCTCTTTACGCATTCAGCGGGGGGAGCGAATCGGTTTGGTAGGGCCTAATGGTATCGGAAAGACAACGCTTCTTTCCACGTTGATTGGGCAAGAAGCCGTGGATAGTGGAACGGTGAGGCATGGCTATAACCTCTCTATAGCATTGCTTGATCAGCAACGTATTCTCAATGAAGAAGAAACTTTGGCACATTATCTCACAGGGGGGCGGGGTGATACTCTTGTGATCAATGGGCAGGAACGGCATGTGGTTTCTTATATGAAAGACTTTTTATTTTTGCCGGAACAAGCGCGTACCCCCCTTAAAGAATTTTCTGGAGGAGAAAGAGCACGACTCATGCTTGCGCGCCTTCTTTCGCGTCCGGCAAACTTTTTAATTCTTGATGAACCAACCAATGATTTAGATATGGAAACTTTGGATTTGTTGCAAGAATTTATTGCTGATTTTGCGGGAACAGTGTTGTTGGTAAGCCATGACAGAGACTTTTTAGATCGTACTGTAACGCATATGTTGGTACCGGAGGGCGATGGTCATTGGGTTTTGTATGCGGGCGGTTATAGTGATATGATGGCGCAAAATAAACAGGCTTTGACCTTTCAACGCAAAGAAATAGAATTATTGCACCGTAAAGTATCTGCAAAATCTTGCGTAGAGAAGAGCGGAAAACATGCTTCCTCAACAGATCCTAGCTTGGATAGTGCGGGAGAGAAAAGAACACGAAAAAAATTGTCCTATAAGCAGGTTTATGCATTGGAAAAATTGCCTGAAGAAATCGCTGTTTTGCAAAATGAAATCAAAAAAATTGAACAAGAACTCTCTGACCCCACTCTTTATCGCAGTGATAAAGAACGTTTTGAGCGTTTATCAACTGCATTGGAAAAAAAGAAAAATACTTGCACACAAAAGCAAGAAGAATGGTTAGAACTTGAAATTTTACGCGAAGAAATAGAAGCGTGTTCACGGTAGTCTTAGATATTCATCTCTAAGAATTTTAAGAGATTCGTATTGTGTCACCACTTTTTATAAAGCGCTTGGACATATTAAAGAACTACGAGAGTGCCGTTGAGCTCATAAAGAGCAGATTTTTTAAAACATACTTTTGACTACGGGTAAAAATTATAACGCTGGTTAATGGCTTTTTTGCACAATTTTTGATAAAAAAAATCTTGATAAAGAAAAAATTAGTGGTGCGGTGCGTTTTTCAAAATGCTCTGTATACAAGCAAAGCAGCACTCTCACACACTTTGTCACTCCCCAATTTTGCTATAACTTGTAGCACTTGAGCGCATTTATAAAAAGCATTCTCTTGTTTTTGTCTTATACCTTAAACATACCAATCCTGCTTATGAAGGAACAAGAAAATGATCCTCATTGATTCTTATGTGAGAAGCCTTGTGATCTGAAAAGCTTACAGTATTTGACGTTATGTCACGACAAATCAACGTGTTATTGTGACCTGTCTAGGAGGAGAAAATGATAGCAATTAAAACAAAGCGAACGGTTTCCACATTGATTGGTGTAGAAGATGCTGCTGAACTGTCTGCATATTACTTGCGTAATGCGAATCATTTGCGTCCTTTTGAACCGTTGAGATCTGACGATTACCACACTCTAAGAGCTTGGAAAGTACGCGCCAATGCATTTGCTTATGAAAGCGCACAAGGGCAAGCCTATCGATATGCCGTACGACTCAAAAATGAAAATACAATCATCGGTGTTGTAAATTTCACAAATGTGGTTCGTGGTGTTTTTCAAGCCTGTCATCTTGGTTTTTCTCTTGATGAGAAACAACAAGGCAAAGGTATTATGTTTGAGAGTTTATCGGCTCTGATACGCCATATCTTTCATGTTTATCATTTGCATAGAGTGATGGCAAATTATAGACCTGAGAACATAAAAAGCGAACTTTTATTAAAGCGCCTTCATTTTGAAAAAGAAGGCTATGCCAGAGATTATTTGATGATTTCTGGAAAATGGAGAGATCATATTCTAACCTCTTTAATCAATGACCTTTATAAGCCCGTCAATAGACTTGAATAAAAGATTTGAATAAAGCTCTCTTAAGGGGCTTTTTACCAGATGTCTAAATATGCCGAATTTTTCACGATCTTAACAAGACGAAGATTCTTAACCATCTCTCTTCTGTAAACAATTCAGACCTTTGTTTAGCGAATTTCTGCTGCGGTCTCCTTTAAATGTGAGGGCTGTTGCAATGCTATGTATCCTGTGAAGTTGTCTTCTCACAAGTTATATGAATTTTGTGTTATTTTGCACAAACTACCCACAGTGGGCAGAATTTTTGTGTATTCATGCGGTTTTTTCCATTTTCTTAAAAATTTTTTCAATGTTATCAATGTTATTAACTCATCCCAAGCGCATTTTTATAAAGTTCAATGATGGCCTCTTCTTCCATTCGTTCGTGCTCTTCTTTTTTACGCAACCGTATAATGCTTCGAACAGCTTTGCTATCAAAACCAGAGCCTTTAAGTTCCGTGTAGACGTCTTTAATATCATCGGAAATAGTTTTTTTTTCTTCTTCTAGTCGTTCAATTCGTTCGATAAAAGAGCGTAATTGGTTGACGGATATAGCGTGTGTTTGATCGGTTACTGTATCATTCATTGTATTTTTCTCCAGGTTATATGTTTTAAGTTATTTCTTCGATGCTAAATTTATGTTGGAAAAGCTTGAAAAATAAAAAATCAATCAAGCACCACAGTTTTTTTTACAAATTGACTTTAAATATTTTGTAAAGTTTTTAAGATATATGCATTGATAAAAGGGCTATAAAAAGAAAAATATAAAAATATATGTTTTAAGACTTGAAAGGCTTTTGAAAAAAAAGATGTATGATGCGTTTTGGGAATTGATATTATAGAGGAAGTTTTGTGATTTTGAAAAAACAATATTGGGCATTTCAGAAAAGATTAAAGGTTTTTCTTTTGAGCATTTTGCTCTTATTTCCCCTTGTTGTTTGTGCAAAGGCTGACTTTAGGGTGTGTAATACAACGCAACAGTCTGTAGGGGTTGCTCTTGGATATCGTACGTTTTCAGGGTGGGTGAGCGAAGGCTGGTGGGTGGTTCCTGTGACAGAATGTAAAACCTTAATCGAAGGACCTCTTGCTTCGCGGTTTTATTATTTTTATGCAGAAGGAGCACAAAAAAAAGGAAGCTGGGCAGGCTCTGTCACCATGTGTGTGCAAGATAGCCAATTTACCATTCAAGGGGTTCATGATTGTTTCCCACGTGGATATCAAAAGGCTGAGTTTAAGGAAATCGATACCGGTAATCAAACCAGTTGGATGGTACAGTTGACGGATGATTCTTTGTTCAACAATTCAGTTGCCTCTTCTCTTTCAGGAAACTCTCCACCGTGAAACGGACCCGTAAAGTAAAAATTATTGCGACTCTTGGTCCTTCTTCTTTTTCTCGTGTAATGATTGAGAAGCTTTTTAGGGCAGGGGCGGATGTTTTTCGCCTTAATATGAGTCATACGGATCGTGACACATTGAGCGATTTGGTCAAATCGATACGGGAGGTTGAAAAAACGGTTCAGCGTCCCATTGGTATTTTGGTGGATCTTCAGGGACCAAAACTGCGTATTGGGTGTTTTGACAAAGGTCAAGAAGATTTGCGTGTCGGGCAAAGCTTTACGTTAGATCATCGCGATGTGGCTGGCGATGCACAGCGTGTTTTTTTTCCTCATGAGGATGTCTTTTCGGCGATTCAACCAGGGGATCGCTTGTTAATTGATGATGGAAAATTGGAACTGCGCGCTGAAGTGTGTGGTGATCATTTTGTTCAGTGTCGTGTGGTTGCTGGAACCCGTATTTCTGATCGAAAAGGTGTAAGTTTTCCGGATACAATTTTGCCTTTTGATTCGATGACCTTAAAAGATAAGGCTGATCTTCAGGCTTTGTTACAGCAGTCTGTTGATTGGGTTGCCCTTTCTTTTATTCAGCGTCCAGAAGATATTATAGCGGTGCGCCGGTTAACAAAAGGCAAGGTGTCTTTGATGGCTAAAATCGAAAAGCCTCAAGCCTTGGAACATATAGAAAAGATTATTGAAGTTTCTGATGGTATTATGATTGCACGCGGAGATCTCGGGGTGGAAATGCCTTTGGAAAAGGTTCCTGCGATTCAGATGGAGCTGATTAAAGCTTGCCGTTTAGCTGGGAAACCAGTGGTGGTGGCAACACAAATGCTCGAGTCAATGATCACATCTCCTGTGCCAACGCGTGCAGAAGTATCGGATGTGGCGACTGCGGTTTATGCTGGAACAGATGCGGTGATGTTGTCGGCTGAATCTGCTTCTGGTCGTTATCCAGAAGAAGCGGTGCTTATGATGGATAAAATCGCGCGGCAAATTGAACAAGATCACACTTATGCTGCTCAGGTTGGAGCACAACATCCAACACCAGAATCAACTGGGACGGATGCGATTTCTCTTGCTGCGCGTCAGATTGCTGAAACACTTTCACTTGCCGCTATCGTTGCCTATACGGCTTCAGGAACAACGGGTCTGCGCGCTTCTCGTGAGCGTCCTAATAGACCGATTATTGCTTTATCGCCCATTGTGAAAACAGCACGGCGTTTGGCACTCGTTTGGGGACTTCATTGTGTGGTTACTGGGGATGCGAAGAATTTAGAGGATATGGTTGATCGTGCAGCTACCATTGCCTTTCAGGAAGGTTTTTGCCAAGGAGGGGATCGTTTCCTTGTGACAGCTGGTGTTCCCCTTGGAACGCCTGGTGCAACAAACCTTTTGCGTATTGCCTCTGTCTCTCCAGATGGAACGAAGGGGATTTGATCCGTTTACACATGGTGTTTTTTCATGCGCCTTTGAATGGGGTTTTAGGAACAACGGGGTCTGCGCACTTCTCGTGAACGTCCTAATAGACCGATTATTGCTTTGATCTTCCATTGTGGAAACAGTACGGTATTATAGCGTTTGGGCATTAGTTTTGGGGTGGGATGCGGTGATATGGGAATTTTATCTTTCCTTTTGAAGAGGGGCGCCTATGGTGAAAAATTTTTTCTATCATCTTTTTAGATATGTTTCAGATCGCTTTATTGATGTTTTATAAGCGAGAGATTCATTGATCATGAAAATTTATTCTTTTGCTATTTGAATGAGAGCTTTAAAATTTTTTTTATTTTAAGCTTTTGTGAATGGATAAAACTTTTGCAAATAGAGCAAATAGAATTGAATAAAATTATGTATCCCCAAAAATCATGAAGGTCAGGCATGAAAATAAAGTAATGGGTGAACGTATTTTAAAAAGTATGCTGTTCATGCACCATTTTTATGTAAAAGTAATTGGCTTTAGGCATTATGATTTTTTAAACAATGACATTGGTTTGGGGGCATTGGTTTTGGTCATTTGTTGTGTGAGATATCTCATTGCAAGCGCGGTGGTATGAGGCGGAAGCTTTGAAGTATGAAGTGTTTGTGTATCAATGAAATATTCAAGAGAGTTTTTTGTGCCTTTTGAGGTGTGGAGTGGAAATCAAATCGGCTTGCTTTTTTTCGTGATGATGCGCGTTTAAAAGTCTTCCTGTTCTTGAATGTTTTTGCTACTTTGATCATCTTTGAGCAATTGGTTGGTGAGCTTTTCAATGCGTTGTGTGGTGTCACGCATAATTCTCCCCATAGCGCGCTCCTTTTCATTGTGGAGTCGTAAAAGAGCATCGTAGTTTTCTTGTAACTTTTTATTTTCTCGTTTTATTTCTTCCATTTCATCGATAATCATTATGCCCGCCATGACCGATAAACGATGGTCGCCAATTTCTCCAAAATTTTTCTTTAAATGGGTGATATATTGATCCAATTGAGTTGCAAGCGCAATAAGATGACTTTCCTGTCCTTTATTACAAGCCATGCGATAGTTTTTACCATCAATGGTAACGGAAACTGTTTCCATACGTTCAAACCTTTATTTATCTAAACCTTTATCTATCAATGACGACACGAATCGTTTCCATTGCTTTAATAAGACGTTTGGAAACTTCTTTGTTAACGGATTCTAAGCGTTCAATTTGGGCTTCAGCTTTGTCAAGCGCTTGGGCAAGATGGCTGCGGTCAGCATTCATGCGTTGAATTTCTTCTTCCCATTCGTTATTTTTATCAATAACGGCGTTGCGATTTATTATGGTGATCTCTAAGGTTCTCAGTGCTTTTTCTAGGTGCTCTAGAGCGTCTTGCAGAACCGTAGTCTCTTGGTTCATTACTTTTGTCCTTTGAGTAATTGTATCTTTTATCAATGCGTTATGCAAAAACGAATCACTTACATTTTCATAGTGTGCCTCTTTTATTTTTAAGTATGTAGGATATTTTATCAAGCAAAGCAGGGGTGAGATATAAATTAAAGGCTGGATTTTTTGCGCGTATTGTCATAAATGACATGGATATACAGGATGCGTGAGGGGAATGTGTTATTAGTGTTACGTGAAGTGATGACAAAAAGTCTCACGCTGATGATGAAAAAAGAGTATTTCTTAAGGAATTTAAAGAGAATTAAGAGAATACGGAAAAAGCAACAGTATAACGTATTTAACGAAATGGTCGATCATTCATGACAAATACCCACCAACAGAATCAGATGGCCAATGCTATCCGTTTTCTTGCTATTGATGCAATTGAAAAAGCCAACTCTGGTCATCCCGGCTTGCCAATGGGAGCTGCCGATATTGCTACGGTTCTTTATACACAATTCCTTGCTCATGACCCTAAAAAACCTCGTTGGCCTAACCGTGATCGTTTTGTCTTATCAGCAGGGCATGGGTCTATGTTGCTTTATGCTCTGCTGTATCTTTCTGGTTATGAAGATATCTCACTTGAGGATATAAAAAGTTTTCGCCAATTAGGGGCAAAGCTTGCAGGCCATCCAGAATATGGGCATGTGGCAGGAATTGAAACAACGACAGGACCTTTGGGACAGGGGTTAGCGAATGCCGTGGGGATGGCTCTTGCAGAACGGTTGCAAAATGCCCGTTTTGGTGATCTTATCAACCATTATACTTATGCTTTGGTGGGGGATGGATGCTTGATGGAAGGCATTTCGCAAGAAGCACTTTCCTTGGCAGGACATTTGAAACTTAATAAGCTTATCGTGTTGTGGGATGATAATAATATTTCTATCGATGGAGAAATTTCCCTCGCGGATAGTACAGATCAGGGTGCTCGTTTTAAAGCATCTGGTTGGAATATACTCAAAGTAAATGGGCATGATCAAGCCGCTATTGCACAAGCTATTGAAGCAGCACGCAAAAGTGATAAACCAACGTTGATTGCCTGTAAAACAACGATAGGCTTTGGGGCGCCCAATAAAGCGGGAAGCAATAAAGTTCATGGTGCCCCTTTAGGAGCACGGGAAATTGCTGAGACCCGTATCGCTTTAGGGTGGGAGGCAGAGCCTTTCGTTATTCCAGCCGATATTCTTGATAATTGGCGCTTGGCAGGGCTTAATGCCGCTAAAAGGCGACAAAAGTGGGAAGAAAAATTGGCTGATCTTCCTGTCTCAGAGCGGGTGGAATTTGAAAGGTTGATGCGTGGTGATCTTGTGGGGGGATTTGATGGTGCTGTGGATGCTTATAAACAGAAGCTTGTTGAAGAGTCTCCTGTTGTTGCTACGCGTAAAGCTTCTGAGATGGCTTTGGAAGTGATCAATGAAGTCGTGAGTGAGACCATTGGTGGTTCTGCCGACTTAACAGGATCTAATAATACAAAAAGCAGCCAGATGAAAAGTATCACGGCGGAGGATTTTTCAGGGCGCTATCTCCATTATGGTATTCGTGAACATGCTATGGGCGCCATAATGAATGGGCTTGCTCTTCACGGAGGCTTTATTCCTTATGGTGGAACGTTTTTATGCTTTTCTGACTATATGCGTCCTGCTATGCGCTTGTCTTCTCTTATGGGGCTGCGGGTGGTTTATGTCATGACCCATGATTCTATTGGGCTTGGGGAAGATGGTCCGACCCATCAACCCGTGGAACATTTGGCTTGCCTGCGCGCTATGCCTAATCATCTTGTATTCCGCCCTGCTGACGCTATGGAGACAATCGAGTGTTGGCAATTGGCTTTGAAAGCACGTGGGACGCCTTCAACCTTGGCTTTGAGTCGACAAAATCTACCGCTGTTGCGTCAAGAGTATGAAGAAGAAAATCTCTGTATGCTTGGTGCTTATGAATTGTTAACAGCCAGTGATGAAGCGCAAGTGACACTGTTTGCTTCCGGTTCAGAGTTGCAAATTGCGGTCAAAGCACGTGAAGTCTTAGAAGAAAAAAATATCCCAACACGTGTGGTTTCTGTGCCTTGTTTTGAACTTTTTTCTCAACAGTCTTGCTCCTATCAGCGGGCTCTCATTGGCGATGCGCCGATTAAAATCGCGATTGAAGCTGCTGTTGCTCAGGGATGGGACCGTTTTATTGGCTGTGATGGGGTTTTTATTGGTATGGAGAGCTTTGGGGCGAGTGGAACAATTGATGACCTTTATGCACATTTTGGTCTTACTTTTGAAAATGTCGTGGCAATTGTTGAAAGAGAGCTGGAAAAGAGTGAAGAAGAAAAGACAAAATGACAGTGTGTGCTGTCATGAGCGGGGTGTTTGTAGGGTATTATACTCTGTGCAGTGTTGTGGATAAGTGATTGATTTATCGAGATATTGACATCTTGGGAATTTATGGTTTGGGATTGGAAAATGCCCATTTGTTGTGTTTTAAATGTTATGCTTTAAAAAATTAGATGAGGAAACATGTGAAATGACAGTTCGTGTTGCAATTAATGGGTTTGGTCGTATTGGACGCAATATTTTACGGGCACTGATAGAAAGTGGACGAAAAGATATTGAAGTGGTCGCAATTAATGATTTAGGATCGGTGGAAACAAATGCCCATTTGTTGCGCTATGATTCAGTTCATGGCCGTTTTCCTGAGGATGTTAAGGTGGTGGGCGATGCCATTGATGTGGGAACTGGTTTAATAAAGGTCTGTGCAGAGCGTGATCCAGCACAATTGCCTTGGAAAGATTTGGATATCGATATCGCGTTGGAATGTACGGGCATTTTTACGGCGCGTGATAAAGCAAAGGCTCATTTGGATGCAGGGGCAAAGCGTGTTCTGGTTTCTGCGCCTTCAGAGGGTGCAGATCTGACGGTTGTTTATGGGGTTAATCATCAGTCTTTAAGTAAAGAACATCGTATTGTTTCAAATGCCTCTTGTACAACCAATTGTTTGGCGCCCGTTGCACAAGTTTTGCATAACACGGTGGGCATTGAAAGGGGCTTTATGACAACAATCCATTCTTATACGGGGGATCAGCCTGTTTTAGATACCATGCATCGTGATCTTTATCGTGCGCGTGCGGCCGCTCTTTCGATGATTCCTACTTCAACCGGAGCGGCAAAAGCTGTGGGATTGGTTTTGCCAGAATTAAAGGGATTGCTTGATGGGGTATCCATTCGTGTTCCAACGCCTAATGTTTCTGTGGTTGATTTGACATTTACTGCTCAGCGTTCCACAACAATTGAAGAAATTAATACAGCTATTGCGACTGCTGCACGAGGTCCTCTAAAGGGCATTTTGGACACTACGGAAGAAAAGCTTGTGAGTTGTGATTTTAATCATAATCCACATTCAGCGATTTTTCACAATGATCAAACCAAAGTGATTGATGGTAAGCTCTGTCGTGTTCTCGTTTGGTATGATAATGAATGGGGCTTTTCTAACCGTATGAGTGATACAGCGGTGGCTTTTGCCAAGACAATATAGATACCATAAGAAGGACCTTAGGGTCCTCTTTTTATAGGAAAAAACCTCGCTTTTGTACAAATTAAGGCGCATTCTTTTGAGAAAGTCGAGACAGGTTACTGTTTTTATGCGCTAGAGAGAAGATGCTGTTGAAAGATTGAAGGTGTTTTTGATACGAGGTGCTATGCGCTTTTAAAAGTTGCTTGAAAGAGTAAGGCTTGAAAAAGTAATGTCTGACACGGACCAACTTTTGAGAAAACGTCAGAAAACGAAAAAGGTAGACTCTTTTGCATAAAAGTAAAAAAATGTTTTAGTAAAAATAAAATTGAGCCAATGCATTTGTTGGAAACAATGGAATGGAGAAGATTAAGAGCAATGTGGGGCTTTTGTACATTTGACCATGGATACTTTTGATTTTCAGACAGAGAGTTGAGAGAAGGGGGCTGTTGTTGGTCCTTTTCATGCAAAAACAAAGAGGAGACCTATAAAAGAAAAGAAGAGGTTTTAGTGGAAAGAAAATTAAGCAGGTTTGTTCGATGCATTTTTGTTTAAAACAACGGAAAGTGAAGAGGAAATAGCGAATGGGCTTTCGTACACTTGATGATGTTGATGTTGCTGGAAAGCGTGTGCTTGTGCGGGTGGATTTTAATGTTCCTATGGCACAGGGTAAAGTTTGCGATGAAACGCGTCTTAAACGCCATAAAGAAACGCTCGTTGAACTGCAAAAGCGGGGAGCCAAGCTTATTCTGCTCTCTCATTGTGGTCGTCCTAAAGGAAAGGTCGAGTCAGAATTTTCACTTCGTCCTGTTGTACCGGTGCTGGAAAAGATCATAAAACAGCCGGTTGCTTTTGCGCCTGACTGTATTGGTTCAGCTGCACAGATAGCGGTGGAGACATTGCAAAATGGGGGTGTTGTATTACTCGAAAATGTTCGGTTTTATGCCGGTGAGGAAAAGAATGATTGTTCTTTTGCAGAAGCTTTGGCCCATAATGGGGATCTTTATGTCAATGATGCTTTTTCGGTTTCTCATCGTGCCCATGCTTCGGTGGAGGGAATAACGCATTTGTTGCCCTCTTATGCGGGGAGATCGCTGCAAGGAGAATTGCAGGCCTTAGAAAAAGGACTTGGAAATCCAACGCATCCTGTGGTCGCTCTGGTGGGAGGGGCAAAAGTTTCCAGTAAGCTTTTTGTTCTCAATCATTTGGTGGAAAAAGTCGACTCCTTGGTTATTGGGGGTGGGATGGCCAATAGTTTTTTATCCGCGCAAGGCATTCATGTGGGGAAGTCACTGTGTGAATACGAATTGATGGAAACCATCAAAAAAATTATTAAAAAAGCGCAGGAATGTCACTGTACGCTTCTATTGCCTATGGATGCTATCGTTGGATTTCGCTTTGAAAAAAATGCACCGCATCGTCTTTATGATATTAGCGATATTCCTGCGGATGGCATGATATTGGATATTGGAACGCGCTCTATTGCTCATATCAAAAGCGCGATAGATAAGGCTGCGACTCTTGTGTGGAATGGACCTCTTGGTGTTTTTGAGATGCTTCCCTTTGATAAAGGAACAATTGCCGTTGCACGCCATGCCGCAGAACGCAGTTTGATGGGCAAGTTGGTTTCAGTTGCGGGAGGAGGCGATACAGTTTTTGCTCTTAATCATGCGGGTGTTGCTAATGATTTTACTTATCTCTCAACTGCAGGAGGGGCTTTTTTGGAATGGATGGAAGGTAAGGTGCTTCCTGGTATTCTTGCTCTCATGCAAGCTTAAAGACTTTGTTGAAGGGAAAATTGAAAAAGCTGTAAGATCATGGGCTGTGTCAAGTATGATGATCATATTGTTGATGTTGAAAATGCGATAAAATAAAGAGGAATTTTTTATGAATGAACGTCTTGAAGATATAGCACTTTCTCTGGTGCATGCTGGTAAGGGTATTTTGGCTGCCGATGAAAGTACGGCAACAATTGGTAAGCGTTTTGAAAGCATTGGTGTTGAGTCCAATGAGGATAACCGCCGTGCTTATCGTGAAATGCTTTTTAGCGCAAAAGAAGCTATGGAAAGTGCTATCTCTGGTGTTATTTTATTTGATGAAACCATTCGACAAAAAGCATCAACAGGGCAAATGTTGACGGATCTTATTCGGGAGGCGGGCGGTTTGCCAGGAATTAAAGTGGATACCGGTGCTAAGCCCTTGGCTGCTTTTCCCCAAGAGACAATTACTGAAGGGTTGGATGGTCTCCGTGAGCGGTTAAAAGACTATTATGCTTTGGGCGCCCGTTTTGCGAAATGGCGTGCGGTGATTGCCATTGATGCACACACGCTGCCAACAAGAAGCGCCATTAATCAAAATGCACAAGCTCTTGCCCGTTATGCTGCTTTATGTCAGGAACTCAATATTGTGCCGATTGTTGAACCGGAGGTGCTGATGGATGGACCATCGTGTCAGCATTCCATTGCCCGTTGCTTTGAGGTGACACGCGCTGTTTTGACAACTGTCTTTAAAGAATTGTTTGAAGCCCGTGTTGTTTTAGAGGGGATGATTTTAAAACCCAATATGGTGATTGATGGCAAGGATGCGCGCAAGGCTGGTGTTGAAGAGGTGGCTGAAAAGACCGTTCGTGTGCTTAAACAAACTGTCCCTTGTGCTGTTCCAGGAATTGCTTTTCTCTCTGGAGGACAATCAGATCAAGAAGCGACAGCTCATTTGTCTGCCATGAATAGTTTAGGGGCATTGCCTTGGAAATTGACTTTTTCTTATGGACGGGCATTGCAAGCGGCTGCTTTAAAAGCATGGGCTGGTCGCCATGAAAATATTGCTGTTGCCCAAAAGGCATTTTGTCATCGTGCGCGGATGAACCATTTGGCTGCTTTAGGACAATGGACAAAGAGCCAAGAAAAGGAAAGCGCTTGAATTGCTCTAGACTTGAATTCCCATAAGGGTTGTGCGGTGATTGTCCTTGATGCAAACGTTTTGCTAGCTAAGAAGGCAATCAAAGTGCACAAGCTCTTGCGAATTGTGTTTTTTGATATCTTTGATATAAGAGTATAGTTCTTTTTTTGGGTTCAATAATTTCGAGATAGGAGTATGCCGATTGTTGAATGGTCTGTGCTAATGGATGGATCATCGTGTCAGCATTCCATTGCTCGTTGCTTTGAGGTGACACGCACTGTTTTGACAACTGTCTTTAAAGAATTATTTGAAGCCCGTGTTATTTTAGAGGGAATGATTTTAAAGCCCAATAGGGTGATTGGGGATAAGGATGTACGCCAAGGCTGGTGTTGAAGAGGTCGCTGAAAAGACCGTCCGTGTGCTTAAACAAACTGTCCCTTCCGCTGTTCTTAAGAATTGCTTTTCTTGTCTTTCGGGCTATCTGATCAGGAAGTAACGGCACATTTATCGGCTATGAATTCTTTGGGCGCTTTGCCTTGGAAATTGACTTTTTCTTGATCGACGCGCCTTGCAAGCGGCTGCTTTAAAAGCATGGGCTGGTCGCCATGAAAATATTGCTGTTGCCCAAAAGGCATTTTGTCATCGTGCGCGGATGAACCATTTGGCGCTTTAGGACAAAGGACAAAAGAACAGGGGACAAAAGAAGACAAAAGAACAGGGGACAAAAGAGCCAAGAAAAGGAAAGCGTTTGAATTGCTCTATGCTTAAATGCGGGGATATTTTGCCTGTTTCTGCGTGATTTTGGAACTCTCATCATGATAAAAATGATGGGAGCGTTTTAGGCTTGAAAGCTTTGTTAGAGAGTTTTCTCCTTGGGCGTTTTAAAAGTCTTTATGCGTGGCATTGTGAGGTAAGATTGCGGGATAGGTGCGTTTATAGGAAGGGAAGATGGTGCTTTAAAGGAAATTTATGAATGCGCAGCAGTGTGTTATCGCTCATGAGGGGGGCTTATTTTTTAAGTAAAAATCATAAAGATGATCTTATATTGAAGAGTTTGATATTGTGATATTTTCTTTTTTCATGCTATCACTGTTTGTCATCATCAGAATCCATTTGATTGCAGTTTCAAAAGCAGATAAGCGGCTCGATTGGGGAGTTGTGATTTCTAAGTAGATTAGACATACAGCTTATGAAGCTTTTGTGCGTCAGGATAGCTTTCCTTTCAATGGGGGTCATCTTTCATTGACGAACGGGTTGAATAACTCTTGCGAAAGAAAATATATCTCAATAAAACACTTCTTTTTTCGTTAAAATGAATAAATTTTTCTTGTCTTTTATGATGATATCATTATAAAAAATTAATTTCGTAGCATTTTGGCTTTAAAATCGAGGGGGGAGTTGTGGACAGCATATCTTCTAAGAATACAAGCACCAAAAAAAATCGATACGCAGAAAAGAGCGTTTCTGCAATTATGATGCGAAAATTTTGCAATATCGTATGTGGGGTATTCGCTGGAATATTCGGAGTGTTTATTTTTACAATTTTTCTTATCCTATTCAATATGCGTGGATTGGTTCATATCGTACTAAAATTCTTTGCGGGTGCGAGTGGATTCGCGTGCCTTTTCTTTTTTTTTGGATATCTCTTAGAACGTCGCGAAGCAACAGCAGATGAAGCCGGTATATCGCTCACATTACCCTTAGCAATTGGTGAAGGCGTTTTTTCTGTTTGCAGCATGTATGCTATGTGGGGGTATGATGCTCTCTTATACCGTTTAGCGCCTCCAGGGTATGTTCTTATTCTCCCTGAATAAAGAGAGCGTACTTTGGTTGTGTATAAATCAAAATGAGAGGCGGACAGCCTCTCAAATTGCTTAATAATCGTTCTCAAAAATCATGACATTAGAGCTGCATTTAATGAAGGGACTATAACAAATCTTGGGGACCTTAAAAGCTCAAGGAAAACCTTACAGGGCGCCTAACGGTGTCCTTGACCTTAAGAAGACCTCAAAACGGCTTATTGTGTTCTTTTCACGCGGCTTATGAAATTATGCTATAAGGGGAGAAAGCTTCTCAGGGGGCCTAAATGGTATGTTATCGTGTGCTAAATGGAAAATTGAGAAAGCATCTTTATGCAATATAATCCAATTATGATTTTTTGATTTTAATATAAAGGGTCTAAAGCCTTCTAAAAAACTAATACGCTATAAGGGGAAAAGTCGTTTATATTTAGCAACAAAGGCGTATTTTAGATGCTCGTGATAGAGCTATATCATAAAATAATTTTTGAATGATTCATCCTTTTAGCTCTATTTGCTAAAAGGTCATTTTGAAGGCTCTTGGTTAATGACTATAAAGGAAAATTGGCACGTAATATTTCGCTTTGTGGGTATAGATGTCGAATTAGTTGATTACCTATTGTGATTTCTAAGCAAGAGATTTTGTGTGACTCTCTATGAGGCATTGATATGAGAAAATCCCATGATATGATGATCTCTCATGAAAAACAATGAATTTATCCTTATAAATCAACATGACAGTGCCGTTATGAAGAGAGCTCTTTGCACACCTTAATGATCCATAGAGACTAACTTGCTATCGTTTTATATTCTGCACACAAAGGAAGCGTTTTTATAAAAAATGATTCTTCTCACGCAGAGAAAAGAACAGCCAGAATTTAAGAAGAAAAACATCTCAATTCTTGCTCCTCTTTTTCCATGAGCCCTTTTAAATTGATAAGCATAGCTGTAAAGAGTGGTATTTATGCCCTTAAAAGTACTGCTCTTGTATCAAGAGCTCTTATTTGGGTGAAAGTTGCAGTTTTGCGAGATAAGCATAAACACCATTTTTTGCCACAAGTTCAGCATAGGCTCCCTCTTTCACAAGGACGCCTTTATCCATCACGAGAATACGATCCGCTTTTAAAATTATTGCCAAACGGTGAGCAATTACCAAAGTTATACGATTTTCCATCAAGCCTTCTAAGGCTTTTTGCACCAACTTTTCACTGTTTGCATCTAAAGCAGATGTTGCTCAATTAAGCTACAACGCTTTGATTTATAATAATTCATTGTTTTGTATATTGAATGAGAGTTCCAAACATTGGAGAATTCTCTCGTTTCAAATCTGTTTTTATGTTGAATCAACCAAAACCATTCGCTTGCACGTTACAAGCGGGGGGAAGCCCTTATGGATAAAAACTATAAAGTAAAATGCCCATAATGGAATATCTTAAGTACCAAGGGCTGTAGCAACATTGGGATTTGGCAAATTAATGATGGTGCCAGATTGCAACAAAGGGGGCATTTTAAAAATCGCACGTGCAATACTCATGCGTTGTTTTGCCTTTAAGAAAGGATGGTACCACGCTTTCCGATTTCTGTCACCAAGCCATCTGGTAAAGCTTGAATAAGTTCAAGTGTATTAGCCGCTTGAGCAGCGGCAAGAATGTCCTCTTCATGGGTATTTTCAGTTCAAAAAAGATGAACTGTTTGCAATCCTTTTATTTGAAATGTTTATGCCCCATGAGAGGAGGTTTATGTTGATATCTCAAATGATCTTTAAATTTAAAAAACGCAGCCATCACGCTTTATAAGGGTTTGAGACCGATATATTTCTGTTGGATACGTTTTTAAATTAACATCTTAAAATGTACTCTTTACAGCACAAAAAAGCCTCATCGCTTAACGAGGCAATCGTTTTGTTTAAAATCTTTGTGCCTCATGAGAATGAGTTTTTTACATACCAATATTGCCAAAACGATTTTTGAACTTAGAAAGGCGTCCGCCACGGTCTACAAGTGTCTGCGACCCACCTGTCCATGCGGGATGCGTTCTTGGATCAATGTCTAAATTAAGGGTATCCCCTTCTTTTCCCCAAGTGGAGCGCGTTGTATATTGGGTTCCATCCGTCATAACAACGGTAATTTTATGATAGTTAGGATGAATATTCGCTTTCATGCGTCAAACCTTTTGCGTTTATAGAATGAAAGAACACTTACTCGATTTTTTAAGTGCGCTTCCTTTGTCTTTTTGATACACTGATTAAAGTATTTACTCCTATAGCTGAGCATGCATCAAAAAACAAGTGTTCAAGATGCATCATTGTGTCACGTGTTTAAATCATTTAATAGAGTGAGCGAAGTTTTATGAAATTATATCATCATTCAGAAAAATCTACAAAGCCTTCTCTTAAAAAATCTTCATTCTCTTCGCTTGCCATTTTTGTTCCTTATCTTTTGCGCTATCGCTGGTTGTTTATATTTGCTTTTGTTGCTTTATCTGTTGCAGCTCTTGTCACATTAGCTTTGCCCATAGCGATCCGCCAAATGTTTGATCATGGTTTTTCTCATTCAAGCCATGGATATATCAATTTTTATTTCGCAATTTTGTTTGGATTAGCTTTGATTCTCGCCTTTTCTTCAGCTTGCCGTTATTATTGTGTTATCACATTGGGAGAACGGATTGTTGCCGATTTACGGCGTGATGTGTTTGTCCATATTATGAAACTTTCTCCTGCTTTTTTTGATCGGTCGCATTCAGGCGAGATTGTTTCAAGACTTCTAACAGATACAACACAAATAAAATTGGCCGTTGGCTCAACCGCCTCTACGGCTTTGCGTCAGCTGATTATCGTGATCGGCGCTGTCGTGATGATGGTGATCACCAATGCTAAATTATCTCTGCTGGTTCTAGCTGCTATTCCTGTTGTGGCAATTCCTTTGGTGGTTTTTGGGCGCAAAGTTCGTGCGCGTACGCGTGCGGCGCAAGATCGTCTTGCTGATGCCAATGCTGTGGCAACAGAGCAGGTTAGCGCTATTCGCACGGTGCAAGCTTTTACCGCTGAAAAACTTGTTGCAACACGTTTTTCTCAGTTGGTAGAACGCGCCTTTCAGACAGCGCGGGCTTCTGTGATTTTGCGTTCCTTTTTTACGGGCTTTGCCATTTTTCTTGTGTTTAGCAGTGTGGTTGCTGTGTTGTGGATTGGATCGCGTGATGTTTTGAATGGAACGATGACAGGGGGCACTTTAGGGCAATTTGTCCTTTATGCCGTTTTTGGTGCCTCAACCTTTGCGCAATTATCGGAATTGGGGGCTGAATTAATCCAAGCCGCAGGCGCTGCTGAACGATTGGCTGAATTATTGCAAGAACAACCCATGATTTTAGCGCCTAAAGATCCTGTCTCTTTGACAAAACCTGTTCGAGGTGAACTTGTTTTTGATCATGTTGATTTTACTTATCCCTCTAGACCGCAAGAGAAGATTTTACGCGCGCTTTCCTTTTCTATCAAAGCTGGTGAAACGGTTGCTTTTGTTGGCGCTTCAGGGGCAGGAAAAAGCACACTTTTTTCTTTAATCTTGCGTTTTTATGACCCAACAAGTGGAAGAATTCGACTTGATGGTGTGGAGATTGATCGCCTCTCTTTAAAGGATTTACGTGGTGCAATTTCTTATGTTCCCCAAGATGTTGCTATTTTTGATGGTACATTGCGCGATAATATTGTTTTCGGGACTGAAAATGCTATGGAAGAGGATATTATTGCTGCTGCTAAAGCCGCTAATGCCCTTGAATTTATTGAATCTTTACCTGATGGCTTGGATACACAAGTGGGAGAACGCGGCACCATGCTTTCTGGGGGGCAGAAGCAGCGCATCGGTATTGCGCGGGCAATTTTAAGAAATGCACCCCTCTTACTGCTTGATGAAGCGACATCTGCTTTAGATGCAAACAGTGAAAGACTTGTGCAAGAAGCCTTAGAAGGGCTGATGAAAAAACGCACAACATTGGTGATTGCGCACCGTTTGGCAACAATTTTAAAAGCGGATCGTATTCTTGTGATGGAGAAAGGTGTCCTTGTGGAAGAGGGAACCCATGCCGAACTTGTGGCAAAAAATGGCGCTTATGCTTATCTTGCAAAATTGCAATTTTCACCCGAATAAGAGATCTTGATACAAGAGCCGTCTCTTTAAGGGCAATAAACAGCACTCTTTTTTAAGTCATGCTTATCAATTTTGAGGGCTGGCTTTTCTTTAAAGTGCATCAATCACCAAAGCAGTATAATTAAATACAAATTGTTGTATTCCTTAATAGGAACATCTATATTTTGTATACAACTTCTATTAAAATAGTATATGTAGAATATTGTGAATCATATATACACATAATGATACTATATCGAGGGATTGATGAGAGAGCTGTATGAAATGTTGATGAGGAAAAAAGAGAGCCAAAATGAGTGATCACGATACTGTCATAGTTATAGTAGGAATAATCATAGCAGGAATTATAATTTACGGACTTTGGAAGGCAATAGAGAAAGGCTGGAATGCAGGATTCGGCGATACGATTTTATTTATCATCATACTCGGTGCGCTTTGGTATTTCGAATTCTCAATGAAGACCTTGTTAATTGTAGCAATTATAGCCTATTTTATAGAGAATTTAATTCTGGCACTTGCCAATTATCAGAAAAAGCAATTAAGTGAACAAATTGAGCAATATGAGAAATTGCTGCAGCTAAAAGATCGAGAGTGTGCGATATATCAAAATATTCTTGCACAGGGAGAGCAAAGGCTTTTTCAAAAAACGCGAAAAATATCACAAGAATGGATTAAACAATGGGATGAGGGAGTAAGGCAATGGGAGAGAAGTATACTGGAGATAAAAAGTCCTGGAGACTTTTCTCAAATTAGCGAACAGCAACATCCGGTGGTGGTGAAAGATATTTGTGCTCAAGGATATGCAGATACATTTTTTCTTTATGAGGATGCGCTGAGAGTAGAATTTACTACTGAGCAGATTGAAAGAATAAATGAATTAATGAGGCGCCCAATTTTTAAGCAAACTTATCGTAAAGTCGTACGATTAATGAGGCAGAATGGCATAAAATTGCGAAAATTTGTAAATCCTCTTACGAAAAAAAAGCAGTATAAGCCTACGATGTTGTTGTTTCATTGGTGGTTATATATGATTGATGATATGATTACAGCGGAATACGAACAACAACAAAAAGATAAAGCTTCAGGGCTCTATGAAGAGCTAGCATCTATGGAAATCTACTTTGAAGATATACCTAAATACACAGAATATGAAACGCTAGAAAAGATACAGAGAGGATTTGGTAGTCTACCTGGTTGCGAACTGTGCATTTGTAAGAGAGAACTTCTGTCATTATTGTATGATATTTCTAATGCTTATAAAGCGGCAAGAAAAACTTTTATTTACTATAAGCAGCTTATTGATACGGTGAAAGAAGGATATATTTCCTTTGATGAAGATTGTCGTTCTTCCACAGTTAGATATGACATTGATGTTTATAGAGAAAGAGATAAGGAAAAGAAAAAGGGTTTATGCATTGCTAAAGAGACTCCAACATTTGAAGAAGCTTATAAATTAGGTGTTAGAGAATGGACGAAGGGGGCAAGTAAGAAATGTGATAATCAATGGATCTTTTGGAAAATGCTTGTCAAAATAGGAAATTCAAAAGAAAAATTAAAAGTCATTTTCGGTGATGAGAAGGTGGAGGCACTCGAAAAGGAACTCAAAAATGAGGAAAAACAGTTTATGAGAGAAATGCAGGAAGCAATTCTCGAGAATAAAAATGTGCGTTTTTATAAATCCCATGCATATTTGATACAGTATTTGGAATAAGAATTAAAAGAGGGAGAGGTTGGTCGTTGTTATATGAATGAGTATATTCATGGGAACTTGTATAATTGCGTATTTTTATAAAAAATATTGAAAAGCAGTGAGAGGCATATATGACAGCTCTTAGCAGAGAGGAGAGGCGTTTGGAGGCAAGCTTTTGCGCTGTGTAGGGGGATTTCTTAAGAGGAGGAGGGGACTTGTTTTTGGTGTGCTTGTTGCTCTTGAAGTGTTTTGTTGCGATGTTTCTTTTTAGCGTGTTTGTAGGGGAGGTCGATGAAACAACAGGAGGTTTAATAATATTGGCTAAGTTGTCATTGAATCTTTAGGGGGGGGTGTTGATTGTTTGGTGAAGGTGTTTTGTCATTATCTCATGGGTTATTTTCTGTTGTGTCTGTAAAGAAAATTGAGAGCTTCCTTCCACATTGTTTTTTTTTAAGATTTTATAAAATTTTAAGGAGGGGGACCGATTTTAAGGAGCCTTAACGGGTTTTTTAAAGATTATAAAGTTTAAGCTTTTTTAAAAGGCTCTTCTCTAGCTTAGTGCGTATCTGTTCATTGCCGGCGAGGATATTTTTTTTGCGGAAGATATCATTGCTACTTTCTTTATCCGTGACAAAACCGGTGGTTTTGTGAATTATCAGTATGTGGATCGTTTTATTGCAAATTTGTGAGCTGTCTTCTCAAAAGCCATTGGTTTGGCGAGTGGCAATATAGGCTCAATCAAGAGCAGCAGTGCTAAAATGAGGAAGATTTAAGGCTTTTATCATCACATTGCGCAATTTGATGAGACTGTGGCTCATGACTTTGGCAACAGAAAATGGGGTAATGGCAATGATACATTGATTTATAATGATAATTCACTGTTTTGTATGTTGAATGAGAGTCTCGAATATCTTAAGATTGTCTTATTTAAACTCTCTCTATGTTAAATCAATCAAAACCATTCGCTTGTACGTTAAAAGTGGGATGAGTGTGTGGATAAAATTTGTATAAGACAGGATTAAAAATGGCTCTTATGAACCTTCTTAATGCAAGGGCTCTCGGCAACATCCACGAGTTGGCAAATATAACGATGGTGCTGGCTTGTTACTTCATAAGCGTAGAGGTGGTGGTGATCAATGGATTTACCACTATCTATTATTCACGGACGTAGTGGCGAAATGGGTTTGGGTGTCTTGAGAGATGTCTCTTTAAAATAAGCCCGTGAATTGGCGATGACACATTAAAAATTGTTTTTGAGGTTTAAATACCTTTTTTGAGAATTCTTTCTAATTTGGTGCGAATGTGTTCATTGCCGGCGAGGATATTCTTTTTGCGGAATATGTCATCACCGCCTTCTTTATCGGTGACAAAACCACCGGCTTCACGAACCATCAAGATTCCAGCAGCCATATCCCAAATTTGCAGGTTGTCTTCCCAATAGCCATCGGTTCGACCTGCTGCAACATAGGCTAAATCAAGGGCTGCTGCGCCAAAACGGCGAAGGCCAGCAACTTCCATCATGACATTGCGCAATTCAATGAGATAGGTTCCATGACCTGGGCGGCCAAAATGAGGCATGCCTGTGGCAATGACACAATCTTCTAGTCTGCGCCGCGCAGAAACACGACAGCGCCGGTCATTGAAAAAAGCACCACTACCCCGCTCTGCGGTAAAGAGTTCATCACTTACCGGGTTGTAAATGACCCCCGCAACGATTTTGCCTTGGCTTTCTAAAGCAATGGAAACGGCAAAAAAAGGAATGCCATGGAGAAAATTTGTGGTGCCATCTAAAGGGTCAACGATAAAACGATGTTGTGAATCTTCTCCAATGATTTCTTTAGATTCTTCCATCAGAAAACCAAATTTAGGGCGTGCTTTGCTCAGTTCAGTGAAAATAATTTTTTCCGCTTTACGGTCTGCTTGACTGACGTAATCGGCTGGCCCTTTCAAAGACACTTGCAAATTTTGTACTTCACCATAATCACGCACGAGCGAGCGTCCTGCTTTCATGGCAGCTTGCACCATGACATTCATGATTGCAGAATGGGCCATCTTGTTGTTCCTTTATTTATCTTTTTCATTTGCACGACGCAAATAGATCAACTCGTTGGTGTCGACAATGATACGCTCACCGGCATTCATAAAAGGGGGAACAAGAATACGAATCCCATTTTCAAGAATGGCGGGTTTATAAGAGGAGGTCACCGTTTGTCCTTTGAGAGCTGGATCAGCTTCCACAATCGTGACAGCAACTTGATCAGGAAGGGAAATGCCGATAGGCTTTTCTTGATAAAGTTCAACTGTGACAGTCATCCCATCTTGCAAGAAAGCAGCACGTTCTCCAACAAAATCTTTTTGCAATTCCAATTGTTCATACGATTCTGAATCCATAAAGACGAGGGCATCCCCTTGTTGATAGAGAAAGGTAAAATCCTTTTGTTCAAGGCGTACGCGCTCTACCGTTTCAGCAGAACGAAAACGTTCATTGAGTTTTGTACCATCAAGCAAATTTTTTAGTTCAACTTGATTAAATGCACCACCTTTTCCAGGTTTTACGGCGTTGCATTTCACAGCAACCCATAAGCTTCCTTGATGCTCAATCACATTACCAGGGCGAATTTCATTGCCATTAATTTTCATCGTTTCTATCCAATTCTCTTCTTGCAAAAAGAGTTTTCTTACTTTGTCCTTACGGCGCTTTTTTTGCTGCCTTAACAGTAAACTCTTTTGTTGTTTTTAGGTTCAAAACCTCTTGTTCGTTTTGCGGTTTCCTCATGGTCTTTGTGGGCTTTTCATCTGTCTTACCATGGATTTTCTCATGGTCTTTTCTCATAAGTTTTCTTATGAGCTTTGCAGAGAAAAGCTTAAGGACAAAAGGGACCTTGATGTATTTTTGCTTTTCAGTTCTTTGCAAGACCATAAAAAGTGCCAAGACGCAAGCTTTTTAAAAAATTGCACAAAAATTTTTGAGACTTTTGAGGATTTTGGGGAAATTTATTCCGTTGTGTTGTAAAATCTCATTGAGACGGATGATAGAAATACTGGTGATAGAAATTTTGTAAAACCATGAGGCGTTGTTTTATGAGAATGACGCGTGGATATTGTGCGGGGAAACTTGTCCGAATAATCTTGTGAAATCAATCCCATGAAACGGAAAGCGGAGTTGTGTTCTGTGAGATGCCTGATTGCTGAGAAATTGGATCGGGAAGGGGCTTTGTGTCCTTTAAAGGTGTATGAGGTAAGAAAAGAGCGTGGTGCACCTTATAGCGCGTTTCGTTTTATAGAGAATGTGGTGTGCTAGTGCGTGGTGTTAGCTTGCATTCTCATCCATAATGAGCTGTAAAAAGGCTTTCTTTTTTAGAGTGGTGTGCGTTCTAAATCTTTTAAGCAACAGGTATTCTTCAGTGTTCGAGATGACTTCATCGTGATGGTATGGAGGGTGTTGTTTTGTGGTGATATCGGCATAAAAAAAGGAAATCGGAACATTGAGGATATCGGAAATCTCCATTAAACGCCCCGCGCTTACACGATTTAAGCCGTTTTCATATTTTTGAATTTGTTGGAAGCTTACGCCTAAAGCATCCCCTAAGGTTTTTTGAGACATTTTAAGTATTTTTCGTCTTAAGCGAATTTTTTTGCCGACTAAAAGATCAATATTAAGATTTTGAGATTGCATTTGCCCCCCGCTTAGTGCAAGCGCCTCTTATGCGTATTCTGGGAGTCTAAAACACTGAACTCAAATCAGCTTTTTTGCTTTTAGTGCTGGTAAGCACCTAGACAGTGCAAAAACTCCCGGAATTCCGGGATACCCACAAAGTGGGATAAATTCATGTTTGAGTTTTCGGGGTTTTAGAGCCCTATTGGTCGCCATGTATGCGACCAAAACACCTTTTATTAATGTGTAAAGTAATTTCAGCAGATTGGCAATAAAAAATAGCTTTTTAAACGAGAAGTACTATGTTTTTTCATTTATAGACAAAGAAAGCAGTGCTCTTTTGATCCTCTGATCTTTTCATATTTTGAGAACAATATTTTACAGTGTCGCGATTTTACAGTGTCGCGGATAGCTTATTTTGCACATTGGATAGTGTTCAGCAAATGATACAGAGCGTTTTAAAAAACAGGAAGGAGTTTTATTGCTTCTTTGCGCGCCTTTTCTTGTTGTTTGTTGTCCATACCTTGGAGCATTTTTTCAAGATCAGGGGCTTGCATTTTGGCTTCCTTTGCAATCATATACCATGCTGCTGCCATTATTATATCGCCTTTTGTTCCGATGCCGTCTCGATACAGTCTTGCAAGAGAAATTTGAGCAGGGGCAACCATGTTGGTGGCATTGTGAAGCAGCAAATGAAAGGCATGGTCAAAATCTTTTTCTCCTCCACGGCCCTGTATCAGCCATTGTGCTAAATAAAGTTGCGCTTTTAAGTGGTTATTTTGAGCCGCGGCTTCCATCAGTTTGCGGGCATTACGATCATCCTTTGGTCGATTTAATGTGCCTAAGGAAAGAATTTTTGCCGCCGCAAAAGCAGCTTCAGCATCTCCAAGAGCAGCCCCTTTTAGGTACCATTTTAAAGCTTGCTCGATGGCTTCATTTTCATGGCTTGAAGAAGAAACGCCGGGAAGATTTTGTTTTTCCTGGGAGGCTTTATAAAGAAGCAATTGTCCATAATAAAAATAAGCTTCCTTAACGCCTGCCTTGACAGCTTTTCGAATAAACTGTGCACCAAGTTCTTGATTTTGTTTTACAAAATTTCCATCAAACAACATAAGCCCATAGCGAAGTTGCGCTTGGGGTTCTCCTTGTTTTGCAGCGCGTTCAAACCATAAAGCAGCCCGTGCCCCATCAACAGGAACAGCACATCCCTCCATATAAATTCGGGCAAGAAGCGTTTGCGCAAAAGGATCATTTTTTTCAGCGCGTCGAAGGGCTTCTCGAAAAGCTTTTAAATAATAGCCTTGGATGTAATAGTCATAGGCTTGGTCATAGTCTCCAGCTTTTAAGGGGTGAAAAGGTTCTTCTGGGGGGGAAGATTCTTGAATCGTATTGAAAGAGTGTTCAAAATTTTCGGATTCATCAGTGTTTCCAGCAGAATTTATAACAGAACTTGTAAGCCCTATCATTCCTAGGATAAGCAGTTTAAAACCTCTCTTAATCATCGATATCTCCTCCTCATTATCGATCAGAATTTTCACATTTTTTTTTCATCATTACAAGCCGCATCAAAATCCCATGGCTTTCTTATTTTTCATTTCAGTTAAGGGAGGTTTTTAGGTCCCTTTATAAAGATAGCATAAACGTTGATAAGAACCAGACTGTTTTAAACAGTGCTATTTTAAACACCTTTACAACGATAATGAAAGAATGACTAACAGAGGTACCTTCTCTTATCAATATGCATCACCCTAAAATAAAAAAGCGTCTACCATGAGGCTATTTTTACAAATACACAATAAACTGCTTATGAAGAACTGCTTATGAAAAACGTGAAATGTTGAGGAGAAGAGAGCGTATAGGCTCTATAGTGTGTATCGCGTTATCGAGAACGTGGTGTGCACGAGTTACATGATGTTAGCTTGCATTCTCATCCGAGAGTAACTGCAAAATTGCTTTCTGTTTTACTGTTGTTAGCACTCTAAATTTTTTGAGCAGTAGGTATTCTTCTCTACTAAAGATCGCTTCATCATGGTGGTATGGAGGCTGTTGTTTTGGCATGATATCCGCATAAAAAAAGGAAATCGGAAATTTCCATTAAACGCCCTGCTACTCACACGATTTAAGCCTTTTTCATATTTTTGAATTTGTTGGAAGCTGACGCCTAAAGCGTTTCCTAAAGTTGTTTGAGACATTCCCAGCCTTTTTCGTCTCAAGCGAATTCTTTTGCCGACCAGAAGATCAATATTAAGATTGTTGGTTTGCATTTTTCCTCCCGCCGGTTGCGAGCGCCTCTTATGCGTATTCCGAGAGCTTGAAAATACTGAAACCTAATCAGCCTTTTTTGCTTTTAGTGCTGGTAAGCACCTAGACAGTGCAAAAACTCCCAGAATTCTAGGATACCTGCAAAGTGGGGTAGATTCATGTTTGAGTTTTCGGGTTTTCAAGGCCCTATTGGTCGTTGCGTATGCGACCAAAACACCTTTTGATGTGTAAAGTAATTTTAGAAGATTGGCAAATAAAAATAGTTTTTTGACTTATAAAATTTGTTTTTTTAATGAGAGGCTATTCTCGCCTCTCAACCTCTCTGGAACGAGCCCCAAAATCATGACATCTACCTCCGTGTTTGTTGAAAGCGGTAAAATGATTTCGTCCACGGTAATGAATTCACAAGCGGTTTCTTCATCAAAATCTGCGCAATCGCTTGCTGTTTGAAGAAGAGCGGGGGGTAATTTGGTGTCTACAGAATGTGTATGTCTGTGGGAAGTGGTGGGGTGCCCATGTGGTTTGGGCGTGTACTTTCAAAATTAAAGATGAGTATTGTTTAAATTCATAATGCATCAATTGCATCTGCATCTATATGGAAGCCAGCTGCCTTTAACCGCTTCATAAGTTTGAGATATGTTTCTTTTACGTCTTCTTTAAAAGAAAGGTAGTAAACTCCATTAACATCTGAAGGCAATTCAATGCCTTCTTTGTATAAAATAGCAATTCTCTCAAGAGGAAGCACAGCGGTTAACATGCCCATTTCAAAAATAACATTTTGTCGCGCACGAAATTGCGCTTTTGTTTCACCGTCAGATCTAGCATAGCCTATATCATCGGGCGTTAGCAATACAATACTAAACCCTATAGAATCCTTACAAATTTCTTTTTTCAAAGTTTCAATGATAGGTAAACCATTACCGCTCGTATTTTGTAGGGCGCTTGGTTCGAGTCTAAGCTTGAGAAGAGCATTTTCAAGCTTTGTTAAGGAGCCATGATCATGACCATGAACGATAAAAATTTTTGAAGAAGGGGTGGAGATATGAGAAGAAGCTTTTGGGGAAGGAGTCGTTGATGTTTCTTCTATATTCTTTGCTAAATCTTCTTTTAACTTTTGTTTTATGTTTTCTTTGCCTTGAATTTGAAGTTTTCCTGTTTGTTTATACCAAATAATAACTCCTCCATTAGAGGTTTTAATCTGAAGTGTTCCAGGGGATTGATGTGGTAGAAGCCTATCTTCTTTGATTTGATATCCACACTTGCAAACTATGTTTTTAAGATCTTCAGATGTTCCGTTATATTGCATTTTTATGTCCCCTTCATATCTCTATCACTTGTTGTTGGTATTCATGACCAACATTAACAATGATGAGCTTCCCCAATCATAATGGCTTCTCTTTATAAGAGATTGAACTAGAAAATTTTAATGATCTTTCTCTCTATATATTATGTCAAAAAAAGATGCTAGCCTTTTCATCTCATTTGATTGAATTATTAAGCAGTTTTATTGAGTTTTGAGGTCAGAAAAACGCATTTTTATCCTCTTTATTTGTTATTGCGATATAACGGTTAATGTTTGGATTTTTATTAGCGCTTTGTCTATGAATTCCCCTCTCATATTACAAGGGGGTGTTTTTACATTTTTCTTGGCAAAGTTGAAGCAGGTGTAAAGGATTGTCGTTCCCCAAAATAACTTCTTCCATGGCAACGAATTCACAGCCCGTTTTTAAGGCTTCATCAAAAGTTGCAAAATCACTGCCGGCTTGAATAATGGCGGGGGTTTCCATAATTTCTGCCCACCATGTAGCTAACTGAAGATTGCGAGGGTGCGCTTGGGGTTTTTTATCAGCCCCTAATTTGCCAAATAGAAGATAATCAACCCCTGTTTCTGCTGCAAGCATAGCACTATGGCGATTGCGTAGATTGCCAAAGCCAATGATTTTTTGTTCCTTTTGCTGATTTTTAAAGCTTTCAAGAGCGTTAAGATCATCTTCTATGTGCAATCCATCAGCCTTTATACGTCCAGCAATGCGGCTGTCACCAGCGATAAGAAGAGCGGCATCATTGTTTTGAATATCTTCTGCGTAAGTTTGAGCCTGTTTTTGTAAAAAAGAGCCATCATCTTTCTGCTGTTCAGAATCGTAAAGGATGACACAGGCAAAAGATTTTGTTTGCAAAATAGGACGCAAAAAGCTGTATGGAATATTGCGTCGAACATCAAGGGTTAAAACCAATTGAGGAAAAAGAGGGGATTCAATCTGTTTATTTTTTCGTTGTGTCATACCATATCCCAGTCTCTTAAAAAAAATAATATCTCTTTTAAAAAATAATACTTAAAAGTTAAAGTTTCATCCTTCCTTTGTTTGCGATGATCCCAACGCCTTCTTCATATGGCTTTAAGAGCTTTGTAACCTATGGGAATCCATTGATGATATATGAGCGTATTGTTAAGCATAAGATGTCGCCTTTTTATTGTGATATACGTATGATTACTTTAGTTCTTTTGCCTTTTAAAAATAAATACTTAAAAAGAAACTTGACTCTTAAAAATTAAAGTTTCATCCTTTTCATGCTTGTTTGCGATAAGGGTAACCACCATTTTATGTAACTTCAAAGTTTTGTGACGCGTGGGAGTCCATTTTTATGAAATACCAAGCCGTTGTTGATCATAAGACGCAGCCTTTTCGTCGTGATACACGCATTGATGTTTTTCGTTCTTTAGCTTTATTGACGATTTTTATCAACCATATTCCCGGAACGCTTTATGAGCATATAACCCATAAAAATTTTGGCTTTTCTGATTCTGCAGAAGTTTTTGTTTTGCTTTCAGGCGTTTCGCTGGGCTTAAGCTTTCATGCGCGGTTACAGAAGAAGCCTTTTTCCTTCATTCTACGTAAATTTTGGTATAGGGCTTTGCAGCTCTATGGCGCATATCTTTTGACTACTTTTGTCACATTAAGCCTATTTTTAGGGGCCTTTTTCTTATGGAGAACAGAAAAACTGTTAGCAATGAACAATATGGGGCTTTTTGTCGCACAGCCGCTTACAGCATTTTTGCATAGTTTAAGCTTGGGACATCAATTAGGCTATAATAATATTCTGCCGCTTTATATGGTTTTGATGTTTTTTGCACCTTTTATCCTATATGTGGGGCGTAAACAGACAAAGTGGCTGCTTTTGGGCTCATTTATACTCTATCTCATCTGTGGACTGTATAAAATTGCTCCCCCTTCTTATCCTATAAAGGGAAAATGGTTTTTGAACCCTTTGTCTTGGCAATTCTTGTTTGTCATAGGCTTGACCAGTACTTTAGCGCTTAAACAAGGAAAAACAATCGCTTTTAAGTCTTTTTGGGTGATGTGTGCGGCAGGCTATCTCTTGGTGGCACTGTTATGGGTTCGCTTAAACTGGTGGGGCGTTTTGGGTTGGTTGGGCTGGTCTTCCCCATTGCTCAACTTTAATAAAACTTTTTTAAGCTTGCCACGTTTGCTCCATGTTCTTGCATTATCTTTTCTTATTCTTTCGTTGCCGTGCGTCAATAAATGGTTTTCTGTTTCAGAAAAACATCCTTTAGCAATCTTAGGAAAACATAGTTTACCGGTCTTTGTAACAGGAACTATTTTTGCGATGTTTGGACAAATTATCAAAACAGTGATGACAGCAACCTTTTTTTCCGATACCCTCTTAATGATAACGGGGATAGCTCTGCAATTTGGTGTTGCCTATTATTGTGAAAAACGACAGTCTTTGCAGGGGGCTTTTTCAAGGAAACTGATCCGTTTATAAGAAAAACACGGTCCCATGATCCTTGTGCGGCTGCGTTAACCTTAGTATAAAAAGCGCATTGCACAAAAAAATTAAAAGAGGTAGTCATTTTTAAAAAAAGCATTTCACACAGCAACAAAAGAAACTTTTTAAGACTCTGTTCGTTAAGTGATATAATTGAGTGATATAATATTGAACAGTGTGGTTTTGTGCTGATCCTTGGAGTATAAAAGCGTGAGCGTACATAAACGTCCTTATGATGAACCTATTATCATGATTGAGCATAATGCTTTTGAAAATGCTTTTAATCGTCTCTATGAAGAGACAATGGCGCTGATTGAAAAAACAGCAGCCTATATCGATTCAGAAGGGAAAGTTGTCGCGCGTTCCCTTTCAGCAGAAATTTCTGCACTCTACGCAAAAGAGGCGATGTATTTAAGTACACGACTGATGCAAATTGCCTCTCAACTCCTTCTTCTTCGGGCAGAGCGTGAAGGGGAAATGTCATCAGAACAAATAAAAAAAGAAATCGTCAAAGTTTCCCTTCATACCCCCTCATTGGAATTTGAAACGCCTCATTGGAACGAACTTCCGGAAATTTTCCGCCAATTTGTTGCTCATTCACTGCGTTTAGAAGCTCGCATAAAATATATGCGTGCGGGGTTAGAAGCAGCTGCTTCCAGTACTTTAGAAGATGAAAATCCAGTAGGAAAACAAATCGAATTATTAAAAACCGCTTTTGGGCGTTCTTAAAGGGTATTCTTTTGGCTTTTGTCTAAGGGGAAATGTCATCAGAACAAATAAAAAAAGAAATCGTCAAAGTTTCCCTTCATACCCCCTCATTGGAATTTGAAACGCCTCATTGGAACGAACTTCCGGAAATTTTCCGCCAATTTGTTGCTCATTCACGCCCGTTTGAGAGGCACGCATAAAATATATGCGTGCGCGGTTAGAAGCAGCTGCTTCCAGTACTTTAGAAGATGAAAATCCGCTGGCAAAACAAATCGAATTATTAAAAACCGCTTTTGGGCGGTATAACGAAAAAAGACTCGGTGGCATATATTATCCAGAGAGGAGAATTTTTGCCATTGATATATCAAAATTCTCTCGGTGCTTGCTTTCTATGATTTAATCATTATGACATTAAAGATGAGATAAAAGGGGAAAGATGAGATAAAAGGGGAGTTTTTATGCGTTGGTTTTGCTTTCTTGTAAGGTGTATATTGTTTTGTTTGATGGCATTTTTACATCTCATAAAGCTTCTGTTTGTTCGTGTGTTATACTGTATAAATTCATAATATATGCTCCTCTTTTTACTGGTTTTATGTTTTACTGCTGTTTTCTTTATGGGCGAGCCTTTATTCAAAAGGGGGAAAAGTGTATAAACTGGGGGTTATGGCAGAGACGATTCGTATTATAGGCATTGATCCCGGACTACGGTATACGGGGTGGGGCGTTATCGATCTTGCGGGTAATCGTCTTCAGTTTGTTGCGGCAGGGACAGTTTCTTCCGATGTAAAGTGTGATCTGGCTTCCAGACTCTGTCAGATCCATAAAGGTCTTTCAGAGGTTGTGCATCAATTTATGCCCCATGAAGCCGCGGTGGAACATGTGTTTGTCAACAAAGATGCGACAGCAACGCTAAAACTTGGGCAAGCACGTGCGATTGCGCTATTGGTTCCTGCGCAGGCAAAGTGTCCTGTTTTTGAGTATGCACCCAATAAGGTGAAAAAATCGGTTATTGGTGTTGGGCATGGCGCTAAAGAACAAATTCATATGATGGTAAAAGTTCTCCTCCCACGGGCTGAATTTGATAGTAATGATGCGGCGGATGCCCTTGCTCTTGCTCTTTGCCATAGCATGCATCGTAAGAGGATTGAGCAATCTTATCAGGCAAGGATGGCGATGTGATTGGGATGGCGATATGATTGGCAAGTTAAAGGGCACGCTTGAACATATCTTTGAGGATTATATCGTTCTTGATGTTCATGGTGTGGGCTATGTTGTTTTTATCTCAAATCGGTTGCGTCCTTCTTTGCCCTCTGTTGGGGAGGCATTAAGTCTCTTTATTGAAACGCATGTTCGGGAAGAGGCAATCCGCCTTTTTGGTTTTGCAACAAGAGCTGAACAGGAGTGGTTTTGTATGCTCCAAAATGTTCCAGGCGTAGGGGCTAAGGTTGCTCTAGCAATCTTGGGCACTTTATCACCAGATGAACTTGCACAAGCTATTGCTTTAAACGATGGAGCGATGATTAGTCGAGCACCGGGCGTTGGTAAAAAAGTCAGCGAAAGAATTGTGGGTGAGTTGAAAAGTAAAACGCTCCCCTTTGAACAAGCGGTCAAGACTATTTCAATTCCGCAACATGAGAGGGCTGATCAACCTGCGCAGGATGCGCTTTCTGCGTTGATGAAGTTAGGCTTTGAACGTGAGCAAGCAGCCAGGGCTCTTGCTCTTTCCATGAACAGCCTTGAAGGAGAAACTATTTCTTCTGCCCTCTTGATCCGCCATAGTCTCAAATTGCTTTCTTCTCCTACTTGAATAAAAGGTAACAATGCATAAAGATGAAGATCAACGCCTTTTAGGAGCTGCACCCCTCCCCAACGATCCGGATCGTTCCTTAAGACCACAAGTTCTTGATGACTTTATTGGTCAAGAGGCGGCACGGGCCAATTTAAAAATATTTATTGAAGCCGCAAAAACGCGGCAAGAAGCGCTAGATCACGTTTTGTTTGTAGGACCACCGGGACTGGGAAAAACAACACTTTCACAAATTATGGCAAAAGAATTAGGGGTTAATTTTCGTTCTACTTCAGGACCGGTCATTGCTAAAGCAGGAGATTTGGCCGCTCTCTTGACCAATCTTGAACAACGAGATGTCTTGTTTATTGATGAAATTCATCGCTTAAATCCGGCGATTGAAGAAATTCTTTATCCAGCGATGGAAGATTATCAACTCGATTTGATCATTGGGGAAGGACCGGCGGCACGCTCGGTTAAAATTGATCTGGCTAAATTTACTTTAGTGGCAGCAACTACACGGTTGGGGCTTTTGACCACACCGCTCAGAGACCGTTTTGGTATCCCTATTCGTCTTAATTTTTATACGATAGAGGAACTGGAATATATTGTGCAGCGTAATGCGCGGCTTTTTAGTGTCAAGATCAGTGATGATGGTGCCCATGAAATTGCACGCCGAGCACGGGGGACCCCGCGCATCGCTGGACGGCTTTTACGGCGCGTTTGTGATTTTGCTTTGGTAAAAAAAGCAAAACAAATTGATCAAAAAATCGCCGATGAAGCGCTTTCGCGCCTTGAGGTCGATCATCTTGGACTTGATCCACTTGACCGGCGTTATTTGCTGCTGATTGCGGAAACTTTTCTAGGGGGACCGGTGGGAATTGAAACCATTGCGGCTGCTTTATCAGAACCACGCGATGCTATTGAAGATATCGTTGAGCCCTATCTTCTCCAACAAGGCTTTATTCAGAGAACGGCTCGAGGACGCATTCTCACGGAAAAGGCGTGGAGCCATTTAGGACTTGCTGCACCTGCTTCAACGTTGATACAAAAGCGTACGCAACTTTCTGATGCTCAAGATAATGCATCACTGCAGACAACTTTATGGGACGGGGAAGATGACTGAGGCATCTTTTTTAAAAACTGTGCGGATGATTTATCGTAAGCTCTTATAAGCACAGGAAGTGTTCTGCTGTTCTTGTTTCTGATCGAAAAGCTTTAGGACGATGGAGAATTTTGTGTTTTTTCTTTTCACAACTTCAACACAAAAATATGTTGAATCTTTTGATTGATAAACAATTTGCCATCTTAAATAATATTTTATAGGACATGAAGTCAATGACAGAAATAACGCCTTTCAAGAGCAATCATAAAAATGCTTTTCATAATTTTCAGGTGCGCGTTTATGTGGCTGATACAGATTTTTCCGGTGTGGTTTATCATGCGCGTTATCTAGAATTTTTTGAACGGGGACGTTCAGAGTTTTTACGGGATACCGGTTTTAATAATAAAATGTTAGCTGCAGGGGGGGAAGGGGAAAAACTATTTTTTGTTGTGCGTCATATGGAAATTAGTTTTTTACGACCAGCCCAAATTGATCATCTTTTAGTCGTTAAAACACGTGTTAATCATATCCAAGGAGCACGCTTTTTTATGGAGCAATCGATTGTGCATGAGGCGACTACGTTGGTAACAGCAAAAGTTGAAATTGCTCTGATTAATGAAGAAGCAAAACCGCGACGTTTACCCAAAGAGCTTTTTGCAAAACTGCTTGGTTAAAATTCTTGGTTGTTGAATGTACAACAGTTTGATTGATAAAGATAATATAGCTTTATTCAATTTAAATGAGAGCCCGTGGGTGTCGTAAAATTTTCTCATTTCAAGCTCTTTTCCATTTTGAAACCATAAAAATTATTCGCTTACACTCTCATAAGAGAATAATATATAAGGCATTGAAAAAAATATAAAAATATATGAATAATTTTCAATGTCATAATGATTTAATATTGCAAGTGAGCCAAGAAAATGAAAGGGATGGTTTTCATGAAGTCAAGAGGATAAAAAGGCTTTTTTAACGTTACAGAAGCTTTAAAATTATCTCATGATGCCAGAGAGATGAAGATCATCATTGAAAAGGGCGCGTTCATAGCACAATGAGGCTGCATGGGATTATATGAGACTTAATTATATCAGATTTACATAGAAGGGATATTGAATGAGGGGCACGGGGTGAGGCATTTTATGGTGGGTTATTTTTGGTTTTTTTGTGCTCGAGGGGGCTTATGAAACTTGAAGGAAAATGAGAGAAACAATATCCGCCTGAGGCAATGTGTCATCTTATCATGATGAAACTTTATTAATCATGATCATTTATTACATTGTTATTTTCAGAGAAGGCTTGTAAGCTCTTTTATGAATTCACCAAAATCAATTTCTTGCATGTCACATTTTTTTCTTGTCACACGCAGGGTTGATGAGGGGATATAAAAAGGATTGAGAAAGGCATAAAATGTCTTTTATAAAGTTTTTTAAGTGCCAAGATTGATCACAAATTTTGAGCTGGAAACGCTTATCCTATCATGTCATAAAACACTGCTCTTTAGGGCGGTAGTCGTTGCACAATGTAAATGTAAGGGGGGGCTTGTGAAAGTGGGGGGATGAATATTTTAGGGTAGGCTGGGGAACACTTTTTTTGAGAGAGGGTGATAACCTATAAAATAATCAGCTGAGAAATCCGCTAGAACCAGAAGCCGGCGTGTTGATAGAGGATACGCAGTGGTGCGGGGATAGTTTCGTTTGCTTATTTCTGTCAAGATGTAAAAGCGTAAAAACGTGGATCTGTAAAAATGAAATAAAGGATTTGGGCTTTGTGCGTGCTTTTATCTAATCGGAAATTAACCACCAAATTGCCTTTTGTTTTTTAGGGTGGAGTTCTCTAAAAGTTTTCAAAAGGGTGTGTTCTTTTTCACTATAGATTTCTTGATCATAGTGGGAATGATGTTCTTTTGTGAGGTTATCTTCTTTTGTTGCAATATCCGCGTAAAAAAAGCTCATCGGAACTTCCAGTAAGTTGGCAATTTCTAGCAAACGTCCTGCGCTTACACGGTTTAACCCTTTTTCGTATTTTTGGATTTGTTGGAAACTAACACCTAAATGGCTTCCTAATTCTTTTTGAGAAAGCCTCATTGACATTCTTCTATGACGAATTCTTTTGCCAATAGAAATATCGTTAAAATGTGAATTTTTGGTTTGCATGTTAAGCCCCCGCCGGTTGCGAGCGCCCTCGCATTGGTATTCCGGGAGTTAAAGGTACTGAGCTCTAGTCAGCTTTTTGCTTTTAGTGCTTTTGGCACCTGGACATAGCAAAATCTCCCGGAATCCCGGGACACCCACAACAGTGGATTTATTTGTACGCTAGAGCTTAGGACCTTTAATCCCTCTTGATCGGTGCGTAGACGATCAAAATATCTTTTGATTGATAAAGCACTTTCAAGAGATTGGCAAGACCAATTAAAGCATTGGCTATGCTATTATACTGTCAAATAGTGCTATTTGAGAGTCGGGGATCTGAAGTCAACGAGAGGGAATTCGCTTTAAGGAAAACTGGATTGTTGATAGATTATTATTTGTAAAACGGTGCAGGGTTCGTTTTATTTGCTGATTTCTTTCAAGATAGAAAAGCGTAAAAATGTGGAACTGTAAAAATTAAGGAAGTTTTGTGGGGGCTTTAGAAATGGGATTGGAGAAACTTTCGTTCTTTGAAAGGGGAAGAGATTAAGAATATTTTGGGCAGGGTTTGTCTCCAGAGCCTTATGCAAGTGGACCGCATGAATGGTCAGCCATAGGAATCGGCTGAGAGAAGCCGGATTGTTCACACGAGATCGGTGCGAGGTGGAATTTTCGTCTTTTGAGATGAGGGGGGGACAAGTCAAGATGGTTGAGCGTTCTTTTCATAAACGGAAAGAAGGGGGATTGGGTTTCATGCTTTATAGGTATTGGTGGAGGGAGAAGCTCTATGGTTATCTTGTCGTTAAGGCCGTTGTGAAAGGGGTGCGCGGTGTCTTGAGAGATGTCTGTGATGATCACTTTTAAAAGAAATTTAAGAAACAGGTCTTGTTTTAGTGCATAGATTTATGTGAGACTAAAGTTTTTTACTTAAATTTAGAAACTATAAAACAATCTGCTTTATAGAATTTTAAGAAGTGCACCTTTCATTTAGAGGGACAAAAATTATGCCGCATGGTGAACTAATGAATCCGCAAACAATGGGAATGTTGCATTTGTTTATGCAAGCAAGTCTCGTGGTTAAAGTTGTTATGGTTGGGTTGCTGCTTGCTTCCGTTTGGAGTTGGGCCATTATTTTTGATAAAATTTTTACCTACCGGAGAATACGGCGTGAAATAAAGAAATTTGAACGGACATTTTGGTCAGGCAAAGCGCTAGAAGATCTTTATGTCGCTTGTAAAAGCCAACATACCAATAGCATATCTGCTGTTTTTATGGCAGCAATGGTTGAATGGAAAAAATCTCTTGAAAAAGGAACTCATACTTCGATCAGTTTGCAAAGTAGAATTGATAAGGCGATGGATCTAACACTGGGACGTGAAAGTGAAAAAATAGAATCAAAGTTAAGTTTTCTTGCAACACTAGGATCTGCAGGACCCTTTATCGGTCTTTTTGGAACAGTGATTGGTATTATGGAGTCTTTTCTTTCTATTTCTGCTTCTCAAAATACATCTCTTGCCATTGTCGCACCGGGGATTGCAGAAGCACTTTTAGCAACAGCTATTGGTTTGTTTGCAGCAATTCCAGCTGTTATTGCCTATAATAAGTTGACCCATGAAAGTGCGCGCATCATTGCACAAATCGAAAATTTTGCTGATGAATTTTCAACAATTGTCTCGCGGCGTATTGATGAAACACGCACAGCATCTTCCCCTTTATAAAAAGGAGCTTGTCCCATGGGAATTTCTGTTGCTTCTTCTTCTCGAAAAAATACACGGAGGCGGCATCATTCACGAAGCCAACTGATGAGTGAGATTAATGTTACCCCTTTTGTGGATGTGATGTTGGTGTTGCTTATTATTTTTATGGTCTCTGCGCCTCTTTTGGTGAATGGTGTTCCTTTGGATTTGCCACGCAGTCAAGCAGGACCCGTCCGTGCGCAAAAAACACCCCTTACGGTTTCACTGGATGCGCAAGGGCGCTTTGCCATTCATCAAGATTATTATGACAGTTCACAAGCGTTGATTGCACAGCTTAAAGCCCTTCTGGAAGCGGATTCTACACAAAAAGATCAACGGATTTTTGTGCGGGTTGCTAAAACTGTTGAATATCAACAAGTCTTAAAATTGCTCGCAGATATTCAAAAGGCTGGGTTTTCTCAAGTTGCGCTAGCAAGTCTAGCACAATAAATAACAAATAATAAAACTGACCATAACTGGTTGTTTTTAAATGTTTTTAAAAGATTACAGCGTGATTAAAAGTCAAAAAATACAAGGTATTAATTAAGGCATAAAGAATGAACAAAGACTCCTATCATAGTATGAAACGAGGCTTGGCTTTATCCCTTGTGGTCCATGTTATTTTTATCAGTTGGGGGGTTGTTCAATTTACAAACTCTGTTTCTTTGCCACAACCATTAGAAGCAATTCCCATCACTCTTGCACCTTTGAGCGAAGAGTTTTCTTCTCAACAAGGCGCTGTAGAAGCGCCACTCCATGCAATCCCCGCCGTTAAACCAACCACTTCTCCTCAAGAGATAGAAGATGCTCGCCATATTGGAGAAGGACAACAAGATAGTCTTGCACCTTTTCAACCAAAGGAAAAGCCGCGCCCCGTTGAAACAACACCGCCCCCGCCAAGTGAGCACGCATCGGAAATATCTGAACGTACAGAACCAACAGAAGAAAAAACAGAAGAGATTTCAAAAGCAGTGGAAGAAGCATCGAAGCTTGCGCCTCAGATGCCTTTGAGCGCCCCAGAAGATCTCGCTAAACTTACCCCTGAGGCGCCTTTGAGCACCCCGGAAGAAACATCGAAGCTTGCGCCTCAGATGCCTTTGAGCGCCCCAGAAGATCTCGCTAAACTTACCCCTGAGGCGCCTTTGAGCACCCCGGAAGAAACATCGAAGCTTGCGCCTCAGATGCCTTTGAGCGTCCCAGAAGATCTCGCTAAACTTACCCCTGAGGCGCCTTTGAGCACTCCAGAAGAAACATCGAAGCTTATTCCTGAAGTCCCCGTAGAAGCAGTGGAGGAAGTGTCTAAGATTGTGCCTGAGCTTGCGCACAAAAATGAAGAGAGGATATTGCCGAAAGAATTGTCTTCAACGGTGCAAAAGGCATTAGAAGAGCAGGTTGTTAAGCAAGCGCCCAAAATTGCACTTCCAGAAAAACCTCTTCTTCCGCAGTTTAAACCAAAATTTAATGAAGAATTTCTAATGAAGAATGGGGCTGCATTGAATCAAAAGACGTCAAAGCTTAACAAGAAAAATCAAGAGAAAAAGACCATTGAAGATATTTTAGCTTTGGAAGAAAATAATTTACTCAATCGTGCGCGCTCACAAGGAGGGGGCGCAAAACGTTCTCATACACCAGAAGCTTTGGGGGCAAGAAAAAATATTCATGATACCACAAAAATGGCACAAACATTGGTCAATATTGCGGGGGGATGTATTCAACAGAAGCTTAAACTTGTGGCACTTGGTGGCGATTTAAAAAATCGTCCCATCGTGCGGTTGCGCTTTTATTTAGACCGTGAAGGGATGGTGGTGGGCGATCCTATCATTGATCCTGTGAGCGGTCTTGAGAGCCAACAAGCGATTATGATAAGGCAGGTTTATGCGGCTGTCTTTTCATGCCAACCTTATGTAGATCTCCCCCGTGATCAATATGATCTGTGGGGGCAAGGTTTTGACTTTAATGTTGACCCCCTCCAAGAAATAAGATGATAAATAAAGAAAAAATCGCTTAATGAAAGGACACATTCTATGATGACTATAACAAGACATAAAGTTTTTACTTGGTTTATTGTCACTTGCAGTTTGTGGCTTTCAAGTCTTTCATCGGGTTATGCGCAATTGAAAGGAACAATTTCCAGTGCTGATTTTAATCCCATTCCCATTGCAATTACAGATTTTATTTCCAATGATTCGATTGGATTGAAAATATCGGCTGTGGTGACAGCCGATCTTGAACGATCGGGGCTTTTTTTACCGATTGATAAGGAACAGTTTTTTGAAAAAATTTCTAATCCAAATAAACAACCGCATTTTGTTTCGTGGCAGAAAATAAAAGCGCAAGGTTTGGTGACGGGGCAAGTCATGAGAGAAAACGACGGACGGTTGAGGATTGATTTTCGTCTATGGGATGTTTTTGGACAGCGACAATTGAAAGGACGGCGTTTTTATACCGCGACAGAACGTTGGCGGCGTGTGGCCCATATGATCGCTGATGAGATCTACAGTGAAATGACAGGAGAAAGCGGCTATTTTGATACAAGAATTGTTTTTATCGATGAAACAGGTCCCCAAAATGCACGCATTAAACGTTTAGCTATGATGGATCAAGATGGCGCAAATTTGATTTATATGTCTGATGGAAGTGAATTGATACTTACACCGCGGTTTTCACCAAAAAGGCAAGAAATCACTTATATGGCTTATGAGGATCATCAAATCCCTCATGTTTATCTACAACAAATTGAAATGGGGCAAAGAGAGTTGATTGGAACGTTTCATAACATGACAATTGCTCCGCGTTTTTCTTCTGATGGACAAAAAGTTATCATGAGTTTATTGCAAAATGATGGAAGTGCAAATCTTTACACCATGGATTTGCGGACCCGTACAATGACGCGATTGACAACAACTTCCGCCATTGATACCTCCGCTTCTTATTCACCAGATGGAACACAAATCGTCTTTTCCTCAGACCGTAGTGGAAAGCCACAAATTTATAAAATGAATGCCGATGGCAGTGATATTCAGCGTATTTCTTTAAACGAAGGGAGTTATTCGACACCTATTTGGTCGCCAAGAGGTGATTATATCGCCTTTACAAAACAATTAAGTGGACAATTTTCTATCGGTGTTATGCGCCCTGATGGACAAGGAGAACGAATTTTAACCACTGGTTTTCACAATGAAGGACCGACTTGGGCTCCCAATGGTCGTGTGCTGATGTTCTTTCGTAAAAACCCTGGCATGGGACCCAAAATCTATACCATTGACATTACGGGACGCAATGAACGCCAACTCCCCACACCCAATGATGCTTCCGATCCAGCATGGTCGCCATTGCTCAATATACAATAAAACAAAATACTTGATAAAAAAATAAAAACAGAGAACTTATAGAGTCTACGCAATCTCAATGGTCTTGAATCAGTTAAAAGAATGCCCTTGTGAGGGGGAGGTGGTTTTTATCAATTTCATCCGCCATCGTCTGTCATTTATCGATAGCCGAATCTTTTTGAGACGAAAACGTTTTTTAAAAAAACATTTCTTAAAAAATGGAGCTGTTTTAAGGTTTCTCGATTGCTTTTATTTTTCTAAACTGTCGCTATAGATCTTTTGACTTCCTTTCTGATCTGGTTTGCTTAAAGACCAGGTTGTTTTCAAACCGGTTCTTTTTGCTTTTCCCTTAAGGTGTTTTCCTTAAACGATAAGGAAGCTTGTGGATAAGCTCTATTTACAAGACGATGAATCGCGTCTTTTAAAAGAATATTGAAGTCTCTAGAAGTTTTTGAGGCTTCATAACAGATACAAATCATTGATTTATAATGATAATTTATTTTTATTCAACTTAAATAAGAACCTTTAAATACTGTAAGATTTTCTCATTTCAAATCTGCTTATTTTGAATCAATCAAAATCACTCGCTTTTATGTTACAAGTGGGATGAGCGTGTGAATAAAAATTATATAAGGACTAAAAATGTCTCTTATGAATCGTTTCAATGCAAGGGTTGTTTCAATATTGGGCGCTGGAAAATAGTGTGATGGTAATGCCTTGTTACGCCATAAGCGTAAAGATGGTGGTGCTTAATGGAGCAAGCAGTATCATGCAAGAAGCGTCTCTCATATTACAACCGCCTTACAGCCTTTGAGACAGTTCGTAAAAGGGTATTTTTCTCCTTTAAGCTTTATGCCACACAGGTATTTTCTGCTGAAGAATGTGCAAGTGTATGATTTTAATTGATGCACCATACACACAGATTTGAAATGAGAGAATTTGACGTTATGTAAGGGTTCTTATTCAAGTTCAATAACGCTAAACTGCCCTTATAAATCAATGTGATAAAATTATTGCTTTCAGTTTCAATTAAATTTTATGTGTGAGAAGAAGAATGCGTCTTTAAGAAAACCTGAATGGTTTACAGACCAGATCGGGGTGAAATTTTCGCTTCTTGAGGGGGGGGGAGGACAAGGAGACTCTTAAAAAAAACAAAGAGAGAGGCGATAGAGGGATCATCTTTGAGATATGTAAAAAGCCGTGAGACGATGGAGTTTTCGCTTTTATCATCAAAATTGTTTGAGTGTTCAAGGGCGCTCAAGGGGGCGGGGTTTGCTTTATGCTTTCTTTTTTCATCAATCTGCTTTTGGAGGCCATTGGTTCTATTTTTTGCGGTTGATTGATTGTGGTTTTCTTGGGCACGACCACGATTGACCCCGCTTTTTACGCGGGGCTTTTATATTTATGACCAAAGAGGCAAGGTGATTAGATGTTTTTCAGTCCCTTATCGATGAAGAGAGAGCTCAATGATGAGAATTATACGGACAGTTTTGCCAAAATCTCATCGCTGACATCAAAATTAGCATAAACATTTTGCACATCATCATCTTCTTCTAAGGTTGAAATCAGTCGTAAAACGGATAAAGCTTTTTCTTCATCTATTGGTGCAAGGGTGGTGGCTTTCCAAATTGTTTTGATTGATTCTGCTTCACCAAGTTTTGCTTCAAGTGTTTTTGAAACTTCACCAATATCTTCAAATGCGCAGGTAATATGATGTCCGGTTTCTTCGGATTGTACATCTTCGGCACCGGCTTCAATTGCTGCATCCATGATGTTGTCTGCTGTTCCTGCTTCTGGCTTATAAATTATTTCCCCAATCCGATTAAACATGAAACTGACCGATCCTGTTTCCCCTAGGGCTCCGCCTGATTTTGTGAAGGCGGCGCGCACGTTTGAAGCGGTGCGGTTACGGTTATCGGTTAAAGCTTCAACAATGACGGCAACACCACCTGGTCCATAACCTTCATAGCGTACTTCATCATAATTTTCGACATCGGTTCCTGACGCTTTTTTAATCGCGCGTTCAATATTGTCTTTTGGCATTGACTGTGCTTTAGCATTTTGAACAGCCAGCCTTAACCGTGGATTCATGGCTGGATCAGGAGCACCTTGTTTTGCTGCGACGGTAATTTCACGTGCAAGCTTAGAAAATATTTTCGAGCGCATCGCATCTTGACGCCCTTTACGGTGCATAATATTTTTAAATTGTGAATGGCCTGCCATAGTTTTCCTTCCTGTTTGAGGGCTTTCCTTCTGGGTTAGTTTTTTTTAGAATGTAAGGCGATAAAATCACGCATCCCACCAGAGTAAATGTGCCACAGCATGAGGTGAAATAATCAAATAAATCCTTTATAAGAAAATTAATCTTAAAGGTAAAGACACCTTCATTGAGGATCATTCCAAGAGAGATCTCTTGTCGTTGAGCAAAAATCACGCTATAATAGAGTATAATTTCATGGCAAAGTGGTTTATTCCATGCCTCGCTTTATTATAAAAGTGGGTGGAAAAGACGAACATATAAGAACATATAATGAAGAAGTTCCAGTGCTCTTGAGTGGGCGGTAAACTGCCTCATAGAAGAGGCGCAGAAGAGGATTTATAAAAATGGCAACGCAACTTTTGATGCCCAAAGCAACAGCTGTTTGGTTGGTTGATAATACAGCTCTTTCTTTTGAGCAGATTGCAGAATTTTGTAAATTGCATGTCTTGGAAGTAAAAGCTATTGCCGATGGTGAGGCAGCTTATGGTATTAAAGGTCTCAATCCGATTAACTCTGGGCAGTTGACGCGCAGTGAAATTGCACGGGTGGAGGCGGATCAAAACGCACGCTTGAAAATTTCTCAATCAAGGGTGCACATTCCTGAAAAAAAACGTAAAGGAGCACGTTATATCCCTCTTTCTCGACGTCAAGATCGTCCCAATGGTATCTTATGGTTGGTTACGAACCATCCTGAGTTGAAAGATGCACAAATTGCAAGGTTGATTGGGACAACAAAAGCAACAATTGAACAAATCCGCCTTCGAACCCATTGGAATAGTGCCAATTTGTCTCCTCTTGATCCTGTAGGGCTTGGTTTGTGTTCGCAAATCGATTTAGATTTTGAACTCCAGCGTGCGGCAAAAAATCGCCCTGTTGCTGCAGAAGAAGATAGGTCGTTGCTTCCCGCCTCTGTGACGGAAAACGCTGCTCTAGAGGAAAATAAAAGTGAAGACAATTCCCACAAAACTTTTGATGCTGATAAAGTTTTTGCAAAATTGAACGCACTGCAAAAAAATCGTGAAGATCAAGAGGAAGCGTAAGCGGTAGGACGTATCAGGGCAATGTTTCTCAATTTATCATGGAAATGTTAGAGGAATAACTGGGAGGGAAGAAAAATTGGCAGAGACTGAAAAATGATGACAAAAAACAAAAAAATTTCGTCTTCATTAGGAATTAACAGTTATTCTTAAAAATATTTTTAAGAATTTACCCTTCTTTAAAGGAAAAACGGACTATGTGCTCTACCCAAAATACTCTCTCTCGTTCCTTAGCGATACTCTTTCTTTTCGCCCTGTGTTTGGGTGGATGTGGCAAAAAAAATACCGGTGCATTTCACGGTATGAATGGCGCTTATATGAATGATGCTGGTTTAAATCAGGTGTTACCAGGTTCAGGACAAGAATTTACGGTTAATGTGGGTGATCGTGTGTTTTTTAGTCTCGATTCTTCTTCATTGAATGCAGATGCTGAACGTATTTTAACGCGCCAAGCAGAATGGTTGCTTCATTATCCTTATTATTCTATTATGATTGAAGGTCATGCTGATGAGAGAGGGACACGTGAATATAACTTGGCACTTGGACAGCGCCGCGCTGTTGCTGTGCGGAATTATCTCGTGTCTCTAGGTGTGTCTGCGCAACGGATTCAAACAATTTCTTACGGAAAGGAAAGACCTGTCGCGGTGTGTGATGATATTTCCTGTTGGAATCAAAATCGACGTGCTGTGACAACGCTAAGTGATATGAACAGTCATTAAATGAGCAAATTGTTTGTTTCTACCATTCAATGAACTCTTAAGGGGAGAAAAGAATGTATCGTAAAATCAATTGGAAAACGATCTTTTATATGGCGGTTTTCATAGCTTGTTCTACCTCATTTGCTGAAAGTGCGGCTCGAAAGACTTCTGAATATCCAGCACATGATACGGATAAAGCTTCCGATGTGATGGAAAAAGCTTCAGATGCCGCTGATAAGGCTGCTTCCGATGCGGTGAAGAAAGCCACGGATGCTGCTGATAAGGCTGCTTCCGATGTGATGGAAAAAGCTTCAGATGCCGCTGATAAGGCTTCCGATGCGGTGAAGAAAGCCACGGATGCTGCTGATAAGGCTGCTTCCGATGCGGTGAAGAAAGCCACGGATGCCGCTGATAAGGCTTCTGATGTGATGGAAAAAGCTTCAGACGCTGCTGATAAGGCTGCTTCCGATGTAGTGGAAAAAGCTTCAGACGCCGCTGATAAGGCTGCTTCCGATGTGGTGGAAAAAGCTTCAGACGCTGCTGATAAGGCTGCTTCCGATGCGGTGAAGAAAGCCACGGATGCCGCTGATAAGGCTTCTGATGTGATGGAAAAAGCTTCAGACGCTGCTGATAAGGCTGCTTCCGATGCGGTGAAGAAAGCCACGGATGCTGCTGATAAGGCTTCCGATGCGGTGAAGAAAGCCACGGATGCCGCTGATAAGGCTGCTTCCGATGTGATGGAAAAAGCTTCAGATGCTGCTGATAAGGCTTCCGATGCGGTGAAGAAAGCCACGGATGCCGCTGATAAGGCTGCTTCCGATGTGATGGAAAAAGCTTCAGATGCCGCTGATAAGGCTGCTTCCGATGTGGTGGAAAAAGCTTCAGACGCTGCTGATAAGGCTGCTTCCGATGTGGTGAAAAAAGCTGCTGGGGTTTCGGTGTATCAAGGGATTATTTTAGAGAATCAGCAGGACTTATTTAAAGATTATGATTTAGATAAGCTTTTGCATAAAATACGGATGGTGCTTGAGCATAACAATTTGAAAAATGTTAACAAGCAGTTTCACCGACTTTTTGATAAAAAAGACTCTTCTGTTTATTCTTGTTCCGTTGAAAGTGCTGCTTTGGATGAAAAATCTCAGACTGAAAAAGAAGAGATGGTGCAGGAGCTGAGTGCGGATAACCAGACAAAGGTTGCTGATGTGAAAGATCATGCTGTGAAGGAAACAGGGGGTATTTTTAAAAAAGCGCATGATGTAACGGTTCAAGCAGATCAAAGTGACACTCTTTCTTCTTCTAAAGCGTTGTATAAGGAAGGGTATGACTTTATTCGTTCTGCCAACTATGTTGAGGCTGAAAGGAGCTTTTGTGCTTTTCAAAATCGCTACAAAAAAGATCCTTTGAGTGATGATGCTTTGTTTTGGTTGGCTGAATCTTTGTTGGGACAAAAACGCTATTATGAAGCAGCACAAGTTTACCTGTCCGCATGGTATGCCGATAAAAAGAAGCTCTATACATCCGAGATTTTGCTGAAATTAGCAAGAAGTATGGTCGCTCTTGAGAAAAATGAAAAGGATTGTGCTCTTTTTGCAAAAAACAAAAAACATCATCAAATGTTAGAGTCTGTGTTTTGTAACTCTCTAAAATAAGCAACGAGGTCATTTTCGGTGTGCGTTAGACTAGCAAGAAATCTCTTTAAAACATCGGATTTTATTCAGTGTCGACGAGTGATTCTTGCTGTCTCAGGGGGAAGTGATTCTTTGGCTTTGATGTTTTTGGTTAAAGAGTATTTGGATACGCTCTCTATTCCTTTAGAAATAATTGCTGTTACGGTTGATCATCAATTGCGTAAAGAATCAGCGCGTGAAGCAGAAACTGTTGCGGAAATTTGTCATGACCATCACATTAAACATATCACTGTGCGGTGGGAAGGCAAAAAACCAAAGACGCATATTGCTTCCAGCGCTCGTATTGCACGCTATAATCTCTTAGTTCAGGAAGCACAAAAACAACGTGCCTCCCTTATTATGACCGGCCATACATTCAATGATCAGGTTGAAACCTATCAAATGCGCTCTCAACGTCTCCAAAAGAGTAGGGGGGGTCTCCAAAAGAGTAGGGGGGCTTTGCGCAGTGAAGTTGGTGCTATGTGTGATGAAGATCATGCCAGAGAAACGAGAGAAAATATTGCCGAAAAAAACGATGGAATCTTATATGAGCGTGGTTTATCTTGTATCCCGCGTGAGTCATTGCTGCATAGAAAAGTACGTTTGATTCGGCCGCTTCTTGGTGTAAAACGCCAAACATTGCGCAATTATTTAAGCGTGCAAGGAAAAGTGTGGATTGATGATCCAAGCAATGAAGATCGCAGTTTTGAACGCGTGCGTGTGCGTCAATCTCTTCCTCCGCAAAAGCTTGCGGATATTGCTCAAAAAATAAATCAGGCTGCATTGCGGCGGCGTCAACACGCGCAAAATATTGCCGATTTAATCTTAGCACTGGATATTACGGTTCAATATGGGCGTTGTTTCATCAAAAAGCCTGCGTCACTTTTACACAAACATGCCTGTTTCCCTTTCGTTGTTGGGCTTTTTGCGGTGTTGATGGGTGGGGGATTTTATTTGCTTCCTTCAAAAAAATTAAGCATGCTTGTTCAAAAACTCTCTCTTCATTCTTCCGAAAAGCGGCGTTTTACTTATGCGGGCTGTGTGATTGAATATAATAAAGATGGCATTGCTTTATGGCGTGAAAAACGCAATATGAAAGAGGTTTTTGTAGCGCCGGAGGAAACACTCATGTGGGATGGGCGCTATCAGATTACCAATCATGGATCTGAGGCTATAAAGGTTGGAGCCGCAAATTTAGAACAGCTGAAACCTTTATTGAAAAACAGCAATTTTAATCTTAAAAAGCCTCATTTGCCCTCTTTACAATCACTGCTGATGATTTCAAATGATAAAGGGTGTGATATTCCTGAGTTGATTTCTCAAGCGATTATTCATAAAAACGTTATCATCAAGCGAATTATGGCGCCTTTTGATTGGCTTTCCTCACGCGAAGATACTGCGCTGGTGAATGTTGTAGAACCTTTTTTTAATCTTGAGGTGAAAAGATAAAGAAAAATAACTCTAAAAGAGAATAAACCGTCTCTCATCCCTTGGCAAGGGGCTGACAAGGTTATATGTTAAGGGGAACTGTTTGAAATCTATATTTGATTAAGTGGGCTGAATATGAATTCTAATTACCGCTCTCTCCTCATTTGGGGAGTTATTGCCTTGATTTTAATTGTGTCGTTTTCTTTCTTTAATGGAGATAGTCAACGTTCTGGTGGTGGAGAAGTCTCCTATTCTGAGTTTTTACAAAAAGTTGAGAATAACGAGCTGAAATCGGTGACCATTCAAGGTCAAAAATTAACAGGACAAACTGTCGAACAGAGAACTGTTTCAACTTTTGCACCACGTGATCCTGGTTTGATACAAAAATTGGAAAGCAAAAACGTTAATGTTAAAGCTATTCCTGAAAGTTCTGGAAATAGTATCTTCCTTAATCTCCTTTTTTCTTTGTTGCCTGTTATTATTATTGTAGGAGCGTGGGTCTTTTTTATGCGACAAATGCAAAATGGATCTCGCGGGGCAATGGGGTTTGGGAAATCAAAGGCAAGATTGCTTAATGAAGCGCAAGGACGTGTTACCTTTAAGGATGTTGCTGGCGTTGAAGAAGCAAAACAAGATCTGCAAGAAATTGTTGAATTTTTACGCGAACCACAAAAATTTCAACGCTTAGGAGGGCGTATCCCTCGCGGTGTTTTGCTTGTTGGTCCTCCAGGAACCGGTAAAACGCTGTTAGCGCGTTCGGTGGCTGGTGAAGCTAATGTACCATTCTTTACCATTTCAGGGTCTGATTTTGTTGAAATGTTTGTAGGTGTTGGGGCGAGCCGTGTGCGGGATATGTTCGAACAGGCTAAAAAAAATGCACCTTGTATTATCTTTATAGATGAAATCGATGCTGTTGGACGCCATCGGGGTGCTGGACTGGGTGGGGGAAACGATGAGCGTGAGCAGACTTTAAATCAGTTGCTTGTCGAAATGGATGGGTTTGAGCCCAATGAGAGTATTATTCTTATTGCTGCAACAAACCGCCCTGATGTGCTGGATCCTGCTTTATTGAGACCAGGGCGTTTTGACCGACAAGTCGTGGTGCCAAATCCAGATGTTTCTGGACGTGAGCAAATCTTGAAAGTACATGTGCGCAATGTCCCTTTAGCCCCGAATGTTGATTTGAAAGTTTTGGCAAGGGGAACTCCAGGGTTTTCCGGTGCGGACCTCATGAATCTTGTAAATGAAGCTGCTCTTATGGCTGCGAGCCGCAATAAAAGAGTTGTGACAATGCAAGAATTCGAAGATGCAAAAGATAAGGTGATGATGGGGGCTGAACGTCGTTCAACCGCTATGACACAAGAGGAAAAAGAACTCACGGCTTATCACGAAGCAGGGCATGCTATTGTGGCTCTCAATGTTCCGGTTGCTGACCCTGTCCACAAAGCAACAATCGTTCCAAGGGGAAGGGCATTGGGAATGGTGATGCAATTGCCGGAAGGCGATCGCTATTCCATGAGTTATCGATGGATGATTTCTCGTTTAGCCATCATGATGGGGGGGCGCGTGGCTGAAGAGTTAAAATTTGGAAAGGAAAATATCACATCGGGGGCTTCTTCTGATATTGAGCAAGCAACGAAATTAGCACGTGCCATGATCACACGGTGGGGATTCTCGGATCTGCTTGGAAATGTTGCTTATGGCGATAACCAAGATGAAGTCTTTTTAGGTCATTCTGTTGCGCGAACACAAAATGTTTCTGAAGAAACAGCACGCATGATTGATATGGAAGTGCGTAAGCTTATTGATGATGCCTATAAAAATGCAACCAATATTTTGAAAACAAAAAGAAAAGAATGGTTTGCTCTCGCTCAAGGCTTGTTGGAATATGAAACTTTAACGGGTGCTGAAATTAACGAAGTTATTGCAGGAAAGCCTCCTTCACGGACGCAGAAAGATGAAAATGCTGCCCCGCGGACTTCCTCTGTTCCAAAGATTGGAACGGTGAAAGCAGGGGATCCTGTGGGCGATGAAAAAGACGCTAAAACAGTGCTCCATAAAGCAGAATCCGTTAAAGGTGAGGAGGACGACAAGGCAGAAGGCACTGTTGGAAAGAAAACAGCAAAATCCAGTGATACTAAGTCCAAGGATACTGAGTCTAAAAAAGCACAAAACGCAAAAGGTCCTATAAAAACAGTCAATCACTCTCAAAATAAAAACAGTGTTGAAAAAAAGTCAAAACCTTCGGGATCTGATAAAGGAAAATAAGAATTCTTTAAGAACACTTGAGTGACTATGTTTTCGGAAAACTTCTAAATTCTTTGAAAAGGGCGCGAGCAAAGCTTTGCGCCTTTGATGCAATATTTGCCAAAACATGGAAGAAAAAAATTAAGAAAAGCCGTTTATTATGACAGCTTTAGTAGGGGATAAAGCGGTCTGTTCTCTTACAGTATTGGTAGGGTTGCAAGGTTTAAGTGATAGGGGATGCTTTACGGCTTTGGGCTGAAGGTTGTGAGGTTAAGTGATAGGGGTACTTTGCAGCTTTGGACTGAGGATTGTGAGGTTTGATAATGAATTGACTTGCGGGTTTGGCAGGATGTGAGACTATATTTTGGGTGTATTCAAGGGATGTGTAAAGCTTGTTTAGCAAATAATATTGCTTTATGTGTGCAGAGGAGAAACATTATTGGTTGAGCGTCGTTTAGATGTGTCAATGGTGAAAGGTTTTTTGATGACCTAAAAAGATGAGGGGTAAGTCCAATGGTATCATTTATAGGGTGAGGAGTATAAAGGGCTATTGAGGGGCTATTAGCGTTTTAAAGAAAAGCCAAGGGAAGAAGGATAAAGGAACGAGGTATGGTGCAAAAATATTTTGGGACTGATGGAATTCGGGGAAAAGCCAATTCATTTCCCATGACACCTGATTTTGCCATGAAGGTAGGGATGGCTGTAGGGGTTTTATTTCGTTCACAACATCAATCGTGTCGTGTGGTGATTGGTAAGGATACCCGATTATCTGGCTATATGTTGGAAAATGCTTTGGTTTCAGGATTGACTGCTGCGGGGATGGAAGTTTTTTTATTGGGGCCCGTGCCAACGCCTGCTGTTGCAATGCTTTGCCGTTCTTTGCGTGCAGATCTTGGCGTGATGATTTCTGCTTCTCATAATCCTTTCTATGATAATGGCATTAAACTTTTTGGTCCTGATGGTTTTAAGCTTTCAGATGATATGGAAGCAAGAATTGAACAATTGATCGATACAGATCTTTCAAAATCTTTAGCAAGTTCTGCCGAAATTGGTTCCGCAAAACGGGTTGAGGGAGATATTTATCGTTATATTGAATATGCCAAACGGACTTTGCCTCGTGATGTTCGCTTAGATGCTGTGCGTATTGTTGTGGATTGTGCTAATGGCGCTGCTTATAAAGCGGCTCCTCGTGCTTTATGGGAGTTGGGGGCTGAGGTTTTTGCTATTCATAATGAACCGAATGGGACCAATATTAATCAAAAATGTGGCTCAACTGATTTAAGCTCTTTAAAACGCAAAGTGCATGAAGTGCGTGCTGATGTAGGGATTGCTCTTGATGGAGATGGCGATCGTGTACTCATTGTTGATGAAAAAGCACAAGCGGTTAATGGGGATCAGTTGATTGCTGTGATTGCTGAAAATTGGCATAAAATGGGACGGTTACGGTGCAATGGGGTTGTTACAACGATTATGTCCAATCTGGGACTGGAGCGGTTTTTGAATGCCAAAGGGTTGGACTTGATCAGAACAAAAGTTGGAGATCGTTATGTTGTCGATGCCATGCGTCAAAAGGGATATAATGTTGGAGGTGAGGCTTCTGGGCATATTGTGCTTAGTGACTTTGGGACAACGGGTGATGGGTTGGTGGCAGCCTTGCAGATTTTAGCTTGTATGAAAGAAAGTCAAACCCCTATGAGCCAATTGTGTAAACGGTTTGAACCTGTCCCACAAATTTTAAAAAATGTAACGATTAAAAATAAAAATGTTTTGAAAAAAAATCCCGTCAAAACGGCTATTGATCAAGCAGAAAAGCAGTTGGGAAAAGAGGCACGATTGGTGATCCGTGCTTCTGGAACTGAGCCAGTTATCCGCCTTATGGCCGAAGGGGATGCACGAGAGGTGTTGGATACGGTTGTGACAGAGTTGATGGATGTGATCACCCATCATGATACATGTGTGAGTACTGCTCTTGAAAGATAAGGTGATGAGAATAATCAATTTTTTTCATGACAGTTCTAATGTTTATAAAGTAAAAAAAGCCATGTGATATAAAAAATAATCAATATTTTTTGTATCTTGTCGTGTTACACATTCTCTTAATTTATGATTTTATGATTTAAACATAAAAGGATTGAAGCCTTCTATAATACTGATACGACTAAAGGGATTAGAACCGCCCATGCTGTTTTAGGTGCTCTTGAAGGAGATGTATCGCCAAAAGATTTAAAGTTATGCGTCCTTTTGATTACATCTGCTAAAAGGTGATCTTAAAGATTATGGGTTAATTATTATCAATGGAAATTGTCGTGTAATATTTCACTTTGAGGCCATAGATGTCGAATTAGTTGATTATCGTGATTATCACTAAGGAGTGCTAAAAAATGATGAAAAATCCACCACATCCTGGTGAATTATTGCGTGAAGATGTGATAAAAGAATTTGGTTTATCGGTTAATGAAGCCGCAGAGTGGCTTGGTATATCTCGAGAAGCCCTTTCTAGCGTTTTAAATGGAAAAGCCGCGATTAGTGCTCATCTTGCTATTAGGCTTGAAATGTCTGGTGTAAGCACAGCACGAGCTTGGCTTGCTCTGCAAACAAATTATAATTTATCAAAAGCAACTTCTAAATAACAGTCTCATGATAAAAAATACATAAAAGAGTTTCAAATGGCTGTTAAATTTTTGCAACAGAGACAACAAGAGAAAATCAATGCGAGAGCGCGTGAAAGGTCGAAAGATGTGATGCGGTAAGGCAAGGAATAAAACCTTATGTTTGTAGTATACTTGAGCTATAATGAAGAATAACGAAGGGAGGTTTTTATATGTTGAGTGAAGAGGAAATTAAACGACGTCGCTTTGCTGCTAAAAATGCATTGGCAAGCCAACGTTTAGAGGGGTTGGAACCCGATCCAAAAGTCGTTGAGCAAATGGAGCGTGTTATTATTGGAGAACTTGAAATAAGTGATATCCTCAAAGATTATATGGAGCGGGTAAAACGTGGAGAAGTATAAGGGAAGCGGTGATCCTTATACTGATCCTGAAACTGGTGTGTTATATAATCGGTTTGGTATTAAAGACAAAGCCACATTGGAGCGTGTAGAATCTACTTTCGCTTATTTAAGGTCTTTTGAACTTATGCATGCTGCTATTCGTGGTAAGTTTGATCTCAGCTACATGAAAGAGATGCATAGGAAACTGTTTGGTGACATATATGAATGGGCGGGAGAGATCCGTTTAGTGGATATTGCCAAAGGCAATAGTATGTTTGCGAGTTATCATCAGATTGAAAGTTATGCCCCGAAGATTACGCAACAGCTTGCAAAAGAACAGTATCTGCGTGGTCTTGATATAGATGAATTTAGCCAAAGGGCTGGATATTACATGGGAGAGTTGAATGCGTTGCATCCCTTTCGAGAGGGGAATGGGCGTACCTTGCGTGAATTTATGGGACAACTTGCTCGTGAAGCTGGTTATCATATCAACTGGAAGGGTGTTGAGAAACAAGAAATGCTAGAGGCATCTATTGCGGCCCATTTTGGGAAGTCTGAACATTTGTCTGTATTGATTCATCAAAACCTCAATCTCTTATAAGCTGCGGCGTTTGTGGTGCGTACAACAATGATGCCAAGTTTGAAAGCTGTTGTTACAAAGTCCTCTAAGGGTATGGAAGAATGCCCATAGATGATATTGTAGCCTATAAATATAATATAGATTGTAGCAGATACCTTAAACGGAGCTATCTACACTTGATGAAAGATTGGCAATGATTTTATCCCTTGTCCGGTGTGAGGGACACCGTTAAATATATTGTCTATTGCTTCATATTCCATATTTCTTTTTAAGTTCCTTCTCACGTTCAAGCTGCGCTAATCTTAGATTTTCACAACCAGCGGTGATGAGCCCTGTGCAAAATAGCAATGTTGTTATGAGAACTTTATTCATGAATATTTCCCCTTCTTTCTTTCAGTTTTTATAAACAGTGATGATAAATCTAGAGCGCAGATATGCAGATATAATGTTGCGAGAGATATCTTTTGCCTATAGTTTCGTTGCTTTTCAGTTTCTTTTTCATGTTTATTGACTTGACTTTGCGCTTTTTTTAAAAAGCGTCTCGACGTTTGAAGGGGTCGTAGTAAATTTCTGTGACACGAAATTTGCCTTCCAGGCGTTTGCATTGGATGATGACGTCTATCATGGAAATTAATAAGCCGCGGATATCATCGCGTGCTAAATTACCGCCCCCGTCACTTTCTTTGACAAGGAGGGTCATTTGTTCAAAGGCGGCAAGGGCTGTGGAGGCGTGGACAGTGGTGATGGAGCCTGGGTGACCAGAGTTGACATTGCGGATATAGTAAAAGGCTGTGCCATCACGTAGCTCTTGCAAGAGTATGCGGTCGGGGCGCATGCGCAGTCCCGATTCAAGGAGTTCTTTTGCGCCAGCTTTTGCTAAGCCTTGGTTATCTTTTGAATAGAAAAGTTGGACTTTATTGGAATGGGGAACGACCAGTTCTGGTGTGTCTTCAATGGTGAGAATGCGTTCGTATTCGGGGATTTTGGCAATTAAAGCTTTGGAGAGGGTGGTTTTTCCAGAGCCGGTTTTGCCGGATATTAAGATGTTTTGTTGGGTGATAACGGCGCGTTCTAAAAATTTACAAAAATCTTTGGCGATGAAGAGGTCTGTTAGTTCTTGTTCTGTGTCGGAGAGTTCACAGGAACGCTTTTTCATTTGTTCAAGGGGGGTGAAAGTGACATTTCTTGCTACAGAAAACAGTTGGTTTTCGTGTAAACTTTCAAGGGAAAAAGTGCGTGATGAAGGTTTGCGGATTGTCATGCTGATGGTATTGGGGGCAACAGCGGGGGGCATGACAATTTGTATGCGTTCATTATTGGGAAGTGTTGCGGAGAGAACAGGGTTTTCTACACTGATTTTTTGTGTTGTGTAGGCAGCAACAACTTTTGCGATACCTTCTAGCTCGCTGTAGGTTAGTTCTTCAAGGGTGTGGGTTTGCCAACCGTTTGGACCCTCAACAATCACTTCACCAGGACGATTGACGACAATTTCGAATAAATTTTCATTATTGAGAAAATCATCTAAGATTTTCAATTTTGTTAAAACGATGGAGGCTCGTTCTATATTTTTTGCTGTGGCCATACTATGATTTTAATTACTTTATATGTTTTATATGTGTTTTTATTGACTGTGAGAGTGACTAATGAAAAAAGGAATAGCCCGGGGTTGAGCGGGAGTAAGCGTTGTTCCTTTTATGGGTGAGCGTTAGTTTATAGACAGAGGAAAAGTCGAGATCTCTTGCAACGAAAATATTGACCAGTTCGCCTTGGAATTTTTCTAAGGTAGGGGGGATGTTGATTTGGTTTTCAAGAGCGATACTTGCTGCATCTTTTCCCATGTTGTTTGCGCCTTCAAAACCACTACCTCCAGCGTTGTTTGCCCCTGCTTTATTCTTGTTTTGCATTCTGTTGGTGAGGGTGGTTGTGGCGCTATCAATAACGGTGAGTAAAAGGGAAGAGCCAAAGCGTTCCCACCAATGGGTGTTGATGTTGCCATCAAAGCCGGCTCGTCCTAAACTGTCGGTTGCGGGTGAGGCAAGGGGGATGATGATGCCGTTTGGGGTTTTGGCTCTGGTCCAGAGGACGAAGAGACGGGATTGCCCTTGTTTGATGCCTCCGCGATATTCGCCAACCACTTGGGTACCTTTATCAAGTAAAACAACGCGTCCATTGTCAGAGAGGATATCGCGGTTAATAATGCAGCTGGCAAAGCCTGGTTGGTCGCTGTTTAAGGCGGTTTCTAAGATACAGGGGATAGAGGTTCCCATGGCGATGATAAAGTTTCTATTGCCGATGAGTTTTGCTTTTGTTTCTTCTGATGTGGTGGGTTTTAACAGGGTTGCAAAATTTTGTGTGTTTTGAGCGGCAGGAGAATTTTGCATCTGAGAGAGATTTTCAAGGGCATTCAATTTCTCAAGGGGGTTGAAAGCATTGTTGACGACATTTTTTAATTCAGATTTAGAGCCTTTGGCAAAAGCTAAGACAGGGGCGCGTCTTGCGGCATCAAGTAAGGGGTCGTCTTTTTTGGGGGCTGGTGCGAGTGGTTGTGGAGGGGGGAGGGTTATGGGCGCCATTTTGGCACGCGGGGTGGAGGGGAGGATCTCTAAAGGCGCGAGGGTGTTGCGAAAGCTTTTTTCTTGTTTTTTATGAGGTTTTGCAGTGTCTTTTTTTTCTTCGGGAGAGGAGAGAATGTTCCAAACCACATAGGCGCAGACTCCTATACAGGCGATTGCGACAACTATTTTTTTGCCAAGGCTTTGTGAGGTATTGTTGCGTTTATCGCTAATGGAGCCTCGATCTTCGTTCGTGGTTTTATCACTCATGTGTTGGTCCCCTTTAATTCCCGCTTTATTTAAAGATGTTTAAAGATCTGATGCAATTTTACGTTCAACAGATGGTGAGGTTGTTCCGGTGTCTGGATTGATGCCTTTTGGTTGATAGGCTTCGTTAAAGATGCAGAGGACATTTCTTCCCTGTCTTAGGGTGAAGCGTGCGCTAATGGCATGGACAATAACCATGTTGCCTCTTGTGGTTTTGGGAACCAGCGATTCTGTACCGTCACTGCTCACGATGTAAATGGCAGGGATTTCTTGGTTTTCAGGGAAGGTGAATGTTGTGGTTTTGCCATTGTCGTATACAGAGGAGGGTTCAAGGTTGCTTGAGCCTTGTGCGGTGTAAGCCCAATTGCGTGGTCCGTAGGTTTCATAAGCGTTAAAGACATTATCAATTTGTTGGGCTTGTTTTTTTTCTTGTCGCAGAAGGGCGGCAAGTCTTCTTTGTTCTGCTTCTTCTTGGGGGTAGCGAAATTTCACGAGGAAATAGGTTTCATGTCCAGAGGAAATTTCTCCATCTTTGATGATCAGTTCAAATTGATAGGAGCGTTTTGAGCCATCAAGCTTTGTGGTGACGACTTGGAGATTGGTGATGGGTTGGACTTCGCGCGCTTTGAGGAAGAGAATATTGCCTGCTGGTGCGACTTCCCATGCAACGCTGTTGCCAATGGCGACATGCGCAATCTCTTCATTGGCAGAAAATTCTATCTGAACGGAAGAGCGGATGGAGCCAATAATTTTTGTGACATTATAAGCATCATAATTGATAAAGCGAATGCGGCTATCACTCGGCGCGCGGGTGGGAAAAACACTGGCGTTACTCCAAGGTGTAGGAGAAAGGACGAGGATGCTGAGAATAAGAAAAAGGATTTTTTTTGTCATGATCAGTTGACCACTTCCGGATCAGTTCTATATTCATTAACAATAAACCCAAGAGGATTTATCAGGCGGTTTTGGACAGAGATGGGGGCGTTAATATATTCGAAGGTGAGCGTTGCAACCCAGTGGGTAATGAATTCTTTGTTGTTGTCATTATCATGGATTGTTCTGTAATAGCGCACTTGAGCAACATCTTGATTGATAAAGGAGATTGATTTTATCGTTATTGTAACGGTGGCATGTTTGTAGAGAATTTGTGGGCTTTGTGGATTTCTTGCGCCGTACCAGCTGGCAAATCTTTCCTGCTCTTCAGTGGAAGAGAGGAGAGAGACCGTTTTAAAGTTGTTTTGTATTTCTTCTACGGCAAAGCCTTCACGAGAGCGGACATATTTTGCGGCAAAATAGCGTGTGATGGCTTCATCGACATTGGTGGGTGCTTCTTTTAAGGCTTCCACCACTTCTGTGATGCCGGTTGAATTGTCCACACGGATGACAAAAGGCTCCACGGTTTTAAGTGGTGTGAGGGTGATGACCGCAAAGGATGACATGACCGCGACGATAACGGCTATCGCAGCGATGGTGAGTGAGGCGCGGGTGGTGCATCGTGCGGCGAGCATGCGATCTTGATCAAAGGAGCGCGCTTCAGCAATGTATTGTTCTACGTCTTTTTTTTTCATGCTTTTTGCCCGCAATTTTTATAGGATTTCATTTCTTCATCCGTTAACTTTTGTGCCAGAAGCATTTCCAGCTTTCCCTCTTTTAAGGGTGAGGGGGTGGTGTTGTTACTGATGATGATGGGTGTGGGTGTGGGTTTTTTCCCTTCCCAATTCCACATAGAGCGGTTGAGTGGACGTTTAGAATATCCATCACACTTTGGAAGTGACTTCAGTGTGTGTGATGAGGACATACAGCCACTGAGAAAGAGAAATGATAAAATAACCCCAATTTTTTTTAATTCCCGCATTTTAACTTAGACCTTTTTTAAAAGTGATGCTTTAAGAGTGATGTTAATTTTTTAAAGCCCTTCTCTATCGTGTTGGCTGTTGCTTTAGCAGCTTTACCCGTTAGTTGAGCTGTTGTTTTAGCAACTGGTCCTGAGCCTGTAAGAGAAGCCCCCCCAGAAGCTAAACCTGATGCGATATCAGGGAGTCTGAGGAAAAGAAAAATACCACCAAGACCAACAACCAAGAACTGAAGTAAAGTAGTGAAGATATTGTCAACACCTCTTGAAAAAATATTCATCGAAATCTTGACATATAAGCCACCAAGCAGCACGACTAACACATATAAAATGATGAAGTTTGCCACTTGCCCTAACCATGCTTCTGTGAATTTTCTGGTTGAGGAAAACATATAGAGACTTATAAAAACTGGTCCTATTGATAGGACAAGAAACAAACCCAATTTAGCAAATAATGAAACAACAAAACCGACTAGACAAAAAAAGGCAGAAACAATTAAGCAGATAAAACCAGCAATCCATGTCGCAATAAACATCCCCATTTGAGTCAGCCCTGTGTACTTGTTTGCGGCGTCCAAAACCTGTGCTCCAGCTTGACCCATCATATTATCCCATACATTTCGATCCACATGGGCACCTTGGGTGGCATTTGCAATGGCATTCGGCAGATCATGGAAAAATATCCCACTGACCCACTCATTATAATAAGCGGCGTTTGTAGCAAGTGCAACAACGATGCCGAGTTTAAAAGTTGTCACTATAAATTCCCATAAGGGCATGGAAGAGCGCCCATAGATGATATTATAGCCCATAAATATAATATAGAGCGTACAAGACAGTTTAAGCGGAGCACCTAAGCTTGATGAGAGATTAACAATGGTTTTATCCATTGTATCTGTAAGTGGTTTCATCAACATATTGTCTATATCAGTGAATATGCCTTTGGTTTCTACAGCCATTGAGATGCTCCCCTTTTCATTGTGTCTTAATGGTTATTTTGTTGTTCTTCTGCTGTGCGCTCTTTTGCTCTTCTTTCTTCCTCAGCACGTCGCTTTGCTTCTTGTTCAGCTAATTTTTTTTTAGTCTCAGCTCTCATTCTTGCAAGATCGGCTTCCATTTCAGCGTTAAATTTTTCCATTGATTTGCGATTTTCTTCGTCAATTTTACGGCTTCTTTCTGCTGCTTTTGCTTCATATTCTTTCTGAAGTTCTAAAAATGCTAACCGCATGTTTTCACAATTCTTTGAAGTTCCTGCAAATCCACATTTCGCATCCCACTCTAGGCGTAATTTTTCATCTTTTTTAAATTCAGCGACGCTATAGGTTTTTTCACATCCAGCAGCGATGAGTCCTGTGCCAAGTAGCAATGTTGTTATGAGAACTTTATTCATCAATATTTCCCCTTCTTTCTTTCAGTTTTACAAGGTTTGAGCACAATTTTTACATTATGCTAGGCTCTAGTTTTATAACCAGTGATGATAAATCTAGGGCAGTGACATAATGTTGCCATAAATGAAGTATAGAGAGTGTACAGCTCTTTAAGTTGAGCATCTAAAGTGCAATAGATGTTATCCGTTAGCTCTATAAGGGGCTCCATTAACATATCATCTCTATCAGTGAATACGCCTTTGGTTTCTACTGCCATTGAGATGCTCCGCTCTTCATTGTGTCTTAATGGTTATTTTGTTGTTCTTTTGCCGCGCGCTCTTTTGCTCTTTGTTCCTCTTCCGCGCGTAGTTTTGCTCTTTCTTCAGCTAATCTTTTCTGATTCTTTTCTCTCATTTTTTCAATCCAAGCTTTTTGTTTAGCTTCAAATTCTTCATCTCTTTTGCGATTGTTTTCTTCCGCTTGACGCGCTCTTTCTTCTGCTTGTGCTTGACGTTCCTTATCAAGTTCTAAAAATGCTAACCGCATGTTTTCACAATTCTTTGAAGTCCCTGCAAATCCACATTTAGCATCCCACTCTAGGCGTAAATTTTTATCTTTTTTAAATTCAGCGACGCTATAGGTTTTTTCACAGCCAGCAGCGATGAGTCCTGTGCAAAGCAACAATGTTGTTATGAGAACTTTATTCATCAATATTTCCCCTTCTTTCTTTCAGTTTTACAAGGTTTGAGCACAATTTTTAAATTATGCTTGTGTTCTGGTTTTTATAACCAGTGATGATAAATCTAGGGCAGTGACATAATGTTGCCATAAATGAAGTATAAAGTGCGTACAGCTTTTTAAGTTGAGCAGCTAAAGTGCAATAGATGTTATCCGTTACCTCTGTAAGGGGTGGCGTTAACATATCATCTCTATCAGTGAATATGCCTTTTGTTTCTACAGCCATTTAGATGCTCCGCTCTTTATTGTGTCTTAATTATTATCCTGTTTCCGCTCCGCTTCTCTTTTAGCGCGCTCTTCTGCTTCTCGTTCAGCTTGTTCCTTTGCTTTTTGTTCAGCTTTTAGTTTTTTTATTTCAGCTTGTCTTCTTTGATGTTCAGCTTCTATTTTTGCGTCATATTCTTCCATTTCTTTGCGATATTCTTCTTCGCGTTCACGCTCTCTCTCTTCCGCTTTTGCTTCATATTCTTTTTGAAGTTCAAGTTGCGCTAACCTTAAGTTTTCACAATTTTTGGCAGTTCCTGCGAATCCACATTTTGCATTCCACTCTTCCATCAGTTTTTTATCTTTTTTAAATTCTGCGACGCTATAGGTTTTTTCACAGCCAGCGGTGATGAGCCCTGTGCAAAGCAAGAATGTTGTTATGAGAACTTTATTCATGATTAGTGATTGTCCTGTTGTTGTTCTGCTTTTTCTTTCGCTTTTTGTTCTTCCTCAGCATGCTCTTTTATCCCAAATGTAGCATTCCATATTTCTTTAGCTTTTGCCTGACGTTCCTTCTCAAGTTCTAAGAATGCTAACCGCATGTTTTCACAATTTTTTGAAGTCCCTGCAAATCCACATTTAGCATCCCACTCTAGGCGTAATTTTTCATCTTTTTTAAATTCAGCGACGCTATAGGTTTTTTCACATCCAGCAGCGATGAGCCCTGTGCAAAGTAGCAATGTTGTGATGATGATCTTGTTCATGATTAGTGATTGTCCCCTTGTTTTTCAGATTTTTGCTGCTCATCATTTGTAGAGCCAAAACCTCCCCATTTTTTACGGGTTTCAAATTCAGCTTGCTCTGCGTTTTTACAATTTTTCGATTTAAGATCCCCTGATGTCAAACATTTCACGAGTACTTCTTCCATCAGTTTTTTGTCTTTTTTTAATTCTTCTACGCTATAGGTTTTTTCACAGCCAGCGGTGATGAGCCCTGTGCAAAGTAGTAATGTTGTGATGATGATCTTGTTCATGTTCAAGCCCCTCTTTTTTACCCTTTATTGACCACGCATTTTTTGAGCTAAAGCTTTGGTTCGTGCTTTAAATTCTTCCATTTCACGTCTTTCGGCCGCTTTTTCTTCTGCTTGTTGAATCATCGCGGCGGCTTGCATTTGAAGAACTTGTGTTTGCAGTTTTGCTTGTATCGCTTCTAGTTGTGCTTGAATGCCTTGAATTTTTCCAGCCTCATCAGTGTTTCCAAGTTCATCAAGAAGCTTGTTAATCTTTTTTTGTGTTTCACTGGCTTCTTCGTAGACGTCTTGGCCTGTGGCGGCTTGTCCTACTACACGTTGTTCGGCTTTTTTGACTTCCTCTGCGTAAAAAGCATCTACCGCTTCTTTTGATCCTGCTCCGCCTGAGGGCTCTTTATATTTAAGCTCTTCTTGCCATTTTTGTGCGTTTTTGCTGCTGCTTCCGCCGCCGCCGCCGCCGCCACTGCCCATCGATTGTTGAAAGTGGTTAAAGTCAGAAGGTAGAGCGCCATTGCTCCCTTGCTTGTTAAACATTTCTTTCAATGCCGAAATGTCAGGCTTGGCATTTAAGGAGCTATAGAGTTGTTTCATTTGCTCAAGTTGACCTTTTAATTGTTCAAGCTGTTGTGTGCCTTGCCGAATTTGTTCAGCTAATTTTCCAGCAGCTGTGGGATCAAATACAATATCGCCAAAAGCAAATGCATTTGTTTTTAAGCCTAAAGAAATTGCACAGAAGGCTGTTGCCCATAAAAGTTTTTTCATTGTTTTGACCTTTCTTGGAAAATGGGAAGCCATTTTTCTGGAGAGGCACCCACTTCTTCCATAATCGTTTCGAGAAGTTCAATGTTTTTCGTGGTGCCGCTTAAAATGGCTATTTCATCATCAAAACCGCGTAAATTCAGTTCTGCTACAACAGAATTTTGCCCCTGCTTGATGAGAAAACGCCGTGACTCCCGGCTTAATTCTGCTTGTATTAGGTTAAACTCCCTGTCGGATAATTTAAAACCCTCTACATAATCTGCGTGGTTGCCCTTTTGATTGGGAAAATAAATCTGAGTGGGACATTGCTCTATAATGGTGTGAGCTATCGTCGAATTAATCGCATCTTTGGGTGATTGCGTGGCAAACAACATCAAACCATTTTGCTTCCGAATGGTCTTTAACCTGTCTTGTGCAAAGGCTTTAAAGGAATCATCCTCTAGCGCTTTCCAAAACTCATCAATGACAATGATAATACGACGCCCGTCAATCAGAGACAGAATCCTATGAAATAAATACATCATTAATGGTGGACGAATTTCGTCATTGTCTAAAAAATCCGTCATATCATAACCAATAAATTTTGCATCAATCCCTATGTCATCATCCGGATTGTCAAAAACCCATCCCAAGGCATTGCCTTTACACCATCTTTCTAAACGCCCCGATATGCCCTCCCTGTGCGTGGTGTCAAAAAACATTTGTAAGGCCGATATGGTCCGTTGTTCCTTAGGTAATAGAGCAAGTTGGTCAACCGCTGCCGTGATATCTTGTCTTTCTGATTCACTGATCTTTTGATCTTCAGACGAAACAAGCTTTATAATCCATTGGCGTAAAAAAACTCTATCTGCTGGATTGTTATAGTCTAAGCCTTTTAGCGGTGCTATGCCTGTCGGTCTACCATTCTTCAAGGGCATATAAGTGCCGCCACCCGCTCTGACAAAAAGCTCTGCTCCACGATCCTTATCAAAAAAGACCATATTCGGATCATGCTTTTGAAGTTGCGCTAGTAAAAAATTAACAATAACCGTTTTACCAGAACCTGACGGACCACAGACAAAGGTATTGCCTAAATCACCAAAGTGAAAGTTAAAATAAAACGGTGAACCAGCTGAAGTCTTCATCAACGCTACCGCTGGTCCCCACACATTGCCATCTATTTTGCCAACCGGAAAAGAATGAAAAGGTGAAAGCGCTGCATAATTGCGGCTGGTTATCGCGCCAGAGCGGGTGCGATAGGCATAATTACCAGGCAATTGTGCCCACCACGCCGCCGCTAACCCTAAATCCTCCCGCGCAATGACTGCACCACCATCTGTGAGACGAGAACGCGCTTTGGCAAGATTATCCGCTAACTCTTGTGGCTCATCAGCAAAAACCGCTAACGATAAATGATGCTCCCCTAAAACAAAACGATTCGATTCAAGATCATCAAGCGCATCATCCAACTCCATGATTTGTGAGCCCGCACGATCTCCGGCATTGACCATCTGGTTTTGTTTGCGACCCATAATCTGCTTGGCAACATTTTTGCTCTTAAAAACAAAAGATTGCGTAAAAATAAATTCAAAGGGAAGGGTGAGCAAACCATCCGCCATGCCTATTCTGGTTTTGGCTGGATACTCTTTCCAACCAAACATGCCAGCAAAACGCTGGCCCGCCTCAGTGCGTATCTCTATGACCTCTTTCCCAAAAATCAAACGGTCGGAATAAACAGTCGACGCTATCGTCCCCCATGTGAGGGGTATGCGTTCACGACGACCACCTACCAGTTGGTGAATAAACTCACTTTGCTGCGAATAAATGTTACCGTCATGCTCATATAGACTTAATCTTTTTGCACCATAACGCTCTAAATTTTGAATAAGATCTGTCGTAATATCTTCAAGCTTGCGAACGGATTCTTCATCAACTTCCGTCTTTTCTTGTTTGGCTTTGCCTAAACGTTTGAAAAATTCGGCTAATTTATCCGTCTTATCAACGTGTGGATTCCACAAAATCGAAAGATAAAGATCATTGCGATAAAGCTCCTGTGAAACCATTCGCTCACGATATTTATCATCTAATTGCTTGGCAAATGCTGATCTAAAAGTCCCATCCGGATAAACAGTTTCACGCTTTCGGATAATATGGCTATAAAGCGCAATCCGTTCATCCGCAATGTTCTTAAACAGATTATTGAGCTGTTCGTGAAGCACATTCAGATCAATGATATCTGCTGTCTCAAAGTTAATGCCTTCAAGTTTAATAACGCTCATGAGAGCGCGTGAATCCAGCGCAATGATGTGTTTATTGACATGGCGAACATAAGGAATGATCGCCTCTGGCTGCTTTTCACGTTTGCGCTCGGCTGTTTTCATTTTAATTCCTCATAATTACGAATTAATCGTAATGGAGAAATACTTCCCCCACCCCATAGACTAGAATTTCTGGCAAAAATAGTTGTCTTTTGCCATGTCAGAAGAATACGAAATTTATTATGGTCATGCTTTAGGATTTCTTTGAATATGAAATGGATGGCAACACCAATGGTTAAAAGAAAAATATTGCCTGCCATAATAAACAATATCATCGATCCTATCGCATTTAATCCCATAGCTTCCACCGTTACGCCTGCAATCATTGCAGGGCGCGTGCAAGCAAGAAATAACGTATCTTCCGTTAACTTCTCACGCTCTTTCATGGTTTTTGAAAATGCTAAAGATTAATGGGAAAGCATGTTTACGATTTGCGATGCACCCATCACAATGCCAATGCCAACGCAAACGAAGAAAGCTTTACGCATTTCAACATAACCAGCTATCCAGGCAAGCCCAACACCAGCAACCGCAATGGTGGCAATTGCTGTGGCAATTTTTCCTGTTAAGGTTTCAATTATTTTATCAAGAGCAGTTTCAATTTTTTCGAAGCCTTCTGCAAATGCTGGCTCACTGAGTACAAGGAAAGCAATAAAAAGCATTAATACTGTTGTTAGCCATTTCTTTTGGGTGTTTGATAAAATTGATTTTTGTAAGGTGTGTTCACGATTGAACGAATTATTCATGTTTTTCATGAAAATTTCCCCGCATATTAAAAATTAAAAATTACTTAACATTAATTTACTGTAATGTATAACGTAATAAAATAAAAAATTCTACTGTTTCATTTATAGTATTTTATTTTTTAGAGTAAAATAAACAAAATTATTTATAATATACAAAATGATATTTTTAAAAAAAACTTCTCGATCAGCATTTAAATATCTGATTTTTATTTTTTTTATTCTTGCAGCTGTTTCTTATTTTCGTCAAAACTCTGAAGATTTTATGCAAAGCCCTGTTGTGCAAAACATAAAAAAGGTCGTGGAAAAACAGTCTCAAGAACCAGATTTAACCGTACGCAATCATGATCATAAACAAGAAATGCCTTTGTCTTTAGAATCATTATCAACAGAATTTTATGAAGAAAATGTCCCTGTTTATTCAGGTGCTATTCAGGTCACAAGTGGTGTGAGCTTTAAAATGATCACACCAACAGATGAGGGGTGGAGAAAAAGAATCGTCCGTGATATCCGTCTCTATGGTGTGGAAACCTGTGAAACGAGGCAATTTGCTACCCGCAATGGTGTTAAGTGGCCCTGTGGGGCTTTTGTCACGGCGTGGCTTGTCTCAAAAACAATCGATAAAAATGTTACCTGTCGGCAAGCCCGTGTCATTCGACAAGTTCATTATGCACAATGTTTTGTCGATGGAGTTGATCTGGCACGCTTGGGGCTTGCAGAAGGGTTGATGGTTTTGACAAAAGATCAGCATAACTTTCCATCCCCCGCAGACTATAAAAATTTACAATTGACCGCTCAAAAAGAAAAAAATGGCTTGTGGTCGAGCCAATTTCAACAACCAGAAGATTGGCGAAGAGATCATGGAAGCTATAATCCCATTGATCATAATTAACCAAGCGTTCTCTTCAGTGCTCTTTAAAAATGAAGACAATTCCATCATGAGCCTTAATAGCTTTAAAGTTGAACCAAAAGCCCTATAGGGCTTGATGGACAATTCTCATCATGGAAAATTAATCTGTTTGGAAAATTGTTTTTATTTAAAGCTCACTTACTCGTATAGGTTGCTCACTACAGCGCTATATGGGAGCGGGTTCCTTTCCCCTATACGTCATTTCGCTTCGCTATTATGACAGGTTGCAATTGGTTGTATTGTTATAAAAAAATAGTTGCTTGAAATCTTTACCATGTTGAAAATCTTTTTTTTAATATAGTCTGTCATCTTGACATGCTTTTTTCAAAGCTATGAGTCGTTTCAAAGTGAGGGAAATATAATGGCAAAAAAATAAAAACCCAACTGCCACAACAGAAGGGTTTCTAAAACACCTATACGGCATAGTTAAATTAAAACCAATCATTTCCTAATTTAATTTAACTTATCAGATTCTGCAAGAGAAATTTTGTAGAAAAGGGGTATTTTTCACATTTTTTTTGCCTCTAACTGAGAGGTTAAAACAATTATGGTTAATAAAGTCTCCGGAAGAAAGTTAAGTGCGCATCATATAGAATTTAGAAAATTAGCAGAAAATGCTGAAATGGGCTCTGTAAGTCGTGGACAATTAATTGGATTGGTTAAAAAATTAGAGAGGGCTGGTTTTATACGAGAGACAGAAGCTAAACTTCTCTTGGCTTTATTGAATACAGCTTCAAGAGATTCATTTGAAAAAGGCGGCGTTCCTATCGTTTTTAAAAGCAATCGACAACTTAGTTATGACATTCAACGGTGTGAATCGCGTGTTAGTTTTTTACTTTCACGCCTTTATGACTGTGGTCTTATTGTCATGCGCGACTCTGGTAATTTTAAGCGCTATTCAATACGAAGCTGTGATCATGGAATTATAACAGCTTGTGGGATTGATTTGATGTATTCTGGTTGCGCGATACCATGAACTTAAACAAAAAATTGATGAAATCATAGAGGCTCAGGACAAACAAAAAGATGCTTTGCATTATTTTCAGGGGTTGGTGCGACAAATCAAAGCCTCTTACGCATCAATTGAAGCTACACCATTTACATCATTGCTTTTTTCTAGAATGCAAAAAATTATTCAGATCATTGGTCGGCCGGCCA
>NZ_JAQISW010000060.1 GCF_028618435.1 Bartonella sp. MM73XJBT.G
CATAAGCAACTAGCCCTTTTCGATACTGATATTGATGAAAAAGTCGGTATTGAAACGCTAGATAATATTTATGATTTTGCAGACAGAATAAGAGAAACAGCAAAAAAATATTTATAAGATATTCTACAACCTATGTATGCCCCGCTGAAGCGGGTTTTTTTTGTTCGTCCGCAGTTTTTATAAAAAACTACGGCGTTATCTACCCATCGATTGGCTCTGTCTGCACACTGCCCCAATTTTTCCTGCATATAAATTTCAAATACAGCTAACTGATTTATTTTTTTAAGGGATACTAGAAAGTATCATGCCTCTACACTGAACGCTACAATACTCAAACCGATTCGTAATAAATATTAAAGTTCATTTATAAAAAAACCACTTTAGCATAAAATGGCTTGACCATAATAATCCTTTACGGTATACTCCTCTATAACAACATATCACGAAGAAGCAAAAGCCGATCTGGTGTAGATTAAATTACATTAACACAAACAATCGCTATTAGGCGTTAGGGAGGGGAAATTATGGAAAAGCCAATTCTTATAAATTCTGATGAAATTTTATTAGTTACCTACGATGATGATCAAAACATTGCAGAGTCTGGACCGCTTGATGCAAGCCAAATTCTAAGCATTGTTGATGAGGGAGATGATGCCATCCAAATCTTTCGTATAAATCCTTCTGAAAAAAGTTGTGAAGACATTTCTGAACAGATTGCAGAAGCATATGTAAAAGAAAATATCGAACATCTCCATGAGGAGAGTAAAGTTCATGACTTTGTACGTGAAAGTGATATCTACAATGAAATTTTAGAAGAGATCGCAGAAGAAAAATATGAAGATGAAATGTACGGTACTTATGAACAACAGCACCGTTTGCGTCCTTGTGATGTGCTTTAAAATTCTGAAGGGCGTTTAAAAAGCGCCTCCCCTTTTCCCATCAATAATTGATTAGAGTAAACTTATGAACACACATGATAATGATAGTGAAGGATATCTCATACCTGAAAACGAGGTAGACAACAAAATTGGTTATGCCAAAATGATCAAAGCCCATGTAATGCATAGGCACTTACATTTGAAACAAGATTTTTCCACTTGGTTTAACGATTGTGTTGAAAAGTTTGATCTAAAAGAAGGCGTGGATTTTGTTTTTACAAAACAAGAATGGAACAGACAGAAGATTTGTCCAAAATCTGAAATAGAAACAGATAAAACTGATAATCATTACTTCAAAATTCACGCAGCAAAGAAAATCGCTAAAGCAGAGCGCCATAGAAACTATGGCAGAATATTATACCAAAACTTATGTTTTTCTTAATTAAGGAGGTGATGATGAAAAGCCTTATTATAACATCTGAAAACAATTTTCAAAACACAACTGTTCCAACCATGTCTAGTCGTGAAATTGCAGAATTGTGCAGTAAAAGACATGACCATGTTATGCGTGATATCAAGAAAATGCTTGAAGAACTTAACGCCCCCAAATTTGGGGTGGTTGATTTTAGTGGTTATTATCTTGATAGCAAAGGGGAAAGCCGCCCTTGTTATAATCTCCCTAAACGTGAATGCTTAATTCTCGTATCTGGTTATAGCACTGCCTTACGAGCAAAAATAATTGATCGGTGGCAAGAATTGGAAAAGCAAGCAGCAATACCACAAATCGACTACTCAAGCCCTCAAGTTATGCTTGGTGTTTTAACGTATCTCAAAAATGAAAATGAACAAAAAGATAACATTATTGCAAATTTAAAACCAAAGGCAATGGCACTTGAAAGCTTACAGCGTCATGATGGGCTCTTTGGTCTTACAGAAGCCGCGAAAATCCTCGAAATGCAACCAAAACAATTCATTCAATTCTTACAGCAAAAAGGGTGGGTTTATAGACGTGCAGCAGGTGGAAATTTACTCCCTTATCAAGACAAAATCCAAAAGCAACTTATGGACTGTCCAACTATCACACTTCAAACCGCCTGCGGAATAGAAAAAGTCATTCCTTGCGCAAAAATTACCACAAAAGGCATGGGGCTGCTGTCTCAAGAGCTTAAAAGACAAAGCATGCATTAAGAGGCTGTCACTATGGAAAAGAAATACGAACTTACTGACGAAACAATTGAAGTTGATGGACACATTACGCTTTACCGCATCCGTGCATTGAAAGACTTTGGAGATGTAAAGGCAGGTGATCTTGGCGGCTTTATAGCAAAAGAAGACAACCTATCGCATCATGGTAATTGCTGGATTGGGGGTTATGCCAAGGTTTATGATGATGCTAAGGTTTACGAAAATGCACAAGTTTACGGTTATGCACAAGTTTACGACAAATCTCGTATCTATGGCAAAGCAGAAGTTTTCGATGAACCATGCATTTACGGTCATGCAGAAGTTTACGGTGATGCATATATTTGCGGTGAACCGCACGTTTTTGATAATGCAGAAGTTTATGGCAATGCACAAGTTTACGAAGAGGCATACATTTACGATAGGGCGCGTGTTTACGGCAATGCGCAAGTTTACGGTGATGCGCATATTTACGGTCATGCAAAATTTACGGTGAAGCATGTGTATGTTGGGACGACTGGATTGATGGCGATAAAAGAATCTCAACTAGAAAACAAACCAGATGAGAAAATACGAACGACTAATCTTATAGTATCTCTATAAGCCGTTTCTAACACCGAAAAACAAACTTTTAACACATGCGTGATTCACGCCACGGGGGA
>NZ_JAQISW010000061.1 GCF_028618435.1 Bartonella sp. MM73XJBT.G
GCAAATTTAGCTGATAATGGCAATTGCTGGGTCGGTGGCAATGCCATGGTTTATGGGGATGCGCGGGTTTTCGATAATGCCCATGTTTTGGATAATGCAAAAATTACTGGCTCTGCTAAAATTTATGAAAATGCAAGAGTTTATGGCAATGCTAGCGTGCATATTAGAGCTGAGGTTTATGGCAATGCGCAAGTCTATGAGAACGCATTGATTTATGGGGATATTTTTGGACATGCTAAAGTGTATGGCAATGCAAAAATTTATGACACTATTTATGGCAAGTTTCTTGATAAGACTAGAATTTATGGCAATGCTGAGGTTTATGGCAAAGCACGTGTTTTAGGAAGTTCTCAAGTTTATGATAATGCCCATGTTTATGAAGATGCTATAGTTTTTGACAATGCTAGGGTTTGCGATAATGCCCATGTTTGTGGCGGTGCTATGGTCAATAGAGAAGCTAAAGTTTATGGGAATGCTATAGTGACTTGTTATGCCCATGTTTATGATAGGGGCTGTGTTTGTGACAATGCTAAGGTTTATGGCAAGGTCTATGGTGGTGCGCGGGTTTCCAATAATGCTTTAATTTCTGAGAATGCTGAGGTTTATGATGATGCGCGCATTTATGACAATGCTAAAATTTATGGCAAGGTTTATGGGAATGCGCATGTATTTGGCAATGCTCAAGTGATTGGTTATACTGAGATAAGTGGTAATACCAAAATTGGTGGCAATTATAAAGAACCTGTTATCACTGGTGAAATTGTTTTTACAACTGCATAAATAAACGCGCGGGCGGTGCGGGGGCGCCTGCTTTCTAACCAAATTCTTTCATTCAAAAATTAAATCTTCTTATAAAGGAATTGTGCTATGCAAAAGAAATTTGCACTCACAAATGAGACACGTGTATTAAATAATCAAACTCTTTATCGCATTAAAGCATTAAGAGACTTTGCTGATGTAAAGGCTGGGGATTTAGGTGGTTTTATTGAAAGTGAAAACAACCTTTCTCATGATGGCAATTGCTGGGTATATGATAATGCTTGTGTTGTAAAATCTGGTCGTGTTTATGACAATGCAAGGGTCTATGGCAATGCTGCCATTGGTGGCTTTGTTTATGGCAATGCTCATGTATGTGATAAAACCCGCGTGTATTTTGAAGCTCATGTTTATGACAATGCTCATCTTTCTCATAATGCTTGGGTTTATAATAGTGCAAAGGTTTATGGGAATGCAAAATTATCAGGAAGTGCACGTATTCATAGCAATGCGGTAGTTTATGATGATGCTGTTGTGAGTGGCGCTGCTAAAATTTATGGCAAGGTTTATGGCAATGCTAGCGTGGGTGGGTATGTTAAGGTCTACGGTTCTGTTTATGGGAATGCAAAAGTGACTGGTTATCACACCATTAGAGGTTTGGTACATGGCAATGCAAGATTAAAAAGAGATGGTTATTCATATGTTGAACAAAACGTTTACTATGCATATGGGATTCCTTCTGATTGTGAAATTTATGAAAACGATCACGTTGTAAAGATTATTGAAAACACAGCAGCGTAAATAAATGCGTGGGCGTTGCGGGGGCGCCCCTCTTTTAGATTTTCCATTCCAAATTTTAGCAAATGTTTATCACATTAAATTGTGAGGGTATTCTTATGTCTAAAAAATATAAATTAACTAGCGAAATCAAACAAATAAAACATGCTCTGACTAGAAATATTATCAATCTTTATCGCATTCGGGCTTTAAAAGATTTTGATGATGTTAAGGCGGGTGCCTTGGGTGGCTTTATTGAAAAAGAAGTCAATCTTTCTCATGATGGCAATTGCTGGGTGTATGATGAGGCTTGTGTCTATGGTCATGCCCGTGTTTATGAGAATGCAAAAATACGCCATTATTCTCAAGTCTGTGGTCAAGTCTATGGGAATTGTGAAATCTATGGAAAGGCTTTTATCTCTCAATATGCAAAAATTTATGACCATGCTTTTGTTTATGGCAATGCTCATATTTATGGGAATATTTATGGCAATGCTCATGTAAGTGGTGGTGCTCGCGTTTTTGCTGATGCTCATATTTATGATTATGCGCATGTTTCTCATGATGCTGCGGTCTTTAGCTATGCAAGGGTCTATGGTCATGCCAATGT
>NZ_JAQISW010000062.1 GCF_028618435.1 Bartonella sp. MM73XJBT.G
AAAGCACATGATCAAAATGCTTCTTTAAAACGCTTTATAACCAATCAAAAGCAAATGTGTATTAAGTGAAATGTCTATAACAAAACCCGTTTTTATATTTACGCGCGTTGGTTTTTAAAAGTAGCATTTCATAAGACAAATAAACAAACGCTTTTTAGAATCTATGGTTTTTAAGATTTGCTCTGCTGTGAAATCTAGATCTTTGTTTTTTCGTAAATGAAACAATGAAACGTTCTTAAAAGCAAATGATAACTAAGTTTATAGCTGTTATATATAAAACATCAGTTTCAAATGTTTAAATATTCACTTAAAGAGGTTTTTATAAGCGTATTTTTATTTTTCTTTAAAACCTAATTTCTTTAAAAATTAGCCGGCTCAAATTTGAGTTGGCAAAATTAACCACCCCAATTCTGGGGGCGTTAACTTTAGAATAGAGCATTTTTTTAACAGCATTATTTTACTAAAAATTTAGTAAAACCCTATGTGTTTAGATTTTACAATGGTTTTGAATTTTGCTTGCTTATCTTAAAGAGCTGCCCCCAATTTTGGGGTGAGCCCATTTGGTTTCGTATTTTTAAACGATAACTTTTAAAACGTTTGTTGCTCGCTTGCTTGCATATAACATAAAAAGGCTTTTTATTTCATAAGATATAACGTTTTTAATTTCATAACTGTTGTGATGATATGTTTGTATAATGCCTGCCTATCATTTTCTAAACTTTTAGAAAGCGCTTTAAAAACGATATTGAAATCCTTTATGCACCTTGAAATGAATTAAAACCTATAAGCTTATGACAGTTTCAAACGATTACCCTCTTATAGGTAATAAAATATTGCTATAGCATTTTTAGATTTTACGCTTCTCAATTTTAAGAATCATAATCTCATACTTGATAATGCGATTACCAATCCAATTGTTAAAACAAGCTGTGATCTTTAAACGTATGTTATCGATAATTTCAAATGACTAAATTTTAAACAATGCGATTTTTGAGTGATAAAAACGTATCATAAAATTTATGAACTGTTATAAATGGTAGCTGCTTTTCATTTCATTTGAATACACACATGCGTTATAATATTCACATCATGATTTGCTTTTTATGCTCTATTCATACATAGCAATTGTTTATAAAAAATGGTCAAATTAAACATGCATAAAAGTGTGGATTCTGATAGGGGTGCATATAAAATTATTTAAATAACATATTGATTTATTTATATTTTTATGTCATATGTGGCGCCGGGTGCTAAAAACACGGCCAATAGTCCGTCGTTATGCTTTCCCCATAAGGGTATTGTATAGCATAACTACACCCGATGAGGTCATTATACACTTGTCGCATATAATGAGTCAAAGTCTTTGCAATGCACAGAAGATTGATTATTTCGGCAACCAATCCGCTAGATGTTTTAAGGTGTTCTCAGGCACCTGATTCGACAATAGACATATTGTTGCCATATTGTCAAGCGGTGACTTCATATTTTAAAAAATTAATAAGTGTATCTTTATTTTATCTCCCGCAAGATAAGCTTATACATACCGGATTCAGAGGCTTGTACCTCTGTGATCACGAAGTGCTCTTGAGAGGGGGCTTTGCTGTTTTCAGGGGAAATGATTACAACACTATCTTGAGGGTTTGGTGGTAAGCCTCCAATGTCATTGATACAAAGATCAAGTTCCTTTCTTGCAATTGTCGTGGGGATTCTGCCACCGGCATCCGATTCTGAATGCTTAATGGTATAAATTGCTGTGATCCGAAAAGATTGCTGATTGTCCTTTCGCGTGTAGATGATGGGCTGCCCAAAAGTGTTGCGCACATCTTTAACCATTTGGTTTAGCAGCCCGTGCCATCGCATGTTATTTCGCTCCAATCACGGCTTTAAACAGCATTTCTGGGCGTGTACAGATGTAAAGCGGATAGCTGTAGACCTCCGGTTTTACCCATGCATTACGGTCGTGATCAACGATCAACATGGTGTAGAGAGGCTTTCCAACGGTGTTGGCAAAATCCAAGCTTTCACCAGGAGCAAAGGTTTTTTGGAATACACCAGGCGCATCAACAGGAAAGAATTGACATTCATCAGGCTTAA
>NZ_JAQISW010000063.1 GCF_028618435.1 Bartonella sp. MM73XJBT.G
GGCGTCAATGTGTTAAGACCGATAAAAAAAGTGGCATCGTGAATGATGCTAATCGCTATGCTGTTGAAACCGTTGGCAATCCTGCTTATCCATTGGAGTTATTCCAAAGGGTTATTACTGTAAGTTTAGAGACAATGAAAATTGTTAAGAGCCTACCAAAATTAGAAATAAGAGAAACTGAATAGACTTGCCATGCTCACATAATGGGTATGCTAAACTCACAAGGGGTATAAGGTCTTATAACTATAGGTTTATACCCCTTTTATAAATTGCTTACATACAATCTTAAAAGGAGTGTTTATATGCGTTCTTCTAAAAAGAAATCATTTGCACTTTTAAACACTGTCATTTGGATTGCCTTTAAAAGATTATATCGTAATCTCAAATGATAGCTTTATCCTTTTTAAAAGCCTTGTTTAAAGAGAGTTATGTATATTCATTTTCTTATATTACTTATAGGTTTTGTCTGTTTTTAAAACCCCCAAAACACCTACAAAACCCTCTTAAATATATATTAAAGATTGTATTTATGTGTTGTATTTAATACAGGTTGTTTATTTGAAACATTAACATATTGAAATATAATAACTTTTATTTTTAATTTAAAAAATATATAAAGGGGGTGTAAAAAGAACACCCAAAACCCCCTAAACCCCCTAAACTATAACCATAATGATCTTGATAGCATTTCTTATGATTATAAACTGTCTTTTGAAAGGCTTTTTAAAGATCACATGTTTTTTAAAGACGTGTTTTAATCACTCACTAAAATGATCACTTTTGTCAGTTCAATTTACTGACAGATAACTGACAAATATATATTATGAGTTGAATTTATGGGGTGAATCTTAATAAGGGTTGTATCATTAAAATACTAACATATTGAAATATAATGTTTTATTTTTTTATCTCATTAAAAAAAATACTATAGGGTCTAAAAACAACTGACTAAACTGACAAAAATGACAAAAGTCTATTAAAAGGGATTTTGCTAATCTCTATAGTTATCAATCTCTCTTTAGATGTTTTCATAACAGACTATAAATCGCAATTATCCTCTTTATCATTTCTCTTATGAAAATGAAAAATGATGCGGTGGCTATAAAGAATGCGTGAAAACAGCAAGGTCTTATAATCACAATGCAAATGAATGCATTTTTTATAAGAGCGCGGTGTCTATTAAGGTCGTTTAAATTAAAGAGCCTTATAAACAAAATTCACAAAAAATTTAAAATTCATTTAGTAAAAAAATAGATACGTTATAAAGTTAAAAATACGCATTATGAGAACGTTTCTAAATATTATAAATGTATAGATTCAAAAAATAACACAATCGTTTAAGAAAGCCAATAATATAGCTCTAAAAGCACATAAATATAAAAGAAGCAATTAATAAGCATATGAAAATATATATACACAATGAATTTAAAAAAACATAAAAAATATCAAAAAAGATAAAATAATAATTGACAATAAATACCTATTTTGATATATAAATACTCAAGTGCTGAAAACACTTAACGATTAGCGGATAGGTTACGAAACAACCTCTCCCATGTCTTTAAAATACTGACTTTCTTTTATGCTGTCATTGGCATATAACGATTTTGTCGGGTGTGGTTACACTATACAATACTCTTTTGGGGAAGGTGTGACGACGGACTAATCGCCGTGTTTTCAACACCCGGCGCCCTTATGGGTTGTCAATTGAAAACTTCATTACGATTAGGTTTAATTATGACAAATATCTCAAAAAACACCCCCGTTATTTCTAACATTTCAAATGAAACCGCATCTAATAATAAACAAGAGCCTGCAAAAAAATACGAATTTACGGGTGAGACAATAGAGGTTGGTTTTAATACACTTCACAGAATTAGAGCATTAAGAGATTTTGGTGATGTGAAAAAAGGCGACCTCGGGGGGTATATAAGTAGTGAATACAATTTATCACATCATGGCAATTGCTGGGTTGGTGATAATGCTTATGTTGTAAAAACTGGTCGTGTTTATGATAATGCGCGGGTTTATGGCAATGCTGGTGTTGGTGGCTATGTATATGGCAATGCAAAGGTTTATGATTT
>NZ_JAQISW010000064.1 GCF_028618435.1 Bartonella sp. MM73XJBT.G
GCGCGAAGGGGACGGGTGCCGTCGTCAACTTCGACAACTTCAACACCGTGTAGAAAACCTGTTGCCATACTTTATGCTCCTTTAAATATTGGTGAATGAAAATGAATGGGAAAAAATGAGAGGTAAAAGCCGCTCTTGAGAAAGGTTTGTTTTCAACAAGCACTTTCTTTTTATAAATATCTTGACTTGGTACCAAAATGGTACTATAGCTAATAAAAATCAGGATATACTTATGAAAATTGTTAAAATCTCCACACTTCAAACTTTTTGGACTCGATATCCTGATGCTGAACAACCATTAAAAGCATGGGTAGATGAAGCTAAAAACGCACAATGGCGTTCTCCTCATGACATTAAAGAGAAATATAAAAATGCAAGCATATTAAAGAATAATCGTGTTGTTTTTAATATTAGAGGCAATGACTATCGTTTAATTGTTTCAATCTTTTATCCAGCAGGTTGGCTTTACATAAAGTTTATAGGGACGCATAAACAGTATGATGCGATTGATGCCAACACTGTAGAACTAAAGGAATTTAAGAAATGAATATCAAACCAATTCGTACAGAGAGAGATTATCAAGAAGCTTTAGAAATTGTGTCTGCAATGTTTGACAATCAACCTAAAGAGAATACTCCAGAATTTGATCAAATGGAGGTTCTTGTGTTGTTGATTGAAGCTTATGAAACAGAACATTATCCTATTTCTCCTCCTCATCCTATTGAGGCTATTAAATTTAGAATGGAACAAATGAACTTAACCGCCAAAGACCTCGTTCCGGCAATTGGACATTTAAATCGCGTTTATGAAATACTGAGTGGTAAAAGAAAATTAACACTGCGTATGATTAAAAACTTGCACCAACAGTTTAACATCCCATTAGAAAGCCTAATAGCTTAGACTTGTTTTTCTTTTCTCCACCTCATGCGTAAAGAGAAGGATAGGCGCATGGAGGGGATAAATTTGCACGTCAACATCAAGGATTTTACAACCGCATCAAAGGCTGTCTGATCAAATATTGCTAAAAACTTAGATCCCTTGCCATTCTTAATAAAGTGAATACGAAGTTTAAATTCTATTGTCATCTTGCTCTCCAAATCAATGAAGAGACCATAACAACAAGTGCACTCTTACATAAGACTGACACTGTCAGTCAAAAAAGCTCTTTCAAAGGGCTTTAAAGGACTTAAAAATTATACAAGCTTTCTTATAGAACAGCTATCCATTTGACTTGCGCTCTCTTTGGTTTTGTATTCATTCTTTCCATAATCTTATAAGAACAGCGCCATCAGCTCCAGCACCACTTGGAGAAGAATCGGCATGAGAACCAGCACCCCCACCACCAAAGCCACGCCCTGCTTTTCCTGAACTATAGGAACCTTGTCCCGTTCCTCCAGCCCCACCCCTTGATGTATCACCCCCAGCATCACCTCCGTTACCGCTTGTCTTACCAGTCACTCCATCCGTTCCAGCACAACCATTGCCGCCTTTAGCAATTCCTGGATGTTCGTCTGTTGCTAAACCAAAATTTCCTCCCACGCCTCCAGCACCACCAGAGCCTGAATAGTAGTAAGTAGTACCACCAACAAAATTTGCGCGAGAGTTATCGTAATAAGCACTCCCACCACCATGCCCCCCTGTAGCGGTAATAAAATTCTTTCCAACAACTGTTGTTCCTCCAGAATTACCTTTTACATAGCGTTTTGCAACAGCAGCTCCTCCTTTTCCAATTGTGATATCTTGATGACCATTTAAACTCGCTTTATAGCCATACCACACGCTACAACCGCCACCGCCGCCACCGCCGCCTAATCTTGGTGTATCCGCACCACCACCACTACCCCCACCACCCCATGCTTGTATCTCAACTTTGGTTTTATCTGTGACCCAATCGGGCCACTGAATTTTTCCGTTCTGCGTATAGAGCAACTCAGCATCGGCAAGAGCCGGCCAATTGGTGATTTTATCGGTCAAATCTTTTTTAAGACTCTTTATCCCTGCCAAGATGGCTGCATCCACTTGCGCCTTCGTATAAACAACATCACCATCGATTCTCAAAGGTCCTTTAAGCGAGC
>NZ_JAQISW010000065.1 GCF_028618435.1 Bartonella sp. MM73XJBT.G
CTTGCCTCTTTCCGGACGTCCTCAACTGCATAATTTAATGTTTCAAACTTCATATCTGTATAGGCTTTGGACTCATTAACACCATTGCTTACTATATCATTCACACGATCATCCGTATATTTCTTCGCATCATCAAGAACGATCTTCATCTGTTGGTCCGTGTAATCATGCAATTGACCTCCATTAACCGCTTCTTTCGAACCACTTTCAATACGACCATCACCTACATTCTCTATCAAAACAGGAGCACTTTCATCGCCTCCAACCAACGTAACTTTATTCGTCTTATGACCAGACTCATCCTTATCATAGTTAACAGCTCCATTCGTAACAGCACTTTCAACATCCTTAACATGTTGATCTATATTCTCTACACGCTCCTCAACAGCTTCAACTTTCTTATTCGTCTCCCAAAGTTGGCCTCCATTAACAACTTCTTTCGAGCCTTCCGATACATCTCCATCCGCTACATGCGTAATCTTACTATCAACCCCATTATGACGACCATCATAACTCCCTAATTCTTCATTCCAATTTAAGCCGTTCGAGGTAACATTCTCAGCTACATCATTAAGGCGATCGTTAATACCAGATAAACTTCCGTTAACTCCTTCAAATGCACCAGCTACGTTATCATAGCTCTTACTCTCAGAAGAACTGCCATCGCTCTTGAACTGCCTTACTTGGAACTGAGGGCCTGTCCATTGACCATTCTCATACTTCGCTCCACCTCCTAAATACAGCGCTAACGTCTGATTCAACTGATACAACTGATTACCCGTAATCGCTTCTGTCGACCCCGCCGAAATATCTCCGTCAACAAGATGGCTCAGCTTACTATTATGCTTACCATCTCCTTTGCCATGAATTGCTACAAACGCTTTCTCATCATCACTCCACAACAGTGCATTCTGAGAAATGTTGTCTGAAAGATCATGTTGAAGCTTCGTGAAAGATTGATTTACACCAGCAAAGGCGGCTGCAACATTATCATAAATCGTCTCCTCAGAACTTCCATCTTCTTTGAAGCTCAATATCTTAAAGCTTGGTGCTGTCCATTTATCTTCTTCATACTTAGCACCACCACCAAAATAGTTCGCAAGCGTCTGATTCAAGGAATAAAGCTGACTACCATTCACTGCATCAACCGATCTTTCTGAAAGCTTTCCTGCCTTCACACCTGTGAGGGTCCGTGCTGCATGATCAACATTTGCAAAAGTAACTTCTGTGCCGCTCTTTTCACCTCCAACCGCAATGACACGTGTCTCCTTATCTTGCTTAACAAGACTGTCTCCTACAACTTTCGTAATCTCATTCTTAAGCTCTTTATGGATATTCGTGAATGAA
>NZ_JAQISW010000066.1 GCF_028618435.1 Bartonella sp. MM73XJBT.G
CTTGTTCAACGGTATTTTCAAATTGTCTTAAATCTTGGCGAAGAAGATCTTCGGCTTGTTTTTCGGTCATTGTCATGCCTTTGTGGACAAAAGGTTTACCAGCACTGTTGGTATGTCCATAACCGATTGTCCATACACCAATGGCGTCTTTATAGGCATTCAAACGCAAGCCTTCCCATTGTTTGATGAGTGCAAGACCTTCTTGTGATATTTTTCGCATAAAATTCTCCATAAAAAAAGCCCTGCAAAAAGCAGAGCTGTATTAAAAAATTGACCTCTTTCCCATTCGGAAGGTTGGCTTGTTAAAACCTATGTAGCTTTTTCATTGGAACAAAAGAATGTATTTGACATTATCAATTTTGTAGCATATAAACTACAGATGTTTATTGTTAAAAAAACACTATATTTTACAGAGTGGTTAGACTCATTAAAAGACAAACAAGTGCAAAAGAAAATTGCTGCACGTATTTTCCGCCTTGAATATGGGCTTCTAGGAGACGTGAAATATTTCCGTGGTATTGGTGAGTTAAAAATAAATTATGGACCAGGCTATCGGGTTTATTTTGTAAAACAAGGAAAACAAATCATTTTATTGTTAAATGCTGGTGATAAATCCACACAACAAAAAGATATCGAAAAAGCCCTCCAATTAGTAAAGGAAATGAAACATGGAAATTACTAAATTTGATGTAAGTGAATATTTTAACACGCCTGAAGACTTTAAGATTTTATTAGATGATGCTTTAGAAACTAAAAATAGTGGTTATATTGCACATGTATTAGGTATTATTGCACGTAAGCAGGGAATGACAGCTGTTTCCCAAGAGACAGGTTTAAATCGCGAGTCCCTCTATCGTTCTTTAAGTGATAAAGGCGACCCACGGCTTTCTACTTTTCTTAGTGTTTTAAGTGCCTTAAATTTGCAGATTAGCTTAACGCCTATCCAAAATAATTGTAAGGAACAAGCAGCTTTAGAAGAAGCATCTTGACCTTCTCCCCACCTTTAAAGATGTGGAAGGGAGGTACTTAAGCAACATTTTTAATGAGGGGCTCTAAATCTGGTTTATAACCTATCATGTATCCTCTTCGTCCATATGGATGACGCCGTCTCCTTCATCACATGCATTGGGTGGGGCGTTTGGATCAAGGGTATCGTCTTTGTCTGGTATGGTGTTTGCTACGTTTTTTGCAGCATCTTCTTGGGCTTTATCAAAAAGTTCGCAATCTATTTTTGTTGTATACCCACCTGTTTTATCAA
>NZ_JAQISW010000067.1 GCF_028618435.1 Bartonella sp. MM73XJBT.G
AATGGCGAAGAGCAAATTTGAACGTACGAAACCGCATGTTAATATAGGTACGATTGGTCACGTTGATCATGGGAAGACTTCGTTGACAGCAGCGATTACGAAATTTTTTGGTGAGTTTAAAGCATATGATCAAATTGATGCAGCACCAGAAGAGCGCGCCCGTGGTATTACCATTTCTACAGCACACGTTGAGTATGAAACGGAGAATCGTCACTATGCCCACGTTGATTGTCCCGGGCACGCAGATTACGTGAAAAATATGATCACAGGTGCAGCGCAGATGGATGGCGCTATTCTGGTTGTTTCTGCGGCTGATGGTCCGATGCCTCAGACCCGTGAGCACATTTTGCTTGCCCGTCAGGTTGGTGTTCCAGCAATTGTTGTTTTTCTTAATAAAGTTGATCAGGTTGATGATACCGAACTTTTGGATCTTGTAGAGCTTGAGGTTCGTGAACTTTTATCGAAGTATGATTTTCCAGGTGATGATGTTCCGATTGTTAAAGGCTCTGCGTTGGCTGCTCTTGAGGACAAGGATAAAAGCATTGGTGAAGATGCGGTTCGTCTTTTGATGAGTGAGGTTGATAATTATATTCCAACCCCTGAGCGTCCAGTTGATCAACCATTTTTGATGCCGATAGAAGATGTATTTTCGATTTCGGGACGTGGAACGGTTGTTACGGGTCGTGTTGAGCGTGGTATTATTAAAGTTGGGGAGGAAATTGAGATTATTGGTATTCGTCCGACTTCTAAGACGACGGTTACCGGAGTTGAAATGTTCCGCAAGCTTTTAGATCAAGGACAAGCGGGTGATAATATTGGTGCATTGCTTCGTGGTGTTGATCGTGAAGGAATTGAGCGTGGACAGGTTTTGGCAAAACCTGGTTCTGTTACCCCTCATACCCGTTTTAAAGCAGAGGCTTATATTTTGACGAAAGATGAAGGAGGTCGTCATACGCCTTTTTTCACGAATTATCGTCCTCAGTTTTATTTTCGTACCACAGATGTTACGGGTATTGTGACGCTACCAGAAGGAACAGAAATGGTTATGCCAGGGGATAATGTTGCGATGGATGTGTCACTGATTGTTCCGATAGCAATGGAAGAGAAGCTTCGTTTTGCTATTCGTGAAGGTGGTCGTACTGTTGGTGCCGGTATCGTTTCTAAGATCATTGAGTAAATAATGGTTATTGAAA
>NZ_JAQISW010000068.1 GCF_028618435.1 Bartonella sp. MM73XJBT.G
GCGTCACCACCTAAAGACGTAGCAACACCGCTCCCTAGAGCATAAAGCTGTGAACCATTAACAGCATCACTTGAACCAGAGGCAACCGTTCCATCCGCAAGATGCATAATCTTGCTGTTACTTCTTGCTCTTTCTACTCCATGACCTGCATCATATGCTTTCTCCCCATCATTCCATGACAACGCATCACTCTTAATCTGCTCGCTGATCTGATTACCAAGCTCTTGCTTAATCTGATTGGTGATTTTGTTACCAAAGTTTGTGAAAGCGACATTAACGCCATCAAAGGCAGCTGCTACAGTCTCATATTCTTTCGTATCTTCCGTTTCATCTTCACTGAAGGTCTTAACCTTAAATTTAGCAGCAACCCACTTGCCATCCTCATAGCTTGCATCACCGCCCAATGTCTTTGCAACACCGCTCCCTAGAGCATAAAGCTGTGAACCATTAACAGCATCACTTGAACTAGAATTAATATCTCCTGCAGCAAGGAATTCAATCTTGCTATCCTTTTCGCCATGCGTTGCTGCAAATGCGTTATGCTCATTGCTCCACAACAAGGAATCCCCTTTAACTTCCTTATTAATATTGTCTAACTTTTCATTAAAGTCATTAACAACAGTATTCAGATGCTTGTTAACATTGCTGAAGTTCGTATCAATTCCTGCAAACGCAGAGCCTACATCATTATAGCTCTTCTTCTCACCTTCCTTACCATCTTCATCAAACATTTTCAGGATAAAGCTTGGGGCTGTCCATTGGCCATCTTCATAGCTAGCGTCACCACCTAAAGACGTAGCAACACCGCTCCCTAGAGCATAAAGCTGTGAACCATTAACAGCATCACTTGAACCAGAGGCAACCGTTCCATCCGCAAGATGCATAATCTTGCTGTTACTTCTTG
>NZ_JAQISW010000069.1 GCF_028618435.1 Bartonella sp. MM73XJBT.G
GGCGTTCCTATCGTTTTTAAAAGCAATCGACAACTTAGTTATGACATTCAACGGTGTGAATCGCGTGTTAGTTTTTTACTTTCACGCCTTTATGACTGTGGTCTTATTGTCATGCGCGACTCTGGTAATTTTAAGCGCTATTCAATACGAAGCTGTGATCATGGAATTATAACAGCTTGTGGGATTGATTTGATGTATTCTGGTTGCGCGATACCATGAACTTAAACAAAAAATTGATGAAATCATAGAGGCTCAGGACAAACAAAAAGATGCTTTGCATTATTTTCAGGGGTTGGTGCGACAAATCAAAGCCTCTTACGCATCAATTGAAGCTACACCATTTACATCATTGCTTTTTTCTAGAATGCAAAAAATTATTCAGATCATTGGTCGGCCGGCCAAAGCTTCGGTAGAAAAATTGCACAAAGCAATAGGTCTTTTTCAGTGGATTTTAGAGAGATTTTTAAAGCAAAAATCACAAAAAACGAAATACAGGCATTTCGCTGACAAAATGCACATAGAATATACAACCCTTAAACATATTTGTAATTGTAACAAAAATGAGTGTTCAGATTTTTCTGAACACACTCAAATTAACGACATGACCTACGGTCATGAAAAAATAGCTTATGAAAAAACAGAGAAAAGCAAAACTGAAAACGCCTTACCTTCAAAAAATAATAAATTGCTTCAAATCAAACCAGAATTTTTAACTGAAGCATTGCCTAATGTTGCTATGTTTATGAAATATGGGCTGCAATCTGAAAGAGATTTAATTGGTTCTATGGAGTTTTTAGCTAAAATGAAGGGGATTTCTTCTCATGCTATTAAAGAAGCTAAAAA
>NZ_JAQISW010000007.1 GCF_028618435.1 Bartonella sp. MM73XJBT.G
AACATCTGTAACATCGATCTGTCCGCCTTTTTCTGCCAATAATGCATTTTGTTTTCCACTGACAGTTCCACCCGTCTTTGTGATTTTGGCTTTTGGACCTTCTGCATGAAGTCCATTACCTTCAGATGATGTGACGGTTGTTTTTTCGTCTAAAGTGATGGAGCTGCCTTGTTTAGCATATACTCCATTGGTTTTTCCATCGAATGACCCTTCGGATACTGTTATCGTTGAGTTATCATTTGCCAATATAGCTGTGTTTGCATTCGTGACGGTTACTTTGTTTAAAGTCACAGAGCTTTTTTCGGCATCTATACCTTTATCCATCAAGGGATTATCTTTTCCGCTTGATATCGTTACATTTTCCAGCTTGTTTTCATCATTCTTACTATCATTGAAAACAGCACCAATTTGAGAGGCTGTAATAGAACCATCAGTCATCTTGATTGTAGCACCATTTTCTACCTCAAGCCCATTGGCAACTTTTTCAATGGTTGTTTTGCCTTTTAATGTAATCACGCTGTCAGCGCCATCGGCTTTAGCACCAGTTCCTTTGCTATCTGTTGTTGTTAAAGCAACATCTGTAACATCGATCTGTCCGCCTTTTTCTGCCAATAATGCATTTTGTTTTCCACTGACAGTTCCACCCGTCTTTGTGATTTTGGCTTTTGGACCTTCTGCATGAAGTCCATTACCTTCAGATGATGTGACGGTTGTTTTTTCGTCTAAAGTGATGGAGCTACCTTGTTTAGCATATACTCCATTGGTTTTTCCATCGAATGACCCTTCGGATACTGTTATCGTGGAGTCATCATTTGCTAATATAGCTGTGTTTGCATTCGTGACGGTTACTTTGTTTAAAGTCACAGAGCTTTTTTCGGCACTTATTCCCTTGTCAATAAAGCGTCCATCTTGGCTACTTGATATCGTTACATTTTCCAGCTTGTTTTCATCATTCTTACTATCATTGAAAACAGCACCCATTATAGACGCTGTAATAGAGCCATCGGTCATTTTAATGGTACCGCCGTTTGCTTGAAGAGCAATAATAGCATCTTTAATCGTAGTATTTTTATGTAATTCGATCTTGCTATTAGAACCATCAGCTTTTGCACCGATTCCGATACCATTTGCTGTTAGAGTAATATTCGAGACATCGATCTGTCCGCCATTTTCTGTATATACTGCGGCGGTTTTCCCACTCACAGTTCCTTCCACCATTGTAATTTTGGCTTCTGAACCTTCTGCATGAAGTCCATTGCCTTCAGATGATGTGACTGTTACTTTTTCGTTTAACGTAATGGTGCTGCCTTGTTTAGCATATACTCCATTCATTTTTCCATTAAATATTCCGCCAGAGACTTTTATCGTGGAGTTATCCTCTGCTAATATACCGTTGTTTGCTAAAGAAACAGCTGTGTTTTTCAAAGTGAGGTTGCTGTGGGTAGCATTTATTCCTTTGTCAATAAAGTGGTCATTTTTACCGCTTATAACCACAGTTGTTAGCTCGTTTTCACTACTACTGTTTTCAAAAGAAGCACCATTTTCAATAGCCGTAATGCTTCCTCCTGTCATTTTAATTTTAGCATTATCTTTGACCTTAATACCTAAGTGAATATCAGAATCATTATCATTACTTTTAATAGTCGAACCGGTTAATGTAATTTCACTGTTATCGCCTTCAGCTTTTATAACATATGTATCTTTGTTCGTGTCTTTATTTCCGGTTATTGTTAATTTGTCACCAGTGATTTTTCCACCTGTTGTTGCACGAATAGTTTCATAAGTTTCTTGGGACTTTTTTTCTACTTTCCCATCAGTAATTTCGAGATTTTTAGCATATGCGTTGAAATGGGCGCTAAACAGCGTAACAGCTATCGCTGCTGTACAGAGTAACAGAGATTTTTTATACATTGATATTTTCCTAACTTATAAGCCCCACGCATTTCCTCCCCCGCTTATAAGAAGGATATTAAATGAATGGTTTTCTACTGTGGGATAAATAGATTGCTTTTATTCTCGTGTAAAGTATAAAAATAAAATTTATAATAAAACACATAATGATTTACCGTCTATCCAATAATATTAATTATTATAAAATAAATTATAAATAAAAATTCTTAATGTAAGGAGGAACATGCATTCATTTTTCATTTTAAATGATAGTTAGGTTGAATTTTTTGTAGTTGTTGAGAGTTCCTTTTCAGCCTCAATTGAAGCGGAATTTGATGATAGCGGCAATGATTTAGAGATTTCCTCCAGTAACAGCGCGCTACAGGTGATCTTTGGCTATGAGAACAGCATCAGTGCATTTATGGGGTGTTTTGTTGTCCGAATCGGTTGTAAGTTGTGGTGGCAGTGATGGAGAGATCTTGCGTCTTTGTGGCAAAAGTGCCTCGATGCGTAAAGAGCTCAAAGAACAGGTGAGTGAGCATTTTGATCACAAAACTGTTGGGGAGATTGTTGAGACACTCGCCAAACGCCATGGCTATCAAGCAAAGGTCAGTCCACAATTTACCAAACAAACCTTGCCTTATGTGGTACGCACCGATCAATCGGCGATTGATTTTTTAACCCGCCTTGCTGATCGGATGCAGGCGCGTTTTTTAATCAAAGACAATAAGTTTTTATTTTTAAGCGGGGACAATCTCCCCCTCCAGACCATTCATCAACAGGAATGTTCCCATTGGGAATTTAGTCTCGAGCCACGCACGCAATATGGCACTATTGAAGCTGCTTATTTTGATCGCTCAAAAGGGCAGCAATGCCAAGTCAAGCATCAGACAGGTTTTAGTGGTCCCGTGCGTTGTCTGCGTGGTTGTTACACTTGTAAAGAAGAAGCACAAGCTGCTGCTGCATCAGAATCAGACAGGCTGTGTCGTGCTGTGGGCAGTGGTTCTTTGACCCTTGCGGGACGCCCAGAAATCATGGCGGATCAGCTTCTAGTGTTGCAGGGGTTCCGCGGAGAAATCAATGGTCCATGGAAAGCCGCTACCGTTACCCATCGCTATGAAAAGCAAAGTGGTTACACCACAGAAATCATCTTAGAGGCACCAAATCAAGGAAAGGAAAAAAAATAGAGGCTGGGCTGGTCAACCCAGCCAACGGGAGAAGTTTTGCGAACACCCCGTCCGATGCAACTTAACTTAACATCGCAGCCACTTCTTATCACTTAAAGCAATGAGAAGATGGCTAATATAGATGAAAGAGTGTTAAAAAATTATGGATACACTTTGTAAAGAAACATTAAAATCTGTTGATCCTACGGAACCAGCTGCTGCTTATGTTGGTGGCAAAATCAAGTTGGCGAAGACCATTATCAAAATCATTGAAGGCATTCCCCATCGCACTTATGCTGAGCCTTTTGTTGGAATGGGGGGAATATTCTTCAGGCGGAAATTGATTCCCTTATATGAAGTCATCAATGACCGCTCAGGTGATGTGGTAAATTTTTTTCGGGTGTTGCAACGCCATTATCACCCTTTTATGGATCTGTTGGAGTTCCAGATAAGCAGTCGTGAGACGTTTCAGCGTTTCACTCTACAAGATCCAAAGACCCTGACAGATTTAGAGCGGGCTTTGCGGTTTTTATATCTCCAGCGGTTGAGTTTTGCTGGGCAGGTGACTAAACGAACATTTGGCGTTGATCCTAACCGTGGTGCACGGTTTAACAGTTTCAAACTTGAAGGCTTATTAAAGCTTATATACCGCCGTTTATCGGGTGTGACCATTGAACATTTAGACTGGTCTGAGTTTATCAGGCGCTATGACCGGCCTACCACTTTGTTTTATCTAGATCCGCCTTATTTTGGCGTTGAGGATTACTATGGGAAGGATTTGTTTAAGCGTGAGGATTATCAGACGATGTCTGCGCTGCTTACGCAATTAAAGGGGAAGTTTCTGCTCTCTCTCAATGATGTGCCTGAGATCCGGAAAATCTTTAGCCAATTTAAGATAAAAGAGGTGAATACATCTTATACGTGTGGTTCAAATAATCCGACTCCGGCTCAAGAGCTCATCATCTCAAATTGTGATTTATAGGAGAAGAGAAAAAAGATTCATTAAAGGGTCTTTAAATACCCTTTGAAAGGCCTTTAAAGACCCTTTGAGACCCCCTTAAAAATCATGTGAAAAAAAATAAATTGGTACAAAACCTGGTGTCAAAATATACAAAACCTGCTGGCAAGCTACATACAGTCAAAATATACAAAACCTGCTGGCAAGCTACACAAGCTACAAACAAGCTACATCTAAAGATGGTAGCGGAGGAGGGATTTGAACCCCCGACACAAGGATTATGATTCCTCTGCTCTAACCTACTGAGCTACTCCGCCAAAATAAAATTATAAGTGCAAATAATTACATTTTCTGCGGATATAAGGGGTAGAATAGTAAGATGTCAAGCATCGTTTTTAAGCTTTTTGCTTGTCATTCTATTTTATCCTGGATATGTAAAAGTATAATTTTATATGATAAGGTAAGGTAAGGCATAAAAATGGTGCCACGTGTAGCGGTTTTAGGATGCGGTCATTGGGGTGAAAACCATATACGGACACTCCACTCTCTTGGGGCTTTAGCGGCAGTTTCTGATATTAATGCTGATCGTGCTGCCAGTTTTGCAGCGATGTATGGTGTAGAGGTTGTTTCACCAGATGATCTTTTTGCTCATCGAAATATTGATGCGCTCGTATTAGCTCTGCCGCCACAATTTCATACGGAAAATGTGCTGCGTGCTGTTAAAAATGGTAAAGATGTTTTGGTGGAAAAACCAATAGCTTTGAATATTACTGATGCTGAATGCCAAGTCCAAATTGCTCGTCAGTACGAACGGATTTTAATGGTGGGTCATATTTTACGTTTTCATCCGGCTTTTGAAAAAATGTGTGAATTGGTGAAAAACGGGGAATTGGGGGAGGTGCGATATATTTACTCTCATCGATTAGGCTTTGGAAAATTTCACACACACAGTGATGCTTTATGGGATCTTGCCCCTCATGATCTCTCAATGATTTTAGCGTTGACAGGATGTGAACCCTCTGAAATTCGCGGTGAGGGGGCTGCTGTTGTTGATCAGATTTCTGATTTTTCTCATGTTCATATGACTTTTCCAAATGGTGTACGTAGTCATCTTTTTGCTTCACGTTTAAGCCCTTATCGTGAGAGGCGTTTAACTGTTGTTGGGACAAAGGCTATGCTCGTTTTTGATGATATGGAATCGTGGAACCGTAAATTGGCAATGCACTATTTTGCCGTTTGGAAAGAAAATCAAGAGTGGGCTTTTAGCATGGATGAGCTGAGTTACATTGATGTTTGTGAAGATTTGCCACTTACTTGTGAATTACGGCATTTTCTTTATTGTATTCAAACGCGTCAATTGCCTCGTACACATGGTAGTGATGCTATTGCGGTTTTACGGATTTTAACAGCTGCTGGTGTCAATTATAATAAATAAAAGAGATAAGTAGTGCTTTTGTATTCTTATGATGATCAATGGAGTTAATATGCAATTCATCGACCTTGGGGCGCAGCGGGCGCGTATTGAAGATAAAATTAATTCTGCAATTGCGTATGTGGTTGCGAGTGGTCAGTATATTTTGGGGCCAAAAGTAACGGAGTTTGAAGAGAAATTGGCTGAGTATCTTGGCGTTAAACATGTCATTGCATGTGCGAATGGAACAGATGCTTTGAAGATGCCTCTTATGGCTAAAAATATTGGTCTAGGGGATGCTGTATTTTGTCCTAGCTTTACGTTTTCGGCAACAGCTGAAGTCGTTGCTTTGGTGGGAGCTGAGCCTGTTTTTGTGGATGTTTTACCCGATACGTTTAATATTGATGTTGAAAAACTGTCTCACGCTATTGAAATGGTTAAAAAAGAGGGAAGGTTAAAGCCAAAGGCTATTATTGCTGTTGATTTATTTGGGCTTCCTGCTGACTATGTGCAAATTGCTCAAGTGGCTGCAAAGGAAAATCTTTTTGTCATTGAAGATGCTGCTCAATCTATGGGTGGAAGAAGCGGTAATACGATGTGTGGTGCTTTTGGTGAGGTGGCTGCCACAAGTTTTTATCCTGCAAAACCATTAGGGTGTTATGGCGATGGAGGTGCTATGATCACTAATAATGATGATTTGGCAGAACTTTTACGCTCTATTTTGTTTCATGGGAAAGGTGAAACACAATATGATAATGTACGGATTGGTATGAATTCACGTCTTGATAGTATTCAGGCTGCAATTTTACTCGAAAAGTTTGTGATTTTTGAAGATGAAATGGAAAAGCGTGGAGAAATTGCTCAACGCTATTCCAATGGTTTAAGAGATATTGTTACAGTTCCAGAAATAGGAAAGAATATTCGTTCTGCTTATGCACAATATACAATTAAGGTAAAAGAGCGTGATAAATTAAAAGATTTTTTACAAAAAAATTCTATCCCTACAATGATTTATTATAAAGCTCCTTTACATCAACAGCCAGCTTATAAACGCTTTCCTTATGTAAAGGATTCCCTTTCTGTTTCAGAATCTTTAGGGGAATGTGTGTTAAGTTTACCAATGCATCCTTACTTAGCGCAAACGGATCAGGATATCATTATCCAAAAAATAAGAGATTTTTATCACTCTTGAAAGTGTGTTTTTATCTTTAAAATTTGTGTAAAAGCTTTATGGGACCATCCTAGATGGTATTTTTTGCTAGAATGTATGATGCGTATTTTTAATGGGGTCACGCCCCTCACGTAAAACAGAACGCCATCCTGTTGCCAATTCACGGGCTTGTTTTAAAGAAACATCTCTCAAAGCACCCAATCCCATTTCGCGACGACGCCCGTGAAGGGTATAACGATAAATCCATTGAGCACCACCATCTTTACGCTTATGAAGAAGCAAGCCGGCACCATCATTATATTTGCCAGCCCCCAATGTTGCGACAGACCTTGCATTAAGACGGTTCATAAGGACCATTTTTACTCCTTTCTTATACAAATTTGATCCACACACTCATCCCACTTGTTATGTGCAAATGAGTGGTTTTGACTGATACAACATACACAGATTTGAAATGAGAGAATCCTACGTTATTCGAGACTCTCATTCAACATACAAAACAGTGAGTTATCATTATAAATCAGTGTGTTGACTAAGTGTTATTTGCCTTTAGGACGCATGAAATGTCGTCCTTTAGGGTGCTGATATGACAGGCAAGCGGAATCGTTAGATAAGAAGATGGATTTTTTCAAGTCGTTGTAGGGGAAGAAATTTTTCTTTAGTTTAGCGAGAAAGTCACGTTTGGTAAAAGGCATGTGAATTATGAGAGTTACAATGAACCTTTATTGATTTTTCTCTCCATTGAAAGTGTTTTAAGAAATAACTTATTTAATAGGTTTTTTTAGAGGAGAGACAAGTTATTTTTTTGCGAATGCGTGATGCTAAGTCGTTTTTGCTTTTGGGTTTTTGAATTAATGTGTTGATGGGTGATGTATGTCCCTCCTGTAGGGCTATTTGTGCAGCTAATGTTGCTGCAAGGTCTTTTGTTTCTTCACGGAGTTCTTCCAGTAGTTGGTGGTTAGCAGTCGTATCAAGCTCATGCATTTGGATTTTTTGTAAACGTTGCTGATAGTATGCGATTTTTTCACGCATCATTTTTGATTTCCTTTGAAGCTGTTTGTTTTGACAATATTTTGTTTGATGGCGATCGATTCTTTGGAAGAAGTATTTTGTGTGGGGAGGCATCGCTGATAAAGTTGTTCTGTTACTTGGCTCAGATGTATTTTTTGTTGGGCGTATTTTTTTTGCAAAGATTCGTACTTTTGTTGGTTTTTTGCTAATTCTACAGCATGTTGTGCGCGGATAAAATCTTGGTTTGCTTGTATTTCCGTGAGTGATAATGGAATTTGTGCACAAATATCTCTATGCGCAAAATGAACGGCTTTACGCCAAATGAGAGGAGATAAAAGCACCAGTAACCAAGAAGTGGAGGCAATCCCAAGAATAAAAAAAAGAAACGATTGAATAAGCATAATACCCCTTTTCAAATAAGAATACATTTAAAACGGATTCCATGTCGGTCTAGGTGTTAATTTTAAATATCCTATGTTGATACCAAGGCGTGCACCAATTCCTGTCCGTATTGGGATTAACAAGGTATCACGGTATTTGAGAACATGAAAACCAACACCTGCAATAAAATAGGCCGAACCTGAAATACCACCATAGCGGGCCCATAAATTATTTATGCTCTTAAGATTGTAAACCAAGATCATGAGACGAGAACCTTGGCCACCAAAATCCCATCCTACTGAGGGACCTTGCCAAAAAACTTTATGCTGGCCATAACTTTTGGTAAAAACTTTTCCTTCGCCATAGGTTAATCCAGCAAAAAAGGCGCCAGAAGCTTCTTCTCCTAAAATATAGGCATTGGGATAACCGTATTGTGAAAAAATATTTTGAATTGCGATCGCTAGACCACTGGTTGTTTTTCCAAAAAAAATATGACCAGAATCAATAATTTCTTGAAGTGAATAATGAGGCTCATTTTGCTCTATCGGTTTTAGTTGAGCATATGTAGTGTTTATGGTGACGAATAAAAGGAAGATTAAAGATATAATATTTTTGTACCAGTATTTTAGCAGAGAGAGAGCCATAGAGTTTTCTCCTTTTATTAGTGACAAACAAAAAGATAATATTAGAATTTTCATTCTATTCAAATAAAAAATAAGATGTAAGGTTATTTAAATTCTTGAATTTATTTCTGAATTTTTTTTAGCATGATTGTTAATGTTTTCTCTTATGCATCAGATGTTAAGAGTTTTTCTTTAAAATAGAGTTTGTTTTTTGAATTTAGGAGTTTTTAATCGTTATGACGTTCGCTATTTCTTTGAAGCCTATGGATCTTGCTGCTTTGCTTTGTAGTCGTATTTGCCATGACTTAATTTCACCTGTGGGGGCTATTCAAAATGCAATGGAGCTTTATGACGAGGGGGACGCTGAAGAAGAGGCTTTGCAACTGGTGCGGTTATCTGTTGCGAGTGCTTCTGCACGTCTACAATTTGCGCGATTGGCTTTTGGTTTTGCTGGTGCAAGTGGAGGACAAATAGATACAGGTGCTGTAGAGAAAGTTGCTCAACAATATATGCGGCAAGAAAAAGCAACTTTAAAATGGCAGGTTCCCTCTCTTTTATTACAAAAAAATGAAGTTAAACTTTTGCTTAATTTGTTATTGATTGCAAATGCAACAGTTTCTCGTGGTGGTGAAATTGTTGTTGTGATTGTGCAAGAGGAAAATAAACGTTCTTTTCGATTTGAGATTTTGGGTGAAAATCTCCGTATACCTCCACATTTTCTTGCGTTATATCACGGAGAAGCTCAAGAAGAGCTTATTGATGCGCATGTCATCCAATTTTATTACACAATGTTACTTGCTGAAGTGACAGAGATGAAAATAAATATTGATGAAAGAGATCATTGTATTGTTTTAGAAAGTATGAAAAAGCTTTGAATTAATAGAGAAGCGCTTAAGCCGTGTTGGGGAAAAGAAACTTCGATCAAATTTACGAGCGATAAAATTATATTTGTGGGTAGAGTGTGGTTACTTCTTAAGCTTTAAGCGCTTTCTATATGAGATTTTTTGGGTGCGAGTTTTTTTTATTTGTGACAGAGAAAAATCTTGGGAAAAATCTCGGCCCGCTACATCCCGAGATTTTAGAATGTGTATCTTCACTGCTTAAGCGGTTTTTCGTACGTTCTCTTCAATTGGATCACGCAATACATAACCACGTCCCCAAACGGTATCAATGTAGTTTGCATTAGAAGAGACTGCTTCCAATTTTTTCCGTAGTTTACAGATAAAAACATCGATAATTTTCAGCTCTGGCTCATCCATTCCACCATAGAGATGATTGAGAAACATTTCCTTGGTAAGTGTTGTGCCTTTGCGCAAAGAGAGAAGCTCTAGCATTTGGTACTCTTTACCTGTTAAGTGAACAGGGCGTCCGGCAACTTCGACGGTTTTTGCGTCAAGGTTAACGGTGAGATCACCAGTAACAATAACCGACTGTGCATGTCCTTTAGAACGACGAACAACCGCATGAATACGTGCAATAAGCTCATCCTTATGAAAAGGTTTTGTCATATAATCGTCTGCCCCAGAGCCAAAACCACGAACCTTATCCTCAATGGCATTCATACCGGAAAGGATAAGGACAGGCGTTTTTATTTTTGCCAACCTTAGAGTTCGCAAGACATCATACCCTGACATATCGGGCAAATTCAGATCAAGCAGAATAATATCATAATCATAGAGTTTCCCTAAATCGATACCTTCTTCACCAAGATCAGTGATATAAACGTTAAAATTAGCTGACTTTAACATCAACTCAATGCTTTGAGTAACCGCTCTATCATCTTCAATTAATAATACGCGCATTTTAGATCCCTCACTTTGCTCCTTTACGAATCATAAGGAGCATTTCTATGCTATCAACAGTTGGTAAAACCATTGTTGATAAAAGTAATTCATGAAATCAAACACTTAGCGATAAGCGTTTATGAATATCTCAGTAGTACGCGTAACAATCACTACCAAATTCCCCACTATCCATGATAGTGGTTAACAAAATATTGTTATTTTTGAAAGAGGCTATAAAATTATTTTTAAAAAATTGCGTATTTTTTAACATAACTAAGAGATGAAGGTTTTCTTCTATAAGCTTTAATCTAAAAAAGGCCTTATAAATTACTTTTTTACAATTTTAGTGTTTATTTACGGAGCTTTAAACCTCTTCATTTTATAGTGGGAGGGAAAATAAAGAAATAGTTATGGCTCTTTAAAGAAGGTTGTGTTTGCAGATGCTTTAAGGAAGGGCGGAGTTTATAGTCTCATTAATAGACTGTTTTTTTCGGCTAGATATATAACTAAAACGATATGAATTGAGTATGAATGCGCGTTTTGAGTTGGCACAATCAAGGAGTAGTGAGTATGAAGCCACGGGAAAATATGGTGCGGTTGAGAATGTTTCAGGTGCGTGGAAAGCGCCGTGAGATTGCACAGCTTGAGATGATGATTGCAGAATTTGAACGAATGGTGTTAGAACTGGAAACACAAATTTCTCATGAAGAACGTAAATCTGGAAACAATGATGTTCACCACTTTGCTTATTCTGCTCTTGCGCGTGCTGCTCGGCAAAGACGTGATAATTTGCTCAACTCCATTCGTGATTTACAGCTTCAAAAAACCAATGCTGAAATTGCTCTTCATGAAGCTCATACACAGCTACAACATGCACAGCTTTTGGAAGCACGAGAAAAAAAGACTACCACGGATGATGAAAATATTTCGATTCAGTCTAATTTAATGGTTGGCTAATTCAATGAATGGGTGATCAAAAAAATTATTGAATTAGTTATTTTTTCAGATTTATCTTATTAAAATAATATAAAAACAGCCAAACTTTTATTAAGTTTGGCTGTTTTTATAAAGTGCTTTATGTTATTGATTAATGGTAACTTAATGTCGGTAGTGTTGAATCTTGGTTGTTCGTAATCCCGCTAAGCCGTGTTCATCGATCAAACTTTGCCATGAAAGAAATTCTTCCACAGTTAAAGTATAACGTTGACACGCTTCGTCAAGGCTTAACAATCCGCCTCTGACAGCCGCAACAACTTCAGCTTTGCGACGAATCACCCAGCGCCGTGTTGTTTGTGGCGGTAGGTCGGCAATTGTAAGTGGACTTCCATCTGGCCCAATAACATATTTCATTTGTGTTTTTATCAAATTGGTCATTCGTATCCTCTACCTCTCGTCAAGGATTTGATTCGTTTATAGAGCATGAAATTTAAAAAAGAGCTAAACGCGCTGAAAGAAAAAATTAATAAAGTGATTGAGCGTTTAAAAAGAGACTCAAGCGAACTGTGAAGAAGCGTCTTTTGCAACATTTTGTCAGATTTTAAGAAAGAGAAAAAATTTTTCTCAATGATTTTTCTAAGTGATTTCCTCCAAGTGATTACCATGGTGCCTTATTTCTATCACTCTTTTTTATTTACAGCTGCTTTTAAGAAAAGTGATGCTATGGTTGTGGAAAGGGTAAAAAAACAATATAAAGGCAATCAATAGTATAAAAGTGGCAATAGTATAAAAGTGGTGAAGAAGCGCATATCAGAATGTTAACATATGGGTATCCATTAATAGAGCAATAAATAGAGAATGAGTATATGTTTTTAAATAGTCTTGATTTACCAGGACAACCTGAGGATTCTCGCATTGTTGTTGCAATGTCAGGGGGGGTTGATTCATCGGTCGTTGCAGGTCTTTTAAAAAAGGAAGGGTATAATGTCATTGGCATTACATTGCAGCTTTATGATCATGGGGCTGCAACGCATCGGATAGGGGCGTGTTGTGCGGGACAAGATATTGAAGATGCGCGCCGTGTGGCAGAAACATTAGGAATACCGCATTATGTTCTTGATTATGAGAAACGCTTTCGTGAAGCTGTTATTGATCCTTTTGCAGAAAGCTACGCTCATGGAGAGACTCCAGTTCCATGTATTGCGTGCAATCAGACAGTTAAATTTGCTGATTTATTAGCAACAGCCCGTGAATTGGGGGCAGATGCTTTGGCAACAGGACATTATATTCGTTCGCGTTCTCATGGGGCACATCGAGCACTCTTTCGTCCTCTCGATAACGATCGTGATCAAAGTTATTTTCTTTTTGCAACGACACAAGAACAGATTGATTATTTGCGTTTCCCCCTTGGCGATCTTCCAAAGGCGCGCGTTCGTGAAATGGCCGCAGAAATGGGCTTTGCGGTTGCCAATAAGCATGATAGTCAGGATATTTGTTTTGTTCCACAGGGAAAATATTCAGATGTTATCGCAAAACTGCGTCCAGAGGCCGCTAATCCTGGTTTTATTGTCCATATTGATGGAAAGATTTTAGGCAAACATTCGGGGATTGTTAATTATACTGTTGGTCAACGTCGTGGTATTGGGGTTTCAACGGGGGAAGCACTTTATGTGGTTTATCTCGATGTGGAAAATGCCCGTGTTATTGTTGGTCCGCGTGAAATGTTAGAAACGCATAAGCTTTTTTTACGTGATGTGAATTGGCTTGGTGATGAGTCGTTGGATAATTTTCCTTCTCAAGGTATTGAGGTGGCGGTCAAGGTGCGTTCAACCCGTCCGCCTCATCTTGCGCGCTTACATTATAAAGAAGGAGTTTTTTCCGTTGATCTGTTGGAATGTGAAAATGGTGTGGCACCAGGGCAAGCTTGCGTTCTTTATGATGGAAATAACCATGAGGCGCGTATTCTTGGGGGAGGATTTGTAACGCATTCAGAACGTGCTGCTGACATTGAAATGATGTTGAAGCGTGTTTTGTGCAATCTTGAAACAGAAGATTCTGTTTCCTCTGAACTTAAGACAACAGCTTCATAAAAAGATAGTAAATTAATTTATAATGATAATTTTATTCTTCAATTTGAATGAGAGGTTTGTGTAAAATTTTCTTATTGCGGTTTTTTTTATGATTGAATCTATCAAAATCATGTCTTTTGCCTATTACAAGGAGGGATGGTGGACAAGTAGGCTTATGGTGGGTAAGTTGATAAAAAGAAATGTAAAAATGTCTTTGATGAATGCTCTCAAATGCTAGCGGATAGCAACTTGTGGGGTTGGCCAAAGAAACACACATCATTGCAAATTTGTTACAACTTAAAATCTTATCATCTTGAGTGTTTAAAATCGCTAAAATGGGCGAGGGCAATCCCTGAGGTTGTGGCAACATTGAGACTATCAAAGCCATCAATCATAGGAATCCGTAAGGCTTGTGATTGTTGTAGTATATAAGGTGGTAAGCCATCACCTTCTGTTCCGAAAATAAGAGCCATTCTTTTGGTTTTGTTTGCTTGCTTGAGTGTGTGAGAGGCAGAAGGGGAGAGCGCATAAAGATGAAAGTTTTCATCGTTTAGAGCAGCTATAATGTCGTTTATATCAGCATTTTGCGTATAGGGTACTTTTAGAGCAGCGCCGGCAGAAACTCTGATTGATTTGCGATAAAGTGGATCGCAAGAGGTTTTGTCGATAATAATGCCCTGACTGGCAAAGGCTGCTGCATTACGAAAAATTGATCCCATGTTATCATGATTCGAGATACCACATAAAACCAGAATCAAAGCTTTTTCTGGAAGATTTTGTAAAAAACTTTGTAATGATGGGAGCGTTTTGCGTTTACCGATGCCAAGGACGCCACGATGAACATGAAAACCGGTGATATCATCCATGACTTTTTGTGACACGCAATAAATGGGGCAACGAGGCTGTGTTTTTTCTAAAAGCGGTAGAAGTCCAGGGAGGCGTTTTGTTAGGATAAGCAGCGAGAGAGGAGAAAATTCTTTCGAATGCAATAAAGCGGACAACGTTATTTTACCTTCAGCAATAAATTGCTGTTGTCGTCCAACGAGATCTTTTTCACGGATATTATGATAGTCTTTTAGGCGTGGGTCATTTGTTTCGTCGATTGTTGTGATATTTAAATACATGCGAGATTCTTAATGCTTTTTTCTTTCAATTTCCAGTTGTTAGAATTTGCTTTATTTTTAAAAAGAGAGATAAAAAACACTATTTTAAAACTTATGGTAGAATCTGTATTGACAACCTATATAAATAGGTGTATTGTAAAAATACTGATGCGGGATAAATTTTATTTTCGTATCGGGTGCAGTGTCTTGGGTCCCCGCTATTTCCCAAGTTCTGTATGCCCTTAATGATAAGGGAAAAGAATCTGGGTCCCCAATGCCCAGATTCTTTTTGGGGTTCATAAATCTTTTTCTAAGTTTTTTGGCAATCATATTTTAAAACTTCCTTAAGCTGTAAAGGTATAGGGGAATTCTCAGTCATTTTTCTAGGTGCAGAGATGCTTATAGATGGCGTCATCGTGCATATTATAAAATGTAAAAAAGAATGCGTGATCATGACACATTTGAGCAAAAGTAGGTTTTTCGCTCATAAAAGGTAAGATGGCTTTAAGTTGTTCAAAAGATGATTCTATGAAGGGGATTTATTTGTTTATGCCTTATTCTCTTTATCCTTTATTGCTGATGTTCATGTGACCGGAGAATTTTTTGCGATAACAAGGGCGCGTTGAGACGTTTAGTGTATAGTGAAACTTCTGTAATATTGAGAAAATATTGGCGATATGTCACAAATATCGTTATAGAGTTGAAGAATATTATTCCTTGTTTCGTAAAGAAAAGGATGGGTTTCATGAAAGTGAAAATCAATATACAAAGCTTAACTTTATACTCTATTTTTATTGCGTGTATTGTTTTTGCTTTGAAATATTGGGCTTATCATATCACAGGGTCGGTTGCACTTTATTCTGATACCTTGGAATCAATTGTCAATATTCTTGCGTCATTGGCCGCATGGTGGGCTGTTAAGGTGAGTATGAAGCCAGCAGATCATGATCATCCTTTTGGACATCATAAAGCGGAATATTTTTCTGCGATTCTTGAAGGAGTTCTCATTATTATTGCGGCAATTGTTATTTTAAGAGAAGCATGGATAGCGCTTGCCACCGTTAAGTTATTGCAGAAACCTGGAATGTGGCTTGTTATTCATCTTGTTGCAACTGTTATAAATTTCATGTGGGGTATGGTTCTGATTTGGCAGGGAAAACATCATCGCTCACCAGCTCTTAAAGCTGATGGGGTACATTTTATAACGGATGTTTTTACTTCGCTTGCAATTTTAATTGGTCTGATTGCTGGTTTTGTAGGGGGATGGGGTGTTTTAGATCCTATTTTAGCGATAATCGTTGCTGTTAATATTCTCTTACAGGGTTGGAAGGTGATTAGGAATGCTGTTCAAGGATTAATGGATGTTGGCGTTGAATTGAATGAAACTATGCGGATTCGGGAGCTTATTTCTGCGAATGCAGATGGCGCACTTGAGATCCATGATTTACGCACGCGTGTTGCTGGGAGGGTTACTTTTATAGAGTTTCATTTGGTTGTTCCAGCTGTCATGCAGGTCGGGGAAGCCCATAAAATTTGTGATAAAATTGAAGGTGTTCTTCAAAAAGAATTTGATAATGTGCGTATTTCTATTCATGTCGAGCCTGAAAATGAGGCAAAATTGCCTCCCGGTACAACAATGATACCTTTTATATAAAAAGTTTTTTTTAAATTACCTGTCATGTTACGAATGTTATTTTTTTACGGTGAGGTAGTTTATATTTCTTGAAAATACAATGATGTTCTTTCGATGATTTTATTGTGGCATCAATAAAATGGAAGGTTAAACTGACTATCTAAGACAAGATTTATTCTGTTGCCGTACGCTATCATTTAAGGGGTAGTGAGATAAGAGCTATAAAGTTTGATTTATTAACTTCTTTTAGAGTGTGCGATAAATCTTCAGTAGTAAGGCTTACTGGTGGAGCTTAAGTGAATCACATGAAATGGTTTGTCGCTGGAATTCCTTTAAGAAGATGGACTGTTTATAGGACTGACGGGAATAGATCTCTTGTTTTTTAGGATGAGGGGGAACGAAGCTTAATTATAAATTTTTATATAAAATACTTTATGAGACAACAACCATAAGATATCTGGCTTTACTTATTCCTACAAAAAATATGTCTTTTATATTCATAAAAATTAGAGTGCGGTAATCTATAGATCATTCTTGGTTGAGAGTATAAAAAAGAAGTGTGATAAGATAACAGAGTTTTGCGTGTCTTCAGCTTTCAGTCAGTAAGATAATTTTAAATCTGTAATTTTCCCAAAATGATCTTATTCGTGTAACTTGTACGAAATTAGAGGTTTATTGAATAACTTTAGTATCTCTATTAAGAATAGAGAAATTATTTTCATATCGCTATGATGTTATTAAAGAGCCCTTAAAACAATGATTCCTGGTATTTTTGCAACATAATCCATAAAAGGGGAATCAACGACTTTTTCGTTTTCTTTTCGTGAAGAGGCATTTCGTAACATTGGGCCTTTATCTGTCATGATAAAGAACCCCACATGTGTTACATCCAATCCAGCAAGTTTTGTGTAAATGCCAATGAAATCACCTGATTTTAAACGACTTATAACTTCTTCATTAATAAAGTTATTGGGAATATACGTTATTGTGCGTTTTACAACGGGAAGTCCAGGAAGATAGTTTCCATCATCAGCTTTTTTATTGAGATGTTTTTCTACACTGATTGCGTGAGGGCTTATTTCAGCGGTAATATCAGTGGCTCGTTTATATTCTCTATAAGCCCAGTCTGTAAAAAAATGTTTTCGATTTAAAAAATGAACTTTACCCTTAATGTAACGCGTTTTTATGACGTTATTGATGAACTCTTTTGGAGATTTTGATTTACGCAATGCTTCAACATAGTCCAGATAAGTGAAGCAATCTAAGCCTCTAAAATCAATAATGAGTTTTTCTGGTATCTTTTCTGATCCATGTAACATATTTGCTTTGTAAGGTGTTCCTAAAAAAGCTTTAGAAAAAAAATCAATCAGAGTTCCTTTTTCGTGATCATTTATTTCTGAACGCTTTTGGAGAAGAGCATTTAATTTATTTAAAGTGTAGGGATCTAGCTCTACGTTGGTTGTTTGTTGACTTTCTATTTTATTTTCTAAAATACCCTCTTGTGAATCAGAATTTTGAACATCACATCCTGTCACAAACATTAAAGTGAGAATTAATAGGGATATTTTTTGCATTTTATACACCATTTTTAAATTCACAGCTCACGGTCAACTCTCACTAAAAGTGGTATTTCCTCATGCTTATTCGTTAGATTATTATTGGGTTTAATAATAACATATAATCATTGATGGCCTCAATAAATATGCTCCGTTTTTATAGTGCTAAGTTATTCTGATGATGCTTCTTTAACTCTATCGTATATTTTGAGGATGAGAAAAAACTTTAAAAGATTATCTCTTTTAGGTTTTAATGATTATAGTATATCTCTTCAATAGAATTAAATTTTTTTAAGATGCGATAATGGAAATAATGTTTAATAAAATAAATTATAATATCTCTAAAATTGTTGAGCTTTTCTATTATTTTGTATGTGAAATTTATGCGGTATAGAATACTTAAAAAAGGAAAAGATAAAAGAAAGCGGGGGTAGTGTGCGTGTAAAATAAGTAACTGAGTGTAAAATAGTATGTATGTTATGCAAAATCACATGTTCAATCGCAAAATTTGTTCGGCGTGGGCTCATTTTAGTGTTCATCACTTTATTGTTAGATAGGTATTGTAATTATTTGTCCTGTTTTACTTGTTTCTATTATTTGCTTTGCTCTTGATAATATAGCATGGTGTTATTCTATGTTATTTATCGGGCGTTTTTTGTCAGGAATAAGTGGTGCTAGTTTTGCAACGTATACAGCTTATCTTACTGATATATCTGATGAAAAAAACGTACATGTAATTTTAGGTCTATTGGGCGTTGCATCCTCATTAGGATTTATTTTAGGGTCATTTATTGGTGTTTTTTTTAGGTCAGTTTGATCTGCGTATACTGTTTTATTTCGCTGCTGGTTTTTCACTCATTAATTTTATTTTTTCTTGGGTTATGGTTCCTGAAACTCTTTCTTTATGAAATAAGCGCTTTTTTGATATTAAGCAGGAAAATCCCTTAGGTGCTGTTTGGCAACTGAAGTAATATCCGATGGTTCTTTGGATATTGTTGGTCTTTTTTCTTCATTGGTTTGCGGAATCTATATGGCTTAAGTATTTGGGCATTCATTGCAAAAGAACGCTATGAGTGGAATTCATTTTGCATTAGTTTATATATAGTAGCGTTTTGGGAATAGGTCAATTTACTGTCGTCGCTCTTATTTTGCCTTGTTTTTCTGAACGATGGAGCGATTGGCGTATTACGATAGTGAAGCTTTTGTTTGCATCGGTCGCTATGCTAGGTTATACATTCACAACAAAGGAGTGGATGGTTTTTATATGGTTTGTGCGTGTACAATGCTTGAATATTTTGTTCATGCTCTTATACGTACTATTGCTTCAGTGTAGGTGCCGACAAATGTACAAGGAGCCATGACATCTGTTGTTTCATTAAGTTTAATATTTGATTCTGTTTTTTTATGTGTTTTTCTTTGAGTGTTTTACAGATAAAAATGCACTGTTTTATTTTTTTGGTGCTCTTTTTGTTGAAGGCTTCTTGTCGTTGCAATGGTTATTTTTACCTTGCGCGTAGGTTAATTTGTTGAAGGGGGCTGGTAAGAATATTTTGCTAGAGAATGCAATTTTTTTGTGATATTTGTTTTGCAATATGGGGCTGAATCGTAAAGCTCGTGTTTTTTTTCATTACCCTTCAGTATTCATGAAGCAGTACGTTGAAAAAATGCTCCAGTGTTAGATGCATCAGTGTTGTACGAATAATTTCAAATTTTTGATACTCAAATTGGAAGTAAAATACTGCGTATATTTATTTGCATAATTTCTGGAATCAGAAGCAAATCTCATTTGTGAAGAATATAAAATTATAAAATTGAAAAACCGTTTTTAGCTCTCCTCTTTTCATTCGACGTACCATTTTCAAAATTATTATTTACGCAAATATTTTTTTTAAAGCAGGGATTTATTGCCTTATCTCACACTTTTGTTTATTTCATTTTTTAATAGAAGTGATGCCTCTGAGCCCGAGTAAGAATATTTAGAACTGTATTGTAAATCTAACACTTGTTTTGAGAGGATCGTTTTCAATGGGGCTGTACCAATTTCATGATCATGTCGATGAAAAATGGAAGGGAATAGTTTCTATAAATGGTATAAGATCCACAATACACTTCTCTTTATTTATAAAAGATACATCATCATTTACCTTACCAGTTTTCAATGTTACGACAGCTCTTAGTTAGGCAATAAATTATTGATACTCATCTTGTTTGTGGGGTGTGTAAGCCCGTGATTTTGATTAATACAATCTTAAAAGGAAAGGTATGAGGACGAACAGGAGGAGAGGATGAGAATTTTACGCTATTCAGCATTTTTATTTAAGTTGTAAAATAATGAAAATAATACTTATTCCATAAATTGTCGGTAAAAATACCGTTATGGGTAGGAAAATGATATAATTCGAAGACGAGAAGCAAGAAGGTGAGGCATTTTATTTTAAGATATTTTTTTATAATTCATAATGAGATCAGAAAAATGTTGAAAGAGGTAGTGACTATCTTGTGGTCCCGGAGAAGCTTCGGGATGATATTGAACAGAAAAAACAGGTTTTCCAATGATTCGAATACCACAGTTTGAACCGTCAAAGAGAGAGATATGGGTTTCTTGAACATGTTTTGGTAAAGAGGTAGTATCGACAGCAAAACCGTGATTCATCGATACAATTTCAACTTTTCCACTGTTAAGGTCTTTAACAGGGTGGTTTGCACCATGATGTCCTTGGTGCATTTTTACGGTTTTTGCGCCAACCGTGAGGGCGAGGAGTTGATGACCAAGACATATTCCAAAAATTGGTAAATTATGATCAATCAATGTGTTGATTGTTGGGATGGCATATTGAGCTGTTGCTGCAGGATCTCCTGGCCCATTAGAAAGAAAAACACCATCAGGATTCATTGCCAGAATTTCTTGTGCCGTTGTGTGGGCGGGCACAACAGTGATGCGTGCTTTTTGTGTTGCCATAAGGCGGAGAATATTGCGTTTAATACCATAGTCAATGGCAACGATATGAAGATTGTGCACATTGTTTGTGCTATATCCTTTATTCCAACGCCATGGTTTTTCATCCCATTGCATTGACGATTGAGATGTCACTTCTTTCGTAAGATCAAGATTGACGAGACCATGCCATTTTTGTGCACGTTTTTTTAAAGAAGGAATATCAAAATTTCCATCAGGATTATGCGCAATAACAGCATTTTGCGCACCTTTTTCACGAATAAGGATTGTAAGTGCACGTGTATCAATACCACAAAGTGCAATAATTTTACGGGCTTTAAGCCATTGATGAAGGTTTTCATTGGCACGATAGTTTGAAGGATGTGTAATATCTGCCTTGAAAATAGCCCCAACAGCACCGTGATTGTTGAGAGGTGTAACAGCTTCAATATCTTCACTATTTGCCCCTACATTTCCTATATGAGGAAATGTAAAATTAACGATTTGTTGTGTGTATGATGGGTCTGTGAGGATTTCTTCATAGCCTGTGATGGCGGTATTAAAACATACCTCAGCTTCAGCAATACCTGTCGCACCTGTTCCTTTGCCTTCAATGACGGTTCCATCAGCAAGGACTAAGAGGGCTGTAGGTTTGCTAACACTCCAAGGGCTGTTCGATGAAACTGTTTGTATCATAGTGCTTATCCACAATTTACTTTCTGAAAGGTATAATGGTTAACTTTACACAAAAATTATACCTCTAACAGATGCTGTGTCTATTATTCTAGTCATGTTTTGCTTAAAATAGGGAGTATAAGGATATTCCATGAAGAGGTAAAGTCTTGTTTTTATCTTTTCTAAGATCGAGCTCTCAATTATTTTTTTATCCCCATTGCAAGATGAATAAAGATTGGTTAAAAGGCATTTTCCATTTGAACAAAATTGGATAAATTTATGTTGCGTGATCAGATTGATGGGGCTCTTAGGGCTGCTTTGAAAGTGCAGGATAGTGCGCGTCTTGCTACACTTCGTTTAATGAATGCTGCGGTTAGGGATCGTGATATTCTTTATTATGATGAAGGAAAACTAGAAGTCGATGATCAGCAGATACAGTCTGTTTTTACGAAAATGCTTCAACAGCGTGAAGCGTTAATGCATGTGTATAAAGAATCTGGTTGCTTGGAGTTAGCAAAGAAAGAACAAGCAGAAATAGAAGTTATTCGTGAATTTCTTCCCTATCAGCTTAAAGAGGTGGAAGTAGAACAGGTTATTTGTGAAGCTTTGGCACAAACGAAAGCTAAAAAATTACGTGATATCGGTAAGGTAATGGCGTGGCTTAAGGAACGGTATGCAGGGCAAATGAATTTTTCTAAGGTGTGCAATAATCTTCGTAAAAAATTGCAATAGATCTTATCAACTCAAAGGAATTGGACAATGATCTTTTGAAATAAGCCGGTTGTTTTGCGGGCTTATGGGGCAATAGGACGTTTTTTCTATCTTATATTTTGCTGTTTTTCAAAGCTGTTACATCATAAAAGAACAAAAAGATTATAGTTTTTTTACTTTTAAAAAGATTTATTGTCATCTTTTGTGATGTTTCAAAGCATCTTTTTGATAAAGAATTTCTGTTATTTTTTAAGAGTGGTGATTATTTAGCAAGAAGTTTAAATGCAGATGGTTTTCATGATTGTGATAAGGACAGAAAAATTTTAAAACGCTTTTTTATAAAAAACATTTTTAAGCTGAGATAAAGAAATATTCCGAATAGAAGTCTTTGTTTGTAATTTGTTTTAAAACGGCTTTAAGAATTTTTTGCTCTGATACCCCCCTTAAAACTATGAAAAATCTATATATTGTGCAAAATAAAATGAGTATCCTCATTGATGGTGGGAGTACAGTGGTGAGTCTTTTAAAAACAGCTCAGTGAGCAACAATGGCTCACCCGTTAGTCGCAAACGGGAACGGCGTGCCCATAACGTTCCTTGTTGGCCAATATGAATGTAATCGCGGGTTAGTTTGTCACTGTTAAATAAATAGTTGCCTAAGGGGATCGTTCCTAAATGCATCAAGGCTTGATTGTGGTGAAGGGTTTCTTGTGGAATGACAGTGCGTCCAAGGAGCCAAGGTTTATTATCACCCATCAATATGACTTCACGTAACCAATAACGCGCACTTTTGGGAAGATGTTCTGCTTCTTCCTTTAATTTATCTCGTGTAATAAAACATTCGCGTTGTTGTTGAACTTGGAAGCAGGTGCAATATTTTTTTAATCGAAGCGTCATCGAACCCGTTTCCATGAGCCAATCCCGAATGTTTTCTGGTATGGAAGGATTTTGATCAAAGAGCCACTTCAGAGGTGGTAAGATGGAAACTTCAAGATCAGACATCGTTTTACTCCACATCTAAAATCCTATTCCACATGTTATGCTGAGTACACTAAAGAGATGGCTTTATTGTCGTACAGACGTATAAAAGCAGCGAAATTTTAATAGGAAAATATCAAATGAAAAATCGAAAGAAAATATCTTTAAAAGAAGATATGTAAAAATAGGTTATGGAGTATTTTCTACTTTAACATTCGTTTGTAATTGCATAGGAAAAGGGATGAGGAATAAAGCCCCTTACTATTATATTTTAAAAAGCGGGATACTCAAACCTTTTAGATTAAGATGAAACGGTTATCGTATTTTTTATAATAAAAGTAGCATTATTTAGATAGATTTTAAGTTATATTAATGATTATTAATATCTTTTCATCGTTAAAAATCAATGCACGAATGTATCATCATTTAAATTTTTTATTCAATGCTTTTGATTCCTTTAATTGATAATAATAAAAATATGGAAAAGGAGGATATCAACTTTATAGCGTTTATTCTTTTATTTTTCATACTAGAAAATTTATTTTTATCATTTACGCTTACTCCTTATCTTTATATTTTTAAAATATAAAAGAGCTCTTCGTTTTTTTTAGTAAAAATAATCTTGTTGATGAAGTGTATAGACGTTAAGTACTACGCGGTAGGATCTTTAATTATCATGATTAGTTTTCGCCTTTGTAGATTGCCATGACAGTGCAATGAGCTGGATTTGCAGGTTTGGTGCCAAGACGCGGTACAAAGTAAGTTCGTATTTTATTAAAATAATGCATACACCTTTCCGTAATATGCGTAGGCTATAGATATAGAATGGCGTATTATAAAAGTTTTCACCGCTTTTTGTTAGATGTATGATGGTGTATGCTAGAAGTCGTAACTTAAGCACTTCACCATCATACCCAAAATGATATCAATGCGTTACGGGAAAATATTTCAAAATATTCCAATTCTATATTGAACACCCAAAGGTGTTTGAATAAATAAATATTTTATGATCGGATTTTTTGTCCTATCCATATAAGAATACAGGCTCCTATAAAACCTGAAATAAGATAACCAAGCCAACCAGCAAAACTTATGCCTAAAAGACTAAAAAGGAAGCTCGCTAAGGCAGCGCCAATAATCCCTAAGATAATGTTTAACAATATTCCTGTTTGGCTTTTCATAATGTACTGTGCAGCCCAACCAGCAACCCCGCCGATAATGATCGCTGCTATCCAACCGATATTTGCATTTTCCATTGTACTCTCCTTTGCCTGAATTTAGATTGTAACTAGAGTAAATTTTGTAAAGATCAAGGTTTATTCCCTTTTTACCCAGTGGAAAGGATATTTTTCTGAAGACTTTACTTATTAAGTTTCTGTATATTTAAATAGTATTAATATAATATATTTATAAATATATTTAGTATGTTTATATATAATAAATTTTATTTGTTATACTTTTAAAATAATTATTTTATACAAAGTTTTTAAATAAAAAATTGTGATTAAAACAATAAGTCAAATGGATATTTAAATATTTTTAGCTTTCCAATTGATATCAATATTGTTTTTAATAAGATTTAAAATTTTTTTGTTCATGCTTTATAAAATACTGTATAAATTAAATCTCTAGAAATATTAATATAAATGTTGCAATTAGGGGGCATTTTGCATTCCTCATCGGATATTTCTTTATTTTCCTACTCCTGTGAAGTGGTCGCTTTTTTCCAAGGTGAATTTAGGTTGGCACGATCATACTTTTGCCATCTCCTTACGCCCCATCTTTGGGCCTCATAAAAGAGCAAGCCGGTAGTATAACACACTTGTCTCGAATAGTTCTTTGTTCTTAAGACAGTTCATAAGAGGTGTTTAAAGTCTTTTTTGTATCATCTTATTCCATGCAGAATTATCCACATTTTAATGTGTAAGTGAATGGTTTTGATTGATTTAACAGGGAACGGCTTTGGAATGAAAGAATCTTACAATATCTTGGGGCTCATTCAATATAAATGAGTAAATTATCATTATAAATCAATATATTAAGCAAGATATTTGAAGGTTCAAAATTGAATAATTTATGGGGGCTGTTTCTTGTTTGATTTATTTTATAAGTTTAAGATTTTTCTATCTGTTCTTCAGTAGGATTGCGTAGGCGCGAACTTTGAAGAAGCCCCTGTTCTTCCAAAATAGGGTAGATCATTGAGGTCAACAGAGAGTTAATTTGTTTAAGATCACGGACAGTATCAAGATGAAGGCTGGATGATTCTACATTTTTGAGATCCCCCTCACGTAAGCGTTTAAAATGTTTTAAACTCATCTCTTTTTCTAAGTTTCGTAGTTGATCTTTTTTTTGGACCAATAGATGGGCAGTGTGAGTATCACGGGAGACGAGAACATTAAATGCGATATGCGCGTTGGCCAGTACAATGGCGTGGAAACGAAGGAGATCATTCCAGCCTTCGTTGCTGAACTTTAGATTTTTTTGTTGCTTCTTTTTAACCAGCATCAGCATATTATGAATAATGATATCGCCTGCTTGGTCTAATTTTATACAGGCGCCTAAAAGTTCTTGTGTTTGAAGAGCTTCTTCATCCGATAATTTTTGTCCTGCTAATCGTGCAAGATAAAGTTTGATGGCGATATGTTTTTTGTCCAATATGGTGTTTAGTTGATTGAGCTCAGCAATAATATTGGGATCTGGCTCTTCATAAAGTCCCATGATTTTTTCTAGCATGATGTCGACAAGATCACAAATATGAATAACCTCACGCATGACATTGGAGAGCGCTAGAGCTGGGCGTTCAAGAACGCTATCGTCAAGAGCTGTTTGATCCGATAAATTGAGCGTTTTATCGGTTTGCGTTTTTTTTGTACTCATATGAACGATTTGAGTGGTTAATTTTAAAACCCATTTTGAAAGCGGTATTCCAGCGAGGAGAATGAAAACATTAAAAATGATATGGGCGTTGATCACTTGAGTAGGGGCGTTGTTGCCAAGCCATGTGATAGGTGGTTGAAAAGACAGATATAAGATAAGCACAAGGATTGAACCAGCTCCACGCATGAGTAAATTCCCCAAAGGAACAAGACGGGTATTCGGAGAAGCATTGCGTGTTAAAAGCGGTGCTATAAGAGAAGAGCCAAAGTTGACACCAAGAACCATGACAACGCAAAGTTGTGTATGGATAAGGTCGTAGTTGGCAAAATTAACCAGTAAAATGATTCCTGCAATGGATGAATGCAAGAGATAGGTTAAAGCCGCAGCTAACAAAAAAGTTGAAACAGGATCGGTTGAAAGGTAACGAATGATGTTCGGCAAAATTTCACTATCCCGCAAAGGTTCTGTCGCTGTACTGATCATTTGTAAAGATAAAATCAAAAGACCAATACCGATGACAATACGTCCTATTTGACGCCACTCACGTTTTTGTGTTGTCATGAAGATACAAGTACCAATTAAAAGACAAAGGGGCACAACAAGTGTGAGGTCGTAGGTGAGAATTTTAACAACGAGTGCTGATCCTAATTCTCCTCCACGTACAGCCATAAGTCCTGCTACTCCAGAGACAAAACCAGATTCAACGAAAGAACCAACGAGAAGCGTTATGGCTGTAGAGCTCTGTAAGATCATCGCTGTAAAAAGACCAAAACTTACAGCAAACAATGGTTTTGAAATGACGTGGCGCAGGTTATATTTAAGCCTGTCACCATAGGCGCGTTCAATTCCTGTACGCACCATGCGTGTCGCCCAGAGAAGTAAAGAAACAGCGCCTGCAAGATGAAGGAGTACCAATGAACCATTCATGATACTTTTTCTTTCTCTTTTGTTTATGAATAGGGTTAACTCAAAATTGATAACTTGAAGTTTATTGCTTTTACTTTGCTTTTGCTTTGAATGCTTGATTAAAATCAGAACCGCTTGGATTTTGAAAAACCTTTAGACCAAAACAGTGAAGAATGGAATAAAGATGATCGAAAATATCACCTTGAATTTGTTCATAGTCTAGCCAAACAGTGGTATTCGTAAAGCAATAGATTTCCAAGGGCAAACCATTTTCTGTAGGGGGCAGTTGTCGGGCCATAAAGGTCATATTGGGGTTGATGTTGAGATGCTGTTGTAGATAAGCAAAAACATAAGCACGAAAAGTTCCAATGTTGGTTAAACGGCGCGTATTGGCTACAACGTCATGATTTTTATCTAATTGAGCGTTCCATTGATCAATTTCTGCTCTTTTTTGCGTGAAATAATTTTCTAATAAATTAAATCGGGAAAGATATTCTTGTTCTTCTTCTGTGAGAAAATGAATACTAGATTGATCAATAAAAAGAGAGCGTTTGATGCGTCTGCCACCTGATTCTTGCATTCCACGCCAATTTTTAAAAGGATCGGTTACAAGCTTACGAATCGGTACTGAGGTGATAGTGTTGTCGAAATTTTGAACTTTAACAGTATGAAGGGCAATTTCAATAACATCACCATCAGCACCAAGATTGGGAATTTCAATCCAATCACCAACACGAACCATATCGGTGGATGAAATTTGAATACCGGCAACAAGAGAAAGAAGTGTATCTTGAAAAATTAACATGAGAACTGCGGCCATTGCACCAAGACCGGAGAAAAGAATAAGAGGGGAGCGGTCAATTAATGTGGCGACCATTAAAACTGCCGCAATCGCAAAAAGTGCAATTTTAGCAATTTGAATATAACCTTTTATTGGTTTTAGTCGGGCTGTTGGCCGTTGTTCGTAAAGGATGTTAATGATGTTGAGACAGGCAGAAATTGTTAGAACAACAAAAAAGATAATGAAGGCATTGGCAACATTATTGATGACAGTGCTGAATGCATCGGGCAATGTTGGTATAAAATTAACACCGACTGAAAGAATAAAAGCTGAAATGATATTTGCTAGGTATTGAATAGCATTTTTAATATCAGTTGTTGTATTCTTGGGGAGGAGAGAAGAAAGTTTTTTTGCTCCGTGGATGAGTAATTTTCGTCCTGCAAAGTTGATTAAAAGGGCAAATATAGTAAGAATAACAAGCCAAGAAATAGCTTCTAACCACGGATATTGAACAATAAATTCGATCACTTTTTACTCTCCATTTCTAAAATTATAGGCAGTTGAGAGATTAAAATTTTACAACTGCTTAAGAGGAAGTCTTGGAATTATGCTCTAAAGTCGTTAAATATGCAAAAAAGAATTTTTAAACTCTGTGAGAGATAATGCGTTTCCCGTCTGATTTTCTTAATGAACTGCGTAGCAGACTTCCAATTTCAACAGTGATTGGTCAACGGGTGGACTTTGATCCTCGAAAAAGTAAGCCTTCACGGGGAGATTTTTGGTGTTGTTGTCCATTTCATGGTGAGAAAACGCCCAGTTTTCATTGTGATGATCATAAAGGGCGTTATTATTGTTTTGGTTGTGGTGTAAGCGGAGATATTTTTACCTTCCTGTGCGAGCTTGATGGATTGCATTTTTCAGAAAGTGTCGAGCGTTTGGCTGATTTTGCAGGAATGAAACTCCCTATTTTGGATCCACAAAGTCATCAACGTCAAATGGAAAAAGCTGACCTTTATGATGTGATGAAGATTGCGACAGATTTTTTTCAATATCATTTACGCGATCAAGAAGGTGTGAAGGCACGTTGTTATCTGGAGGAACGTGGTGTTACGCAAAAACTTATAGAGCGTTTTCGAATTGGTTTTGCACCGGTAAGGCGTACAGCTTTGAAAGAAGCTTTAAGTGCTCGTGGTATCTCAATAAAGCAAATGGAAGAATGTGGACTTCTCACAGCGCATGAGGAGGGGGGGGCTTCTTATGATCGATTTAGAAATCGCATTATGTTTCCTATCGAAGATTTGCGTGGACGTGTGGTGGCTTTTGGAGGGCGTGCGTTAGAAAAAGAGAAGCGCGCAAAATATCTTAACAGCCCGGAAACAGTGCTCTTTCATAAAGGAAATATACTTTATAATGCGGCAGCGGCTCGCAAAAATAGTCGCTTTGTTGGCGATGAAAAAATTCATTCACTTCTGGTTGTCGAGGGGTATATGGATGTCATTGCTTTGACTAAAGCCGGTTTTGAGGGAGTCGTAGCACCCTTAGGAACAGCATTGACGGAAGCGCAAATTGAGCTTTTATGGCAGATGGGCAAGGAGCCTATTTTGTGTTTTGATGGTGATGCTGCTGGTTTAAAGGCTGCTTTTCGCGTTGCTGATCGGGTATTGCCTCTTTTAAAGGTGGGGGTTTGTGTCCGCTTTGTTTTGTTGCCACAAGGAAAAGATCCTGATGAAATTGTTTGTGCTGGTGGTGCGTCCCTTTTTTCTTCTTTTTTGCAAAAAGCCATACCTTTGATTGAGCTTTTATGGTGGCGGGCTACCTATGGAAAGCATTTTGAAACGCCAGAGGCACGAGCGGCGCTTGAAAAACAACTCAAACAACAAATTTTTACGATTAAGGATGAAGATGTCCGTCGTTATTATTTGCAAGATATAAAACAACGCCTTTTTGATTTTTTTCGTCCCTCTTTTTTTAAAAAGAAGGGGGGAGGGCGCTATGAACAGGTTTCATCCAATAGGATCTTTAAAGATCAATCCTTTTCTCTGTTAGAAAATTCTGAAATAGTGCGAAATTCTTCACAGGCTATACCTTTACGTGAAGCTGTGATTTTACTTACTTTAGCTTACTATCCTGAGTTATGGCATGAAAATTTTGAGATTCTCTCTGAGTTAGAATTAAAAAATACACAATTGATGTATTTTCACCAAACGATGCTGGAAATTCTTGGGAATCAGCTGCTTCATGATAAAGAAACAATGGTTGCGTTCTTAGAAAGAAGAGGGCAAAAGGCTTTATTAGAGCGTATGAAACATCTTGTGCAAAATATTGGTATGCGTATTATCTTTGCTGGAGCTCCTATAGAAGATGCACGTGCTATATTAAAACAAGCTGTCTACTTGCATCTTCAGGAATACCACCTACATAAGAGGTTACAGGATATTGAAGAGCAACTTGTAGAAAATCCTAAGAGTGAGGTTTTTGATCTGCTTCGGGAGATAAAAAATGAGCTGGAGCAGATGCAGGCGACAGAAGCATTAATTGAAGGGTTTGGAAGTTGGTTGGATGAAAAAATAGACGGGAATACACAAGATACGATAAAATGATTCGCTTTTTTAGTGCGAATCAGTCACTTAAATTTTAGATAAGGAAGTGTATGTGGAATGACATTTTCATAAAGATGATAATGAAATTTTAGAATGAATTTTAGGAAAAGCGGGAAATTGGTTCTTAACGATAGGGTACAGAGATTATCTCAGAAGGACTGAGAGGTGTCGGGGAAACTTCTGGAGTTTTCCCGCGTTTTTGTCTGGATGATAAGTTTATCTGGATATTAAGGCATATACAAAATGTATTCTTTCCAATAGTAATCTCTTAAAAGGAAGTATATATGAGAAGCTGTTGGTCGATTTAAGTGAGAACAAAAAAGCTGGTCACATGGAAACTATGGTTACATGGAAGCTATGAAGTGATCGAGTGGAGTTTATGGTATGGCAACAAAGGTTAAACAGAAAGATAATACGGAAGTAACAACCCAAGCGAGTTTGGAGGGTCCTCTTCTTGATTTTTCTGATGATGCCATCAAGAAAATGATTAAACTTGCCAAAAAAAATGGTTACGTAACGATGGATGAACTCAATGCTGTTCTTCCTTCCGATGAGGTTACGTCCGAACAAATTGAAGATATCTTGGCGATGTTTTCTGAGATGGGGGTTAATGTTGTCGATGATGAGGATGAAGTTGAGTCCGAAAATTATGAAGACGAAGTTACGGTAGAGGGGGGGGATTTAGTAGAGGCCTCTAGCCACGCACTTGCAACGACAACGAATAAACGCGAAGTAACAGATCGTACGGATGATCCGGTGCGTATGTATTTACGTGAGATGGGAGCTGTTGAGCTTCTGTCACGGGAAGGCGAAATTGCCATTGCTAAGCGTATTGAGGCAGGGCGTGAGACAATGATTGCGGGACTTTGTGAGAGCCCTTTAACTTTTCAGGCCCTGATTATCTGGCGTGATGAGTTAAAAGAACAGCGCATTCTTCTTCGTGAAATTATTGATCTTGAAACGACTTATGCTGGTCCAGAAGCAAAACAGGCTCCTGTTATTGAGCGAAGTGAAGTTGATAAGATAAAAGAAGAAAAGATGTCTTCTGCTATACGTAATATGGGGGAAAATATAGGAGAAAGAAGCATTGAAGACGATGATGAAGAAGATGATGATGATGTTAACTTATCCCTTGCAGCAATGGAAAATGAACTTTGTCCTCAAGTTATGGAAACATTGGATTTTATTGCTCAAACCTATGTAAAATTACGCAAATTACAAGACCAGCATGTTGAAAGCAGTTTGGCAGAGCGTAAAGAGGGGGCTCTTACAGCTTCTCAAAAGAAAAAATATATTCAACTAAAGGGTGAGTTGATTCAAGCCGTAAAGTCTCTCTCTTTGAACCAAAATCGTATCGAAGCTTTGGTTGAACAGCTTTATGACATCAATAAGAGATTGATTCATAATGAAGGTAAGCTGAAACGAATTGCGAACAGTTATGGCATTGGCCATGAAGATTTTTTAAAGGAATATCAAGGCCGTGAATTGGATGCGGATTGGATGAATTATATTGCCGCTTTGCCTGCACCGGGTTGGAAAGAATTTTCAATGCGTGAAGCAAAAGAAATTCAAAAACTGCGGAGTGAAATACAAAATCTCGCGCAAGAAACGGCTATTTCTATTGGTGAATTTCGCCGGATTGTGATGCAGGTGCAGAAAGGTGAACGCGAATCAACCATTGCGAAAAAAGAGATGGTCGAATCTAATTTACGTCTTGTCATTTCAATTGCAAAAAAATACACGAATCGTGGTTTGCAGTTTCTTGACCTTATTCAAGAGGGAAATATCGGTTTGATGAAGGCTGTGGATAAGTTTGAATATCGGCGCGGCTACAAATTTTCAACTTATGCCACATGGTGGATTCGTCAAGCCATTACGCGGTCAATTGCAGATCAGGCACGTACTATTCGTATCCCTGTTCATATGATTGAAACAATTAATAAAATCGTTCGTACTTCACGTCAGATTCTCCATGAAATTGGACGAGAGCCAACACCAGAAGAATTATCTAGCAAGCTTTCTATGCCGTTAGAAAAAGTGAGAAAGGTTCTAAAAATTGCAAAGGAGCCTATTTCGCTCGAAACACCTGTTGGTGATGAAGATGATTCTCATTTGGGTGATTTTATCGAGGATAGGAATGCATTATTACCCATTGATGCTGCTATTCAAGCAAACTTACGCGATACGACAACACGCGTTCTTGCTTCATTAACACCACGCGAAGAACGTGTTTTGCGGATGCGTTTTGGGATAGGGATGAATACAGATCATACTCTAGAAGAAGTAGGACAACAGTTCTCAGTTACAAGAGAACGCATTCGTCAGATTGAAGCAAAGGCACTTCGTAAATTGAAGCATCCTAGCCGCTCACGAAAATTACGCAGTTTTCTCGATTCTTAAATAAAGAAATTGGTGCATTTAAATCATTTTCCCTTTCTTCTTCATAGAGGAGGAGGTTTGTTACTGTGTACTTAGAGATTTTTTGAGAAAAATATGGGAAGACTTCAAATAATCTAGAAAACTTACGATATTTAACGTTTTTTATAGCTTTGAGGTTTTGTACTTCTCTGTTTCAAAAGAATAGATATAAGGCAAAGAATGGTCATGAAGCAGAGAGGTGAGGGGAGCTTTTAAGAAATGAACGATAAAATATTATCTTGCCTGGAGCGGTTCGTTTTTTTAAAGATGGGATATCTTAAAAATAAATTTACCGTACAGCGTACTGTCTTTTTGATGAGAAAGATGTATTCTTTGTAAGAATTATTCACTTGTTTTTACACAACGCATTTTACTCCTTGTCAGTTTACAAAGGGATTTTTCAATGGGTTATATTCATTTATATGCGCTATTTTTTGAATATGCCTTTTTTCTTCAGATCAATTTTAAGAAAATTGTATGAAGTAAGCATTGAGCTGAATCTTTTTAAGAGACAGAAATCAATAAAATTATAGAAGTTAAACTTCTAATTTTTTCTTTTTTATTAATCGTTTTAATTTTAAAAAGGTGTGTCTGAGTTTATGAGTAGAGAACTTCCTTTTTGGAAAGTAAAAAAATTAGAAGAACTTTCCTTTTCTGAGTGGGAAAGCCTTTGTGATGGCTGTGGTCGTTGTTGTCTCCATAAAGTTGAGGATGATGATACGGGCGATCTATATGGGACTAGTATTGCTTGTCGTCTTTTAGATGGGGAAACTTGCCAGTGTCGAGACTATGTTCATCGTAAATCAATTGTACCAGATTGTATATCGTTAGATATTACAACAGTTAAAACGGCGCGTTGGCTTCCAAGAAGTTGTGCTTATAAATTAATTCATGAAGGAAAAGATCTCCCATGGTGGCATCCATTGATATCAGGAGATTGTCAGACGGTGCATAACGCACATATTTCTGCACGTGGATACATAGAGATCTACGAAGATGAATTGTCATCTGAAGAAGATTACCTTACTCATATTACTGGTCTCCTATGCGAAGGCCAGTAATATGAGCGTTTTATAGAATGGTTGGTGATTTAATCGATCGCAAAGACGACAGTGATACTCACATTATAATTTAATTCACCCCCGGCAAAATTTGTATCTGCGTAGCTTGCATCTGCTGCTCTACTCATGAGACGCGGGGTTGGACGATAGTAATCATCTTTTTCATTGATTTCAATAATTTTTCCTAATTTTAAATCAGCCGCTTTTGCTATTGTTTGCGCTTTTTCAATGGCTTCAGTAATGGCTTTTTTACGTGCTTCTTGATAAAATGGCTTTGTATCTGCGTTGGTAAAAGTGATGCCATTCACTGAATTAACTCCCAAGGCCATTGCTTGGTCAAAGATTTTACCAGCATTGTTAAGATCACGAATGCGTACAGTTAAAGAATTTGAAACGTGATAGAGTTTTTCATTATTCTTTTTTTCGTGGGACGACTGATAAATAGATAAACCTGATGTTTGTAAATCATTGGCTTGGATGCCATTATTTTTAAAAGCTTTTATAATATCGTTGACTGATTGATTATTGGACGCTAATGCTTTCTGAGCTGTTTTATCATGGGTGACAACGGCGAGATTAATAATTGCCATATCCGGTGCAGCTTGACTCTCTCCCACTGCGGTCACTGTAATCGTTGCATCTCTTTTATTTTCTTCAGCATAAGCACGTACAATAGTCAACGAAGTTGCTAAGAGTGTGAATATTAATATAGCTATTTTAACCAAAGAACTCTTCAATGGTTGAATTTTCTTTTCTATCATATCTATTCCTTTACATTTGTTATGACTACTCTCTCATTTTTGAGAGTTCTTGTAAAGAAATTAGGGCATTAGAAAAAAAACCAATAGAAAAGAGAAAAAGATGGGTTATAATCCACGTCAGCTCTTGTATCATAGAGCATTTTAGTTTAGAGAGAGACCACCTATATGGGGCCTGTAGCTCAATTGGTTAGAGCCAGCGGCTCATAACCGCTTGGTTGGGGGTTCGAGTCCCTCCGGGCCCACCAATAGGGGATTGTCCAATAGGAAAATGAATACTTAGTGAAAGTTTGAAGATGCTCCTTTGCTTCGTTTTTTGATTTATTTCTCCGTTTGTTCTTGATTGTTTTGTCATTTTTTGTTGCAGTGTTTTTCTATAAATCATTTTAATATATAGAATGATGATATACTTTTCAGTCTCATCAAAAAAATGCTTTCATTTGCAACATTGGGGAAATCTGGATTAATTTGATGTGTGTTTCTGCTTACACTCTTAATTCATATACTGTTTTTTACTTTATTCTGTGAGATGTTTTTCATAAAGTAGGAGTTTAACCTCTTCATGAGGTGAGTTTGTTTATGCTTGTTCTGCAAATGACAGGATCGAATAAAATCAAAGCTAAACATTGTGTTTGTTCATAGCAAATGTCGCGGAAAACGGTGAGTGTTAATCCACTTTCTTTGAATGATCTCTACCTTTTGAGACGTTTGAATAACATCTTCTGCCTCATGCTCAAATTGTTATTGAACTCAGAAAATCTTTTTTTACCTTATTCTCATAAGGAATCTTCCGTATTTTGGTAAATCTTCCATTTTTTTATTTACGTGAGAGAATTTCTTCCTTGTTGTAAATCTATATACAATTTACGTATGGAGATCATAGGTGATGATTCATTTTATTTTTTTAACATCGCCATTTTTATTCATGATAGAGAATCAGTATTTAAAGAGTGTTTTTAGAGGGAGATTGCTTTGTAAATGCATTACAGGGTTTTAGGGAACATGACTGTTTATAAGGACTTATTCTTATAACATTGTTATATTCTTATTTTGTAATATTGTTTAAAAAACATAGATGGTTCTATGTAGAATAAGATTATGGTATATTTTTCTTTTGAAATAAGCTTCTTCGTATTCTTTTATAAAGAGTTCAGGGGTATCTTCAGGGATATTTTCACATTAATTTGTTATTGGTCCGAATCACAAGATTTTCGTAATATTATGTGCGTTGTTGATAGATCGTACCAATTTTCATAAGAAAGTTTGGATCGAGCGATGCTTTCTTTTTCACCATGGTACATAACTCATAGAATTTTATCTTATTTTATAAAATAAGTTTGTACACAATTGCTTCCATACTGCCTATTGCAAATATTTTTTTCTAAGGTATGAGATATATTTAAACGCTTTAGCGTTATATTGTTTGACAATATGGAGTGTGACTATGAAGAGTGATGAAAAATTTGAGACGACTTTATCGGATATTATTGTTAAATGGGAGTCTTTATCAACCTCTCAAAAGCAAGCAATATTGGATAGAGTAGAAAATTCTACAACTGCTTCTCATTCAACAGAACATTTAAAGCCTCAATCTTCTTTTTATCTCCAGACGAAATCAAAGCTATAAGTTTTAAGTCTTCATCGGAGATGTTGAAGCCAGTTATGACATATATGGCGCTAGCATTTCCGAGTGTGTTTAGAATAGCCATCAGTTTATCGACTGAAGGTCTCTTGCCTCCTTTTATCATTTGTTGGACATAGTTTTGTCCACATCCTGCTGCTCTGCTTATTTCGATCATTGTCCGTCCGTCACTTTTTATCAATTCAATTAAGCGTTGGAACCAATCTTTTTCAGTCTTTGTCATTTTTAGACCTTTACACATTTACGCTATAGCGTTAATATTGCATCGCGAATCCATAATATATGATACAAGGAGCGTGAAAATATCCATGCGTAGCTCTTCGCTAATGAAGCATATAGAGTTGTTTTTAACTAATAACAAAATGTCCCCATACACTTTTAGATTCGAATCAATAAAAATGGTTCCTTAGTTCCACGGTTGTGAAGAAATCAGCGCGTATACCAGAAACGGTAATACGCATGCGTGTTTTCATAAGATTTCGCTGTGATAGTATACGTAGCAGCATTATAAATCAAGATATACCCCAACATCAGCATTTGTAAAAATTCTGTGTTAAGTCGATATGTGAGTATATGATGAAAGCTTTACAGCCTTAAGATATAAAATCGTGATTATAGAAAAAACATAAATTCATAGGTTTAAAATGCTCATTTCTCTTTTATTGTAATAAATTAGGTCACTATCAGATGGTATGTCGTATGTATGTGTTAAAAAACTTTGGAAATATCAAAAAAAGTGATTTTGCTGTTTTTATAGAACATAAAAATAATTTGGGGCACGAAGATGGTTGTGTGGGGAATAGAATATACGCAACCAATAGTTCTATGAAGATGGGGGTACTTTTGATGATACGACAGTTTATAATAAAATCTGTGTTTATGACAATGCGCTAATATATGATCGTCTAAGTTGGTCAATAATTTGCATGTTTATGAGGGGGGAGAATTTTTTGTCATTTGAATATGAGTGGAGAGGTATATGTTTATACTAACGTAGTCGTTTTGGGTTAAATTTTGAATGCTTAATATCTCAATATATTGAAGTTTATAGAGATACTCGTGATTATAGAAAGGCTCGTGTTTATAATAATGTTTTGGTTTGTGGTGATGTAAAAATTTGTGGGAAGGTAAAACTACTTTACAGAAAAGCTGTGTTTTGTGACACTGAAGATTTTTGTAATAACGAAAAAATTTTCACATACATCCATATTCCATACAGCGAAAAGAGGAAGATAGGGACATTTCAAAGAAGGCGTGTATTGGTTTTATCACATTATTCGTTTTGTTAGGAGTTCCTTATTTTTTATATTTTGGATCAGTAAATATGTCGAAAGTAATTGGTGAGAGCGTGTGGATTTAGACGCTTTCAGAGTGTTTTTTGCGTCATTTATCAATGTTTTAATGGAGAAAATAGGAATGCCGAGGGCGATTATTCGCACTTGGAATATGTGGTTTATTGCCTTCTTTTTTGATGGAGGATGAATCAAAACAAATTGCTTAAGATGATCACTTGAGCGGTAATGAGAGGAGATCAAAATGAGTGTAAACGAAATTTTATTGGGAGCAATGATTGTTGTTTTGTTGTTCAGTGGAGTTATATTTCGGTTTTCTTTATATTATCGCAGTCAAATTAAAGCTCTAAAAGAGGAATCCAGAAGGATAAAGCATGAGTTTTTGAGGGATTCTATGAAGATGACTGAAGAACGAGATAGAACTCTTAGAGAGCAAAATATGGTGATTAAAAGACGTGATAAAGCAATTGAAAAACTAAAAAAACAAATTAGGCAATATGAAGAAAATGAAAAAAAATATCAAAAAGTGCTTAAATCTGAAGATAATAAAAGCTAATCATATTTATATTTTGCATCCAATTTATCCATTAAAGGATTTTTAGATGCGTTAGAAAGATTAGAAATAATAAGAAAGAGACATGACTTTCATAAAGTTTATAATGATGCTTATAGAGAGGTTGTTTTGGAAAAGAATATTCAAGGTTGCTCTGATCAATAATTTATAAAATCGTTAAAGTTTATAGAAAAGTAATCGTTGGCGACAAAATAAAATTTATGATACTGTCCCAGTTTATAGCTATGCTAGAGTATTAAAAAGGGGATCTATACGGTCCGGCTATTGTTGTGGTGGATTTATATTATTGTAGAAAACAATTTTGCGTATTCTTATTAGGTTTTAGGTATAATGTTTCGATAGTTTCAAGGAATAGGCATAAAAAATTGCATGATAATAAAAAGAAAGAGATATTTTATTTTTATGATGATGAAGGGATAAGTCAGTTATGATAATTCGATATAAAATAGAACGATAAATGCAAATGATATTGACAGCTAGGAAAGCACTTACATTCCCAATTTATAATTTATTTTCTCTTCATGGACGTTTGTTCTATGAAGAGACGCAGGGCTTGTGGAATTTTCTGCTTGATAGATGCTATCAAAATTCAATTATATCTGAATATAACACACACTCTACAAACATTTAATTGTTACGCACACGTACTAAAAATAACGCAAAAAACTCCTTTATTGAGAAAAAATCAGTTACCTCTCATTCATTACAAAAATGCAACCAGCAATCTCATTATACAAATTAAACTCTTAACCTTAATGGTAAGGAATGTTAAGACTGCAGTTCTTTAATAAGAGCTTTATGGGTAATTTCTTTGATTTGCTCAATATTCATTAAGATATCTTGTTTTGTTGGATATCCTTTACTCGAAAAAGCAACTTTTTGTGCATCTCCTGAGATTAAACGCCAATACCACTGATTGTGAACACCTTGAAACACCTCAAAATACATGTTTCCACCTCATAAAATAGCTGATAATTTTCAGGATGAATACTCAACTAACCCATTTACAAATACTAATGTATGTCTCTATAGGAAGTCGTCAATATATTCCCCTTAAATTTTCTGACCTTTAAAAATAATTTCTATGAGAGCTATTATTCTTCTAACAAGAAAAAATTTCTTGTCAATAAGATATGAATAAGAATTTTATACTATAAAATTATTTTTCTAATTTAATGACACTATATGTTCATTTACAATACAAATATTTTTCTTTTACAGAAGTAAATTTTATAGAGCGCAAAAACTTCCACCAGCATTGACAGAGGAAAGATACTAGTCTCCATGCTGGTGGCGCTTAATCACTTCTTGTTTTTTTGAAGTAGGCGTTTATTGATTAGCAATAACTTCTTTTTGGGATACGCTTCGAATGAGTAAATCAATGAATAAGCTAAGGGTATAAGAATTAGACATTTTGGCTTTCATATCGATCAGAGAGGTTGCAGTTTTAGGGTTAAGGCCATTTGATAAACCTTGTCTTGATAAATATTGCTGCAATTTTTCATAAGAGCTGTCGATTTTTTCTTGATTTATTTTTTCATTACGATCACACTTGGTAAGTGTTTCTTCTAACCCCTCAATTTTTTTTATAAAATAATTCCAGTCAAAATCACCTTTTGTATATTCGGTGTCAAACATTTTTCCTTGTCCGGTTAAAAGCCAATTAATGTTGACACCATATAACGTGCGATATGTTTGTAAGACACTAAGATTGGGTTCTCTCTCTCCACGCTCATAAAAAGCAATGGAATTTTTTGTCATACTAAAACTTTTAGCTAAGGTTTCACGTGATGGATCGCCTAAAGCAAGACGTACATAACGTAAACGTTTTCCAAATATGGTTTTTGATTCAGTTTCAGGACGTGCCACGAATTATCTCCCTCAGTAAATCATCATGGTATAAATCATTAAATAATAAAAGCACACTATGTATTAATATTCTATGACACAATGTCAATATTTATCGTTTTAATTTTTCTTTATTTTTTTATTTTAATGGATAAAAAATACTCTCTCAACTCTCTTGTGTTGACGATTAACATTCATTTCAAAACAAAATTCTCTGTTTACTGCATTTGTCTTTTGCTTTTTTGAGAAAATTTTCATGTAACTTTACCATATATATTCTATACACCTCTGCATTAAGAGATGCAACTTTAAAGAAATACAAGCTTTTGATTTGTATTATGTGTGTTCTGTAAGTGAATTAGAAAATAAACTTTGAGGAATGATCATGTCTCTATTACGCTATTTTGGTTTTGCTTTTTTTTTCACCATTATTGGTGTCTTTTTAGGAGGGGCTATCGGTTGGTTTGAAACGGGAAGCATTACTGGTTTTTTTAAATATTTTTTTATTTGCTGTGTTTTAGGGGTTTTGGAAATTTCTTTATCCTTTGATAATTCTATTATTAATGCACGTGTTCTTGGTAAAATGAATCCGTTATGGCGTCGTCGTTTTCTTATATGGGGTATTTTGATTGCTGTATTTGGGATGCGGATTGTTTTCCCGTTGTTAGTAGTTGTCGTGGCTGTTGGAATTAATCCAATTGCGGCAGTTAAATTAGCAATAGGGGAACCACATCGATATGCCGAAGTTTTAACCAATGCGCATATGGGAATTGCCGCTTTTGGAGGAACTTTCCTTATGATGGTTGGTTTAAAATATTTTTTTGATTTTGAAAAAGAGGTCCATTGGCTTGATGTTATAGAGAAACCTGCTCAAAAGTTTGGAGCACTTGTTGGAATGGATATTGCAATTGTTTTGATTTTGATCTTATTCATATCAGGGCAGATTGGGGCGGAAGATAAAGTCACTTTTTTATTGGCAGCCCTTTATGGACTTTTGACTTTTATAGCTGTTGAGGCTGCCGGTCATTTCTTGGATTCTTCTAAGAAAACTTTGACGACAGTAGCTCAAGGGGGACTCGGGGCATTTCTTTATTTAGAAGTTCTCGATGCGAGTTTTTCTTTCGATGGTGTGGTTGGTGCTTTTGTTTTTTCACACAATCTCTTTATTATCGCAATTGGTCTTGGAATTGGTGCATTTTACGTTCGTTCTATGACAATTATGTTGGTCGAATCAGGTACATTATTGCATTATCGTTATTTGGAGCATGGTGCTTTTTATGCAATTTTAGTTCTTGCCGTGATTATGTATCTGCAAACGATTATATCGGTTCCTGAAGTCTTAACAGGACTTGTGGGAGTCTGTATTATTGGAATGGCATTGTATTCTTCGCTTCGTTTTAAACGTCGTCAATTGGATAAACATGTTGCGTCTTAACTAATAAAACTTCTATTTTTTTCATAATTTTGTTTATCGCATATTCGTAATAGAATTAATAGAAGAGATTTTTCGTGCAAAACAAAATGCCATTGTCTTTCTTAGTGGAGTCCTTATTTTAAAGTTGAATCTATGACGTGCTTCTTCCCGTGAAGGGATAATGTAAAATCTCTTGGATAGATTGAACTTAAATAAAAGGTGCAAACGGGCATTATTATTTTTATCCGCTTTAAGGATGTCGACAGCTCTTGTATTTAACGATGTATAAGAGGCATTTTTGCTGCTTTCTTGAATGATTTTTATTTTTATATTGATCCTATTTGTGGTGTGTAAGAGAATAGTTCATTCATTATAAATTAGGTTTGAAATGAGAGAATCTTATCCTATTCTAGGTTTCTCACTTAATATGAAAAAATATGCAAAGAATAATTTATTTCTTATAAATCAGTGCCCTTATAATAGATCGCTAGAAAACAATATTTTAGGAAACCATTAACAGTTCGATACCAGCTTCGTTCATCGTTTTAAGCATTGTGTTCAGGGATTCGTTTACATCAATACCAGCACAGGCATTTAATGAAACACTGACTTGAAAACCATATTGTATGGCGTGTAGAGCAGAAAATCCAACACAAAAATCTGTTGCTAAGCCACACATAACGAGCTTGGTAAAACCATGTTCTTTGAGATAAACTTGTAAACCCGTTGGTGTTTTTTGATCATTTTCAAGAAAAGCAGAATAACTATCCATTTTTTGATTATAGCCTTTTCTAAGGATAAGTTGTGCCTTTTCTACTCTGAGAGATGGGTGAAATTCTGCTCCTTGTGTTCCTTGTATGCAATGATCAGGCCAAAGTATTTGAGGACCATAGTCAAGATTGATGGTATCATAGGGCTTTTTTTCAGGATAGCAGGAAGCAAAGCTGCAATGGTTTTGGGGGTGCCAGTCCTGGGTTAAGATAACGTGATCAAAACGATTAATGAGATTATTGACAGTGGGTAAAATAGCATCACCTTGTGGTACTGCAAGTGCTCCACCAGGTAAGAAGTCATTTTGAACATCAATGACGAGTAAGGCTTTTTTTTCCATAAATATATTCCTATAGGAGATGAGCTTTTATCGTATTTTTAAAAGCTATATTTCGTCTTGAAGTTTTAAAATGGCTTGTTGAAGATTGATCTTATTTTTATAATTATCAAGCCAAAAGAGGGGAATAGGTAAGTTTTTACAGTTTATTTTATAGTTTTTTACGAAGTGTAACCACGTACCAATGGGAAGCGTACTGTCGTTATTTGTTGCGACGTGTTGACGCAAAGCTTTCATGATCATTGGGCTTGGGACGTCAGATCCCATAAGGCGGCAGTCGTTTTGTAAACGCAATTTAAGCCACATCAAGGCAAGGGGTGAAGTCCATTGTTTCCCGTAACAAAAAACTGATGAAAAGAGGGAAGGATTTTTTACTGCGTAATGCAAAGCCCATAAAGAAAAAAAAGAAGGCGCATAGAGAACTACTTTTCTTTCTGTCTCCATATTACATTGATAGGTTGGTTTAATACGGTAAAAATATAATGTTATATCTGGTATGGAAAAGAGGGGTAATGTTTGATAACATGTTTCTGGTACTGCTAAAAAGATTTTCTTTTTTCTTCTTGAAGGGATGTTTTTTTGCATTTAAAACCATACTGGGGCTTGTGAGATAGGAAAAAATGTACCAATATTAAAGCGAAAAGCTTTTGAGATGATGTAAGCTCTATTTACTGTACAGTTTCAAAAAGCGAAAGCAGTTTTCTCAAAATCCTGATCTTTAATATCGCACAATATAAAAAGAAACTTATATAAAGAGAAATTTATGGCACGTCAATTTATCTACCATATGGCTGGGCTCAACAAGTTTTACGGCAATAAAAAAATTTTAGAAAATATTCATTTGTCTTTTTATCCAGATGCGAAGATCGGCATTTTAGGACCAAATGGTGCGGGTAAATCGACTATTCTACGGATTATGGCTGGGCTAGATAAAGAATATACAGGAGAAGCATGGCTTTCTGAAGGGGCACGTTGTGGCTATCTACCACAGGAACCTTTGCTTGATGCAAGTAAAGATGTGCGTGGCAATGTGATGGAAGGTGTTGCGGATAAACAGGCTATTCTTGAGCGTTATAACGAATTGATGATGAATTATAGCGAGGAAACGGCTGATGAAAGTGCAAAGCTTCAGGATATTATTGACAGTCAGAATCTTTGGGATTTAGAAAGTCAAGTGGAAATGGCGATGGCTGCTCTTGGTTGTCCGCCTGCTAAGGGTGATGTGACAAAACTTTCGGGTGGTGAAAAGCGGCGTGTGGCGCTTTGTAAATTGCTTTTGTCAAAACCTGATTTGTTGCTTTTGGATGAACCAACAAACCACTTAGATGCTGAAACGACGGCTTGGCTTGAAAGGTATCTGCGTGAATATCCTGGCGCTGTACTTTTAATAACCCATGATCGTTACTTTCTCGACAATGTTACGGGATGGATTTTAGAGTTAGATCGTGGTAAAGGTATCCCTTATGAGGGGAACTACTCTGCTTATTTGGGGGCTAAAGCTAAGCGTTTGGCTCAAGAAGGGCGTGAAGAGGCGGCGCGTCAACGTGCTTTATCACGTGAGAAAGAATGGATTGCTTCTAGTCCAAAAGGGAGACAAGCAAAGTCAAAAGCGCGGATTAAAGCTTATGATGAGTTGGTTCAGGCGGCACGTGAACGCCGTCCTGGAGAGGCGCAAATCATTATTCCTATTGGAGAAAGATTAGGGCAGGTTGTTATTGAAGTTGATCATCTCTCTAAAGCTTATGGTGAACGTGTGTTGATTGATTCTCTCTCTTTTAAACTTCCCGCTGGGGGCATTGTTGGCGTTATTGGGGCCAATGGTATGGGAAAGTCGACCTTGTTTAAAATGTTGACGGGACAAGAACAGCCCGATTCAGGTCAAATACGGATCGGTGAAACAGTTCACATGAGTTATGTGGATCAGAGTCGCGATTCCTTGGCTGGGGATAAAACTGTTTGGGAGGAGATTTCTGGCGGAAATGATATTATTAAGTTAGGCAAATATGAGATGAATAGTCGTGCTTATTGCGGTGCTTTTAATTTCAAAGGGACCGACCAACAGCAAAGGGTAGCAAATTTGTCAGGAGGGCAGCGCAATCGTGTCCATTTGGCTAAACTTTTAAAAGAGGGGGGGAATGTGCTGCTTCTTGATGAACCGACAAATGATCTTGATACTGAAACGTTGGGTGCATTGGAAGATGCATTAGAAAATTTTGCTGGTTGTGCAGTGATTATATCGCATGATCGTATGTTTCTTGATCGATTGGCAACACATATTTTAGCCTTTGAAGGTGATGGTCATGTGGAATGGTTTGAAGGGAATTTTGCTGAATATGAGGCTGATAAAGTTCGCCGCCTTGGGGCAGAATCCCTTAATCCTAAGCATGTAAATTATAAGCCTCTTACACGCTAGAATTTCTTAATCTTATTGGAATTTTATCGAGAAAATAAGTGTGTTGTTGTGTTAATGATATTCATCAATAAAGTCGTGTTTGCTTTGTGAAAGTTTTTATTCATTGAAAAAAGGAGAGACTGTTTATGAGTCCATGGTGTAAATAACGCCATTCTACTCGTGATATAGTTGTTCTTATTTATAAAGTTGCCATGAAGAGGGAGAATCTTTTTATGGAAAATGCTATTCTGCAAATGCTCTGGTCATAATGAAGATTACGCATTGCCTCACGCTTTTGTTTATTGCGTTCTTTAATGGGGGGCACGCCCCTCATGGAAAACAGAACGCCACCCAGTTGCCAATTCACGTGCTTTTTTTAAAGAGACGTTTTTCAACGCTCCTAAAACCCATTTCGCGACGACGCCCGTGAAGAGTATAACGATAAAGCCCCATTGAGCACTCCCATCTTTACGCTTGTGGAGAAGCAGGCCGGCACCATCAATTATTATTTACCAGCCCCCAATGTTGCGACAGCCCTAGCATTAAGACGGTGAGTGGTTTTGATTGATTCAAGATAGAGAGATTTGAAATGAGATAATCTTACGTTATTCGAGGGTCTAATTCAATATGAATAACGATAGATTATTATTATAAATCAATTGGTTATATTAAGAATGAGCGTCTTTTCTTAAAAAGCGAAAAGTAAAACTATCTTATTATTTATTCTCTCTCCATATTGGATCGTTTTTGTTTTGAGATAGTTATGAAGAGGCATTTTATTTACCTTCATGTTTTTTATCTATAGAGCACTGTTTTTGAGGTGCTAGAGAATGGTTTTGTTTGATTTACCATGAATAGGTTCGAAATGAGAAAAAATTACGATAGCCTTTTATTTAAGTTAAAAATGATAAGTAACTATTATAAATCAATATATTATAATTATTTTTGGCAATGAAATAAGAGCTATTCATCTTTTGTAGTGGCCCATTTTTTTCGTAGTGTGATAAAAAGTGGTAACGAAATAGATAAGAATATGCGCATTATGCTTGACTTTTGTTCCTATAAATAAATCTTTATAGGAAAGGTTAGGGAATAATTATGAAAAAAAGTGCAAGTTTAGATGCGATGATTGTGCTGCTGAAAGCAGTTGCAGAAGTGAGTCATTTACGTATTCTCAGACTCTTAAATCATGAAGATTTAACAATTCCTGATTTTATTTTTATTCTTAATCAGTCGCAAGCGTGTATATTGCGACATTTGTGTTTATTGTACGAAGCACGATTGATTGGGCGTTATCAGAAGGAAGGTTGTCTTTATTTTAAGTTTTGTCATGATTTTTGGGGTAAAGACATTGTGATGAGCATTCTTTCATCTTTGCCAAAGCATGATATGTTGTTAGCGCATGATTTAGAGCGTTTGAAGGATATCAAAAAGCAGCGTCAAAAAACGAGGAAGAAACATTTCTTACAAAATACATCGCAATGGGATGTCTTGCGATCCTCTTATGTGGCAGATCAGAGTATTGAAAATGCTTTACTTAAAATCGTGGGTGATAAGCCATTTCAGACGATGCTCAATATTGGAATGGGGGGAGCTTCTCTCTTAAAATTGTTTTCTGATCTTTATACGCATGCGGTTGAAGTTGTGCTTAATCGTGATATTTTGCATTTGCCTGTTGGAGAGACAACTTTTGATTTAGTCATTCTTCATTGGGTTTTACATTTTCTTGAAAACCCTGAAATGGTTCTTCATAAGATATCAGATGTTTTACGTCCTCATGGGCGTTTATTGATTGTGGATTTTTGTTATCATAAAGTTGAATCTTCACATCCTGATCAAGAGCGGATACACCTTGGATTTTCGGATTCACAAATAGAACAATGGCTTAAAAATGCGGAACTTGTTTTAGAGCAAACGATTTGTCTTACTCCTATACAAAGTAAAAACAGTGAAGTGTGTGGGGTAACAATTTGGCTTGCTCGTGATCCGCGTTTATTGGTTGATGATATTAAAGATAAACAAATCAATTTTGCATAAACCGTGTTTGTTAATATGCTTTATTCTCTATTTTTCTCAAGGAATAGCGCAGTGATAAAACTTTATTCAATTATTGAGAAGTTATTATTTTTTGTATTATGTCTTTATATAAGGTATTGGTATTTCATAGCGGCGTGGAGGCCTGTGTAATTCTTATAGAGTAAGGTTGTAAGAATTATCATTTCAGGTGTCTTGATATCGTGTTATTAATTCATCAATAAATTGATTTTAAAAGATGAATGATCTTTTAAAACTCCAATAAGGTCTTTCAATAAAAGAATATTTTTTATTTTAAATCTTTAATTTTTACAATCAAAAGGCATCTGTTTTTCTGTTACAAAGAGAGGTTTTTGTGTCAATAAAACCGTTTGAAAAAGGCATAAACCTTTCATACATATTGCTCAATATGAGAGCAGCTACAATATAATATGGTGGTGGTTTGTATCTTCATAAATGTCAAAGATGGTGCTTTTTAATTTTATCTTACAAGCATTCATATATATGCTTTGTGTTATATTTATAAAAATTAGATTGGTAGTGAGCTATGGGTAATCCGTGTTTGAAAGCAATAAGAAAAAGCATCATATCACATGAAATCTTTGTATTTCTTGATCATGAAAAATCATGAAGGTTATTAAATAAGTCCATTTTTCTTGCCAAAAGTGAATTTCTTTTTTTCTTATGCGGGCATCTTACGGTACAGTTTATGAATGATATAGCGTAAAATTCATGGAGCGGTGTCTTTTTTCGTTTAAATAAAAATTGTAAGCCTGCATCATCATTTTATTTTCAGTTTTCAATATTGTGTCATCCTTGCTTTAAAATGGCTCATCGGAGATATTTTGACTCTTTTTTTATTACTTTTATTCCTATGCCAATCTATTTATGATATTCTGAGAGTGTGGCTGTGATTGATTCAATATTGGAAGATTTAAAATAGGGGGTGCTTATTAAGATTGGGAACGGCCATTTAATATAAAAATGATCAATAATTATTAAAATCAATATCTTGATATGTGAAAAGAGTAGAGAGATTTTTGAATACAAAAATTGTTTTATTGATCATTTTGTAAGGCAGTTTAAGTGGTAAAGATTAAAAGGTCTGTATTTATCGTTTTTGTTACGATAGCATAGAGGGGGTGGTTGGCTATTGTAAGGTAGTTTATTGTTATTGAGAATGATCATGAGGCATGATTCGAAATAAATGCCTTTAGAATTCTCATTTTTTGTAAGCTGTTTCAATTCTCTTCATTGATGCTAGCAGTCAAGAGATTTGATAGTATTTTTTTAAGGGCTATTTTCAGAAACTTTTATGAAGATAGATAAGATTTTTTCTCTCTAATTTATTGTTTTATTTTAAATAATTTATCTGTTCTTTTGAACAGATATTTCTACTGTTATTGTATCAGACTTAAAGACGACGTTTTTCTTTTGTGGTGATCGCTGTTGGACAAGTGATTCTCCTGATTCTATTTTTTATAGGATGAATATATACAGATTACTTGTTTTTTAATGATGATCACTAAAGTTGTGAAAGAAATTATTATAAAAATCATGATGGTTGTAGATTCTGATTAATATTTTGGAGAATAAAATTGCTTCAAATTGGGTCATTTTAAATTTTTTTTGCCTAAATTACACCATTTTTAAACAATTTATAATTCTTTTTTGTTTTTTTGCGTAGAAGATGATAAGAATTTCTTGTTGTTTAAAGCATTTTATTCCATAGCAAGAATATTGCATCGGCTATCTTAGTGGTCGATGCGAGAAGACGATCGGGGAACCTCCTCCCCCCCCCCCCGCGTGGATCCCCTAGATCGTCTGGCCTGACTGAGGATTTCCTCAGTCAGGTTTTTTTATAAATTACTTTTAGGGCTTGGTAAGGTGTTTTCTGGGGCCTTAAAAGATGTAAAATTTATTATTACGTAGCATGTAGTCCTAGGGGGGAGATAAGAGTTCGTTGAGTGGTTCGTGTTATCGTGTTCATTTGCAATGATGAGAGTTTTTCTTTATTGAAAAATCGTTGAATGCTATAAAGAGAAACTGTGTTTGATTCTGTGGTCTTTAGGTAAGAGATAATGGGATTTTCCTCCAGTCGTATTGTTTTTATTTTATTTATATTTCTTCTTTTTGGCGTGTGCATTTTTGCTTCTCGCAGTGTTGTGGTTCATAAGTTTCTTTCTAGCTACCTATTCTCTTCCTCCTCCTCCTCTTCTTCTCAGCAGGTTGAGGTAACAGAGGCGTTATTGCTAGAGAGATGGGCGATGGCTTTTCCAGATATTATTGAGCGTCTTTCTAAGATGAGTCCTCAGCAGCAAGAGCTGTTTATTGAGCAAGTGCGTCGCAATGCGGTTTCATTTGCTTCGGAGAGTGGTCAGAGTCGTGAAGAAGCCCACAAGTTTGGTGAAACTGTTGCTATGGCTCTCTCAAAAGCGATGTCTCGTCCTTCCATTGCAAATGCTTATTTTTAATTATTTTTTTTATCGCGCTTTTGGGTTTGATTTTGATGGGTAGGGCTTTTTGTGATGTTTTGAAAAGTGCATGGAAAATAGTCAATTTGTGAGATCATTCGCAAAATTTATATTACCTAAAATGTAAAACAAGCGGATTATAAGAATCATGTTGTGATCATTACAGAGAGTGATCGCAAGTTTATAAGGGATGCTTCAGGTTAACTATATTGTCAATGGTTACAGTGACAAAAGGAATAAAAAGCAGCTTAAATCAAAACAGTATTTTCATTAAAGAGTGCGAATAATCTGATAGCGCTTATTGCTAACAAAGCAAAGGCATGGGTTGTTATAATAAAGCATATTAAGCGGATTTTATATGTCCGTTATTTTTTGTTTGAGTTAAGAGAATAGAAAGTTCTCAAAAGGCTTGATTTTCCTTTTCTTTTCTTGCGGATTTTAAGATGTTTATTCATTTGTACGATTTGTAAAGATGAGGTGCAAGACTGATAAGGTGATAATCTGGGATCAAGTAAAAAATATTTAGATGAGGATGAGAGGTCTATTTTCCTTCAAAAGGCTTTGAGGATATTGCATTTTCAAGAATTAAAAAACAGATAAAAATAATTATTAATCTTTGTTGTATGAACAAAGAAGGATGTTGTTTTTAATAGTCATTTTTCCTTTTATACGTGAAGTTTGAATCTCGAATATTGTGGAATTCTCTTGTTTTCAATCTGTTAAAGAAATCAAGATCAGTTTTTTACACAACACAAAGCAAGGGGACATTTGTGGATAAAAACTCTTTTTAGAAAGAAGCAAAAAGCTTTCTTTAAGTTATCTCAAATATCAAAGGCTGTTGCTACATTTTGAATTGATAAAGATTATGAGAATTTTGGTATATTTATGAGCTTTTTATGCACGATGCTGAGGTAAGAGATTGGTTTTGGGTTAATGGTTTATTGATGATAAAAAGTGTTGCCGGTTATTTATTGGCGCGTGAGAAGCATGGATAACGGTTTTTATTTTTTGTGAAACTTTTGCGATATCGAGGCTCTTCAATAAAGATGATTTTGTCTCTATTGCTTTGTTGAATTAATTTCAATAAAGAATTTAATCATTGCTTGTAAAAAATATTATGCCTATTTAAATTGCTATCTTTGTACTATAAAATTGGTGATACGACAGCAATAATAGAAATGGATCGAATATATCATATTCATTGAATATGCTATAAGATTAACTATAGTTTCTTTATTTTTTTATTTTATGATATAGGCCAATCTATAATTTGTGCATAAAGAGATTTTCTTTTGATACAGAATTTTATCTTGAAATTATCTTAGTATTTCCTTTTTTAAGCCGTTCTTTTGCTTTCTTTTTTTGTACAATATGCTTGCAAATTATTTGCGGATAGAATTTGAGAATGTTGTGAAGAGAAAGAAAATGCAATTTTTAAAAATCTTGTTAAATACAGCGTGTGCTGTATTTTTTATATTTGATATAAACTGGACTCATAGTGCCTTAAATATTGCAGAATCAAAAGAAGGCTCAGTGATTGTTGCTTCTAAGACACCTGCGCGTCCTTATGAGTTTCTTATTCGGAAACTTGCAACGAAGCATAATGTTCCCGTTAATTTAGCACATGCTGTTGTAAAAGTTGAAAGTAATTATAAGGCAAGCATAAAAGGGGCCGCGGGCGAAATAGGTTTGATGCAAATAAAACCTTCTACAGCACGAGGGTTGGGCTTTAATGGTTCTGTAAAAGATTTGTACGATCCTGCGACCAATCTTGAATATGGTATGCGTTATTTGGCGCAAGCCTATAAGCTCAGTGGTGGAAGTACGTGTGGTACAATCCTTAAATATAACGCAGGTCATGCTGCAAAAAAAATGAATTCCATTTCGGCAAAATATTGCGCAAAAGTGAAAATGTATTTAGCTTCATTAAAATAAAAACGTCTTCTGAAAGGGAGGGGCTATAAAATATTTTTAAGAGGCTATTTTCACGGAGCAGAAAATGTTTTATGATTTAACACGTCAGTCGGCTGGGCAGCCGCGCTTGTCCAATGCTGAAAAGCGGCAGGTGAGGAAAGTCCGGGCTCCATGGAAAGACGGTGCCGGGTAACACCCGGCGGGGGTGACCCTAGGGAAAGTGCCACAGAAAGTAAACCGCCTATTTTTATAGGTAAGGGTGAAAGGGTGGAGTAAGAGCCCACCGCGCATTCAGTAATGAATGTGGCAAGGTAAACCCCACCGGGAGCAAGACCAAATAGAAATGACGTGCAAAATTTAATTGCAGCCGATTTCCGGGCGAGTCATTCGGGTAGGTTGCACGAGGCGGGTGGTAACATCCGTCCCAGATGAATGGTTGCCATGTAAAGTGTGAGCTTTACTATACAGAACCCGGCTTATAGGCCGACTGATATTTCATGATGATACGCGATATTTTATACGTTCAATGACGTATGGGCTTTTATAAAGTCTGTATTTGAAATAGGCACTTGAATAAAGAGTATTTTTAAAAATTATAACATTTCTTTAAGTATAATACACTAGGATATGTCTTGGGATAACTTTAGCTTTTTTCGTTCATAGTCATTAATATGAAAGTTAAGGGTTGGGTTATTCTTATATCGGTTGTTATGAGAGAGCTGTTGATTTGAAACAGCATAACTTCAAGACGGATTATTTTGACAAAACAGGATCAAAGAGCTGAACGCCATATTCCAGTGTTGTTGCAGCCAGTTTTGGCTGGGCTTATGCCATTGGTTGGAGCAAAAGTGATTGATGGCACCTTTGGTGCTGGTGGTTATACGCGCGCTTTGTTAAAGGCAGGGGCAAAGGTGATTGCTCTTGATCGTGATCCTCACGCTATTGATGCTGGGCAATCTCTTGTTGATGAATTTTTTCCACGGCTTCGTTTGGTTCATATGGAATTTTCACAGCTCGATCGTGTCGTTGAAGAGAAAGTGGATGCAGTTATTTTGGATATTGGTGTTTCTTCAATGCAGCTTGATGAAGCAGAAAGAGGCTTTTCTTTCCAAAAAGATGGTCCCTTAGATATGCGAATGGCTCAGACGGGTTTTACAGCAAGTGATGTTGTAAATCATCTACAAGCAAGAGATTTAGCACGTATTTTTAAGATATTAGGAGAAGAGCGTTATGCGGGACGAATTGCACGAATGATTGAAAAGCGTCGTGTTGTTCAGCCTTTTTTGCGTACAGGTGATCTTGCGCATGCCATTGAGGTGTTGGTAGGGCGTAAGCCTGGAGATCGCATTCATCCTGCAACACGTGTATTTCAGGCTCTTCGTATCTATGTTAATGATGAAATTGGTGAATTAGCGCGTGGTTTATTTGCTGCTGAACGCGTTTTAAAAGCTGGAGGACGTTTGGGTGTTGTCAGTTTTCATTCTCTTGAAGATCGTATGGTCAAAAGATTTTTTGTCGCTCGTTCTGGAGAAGGTATGAGATCACGCCATTTACCTGAAACAAAGCATTCTCCAGCAACATTTTTCCCTTTGTTTAAAGGGGGAATAACGGCAAATAAAGAGGAATTACAGCAAAATCCTCGTTCACGTTCTGCGAGATTGCGTATAGGGGTGCGGACTGATGCAGAAGCTCTTGCAGAGGATATAAAGTTATTTGGTTTAGCAGAGATTGCCGGTTTTAAAGGTGGCAAAAAATGACAGTTTTCCGTACATTTGATATGATTTTAGTGATGATTATGATTTGTATGGCTGGTCTTACTTATAAAATAAAATATGATGTTCAAAAACGAATGAGCGAGGTTCGTCATCTTGAGCATGAAATTGCTGCAGCAAAAAATACGGTGAGTTTGCTTCATGCTGAGTGGGCTGTCATGATAAAGCCTTCACGCATGCAAAAACTTGCGAAACGTTATCAAAAACAACTTGGGTTAGAGGTTATACAGCCGCATCAAATCGTGGAGCTTAAAGATATTCCTGTACGAGAACACGATCCAATTGAAGATATAATTAAACAAAATATCTTGGAAGATAATCAGGATATTTTAGTAAATAATAGGGCTTCTCAAGTCAATCGCGTTGTTCAAAAAGGCGTACAGCAATGAAATCGGCTTGTTTATCCTCACAGAAAAAAAAGCGCTTAAAGGATTCGTTGAATCATCCTAATGTTTCTATTCATCGTTCGTATTCTAGTCGTCCACGTTTGCTTTTTTCGTTGTTCTGTTTTTTGGTTTTATATGGCATCATGGGAGCTTGCCTGATTTCTTATGGGTTGGAAGGTGGACAGATTGAAGAAGCAAAAGGGCCAAGCGTTCTTCAATTGACGGCACGGCCAGATATTGTTGATCGTAATGGTCGTTTATTAGCAACAGATATTAAAACCTATTCACTTTTTGCTGAGCCACGACGTATTATTGATGTAGATGAAACAATTGAATTGCTTTCAACAGTTTTACCGGATCTGAATTGGCAGGAAACTTATAAACGTTTAAAAAGAAAAACCGGTTTTTCTTGGATACAGCGTGGGTTAACACCTATGCAGAAAACGCAAATTATGGCTCTTGGTATCCCAGGAATTGGTTTTCGGACTGAAATTCGTCGTTTTTATCCCGATGGAGCGATAACTTCCCATATTCTCGGCATGGTCAATGTGGATAATCAGGGCATTGCAGGTATGGAAAAATATATCGATGATACGGGGTTGAGTGCTTTGCGTGCTGCTGGTCTTGCCGTGGAAGAATCATTAAAACAAGTTCAGCTTTCGATTGATGTGCGACTTCAGACAATTGTTCATGATGAACTTATTCAGGCTATGAAGCGTTATAAGGCAATTGCTGCAGGTGCTGTTATTTTAAATATACATACGGGGGAAATTTTGGCTTTGGCATCACTCCCAGATTTTGATCCTGGAAATCCTATTGAAGCTTTAAAAAGTGATCGTCTTAATCGGATGACGGCTGGAACCTTTGAAATGGGGTCGATCATTAAAAGTTTTACGACCGCCATGGCCCTTGATTCCGGTATTTTTCACTTAAACAGTGTTATCGATGCTTCCAAGCCTATAAAAGCAAGTAGTGGCTATACGATTCATGATTTTCACGGAAAAAATCGTCCTTTAACGTTATGGGAGGTTTTTATTTATTCTTCCAACATTGGTTCTGCTAAAGAGGCTTTGGCGATAGGGATTGATAAACATCGTGGTTTTTTGCAAAAACTTGGGCTTTTGGATCGTCTTACAACAGAGTTGCCTGAAGTTGCCCATCCTATTGTGCCCCATCATTGGAAAGATATCCATTCTATGACAATTTCTTTTGGGCATGGTATGGCGACAACACCTTTGCAAACAGCTGTTGGGGCTGCTGCTTTAATGAATGGTGGTTGGTTGATTACACCGACATTTTTAAAACGGACAAAAGAACAAACTTTGCACCATGCAAAACAGGTTTTGAAGGCCAAAACAAGTCAAAATATGCGTTACCTTTATAAATTAAATAGTGATATTGGCTCTGGACGTAATGCAAAAGTAGAAGGCTATCGGGTGGGTGGAAAGACAGGAACAGCTGAGAAAGTTGAAAATGGGAAATATTCTAAAACAAAAAATTTCAATAGTTTTCTGGCTGCTTTTCCGATTGATGATCCTGCTTATGTTGTTTTAACAATTATTGATGAACCTAAGCCAGAGGAGGGAAAACATTCCGCAACAGCAGGGATGAATGCTGGACCAATGCTTGCGAATATTGTTCGTCGCTCAGCCAGTTTTCTTGGTATAAAACCTGATTTCAAAAAAGAATATGAGCCTTTTTTAGGTAAAAAGAGCCATTCAAGTTTCGTTAAACAGCGGTAAAATAAATATAAAGGTGTGTCGTTATGTTGTTTGGAACAGTTTTTACAGAATGTCTTGAAGATCAGAAGCTTTCTTCAATAGAAATAACAGGGATCAGTGCAGATTCTCGACAAGTTTTGCCGGGCTATGTTTTTGTCGCTGTTCGAGGAACGAAAGGGGATGGAAGAGACTATATCAATGATGCGATAAAGCGGGGAGCGCGCGCAATTGTTACTGATTACGAGGCGGTTCTTGAGGATTTATCTGTTCCGATTTTACGGGTTACTAATGTTCGTCATAGTCTCGCGTTGGCGGCTGCACGTTTTTATGGCTCTCAGCCTGAAACAGTCGTTGCTGTGACCGGTACAAGTGGTAAAACATCTGTTGTCTCTTTTGTTCGGCAAATTTGGACTCATGTTGGATTGTGTGCTGCCAGTATAGGAACGGTTGGTGTTGTTTCTCCTCACCGGAATGATTATGGTTCTCTCACAACACCTGATCCGGTTGTCTTGCACCGTCTTCTTTATGAAATTTCTCATGAAGGTGTGACTCATGCAGCTCTTGAGGCTTCTTCACATGGACTTGATCAAGGACGCCTTGATGGAGTCCGTTTAACGGCTGGTGCCTTTACCAATTTAGGGCGAGATCACATGGACTATCACAGGTGTGTAGAGGATTATTTGCGGGCGAAAATGAGGTTGTTTGATACACTGTTGCCTGAAGATGCTCCTGCTCTGGTTTTTGCTGATGATGTCTATTCACAAAAGGTTATTAATGCTGTTACACAAGCGCGCCGCCGTATCTTGACAATTGGACGTAAGGGACAATTTATCACGATTAATCGTGTTGAACATCAACGTTCAAAACAGTGTATCGAATGTCGTGTGGAAAACAAGATTTATACATTTGATTTGCCTTTAGCTGGAGATTTTCAGGTAACCAATGCACTGGTGGCGGCTGGGCTAGCCATTGCAACAGGTCTTTCTCCTGATAAGGTTTTTTCTGCGCTTGAAATTTTGCAGGGGGCCCCTGGTCGGTTGGAGCTTGTTGGAAAGAAAGAAAATAATGCGCCTGTCTATATTGATTATGCGCATAAACCAGAAGCTTTGGAGCAGGTTTTGCTTTCTGTTCGTCCCTTTACGCAAGGGCGTTTGGTTGTTGTTTTTGGTTGTGGAGGAGATCGAGATCAAGGGAAAAGAGCTTTGATGGGAAAAATTGCAGCCGATAAAGCGGATATTGTTATTGTAACGGATGATAATCCGCGTACAGAAATACCAGAAAAAATACGCAAGGATATTTTGCAGGCGGTACCAACAGCAATAGAGATCGCAGATCGTGGTGAAGCTATTTCTTATGCGGTGGGGCTTTTGAAAGCTGGTGATACACTCATCATTGCTGGAAAAGGTCATGAAGATGGCCAAATTATAGGGCAGACAACTTATCCTTTTTCAGATCGTCTGAAGACTATAGAAGCTCTAAAGGATCAGAGGAGATGACAGCTTTATGGGATAAACAAGCACTTGTTGCGGCCATTGATGGTATTGGTATAGGAAGCGTGCCGGAAACTTTTTCTGGGGTTTCCATTGATAGCCGTACTCTTGTAGAAGGCGATATTTTTTTCTGCATTAAGGGGAATTATCTCGATGGTCATGATTTTGCTGCGCAGGCTTATGCACGAGGTGCAGGCGTTCTTATTGTTGCGGAAAATCGTTTGAAGGATATGGAAAAGATATCAGCTCCATTGATTGTTGTTCCTGATGTTTTGCAAGCCCTAGAAAAACTTGGAAAAGCCGCACGAAAACGTTCAAGAGCTAGAATTATCGCGATAACAGGATCGGTGGGAAAAACAACAACAAAAGAAGCTTTAAAACAAGTCCTTGCAATGGCTGGGAATGTTCATGGCAATCTCGCTTCTTTAAATAATTGCTGGGGGGTTCCACTTACTTTGGCGCGAATGCCTAAAGAGAGTGATTATGGTATCTTTGAAATTGGTATGAATCATAAGGATGAAATTCGTCCTCTGGTTAAACTGGTTTGTCCGCATGTTGCTCTCATTACGCATATTTGTGCAGGACATATGGGTTTTTTTAAAGATCTTGAAGAAATAGCAGAGGCAAAAGCTGAAATTTTTGAAGGATTGAATGAGGAAGGCATTGCCATTTTAAATGCAGATAGTGATTTTTTTTCTTATCTCGTTCAAAAAGCAATGCAATGCGGTGTGAAAAAGATCTTAAGCTTTGGTGAGACTGAAAATGCTGATTATCAGGCACGGGATATACGTCTTTTAACCGATCATTCTTCTATGATGGTGCGCATTGGAGGACAGGATAGGGAGGTCCAAATTGGTGCTCCTGGACGCCATATTGTGCAAAATAGTTTAGCTGTTCTTGCTGTTTGTGATGCTATTGGTGTTGATTTAGATCCTATTGTGTTTTCTTTGAGTCATTTTTCTTCTCAAAAAGGGCGGGGTGTTCGTTATCGGTTGTCTTTATCAAATGAAGGTGAATTTTATCTCATTGATGAAAGCTATAATGCTAATCCCGCATCTATGCGTGCGGCTCTTGAGCTTCTTGCGACAGGAGCAGTCGGGGAAGGGGGGCGGCGAATTGCTGTTTTAGGGGATATGCTAGAGTTAGGAGAGTATAGTGAAAAGCTTCATCGTGATTTAATAAAGCCCATACGTCTTTCTGGAGCTAATCCCGTTTTTTTATTTGGTAAGGCGATGAAATCTTTAGTCAGTGATTTATCTGCTGATGTTGAGGTTCATTATGCTGAAAATATTGAGAAAATTTTACCGCTTCTTTTGGCAGAAATTTCTCCTGGAGATCTCTTGATGATTAAATCATCCAATAGCCTTTGTTCATCAAATATTGTTACGGCATTGCTTGAGCGCTATAAAGCGGTTTCTTCATAGTTTTAAAAGGTTTTTTGTCCCATGATGCTGTTTTTTTCTTCGTTTAGTGATTGGCTTCCAGGTGTGAATGTTTTCCGCTACATTACTTTTCGTACGATAGCAGCGATGCTGACTTCTGGACTCATTGTTTTTTTGTTCGGACCTAGCATCATTGCTTCTCTTAAGTTGCGGCAGGGCAAAGGGCAACCAATTCGTGCCGATGGCCCTCAAACACATTTTAAAAAGGCTGGAACACCTACAATGGGTGGATTAATGATTTTAACCGGCATTGTTGTATCAGCATTTTTGTGGTGTAATTTATCGAATATTTATTTTTGGGTATCGCTCTTGGTTATGCTTTCTTTTGGGGCAATTGGATTTTATGATGATTATCTTAAGGTTACAAAACAAACAGACAAAGGATTTTCTGGGAAAGCACGTTTAAGTCTTGAGTTTGTTGTTGCAGCAATTGCTGCTTTTATCATCCTGCAAATTGGCTCATCTGGATTCGCTTTGCCTTTTTTAAAAGATTATCTTATCAATTTGGGTTGGTTTTTCATTCCTTTTTCTGCTTTTGTTATTGTCGCGACAGGGAATGCGGTTAATTTGACCGATGGTCTTGATGGTCTTGCTATTGTTCCTGTGATGGTTGCTGCCTTATCTTTTGCTCTGATTGCTTATCTTTGTGGTAATATGAATTTTGCTGATTACCTCCAAATACACTATGTATCGGGAACAGGTGAATTGGCTGTTTTATTGGGAGCTGTTGTAGGGGCAGGGCTTGGCTTTTTATGGTTTAATGCACCGCCTGCTGCTATTTTTATGGGGGATACTGGTTCGTTGGCTCTTGGAGGTTTATTGGGGACTGTTGCGGTTGCTACAAAGCACGAAATTGTGTTGGCTCTTATTGGTGGACTGTTTGTTATGGAAGCTTTTTCGGTCGTTATTCAGGTTGGTTATTTCAAATTGACAAGAAAACGCGTGTTTCTTATGGCACCAATCCATCATCATTTTGAAAAAAAAGGCTGGACTGAAAGCCAAGTGGTGATACGGTTTTGGATTATTTCAATTGTTCTTGCTCTCATTGGTCTTTCAACACTTAAATTGCGGTGAGATTTTGATTTCTATTGCGTGTTATAAGGGGAAAAAAGTTGCTTTGTTTGGATTAGGAAAGTCTGGATTAGCAACGGCACAAGCGTTGATGTGTGGTGATGCAGAAGTGGTGGCATGGGATGATAATCCTGCGAGCGTGCAAGAAGCTTTTCGGCAAAATATTCCAACAAGAGATCTCCACAGTGAAGATTGGTCAGAATTTGTAGCATTGATTCTCGCCCCTGGCGTTCCTTTAAATTATCCTCAACCTCATTGGGTTGTTAAAAAAGCACGTCAAGCGAATATAGAAATTATCGGTGATATTGAATTATTTGTTCGTGCGCGCCATCATTTTTTACAGCGTTATGGTTTTTGTGATGAGGATGTTCCTTTCATTGCGATTACGGGTACGAATGGAAAGTCGACAACAACGGCTTTGCTTGCACATTTGTTGGAAAAAATGGGTTATGATGTGCAAATGGGGGGAAATATTGGAAATGCAATATTGATGCTTAAGCCTTTTGTTAAACAACGTATCTATGTGATTGAATGTTCATCATTTCAAATTAATCTTACGCCCTCTCTTCAGCCAACCATTGGGCTTTTATTAAACTTGACACCTGATCATATTGATCGTCATGGGAGTTTTGCGCATTATGTGCAAACCAAAAGGCATTTGGTTGCTCAGGCTTCTAAGGCTTTTATTTCAGTTGATGATGCCGCTTGTGAGATGTTGTATCAACAATTGCTTTACGAGGGGCATCAAATTGAGGCAGTTTCCAAGGATCATTTGCTAGAAAATGGTTTTTATGCAGAGGGGACCAAGCTCTTTTCTGTTCGTCAAGGACAGCGATATATGCTTGCAGATCTTGCTTCTGTGCCTTCTTTGCGTGGAGGTCATAATGCGCAAAATGCTCTTATGGCTTTGGCAACGTTGCAGGCTTTAAAAATAACCGATCCTTTTATGGACAAGTATTTAGCAAGCTATAAAGGATTGCCTCATCGTATGCAGCAGGTGCGTAAAATGGGGGCGGTTTTATTTATCAATGATAGCAAGGCGACGAATGCGGATGCAACAGCGCCTGCACTTTGCGCCTTTAATGATATTTTTTGGATTGTTGGGGGGCAGGCAAAAAAGGGAGGAATTGAGTCTCTTAGAGATTTTTTTCCTAAAATTCGTAAGGCCTATTTGATTGGGAGTGCGGCAGAAGAATTTGCTCGCATTATTGGTTCTGCTTTTCCTTTTTCAATGAGTTTAACTTTGGAGAATGCGGTGCATGAAGCGAGCATTGATGCAATGCATTGCAAGGCAAAGGAGGTGGTGGTTCTTTTGTCACCTGCTTGTGCAAGTTATGACCAATTTAAAAATTATGAGGTGCGGGGTGAAGCATTTGTCTCTTTGGTGATGCAGTTACAATAAAAAAGTATCAATTATAAAAAAATATTTTTGCGTTAAGACTCCAGAATCTTTTTTTGTATAATTTAGTTTTTAAAGTGTTTGTTAGGCAGGTTGGGGAACCTTATCACTTTGAGACGATTTATAAAACGGATAAGGTGGATATAAATGATTACGCGTGCAGATAGAGACCCAATTGCGAATTGGTGGTGGACAATTGATCGCTCTATTTTTGCTGCTTGTTTAATTTTAATGGGGATTGGCATTATGCTGTCTTTTGCTGCTAGTCCCACTATTGCAAAAAAAATCGGAATTGCTGATAGTTTTTATTTTGTTCGCTGGCATATCATTTTTAGCATTTTAGCATTTTTTACAATGGTTACTATTTCCTTTTTTTCGCTTCCTAATATTCGTCGTTTATGTGCTCTTTTGCTCATTGTAACGCTTGTTCTTATGGTTGTAACTCTATTTTGGGGTCCTGAATTAAAGGGAGCACGGCGGTGGATTTTGCTCTTTGGTTTTTCTGTACAAGCTTCAGAGTTTATGAAGCCGGCTTTTGTGGTGATGTCCGCTTGGCTTTTTTCAGAACAGATACGTAAGAGGGGAATTCCAGGTTACATGTTAGCAACTCTACTTTATGCCATTTGTTGTGTTCTTCTGGTTTTACAGCCTGATATTGGACAAACAATTTTAATAAGTGCAACATGGGGAGGGCTTTTTTTTATTGCTGGTGTGCCTCTTACGGTTATTTTTTTCTTTCTCATTTTTGGCGTTGTAGGAATTATTCTTGCTTATCTTTTTCTGCCTCATGTGCGCGATCGTATCAATGGTTTTTTGACAGGGGAAGGAGATACCTTCCAAGTGGATGTAGGACGTGAGGCTATTTTAAATGGTGGTTGGTTTGGACAAGGTCCTGGAGAGGGAACAGTAAAACGGATCATTCCTGATAGCCATACAGATTTTGTATTTTCTGTTGCTGCTGAAGAATATGGTATTATTCTTTGTTTGTTAATTATGATGCTTTTTGGCTTTATCGTTATGCGCTCATTGTATATAGCTATGAATACGCGTGATTCCTTTATACGTCTAGGTATTACGGGCATAGCCATGATGATAGGCTTTCAATCAGCGATTAATATGGCTGTTAATCTTCACTTAATCCCTCCCAAAGGCATGACATTGCCGTTTATTTCTTATGGTGGTTCATCAATGGTGGCGATTGCATTTTCAATGGGAATTTTACTCAGTTTAACACGTCGTTGGCCAGAGTCCCGTCTTTCAGCTGTTTCTTCTTCTGTCTTGGATACCTCTTCATGAATGATAAAAAAGTTATTGTTTTGGTGGCGGGGGGGACAGGTGGACATCTTTTTCCTGCTGAGGCCCTTGCTGTTGAATTAAGGTGGCGTGGATATGATGTTCATTTAATAACAGACGAAAGAGCGCGATCTTTTGTAAGCAGCTTTGATGAAGAGCATATACATATCGTTTCATCGGCAACATTTATACGACGCCATCCTTTTGCTTTGATAAAAACGTTTTGGTCTTTGCTAAAAGGTATGGGGCAATCGTTGGCGTTATTTTACAAATTACGTCCTGTTCTCGTTGGTGGTTTTGGGGGGTATCCCAGTTTCCCTCCTCTTTTTATGGCGACCTTAATGCGGCGTGTAACATTTATTCATGAGCAAAATGCTGTTATGGGGCGTGCTAACCGAGTGTTGGCAATTTTTGTGCGTGCAATCGCTGGTGGTTTGTTGTCACCACATGGTCCTTATGCTCATAAAACGCTTTTAACGGGGAATCCAGTGCGTGAGGCTGTGTTGAAAGCGGCAGAAATTCCTTATCAGTCTTCTATAGGTGATGAGCCATTTTATTTTTTGGTTTTTGGGGGTAGTCAAGGAGCTTCTTTTTTTTCACATATTGTTCCAGAAGCGATTGCTTTGCTCGATGATCAGAACCGTAAACGCTTACGCATTGTACAGCAAATTCGTGGTGACGCTGAAGAGTTGATTAAAACCTATCGTGATATGGGGGTACAAGCTGAGGTTGCTCCTTTCTTTGATGATATGGCTGAACGTATGGCACATGCCCATTTTATTTTGTCGCGCGCAGGGGCTTCAACGGTTTGTGAGATAGCGGTGATTGGTCGACCTGCTTTACTTGTTCCTTATCCTCATGCTTTGGATCATGATCAGGCTGCCAATGCTGCTCTTCTTGCACGTATGGGTGGTGCGCAAATTATATTAGAAAAAGATTTAAATGCACAAAAGCTTTCTGCTCTTCTAACGCAAGCTTATTGTGCACCACATTTATTGGAAGAACAAGCGCTTGCTGCAAAAAAAGTTGGGCAACCTCATGCAACACGGTGCCTTGCTGATATGGCTGAATCCTTAATTGCAGGGCGATTGTTGTCAGATATAAAAGAGGAGCTTTTTGATGAAAATGCCACTTGATATAGGCGTTATCCATTTTATTGGAATCGGGGGGATTGGTATGAGTGGAATTGCGGAGGTTTTTTATAATCTTGGCTATAAAGTTCAAGGGTCCGATCAAATTGAGAGTGCCAATGTTGAACGTTTACGGAGAAAAGGAATTAATATTCATATCGGTCATTGTGCTGAAAATTTAGGAAATGCAGAGGTTGTTGTTTTTTCTACTGCCGTTAAAAAAACAAATCCTGAATATATTGCTGCAAAAGAAAGACATTTGCCGCTTGTCAGACGTGCAGAAATGCTGGCGGAACTAATGCGATTTCGGCGCGCAATCGCGGTGGGTGGTACACATGGTAAAACAACGACTACATCAATGGTTGCAGCGCTTCTTGATGCTGGTCGTTTTGATCCAGTGGTGATTAATGGCGGTATTATTAATGCCTATGGTACGAATTCTCGTACGGGAGAGGGCGATTGGATGATTGTTGAAGCCGATGAAAGCGATGGAACATTTTTAAAGCTGCCTGCTGATATTGCTGTTGTTACCAATATTGATGCTGAGCATTTGGATCATTATGGAAGTTTTGATGCTGTCCGCGCAGCTTTTCGGCAATTCGTCGAAAATGTTCCTTTTTATGGTTTCGCTGTTTTGTGTCTTGATCATCCAGAGGTTCAGTCATTGGCGGGCCGTATTGATGATCGTTGGGTGATTACTTATGGTGCAAATCCACAAGCGGATGTTCGTTTTCTTAATCTTTCGATGGATGGTCAAAAAACCTATTTTGATGTTCTTGTTCGTTCACGCAAGACAGGAAGGACGATTGAGTTGAAAAATTTGCTTTTGCCCATGGCAGGAGAGCATAATGTTGCCAATGCAACAGCAGCGATAGCGATTGCGTATGAACTTGGCATTTCAAATGAATTAATAAAGAAGGGGTTAGCGGAATTTGGAGGCGTAAAACGGCGTTTTACACGAACAGGAAGTTGGCGTGGCATTGAAATATTTGATGATTATGGACATCACCCTGTTGAAATAAAAGCTGTTTTGCGTGCGGCGCGTGAGAGTGCAAAAGGGCGTGTCATTGCCATTGCACAACCCCATCGTTATTCGCGTTTGTATCATTTATTTGATGAGTTTGCTGCTTGTTTTAATGATGCCGATACAGTGTTGATTGCCCCTGTTTATGCGGCTGGAGAAGAGCCTATTGTAGGGTTTGGTTCGAAAGAACTAGTAGAACATATTAAAATGGCGGGTCATCGTGATGTGCGCTTGATAAACGGTCTGGAAGACGTTGTATCTCTCGTCTCAAAATTTGCTCAGGCAGAGGATTATGTTGTTTTTCTTGGTGCTGGCAATATTACACAATGGGCTTGTGCGTTGCCTCATCAGTTGTCGGGAATTGATGGTCATGATAAATTTTCAGCACATTGATGGTGAGGCGCTATTGGCGCAATTGCAGCCGCTGTTGGGAGGTATAAGAGGCAAGCTTACCCCTAATGTTGAGATGCGTAAGGTGACATGGTTTCGCACCGGCGGGTTGGCAGAGCTTTTTTATCAGCCTGTTGATGAAGAAGATTTAGCCCTCTTTCTTCAAAATTTGCCTGAAACTGTTCCTGTGACAATTGTAGGTATTGGTTCTAATCTTCTGGTGCGTGATGGCGGTGTTCCTGGGGTTGTGATTCGTCTTTCGCCCAAAAATTTTGGGCAAGTGCAGCAAGTTTCTCCAAAAGGCTTTTTAGTTGGCGCTGGTACCGCGGATAAACATTTAGCTGCTGCCGCTTTAAAGGCAGAAATTGCAGGTTTCCATTTTTATCATGGTATTCCTGGTGGTCTTGGAGGGGCTCTCAAAATGAATGCCGGTGCAAATGATGTTGAAACAGCAGCACGTGTTGTTGAGGTCTATGCGCTGGATCGTAAGGGACAACGTCATATCTTGAGTTTAAAAGATATGCATTACTCCTATCGTCATTGTGATATTCCTAAAGGTTTTATTTTTACGGCCGCTTTATTGGAAGGGGAACCCAGTCATAAAGATACTATTCGTGCTGCTATGGATGAAGTTGCCCTCCACAGAGAAACTGTGCAACCTATTCGCGAAAAGACAGGGGGATCAACTTTCAAAAATCCTAAAGATACATCTGCTTGGCGCGTGATTGATGAAGCAGGGTGTCGAGGTTTACGGATTGGTGGGGCTCAAATGAGTGAAATACACTGTAATTTTATGATTAATACAGGGCAAGCAACAGGATATGATCTTGAAGCATTGGGAGAAACAGTGCGTGCGCGTGTTTTTGCACATTCGGCTCACCTTTTACAATGGGAAATAGAGCGTATTGGTCAATTTGAGCAGGGTCGAAGTGTTTCTCCTTTTGATCCATTTCATTGATTTATTGTTCACTAAAAAAGTATCAATAAAAAATTGAGTCATTTCAAAGAGATAATAAAAAATTTCTATTAAGAATCAATAAATTAACAAAGAATATCTTGCATCAAGCTTTTGAGTCTGATTCATTATGCAAAATGCTAGGTTATTGATTCGCAAGGATAAACTGTGTTTTTTCTGTATGTGGTACTGATGTCTTCTATATAGGCTACATATAGTATGCGAAAGAGGGTGATTTATTATGAAAGATAAACATATAGCTGTGTTAATGGGAGGTTTTTCTTCTGAACGCTCTGTAAGTTTATCTTCAGGGGCTGCTTGTGCTGATGTTCTTGAGGCACAAGGGTATCGCGTGAGCCGCGTGGATGTTGACACTCATATTGCTTCTGTTCTTGAACAGTTGCAGCCCGATATTGCCTTCAATGCATTGCATGGTCCATTTGGTGAAGATGGTCGGATCCAGGGGATTCTTGAATATTTAAAAATTCCTTATACCCATTCTGGTGTGATGGCATCTGCTTTGGCTATGGATAAGGGGCGTGCAAAAATTATTGTTGCAAGTGTTGGGGTTTGTGTTGCTCCTTCTCGTATTATGAACCGCTTTGCTGTTGGGCAGGTACATCCCATGGAGCCTCCTTATGTTATTAAACCTGTGTGTGAAGGATCAAGCTTTGGTGTTGTCATTGTCCAAGAAAATGAAGCTGCACCACCGCATAGTATTGGGGGGGGAGAATGGGAATATGCCGATGAGGTGATGGTTGAAAAATATATTCCTGGTCGTGAATTGACTTGTGCTGTTTTGGGCAATGAAGTGCTGGATGTGTGTGAAATTCTTCCCAGCCAATATTTTCGGTTCTACGATTATGACTCAAAATATAAGATAGGTGGTTCTCTTCACATTTGTCCTGCACAACTTTCACTAAATATTTACCAAAGTGTGCAAAGAATGTCTTTAGCAGCCCATCAGGCGATAGGGTGTCGAGGTGTTAGCCGTTCTGATTTTCGTTTTGATGAGAAAACAGGAGAATTGGTTTGGCTTGAAATTAATACGCAACCGGGTATGACATCGACGTCTCTTCTTCCTGATATTGCAAAAGCGAGCGGCCGTACTTACGGCGATATTGTTCAATGGATGGTGGAGGACGCATCATGTATGCGTTGAATGTTAATAAAATAAATGTTCCGATGGAGGTGCTTTCAGTGCCGGCTTTGCCACGTCTTTATCGTCGTTTTCTTCGGTTTATGTTTGAGTTTGTTTTTGTCAACATTCATATTCCACGCCATTTCGGCTCTTTTGCTGTTGTATGTTTTTTCTTTATGACAGCTTTTTATGGACTTTCATCAAGTGGTCAGATGCCTATGGTCGTAAACACGATTATATCGGATAGTGGTTTTGTGGTCGTTGATATTGATATCAGTGGTAATAAGCGTTTGACAAAGCAAGATATTTTAAAAATCTTAGAACTTGATGTTGCACCTTCTATATTCACTTTTGATGTTGAAAGAGCACGTTCTCTTTTGGAAAAACAGGCTTGGGTTCAATCGGCAAATGTTCAGAAAATTTATCCCAATAGAATGCGTATTTCCGTTGTGGAGCGTGAACCTTATGCTATTTGGCAACATGATAGCATAATGGATATTGTTGATCATACGGGCCGTGTTATTGTGCCTTTTAAAGGAGAAACTGTTCGGGATTTGCCTCTTGTGGTTGGGCAGGGTGCGCAAAATGCAGCTAAAGGATTTATTCAAGCGCTGTCAGTTTATCGGCAAGTGTATGATCGTGTTCGTGCTTTTGTACGGGTAGGTGATCGGCGTTGGGATCTTGTTTTGGATAATGGAATGCGCCTTATGTTGCCTGAAAATGGTGCTCTTGAAAGACTTTCCTCTCTTGTTTCATCTGGTATAATGCAAGATCTTTTATCGCGCGATATTCTCAGTATTGATTTACGTCTTGCTGATCGAATTACTGTTTCTTTATCAGATGAAACGTTGGAGCGTTATCAAGCTCGTGTCGCAGAAGAAGAACGTATTTTAAAGACGCGAAAGGTAGGAAACCCATGATGTTGCTCAGATCACATCATCGGGGGGGGCGTAAGACACGTTTTTTAACGGTTCTTGATGTTGGCTCAAGTAAGATTGTCTGTCTTATTGCCTGTTTACGTCCTTTGAAATATGCGCACTATTTGCATGGTCGTACGCATTCTATGGAAATTCTAGGCTTTGGAGTACAGCGTTCACGCGGTATTAAATCCGGTGTTGTCATGGATATGTTTGCAGCAGAACAATCAATACGCTTGGCGGTTGATGCGGCAGAAAAAATGGCTGGTTTGGTGGTGGATTCAGTAATTGTGAATTTTTCTTCAAGTCGATTACAAAGTACTTTGATTCAGGGAAAGGTCGATTTGAATGGTCGTGAAGTCACTAAGCGTGATATGCGTATGGCCTTTTCAGATGTTTCGCGTAAAGCTTTTGATGCTGAACGTCATATTATGCACTCAGTTCCAGTTTCTTATATCTTGGATGGAGATAAAGGAATTTCTGATCCTATTGGCATGACAGGGGAAACATTTGGTGTCAACGTGCATGTGGTAACAGCAGAAACAGCCTCTTTGCGCAATTTAGAAACGTGTATTAATCGTGCGCATTTGAGTGTTGAAGCAATGGTTGCTACTCCCTTTGCAAGTGGTCTTGCTGTCTTGATGAATGATGAGGCGCATTTAGGAGCTGCTTGTATTGATTTTGGTGGTGGAACAACAACGTTTTCAGTGTTTTTTGAGGGAAAATTTGTTCATGCGGATGCTTTGGCAGTTGGTGGGCATCATGTCACTCTTGATGTTGCGCGCGGATTTTCTATGTCTCTAATAGAGGCGGAACGTTTAAAAGTGGTTTATGGTTCAGCACTTTTAACAAGTGCTGATGAGAGGCAAATGATTAATGTAGCAGAAATTGGGAGTGAACAACGTGAAATTCAATATCCTCGCGCGGTTCTTGGGCGCATCATTCGTGCGCGTGTTGAAGAAATTTTAGAAATGGTTCGTGATTGTTTAAATCGTTCTGGTTTTGGTCACATCATTGGTAAGCGTGTTATTTTGACTGGGGGAGCAAGCCAGTTAACGGGGTTGCCGGAAATGGCACGTACTATATTAGGAAGAAATGTTCGTATCGGGCGGCCTTTAGGGATTTCGAGGCTTCCTTCTCTTGCAAAAGGGGCGGCGTTTACATCTGCTGTGGGGTTGTTAATTTATCCCCAATTGGTGGGTTTTGAAGAAAAAACAATGCAGGCAGCAGGAAATCATTTATCGATGGGCACGCGTGGGTATTTTCAGCGTGTTGGTCAGTGGTTACGTGAGAGTTTTTAGTTAAGTCTAGTTGGATAAATTTCATCGCTTTGGCTTGCGGTGTCTTATGAGAAGGAAAAGAAAATGACGATTAATCTGCATCGGCCAGATATCGCGGAATTGAAGCCACGCATTACCGTTTTTGGTGTTGGCGGTGGTGGTGGGAATGCCGTGAATAATATGATAAATGCTGGTCTTCAGGGAGTTGACTTTGTTGTTGCAAATACGGATGCACAGGCTTTGGCTATGTCAAAGGCTGAACGTGTTATTCAGCTTGGTGCTGCTGTGACAGAAGGTTTGGGTGCTGGGGCTTTACCAGAAGTTGGACAAGCCGCGGCAGAGGAATGTATTGATGAAATTATTGATCATCTTGCAGATTCTCATATGGTTTTTATTACTGCTGGTATGGGGGGAGGAACTGGAACAGGGGCTGCTCCCGTTGTTGCTCGTGCAGCACGTGAAAAAGGTATTTTGACCGTTGGTGTGGTGACAAAGCCATTTCAGTTCGAAGGGGCTCGTCGTATGAAAACGGCCGAGGCTGGTATTGAAGAATTACAAAAGTCTGTCGATACATTGATTGTTATTCCCAATCAAAATCTTTTCCGTATTGCAAATGATAAAACAACGTTTGCTGATGCTTTTGCTATGGCTGACCAAGTGCTTTATTCTGGTGTTGCTTCCATTACGGATTTGATGATTAAAGAGGGCTTGATTAACCTCGATTTTGCTGATGTTCGTTCTGTTATGCACGAAATGGGTCGAGCCATGATGGGAACGGGTGAGGCATCTGGTGATGGGCGTGCTTTGGCTGCTGCTGAAGCGGCTATTGCGAACCCATTGTTAGATGATACCTCTATGCGTGGAGCACGTGGTTTATTGATTTCTATTACGGGCGGGCGTGATATGACTCTCTTTGAGGTTGATGAAGCTGCTAATCGTATTCGTGAAGAAGTGGATGCTGATGCGAATGTGATCTTTGGGGCCATTGATGATGAGTCATTGGAAGGTGTTATTCGTGTTTCTGTGGTTGCCACCGGTATTGATCGTGAGGTTAGTGATGTGATTCAGCCATCTCAGCCTCAACTTCAAAGATCGACCTCTTCAATACGCAAGAACGATCCCGGAACGTCACACAGTTCTTTTCATGTTCAGTCATCGCCCTTACGTTCTGAATCAATGGTTGAAGTCATTGAATCGCTTGAAATAGAAAAAGGGAAGCCAACAGGTGAACAGTTCCGTCCTAAAAGTCAAATTTTTGCACAGCCTGCAGAAGCAATGACGACGCGAAGTGCGACAAAAGCTGTTGCTTATGGTTCAAATATTGTGCAGGATCAGATATCAAATGCTCCACGTATGCAAGGAGGTCGTACTTCTCAACAAACTATGACGGCTCCTGTGAGCATGGAGGCTACAGCGCATGTTCTTGATGAGATGACAGGGGTTGTGAAGCAAAAAGAAAAGCTAGTGCAACCAAAACAAACGCAACAGATGCAAGCGCGTGCTCCAATGCGGATGCCTGAGCTAAAGGATTTTCCTCCTGTTGCTCATGGACAGAGACAAAGAACGTCTGTGACTGATCAAGGCCCTCGTAATCTTTGGCAGCGTTTGAAACAGAGCTTAACACATCGCGAGGATGAAGAGCCAGAAGCAAGGTTGGAACCTGCTGTAAGATCCTCACAGCAGCAAGAGTCTTCTCTTTACAATAAAAACTCTCAGGCGCTTTCTCAAGATGCTTCTGTTTATGTTCCACGTCGTTCTGGTGAGTTGCATCCTCAAGTTCCACAAGATCAGCGTACTTTTATCAGTGAAGAAGATCAGTTAGAAATACCAGCGTTTTTACGTCGTCAGGCAAATTAATTTGTAAGAAATGAGGAAAAGTAAAAAATTTTATAATCTCTTTTGACGATGAGACAGAAATTATAAAGTAAAATATACTGTTGTTTTAGATAAAATACTTTGTTTAAAAAAAAACCGCTTATAACAAGCGGTTTTTTTATTATTTACTATGAATATTTTCTTTATGGTTTTATAAATTTTGTTAAAAGATGTAAAAGAAATGCAATAAAATAATATGATGAATTTGGTGCCAAGATATCAGTCTACTCTTAAAAAAGCAGTAATATTTAAGGGGATTGGCGTTCACAGTGGCTGTTTGTCAGTGGTAAAGGTTTGTCCAGCAGATGTTGGGTGTGGTATTCTTTTTAAGCGTTGTGGATTAGACGGAACAGAAAAAATATTTCAAGCCCATGCATCGCAAACGGGAGAAACTGAGTTATCAACGATGCTTGGAGATGGAGAAGTAAGAGTTGAAACAATTGAACATTTGATGGCAGCCATTGCTGCTTATAATTTAGACAATCTTGTTATTGAAGTGTCACATAATGAGATTCCTATTTTAGATGGTTCTGCATGGCAATATTGCCAAGCTTTTGAAGATGTTGGCATTGTCCAGCAAAATGCACTCCGTTCTTATTTCATGATAAAAAAGCCGTTACGGGTTGAAGAATCTCATGGTTTTGCAGAGCTTTTGCCATTTGATGGACGCCGTTTTGATATAACGATTTCTTTTCCTTCTCCAGCCATCGGTAAGCAACATTTTAGTTTTGATCTTACGACACAAGGGTTTCGCGATGATTTGTCACGTGCACGCACTTTTGGTTTTATCAAAGAGGTGGAAAAATTACGGCTTTCTGGAAAGGCGAGGGGCGCTTCTTTAGAAAATTCTCTTGTTATCGGTTTTAATGATAAAATTTTAAATTCTAATGGTCCTTATTGGAAAAATGAATGTGTTCGTCATAAGATGCTTGATGCGATTGGTGATACTGCTTTGCTCGGGGGACCTTTTATTGGATTATTTCGTTCTTATTGTAGTGGCCATAGAATTAATGCACAATTGGTGAAAGCTCTTTTGGCAGATGAATCATATTATGAAAAAAGCTCTTTAGAGAAAGAGTAAAAGAAAATTGACAAGATTTTTTTATTGTTTATTTGATTTTTAAGGGGATGATTGACCTAAACTGCTAAATTGGTTATGTGCATTTTAAAGTGATATGGTATAAAAGCTTTTAATAAATTATTTTTGCTGCAAGATGATGTTCTGTGGAGGCCGGGAAAATTATGAAAAAATCTCATGTGTGCATTAGAAATATGGCATATAGGAAATCTAACATTGTACGCAAGATATTAGGTGTGGTGCTTTTGGGAAGCACCTGTATGTTAGCGGGATGTCTCTTTAAAGAGAAAAATACCCTTGATCCATCTGCTTATGTTTTGAAAATAGATCCACCAGATGTTCTTTATAATCAGGGGCTTGCTAGCCTTGAGAGTGGGCGGCTTGGAGATGCAGCAAAAAAGTTTTTGAAGATTGAAAAACAGTATGCTTATACAGACTGGGGCCGTAAATCTTTAGTCATGGGTGCTTTTACAAATTATCGTCTCGGAAAATATGATGATTCAATTAGTATGGCTCAACGCTATATTACTCTTTATCCTGGGTCTAGTGACTCGGCTTATGCGTACTATATTATTGGTCTTTCTTCTTTTCGTCGGATTCCTGATGTTACGCGTGATCAACGTGATACAAAACGCGCTATTGCTGCGATGCAGCTTCTTATAGAGCGTTATCCTCATTCTGAATATGTCAAAGATGCTAAAGATAAAATTCGTTTTGGGCGCGAACAGTTGGCTGGTAAAGAAATGCAGATTGGCCGCTATTATGAAGAAGGGCGGCGTTATCTTGCTGCAAGTAGACGGTTTCGTACCGTCGTTGAAGAATATTCCGATACAAATCAAATTGAAGAAGCGCTTTTCCGCTTGACAGAGGTTAATCTGGCTCTTGGTTTAACGGCTGAAGCACAGACGGCAGCAGCTATTTTAGGGCGTAATTATCCTAAAAGTGAGTGGTATAAATTTTCTTATAATCTTTTGAAGAAGAATAAAATAGCGCCACATGAGCATAAATCTTCTTGGATCTCGAATGCTTTAGGTAGTGATAAGAAGAGGGCACGTTGATTCTCTCATGCTGATACAGCTTTCGATTCATAATATTGTTTTGATCGAAACGCTCGATATTAATTTTACGGCGGGGTTGACTGTTTTAACTGGTGAAACAGGGGCGGGGAAGTCTATTCTCCTTGATGCTTTGTCGCTGGCTCTTGGGGGACGAGGGGATGCTTCACTTGTGCGTCATGGTAGTGATCGTGGGCAGGTCACCGCTGTTTTTGATGTCCCTCTTTTACATCCTGCACGTCAACTTATTCGTGAGAATGGTCTTAATGATGAGGGGGATATCATTTTACGACGTGTGCAATCGAGTGATGGACGCAGTCGTGTCTTTATCAATGATCAGGTGGCGAGTGTTGCCTTAATGCGGAGTGTTGGTCGTCACTTGGTTGAAATCCATGGACAGCATGATGATCGTGCACTTGTTGATGTTGCGTCGCACCGCCAGTTATTAGATGCTTTTGGCGGACTTGAAGATGATGTGAAAAATTTACGTCAATGTTATCGGGTATGGCATGAATGTGAAGAGCGTTTGCATCAACAGCGTCTTAAAGTAGAGAATGCAACGCGTGAGATGGATTATCTTCGGGCATGTGTAGAAGAGCTTGAAAAGCTTGATTTTCAATTTGGTGAGGAAGATGCTCTTTCTTTGCGTCGTGCTGATATGCTTAAATTAGAAAAAATAGCGACGGATATTAAAGAAGCAGATGATCTTTTAAGTGGTCAAAAATCGCCAATACCCGTTCTTTCTAATTTGGTAAGGCGTTTTGAGCGGAAAATTCCTGAGGCAGAAGAGCTTATTACACCAGTGGTGAAATCTCTTGATGAGGCATTGCATGCACTTGCAACAGCACAGGAAGGGATTGAGGCGGCTATGCGGGCATTGGATTTTGAACCTGATGAATTAGAACGGATAGAAGAACGCCTTTTTACGCTTCGCGGTTTTGCTCGTAAATATCAAGTTTCTGCGGATGAATTGGTTCAGTTACGCGATAAAATGGATGCTGAACTTACTGATTTTGAAGAGGCTCAGAACACGTTAACGCGTTTTGAAGATGAGGCGGGGCAAGCACAGAAAAATTATGATACATTGGCACAAGCTTTAACAATAAAGCGTCGAGAGACAGCAAAGCATTTATCTGAAAGTGTTATGGCTGAGTTGCCGGCATTAAAATTAGAAAAGGCAGAATTTATTGTTGAAATGCAGACTGATTTTGAAAGGCGAAGTGCAGAGGGGTGTGATCGTATTGAATATTTTGTTCGAACCAATCCTGGAACACGGGCTGGCCCCATGCTGAGTGTTGCTTCTGGTGGTGAACTATCTCGTTTTTTATTGGCATTGAAGGTTGTGTTATCTGACCGCGGATCGGCTCCTACATTGATTTTTGATGAAATTGATACAGGTGCTGGGGGCGCAGTTGCGGCCGCTATTGGGCAACGATTACAGCGTTTATCGGAGAGAATTCAGGTTTTTGCTATTACACATGCACCCCAAGTCGCATCAAAAGCGCACAGTCATTTTCTTATTTCAAAGATGGAAAATGATGATAAAGGGCACTTTGTTACAGCTATTCATAAAATGGAAGAGCAGGAACGTGCAGAAGAAATTGCTCGTATGTTGGCAGGAGAACAGATTACTGAGGAGGCACGAGCGGCTGCTCAAAAGCTTCTTGCTTAGTCATCATTGGGATAAGATAAAAAGATTGACAAGCATGTGCTTATTTAAGTTCACTTTTTAATTAAAGAGTTGAGATTTTTATGACGATAGTCCACCATTTGGAATAGATTTTATGAATAAGGACGGAATTAAGAACCTTACTGCTCTTGAAGCAGAAAGTGAATTAGAGTGGTTAGCAAAAGAGATTGCACGTCATGATGTGCTTTATAATCGTGATGATCAACCTGAAATTTCTGATGCAGAATATGATGCCCTTCGCCGGCGTAATGCGGAAATTGAAGCTCTCTTTCCTGAACTGATTCGTATAGATTCTCCTTCACATAAAATTGGAGCACCGGTTTTGGAGAAGTTTGAAAAATCTGTTCATACACAACCGATGCTTTCCCTTGATAATGCGTTTAGTTTTGAAGATGTTACTGAATTTGTTGAACGTGTGCGTCGTTTTTTACGGCTTTCAGAAACACAAATGTTAGAAATAACAGCAGAGCCAAAAATTGATGGTTTATCGTTGTCTTTGCGCTATGAAAAGGGGCGGCTTGTATGTGCCGCAACGCGGGGTGATGGAACTGTTGGAGAAAATGTGACAGCGAATGCACGAACAATTTCTGATATTCCAAAAGTTTTGCAAGGAAAAATTCCTGATATTCTTGAGGTTCGCGGTGAAGTTTATATGGGGCGGGAAGATTTTCAAGCACTTAATATCAGCCAGCAAGAAAAGGGTAAGTTAACTTTTGCCAATCCTCGAAATGCGGCGGCTGGTTCATTGCGTCAACTGGATTCACGGATAACTGCCAGCAGAAAGCTGCAATTTTTTGCTTATGCTTGTGGTGAGGTGAGTGAAATATTTGCAGAAAGCCAAATGGAGATGATGAAAAAGCTCAAAGAATATGGCTTTATTATCAATCCATTAACAAGAGTTTTTAAGACAGTAGAAGAAATTATTTCCTATTATCATAATATAGAAGGACGCCGTTATTCTTTAAATTATGATATTGATGGCATTGTTTATAAAGTTAATGATTTGATGCTCCAAAAGCGTTTGGGGTTTGTTTCTCGTTCGCCGCGTTGGGCTATTGCACATAAATTTCCAGCAGAAAAGGCTATGACTCTTTTAGAGGGTATTGATATTCAAGTGGGGCGCACCGGTGCATTAACACCTGTTGCGCGTCTTACGCCTATCACTGTTGGTGGGGTGGTGGTGACCAATGCTAGTTTGCATAATGAGGATTATATTAAAGGAATTGGTCATAAAGGAGAGCCCATTCGTGAGGGGCGTGATATTCGTATCGGCGACACGGTGATTATACAACGTGCTGGTGATGTAATTCCTCAAGTTGTTGACATTGTAGTGGAAAAACGTCCAAAAGACTCTTCTGCTTTTGTTTTCCCTCATCTTTGCCCTGCTTGTGGAAGTCATGCGGTTCGTGAAGCAGAAGAAGCGGTACGTCGATGTACAGGGGGGCTTATTTGTCCTGCACAAGCGATTGAGCGTATTCGTCATTTCGTTGCACGCAATGCTTTTGATATTGAGGGTTTGGGTAAAAAACAAGTAGAGTTTTTTTTCCACGCTCAAGATGAAGCGCTTCGAATTCATACACCAGCTGATATTTTTACTTTACAGCGGCGCCAAGAAAATTCGTTAGTACGTTTGGAAAATATGGAGGGTTTTGGTGCTGTTTCCGTGCGTAAACTTTATGATGCCATTAATGCACGCCGCAAAATTCCTCTCAGCCGTTTTTTGTTTGCTCTAGGAATTCGTCATGTTGGTGAGGTGAATGCGCGACGTCTTGCACGTGCTTATCAAACTTATACAGCTTTTGAAACTGCGGCAATGGAAGCACTTATGCCATGTGAGCAGGAAGATAAAGAAGGTAATGAAGCTTGGCTAGAGCTTACCAATATCGAAGGAATTGGACCACAGGTAGGGTGCGCAATTATTGATTTTTATAAGGAAGCCCATAATCGTGAGGTTTTGTCTGTTTTGCTTGAAGAAGTGACTCCTCTCGATGAGGAGCCTGTTTTGAAAGCATCTTCACCGTTAGCGGGAAAGATCATTGTTTTTACAGGAACTTTGATGCATATGTCTCGCGATGAAGCAAAAGCATTGGCAGAGCGACTAGGGGCAAAGACTTCCGGTTCTCTCTCTAAAAAAACAGATCTTCTTATTGCAGGACCTGGAGCGGGATCAAAATTGACTAAAGCTGGGGAGTTAGGTGTTGAGATTATTGATGAAGAGGCTTGGCTACAGCTGATTGAGGAACATAATGTTTAGGGAGGGGGAATGATGCTCAAGCATTGATGGACATTCTTCTCATTTTTCCTCATTCGAAACGATTTACTGATATTGAAAGCCAATTTATAGTTGTTTTTTTATGTTGTAAGATAGTGTTTTATCAAGATGAAATAATGGAGAGTTTTAATTATTTCCTTATGTTTAGTTTACATTTTTGCTTGAAAAAGGGGTGGGGTTGTTTTTGTTGAAAGCTTTAAGAGGTATCTGTGTTTTTTCACTTAAAGGGGTTTTGTTGCTTCGTTTGCCCATTCTTTCTCTTCTTCATTTAAATAAGGTGCATTCATCTGATAAACACGTGCGTGGTAATTATTGAGCCATTGTCGTTCTTCTTGTGTTAAAAGCTCCGGAAGAATGAGCTTTCGATCAATGGGGCAATGAGTGAGTGTTTCAAACGAGAGCATTTCTTTCTCTCCACCAGAAGTTTTTTGTGCTGGCTTTACAATGAGTAAATTTTCAATACGAATACCAAATGCACCTTCACGATAATATCCAGGCTCATTAGAAACAATCATTCCGGGGATCAATTCTTGGCATCCTTTGCGCGAAATATTTTGTGGTCCTTCATGAACAGAAAGATAAGAACCAACGCCATGACCCGTACCATGGGCATAATCAAAACCAGCTTTCCACAAGGCAATGCGTGCTAGAACATCAATATCTTGTCCGCGTGTTCCTTTTGGAAAGAGTGCTGTTGAAAGAGAAATCATGCCTTTAAGAACCAAAGTAAAACAGCGTTTTTCTTCTTCTCCAATATCGCCAATTGCTATCGTGCGTGTAACATCTGTGGTGCCATCACGGTATTGTCCTCCTGAATCAACAAGATAAAGTTCACCACCCTTGAGTGTTTTATTGGTTTCATTCGTTACACGGTAATGGATAATAGCTCCATTTGCACCTGCGGCTGAGATTGTATCAAAAGAAAGATCTTCAAGTTTTTTTCCCATGTCTTTTGCTGTCTTTATGCGAAATTCTTCTAATTTCTGAGCAGCAGAAATTTCATTTATTGTGCTTGGTGTTTGTTTGTCTAACCAAGCAAAAAAACGGGTAAGAGCAACACCATCGCACAGGTGAGCTTTGCGCGCACCTTCTCGTTCTGTGTCATTTTTAATGGCACGGGGTAGAGCAGCAGGATCGGTTAGTGGGATGAAAGATTTTCCATCTTCTTCAAGTGCAGTGCGTAACTTTTCGCATGCTAACTGTGGGTCTAAGGCGAAAATCATGCCTTTTTGACTATAATCTTTGATCTTGGCAATAAATTGTTCTGGTTCATATAATTTTGTATAGCGTTCCAGATATCGTTTTTGTTCTTCACCAAGCTTTTTACTGTCAATGAATAAGGTTGGTGATTCTTCTATAGGGATTAGAGAAAAACAAAGAGAAAATGGTGTGTTGGAAACATCATTACCCCGTATATTGAATATCCATGCAATAGAGGAGGGATCTGTAAAAATAAAAGCATCTGCATGGGCTTGTTGTATGGTTTTGCGGATTAAAGAGAGCTTTTCATCGCTATCCCATCCTGCATATTGGAGAGGGTGAAGCGATAAGGCAGATTGCGGTGATGGTGGTTGATCATGCCAGATAAGATCGATAGGATTTCGTTGAACTGCTATAAGCGTTCCACCTGTTTTTATCTCTAAGGATTTTTTCAATGCATCTATAGCGGAAATGGTGTGGAGCCATGGGTCAAAGCCAATAGAAAGTTGTTTTCCATTTTTTTCAAGCCATTGTGAGGGAGGACAAGTGATGAGATCTTCATATTCAAAAATATGCGGATCAGTTTGTTGGCGAACTTGGAGTTTATAGCGTCCATCAGTAAAGATAATAGCTTTATTTTTTAAAACGAGCGCCATACCCGCTGACCCCGTAAAGCCAGTAAGCCAGCTTAAGCGTTGAGCATGGGGGGGGACGTATTCTCCTTGGTGTTCATCGCTACGGGGAACAAGAAAACCATCAAGCCCAAGACGATCAAGCTCTTTACGAAGGGATGAAATACGCTCGAGAGCATGGGTGGGATTTGTTGTTGCTTCAAAAGATTGATACATAACAACGTCCTTTTCATTTATTTAAGATGTATCGTAACCCATCCTTGATGGTGGTATGTTTCAAGATGTTTGAGTCCCTGTTTTACATAGGCTCCCAATACGAGATCATGTTGTTCTTCAAGAATTCCAGAAAGTACAAGTGATCCACCTTTTTGAAGAAATTGAACCATTTCTGGTGCAAGTTCAATAAGCGGATTAGCAAGGATATTGGCAATGATGAGATCAAAGGGCGCACGTGATGCAATTTCATCATGGGCAAAGCCTATTGCTGTAATTGCCGTAATATATTTTTCTACACTATTGAGTGTGATATTGTGTTTTGCAACTTTGATAGCAATGGGATCAATATCAGATGCAAGTATAGCAATAGGTTTGAGCTTTGCCATGCCAATGGCTAAGACACCACTGCCAGTTCCAAGATCAAGGGCATTGTGTGGATTTTCGTGTTTCATAATTTTGGCAATCATTTCCAAACAACCGGCTGTTGTTCCATGATGTCCAGTGCCAAAAGCTTGATTTGCATCAATTTCAATGGGAAAAACACCTTGGGGGATGTCGTTACGGTTATGGCTTCCATGGAGAAAAAAAGGACCAGCATGTATAGGTTGTAATCCTTCTAGGCTTTTTTGTACCCAATCAATATTGGGTAAAATTTCATGGTTAATTTTATGAGGATCTATAGAAAGGATCTGTGCAAAACGTTGCAAAACACGCTCTTGATTGTCTTGCTCTACATAAAGTGAAAGTTCATAGATGGTGTTTTTTTCATCTATTTCTGTAAGAGCCAAAGGATACCCTTCTTCGTCAAAAGCTGCTTCTATAAGCGTATAAAATCGCTCTGCTTCACTTTTAAAAGTGGTATAATACAGACGAATTTGCTGTGACATCCTGTTCTTTCTTTATAATTGGCTTTTTATTTAGTTTGAGACAAGTTTTTTGAGTTGTTCAATGGCAATTTGGTCTTTTAACTCATTATTATCCTCGTTGGGTTCATAAGGAATAATACCAGCGAGTTTGCCACCTTTTTTAAGCAAAAAAATTGCAGCCGTATGGTCGTAAGTATAATTTCCATCTGTCCCTGGTACTTTTTCAGCAAAGATATTAAAGGAATTGACCATTTTATGAACTTTTTCAGGATCTCCACTAATGCCAATAATTTTATTGTTAAAATTACTGAGATATTCATGAAGTACTTCAGGGGTGTCACGCTCAGGGTCAACAGTCACAAACCATTTTCCTAATTTATCACTCTCAGGCCCAAGAGCTGTTAACCATCGATCAAGATTCATTAATGTCGTAGGACAGATTTCAGGGCACATCGTAAAACCGAAGAAAATAATTGAAGGTTTACTGCGAACATCAGCTTGCGTAACAGTTTGTCCATTTGAATCGGTGAGAGTAAAGTCATCACCTAAAGGCTTATTGATCAATGTATCATAAATGAAAATCCCCGTAAGAAATATAACTGTTAGTCCTAAGATGCGGATTACATTTTTCATCGCTTGTCTCTCTTAAAAGTGTTGAAAAAATCTAGCATTGGTTGGTTTGTTTTGCAATGTTTGTTTCACGGTTGATTTTATGGATTTGCTTGGTATGTCTTTCCATATCTCTTGATGAAATAATTGATGGAAGGTAATATGAATATTGAGAACGATCTTCGATTTCACGAAAGTAAACCGCGTATCCATACAACGGCACGATTGCATGGTTGTAAATTAGGGCGCTATGTGGAAATTAATGAGCGGGTGATTTTGCGGAATGTGATCGTTGGAGATTTTTCTTATTTAGAACGTAACAGTGAGGCTATTTATAGCGATATTGGTCGTTTTTGTTCTATTGCATCTCATGTACGGATAAATGCGTTAGAGCATCCTATAGAGCGCCTTTCAACGCATAAAATAACCTATCGTCCAAATGAATATTTTCGTTATAAGTCACTCGATTGTTCTTTTCGTGAAAGGCGTTGTGCGAAACGTGTTATCATTGGGCATGATGTGTGGATTGGGCATGGAGCAGTTATTATGCCTGGAGTAACAGTTGGACATGGTGCAATTATTGGAGCTAATGCTGTTATAACAAAAGATGTTATGCCTTATACGATTGTTGCTGGGGTTCCAGCTCAACAATTGCGGATGCGTTTTCCCAATCATGTGATAGAAGATCTTTTAGATATGGCTTGGTGGGATTGGCCGCTTGATAAAATTTACAACGCATTACCTGATATGCAAAACTTGCCCATTGAAGCTTTTATTTGCAAATGGAAAAGATATTCAGAATAAATGGCCCTTTGAAAAAACGGATTGTGGTTTTCTTTCGTTAAGCTTTGTCTACAAAATTATCCAGTACACGCTTTTCTCCAGCTTTTTCAAACATTATTGTCAATTTATGATCATCTATCGCTGTAATATGGCCATAACCAAATTTTATGTGAAAAATTCGATCATTGATAGAAAAATTTGATGGCGCTTCAGAGATTGATTGAGCAATAACTTTCCCTTCAATGTTTTTGTTTTTTTGTGCACGATTTTGTTTTGGTGCAGCATAGTCATTATAAAAGGATTCTTGATGTTGAAAAGAGTATTTTCCATAACCACCATAAGATGTTTCCATGGCTATGGCTTCTATATGTTCTGCTGGTAGTTCATCTAGAAAACGGGAGGGAAGAGCAGATTGCCAAAGTCCATGAACTCTTCGGTTGGATACAAACCATATATGCAGATATTTTTTTGCTCTTGTAAGCCCTACATAAGCAAGGCGTCTTTCTTCTTCTAATCCTGAACGTCCACCTTCATCTAATGAGCGCTGATGGGGAAAGAGTCCTTCTTCCCAGCCTGGAAGAAAAACTGTTTCAAATTCAAGCCCTTTAGCGGAATGGAGTGTCATGATGTTGACGGCATCCATGTTTTCATTATTTTCCGTTTCCATTACCAGTGCAACATGTTCTAAAAAGCTTTGAAGATTTTCAAATTGCTCCATGGAACGGATCATTTCTTTAAGGTTCTCTAGTCGTGTGGGAGCTTCTGGTGAGCGATCTTCTAACCACATGGTTGTATAACCAGAATCGTCAAGGATGATCTCGGCAAGCTCTTTGTGGGGGGTGTCTTGCAGCATATTTTGCCAGCGGCGGAAGTTTTCAATAAGGCTTCGTAAAGCACTGCGTGCCTTAGGCTTTAGCTCATCTGTTTCAATGATGTCAGTAGCCGCAGAAAAGAGAGAAACAGCACGTGCGCGTGCACTCTCATAAAGAATGCGCAAGGTTGCATCGCCTATGCCGCGTTTAGGTGTATTAATAATACGCTCAAAAGCTAAATCATCAGCGGGGTGGACGACAACGCGTAAGTAAGCCATGGCATCACGTATTTCCATTCGCTCATAAAAACGCGGACCACCAATGACGCGATAGTTAAGGCCAAGCGTTACAAAGCGATCTTCAAATTCACGCATTTGAAATGATGCACGTACCAAGATAGCCATATGATTTAATGCATGACCGTTTTGTTGGGCACGCTCGATTTCTTCTCCGATTGCTCGTGCTTCTTCTGCCGAATCCCATGCTGAATGAATTTTTACTTTTTCTTCCTCCCCCTTTATTTGAGCAGAAAAAAGGACTTTTCCCAGTCTTTCTTCATTATGAGCAATTAGATGAGAAGCAGCTTTAAGAATATGGGATGTCGAGCGATAATTGCGTTCTAGACGAATAATTTGGGAAGAAGGAAAATCTTTTTCAAATCGTAATATATTCTCGACTTTTGCACCACGCCATCCATAAATGGATTGATCATCATCACCAACACAACAAAGATTAACATTTCGACCTTGAGGATGTTGTGCTAAAAGGCGAAGCCAAAGATATTGTGCTGTATTTGTATCTTGATATTCATCGACAAGAATATAGCGAAATTGAGAATGGTATTTGCGAAGAATATCTGGATTGTGTTGAAAGATAGAGATAGAATGAAGCAGAAGGTCGCCAAAATCACAGGCATTAAGATCTTTTAATCGATTTTGATAACTGTGATAAAGTTCGCGCCCCATGCCGTTGCCAAAGGAATACGCATCACTTTTTGAGATATGTTCTGGTGAAAGTCCTTGATTTTTCCAAGAATCAATCATCATGGCAAGGTTTCGTGCGGGCCAACGCTTATCGTCTAAGCCTTCAGCTTGAATAAGCTGTTTTAAAAGTCGAAGAACATCATCGCTATTGAGAATTGTAAAATTTCTTTTTAAATCAACAAGCTCTGCGTGTCGGCGTAAAATTTTAGCACCAGTAGAATGAAAAGTTCCAAGCCAAGGCATTCCTTCAACAACTTCACCAATAAGTTCACCAATACGTATTTTCATTTCACGCGCAGCTTTGTTGGTAAAAGTGACAGCAAGTATTTGTTGAGGAGAGGCGAGTCCAGAGCGTAGAATATGAGAAATACGGATTGTTAAGACACGCGTTTTTCCAGTACCTGCACCTGCAAGAACTAAAAGAGGGCCTTCAGTATTCATAACAGCTTGTTGTTGTTCTGGATTGAGCTGTTCTAAATAGTCTGTGTTATATGATTTTTTTTTCTTTAGAACATGGGAAGAAATCCCAGAGCTTTTTTCATCATAGGCTGGGGGGGCATCTTCTTCAAAAAAAGGTATGTGATCGGAAAAATTATTCATTATACCTTTTTTGTAATCTTTTTTTCATAAAAGTGCTAGATTTAAAAAACTTTTCTTTTAAAAGCTACAACAGTTTTAATTGAACAAGAAATGTTAAAAGAAAATATTAAAGACGTTGAGTAAGAATACTTTGAAGAGCGTAAATGCGCAACGAGGCCGAAAGATTGACTTGTTGTGGCCTTTGGCTATCAATATCAGTGATAATAAAGGCTAAAGATTGTCCTTTTTTGCGGGCTATATCTTTGAGAATATCTAAAAATGGCGGTTCTAAAGAGACGCTGGTTGCGTGTCCATCAACGCGAACAGATATCTTTTGCGGAATGACTTTTGACCAATCCATAAAATTACTCTCGTTCATTTTTTCTCCTTTACTCATCGTTTCGCAAACGATTTTGATCAAGAAATTTTTGCGTTTTAAAAGATTGTTGTTGCTCGAAAAGTCTTTCAGTTTTTGTTCGTCCAAAACGATAACGATTTTCTTCGGCATGAAGAGCTTTTTCTGCACGCTTTTTTTGTTTTCGAAATTGGCGAAGATTTATCGGTTCAGTCATGAGAAAAATTATTTTTTCCGAAAAGAATCTAAAGAGACAACATCAGCACTTTGTTTTGTATCGTTATTTGAAGGCTCTTTACTGGTATTGAGACTTTGTTCTTTTGTGAGCATACTTTCTTTTTTTTGTTTGTTTGATGGAGCTATGAGCGTAGATGGAATATTTTCTGAAACTTCACTTTCTACAGAGGGAAGTTTTGAGGGCAGATCAAATGCTGCTTCAAATGTTGCTACAGGATCATAAAAAACTTGAATAGAAGTAAAAGGAATTACGAGCTTTTCGGTAATTTCCCTGAAAGAGAGGGTTACTTCGAAGGCTGTTTCTGAAACACTGAGATCTCTAAATTGATGTTGCAAGACAATCGTCATTTGCTCAGGATAGCGATTTTTTAGCCGAGGAGATATTTTAACGCCTGGAGCATTTGTAAAAAAAGTTATAAAAAAATGATGGTTTCCCGGAAGTCCTGCTTTAGCAACTTCCGATAAAACTTTACGGATAACTCCACGAAGCGCATCCTGAACGAGAATATCGTAACGGATTTGATCTTTAACCATCGAAGTTTATTCCTTTTATTTCACGTAGCAGAATGGCCGTACTGATGTGTCGATATTGTGTAATAGAATGTATTTAAAAACCAGCAGTATTTTGTCTACAAGATACCTCATTGAATCAAAAAACACAAAAAATAATGTCTGATAATGTCTGAAAGATCAATCAATAACATTTTAAAAAGTGAAGGCTTCTGTTGCCAGGTGCCTTCCAACCCCGCTTAAACCTGCGACGGTTTAAGAGTCAATTTGAAACATTCACACCACCTTAGGCGGCGAGACGTGCTTCCGCATAGTTGTCATTTGCAACTACTCATTTAGCCCGATAACGGTGGTACAATGCCGAGTAAAAGAGCGATCTTTACACCCTTGTCGATCCTATTTCGCCCCCACCAAAATATAATTTTGGTTGTTTATATTTTGGTGGAGGCGCCGGGTACCGCCCCCGGGTCCAATAGGCTTATTTCATCGTCCATTTATTACCATAGCTGGAAAGCCAGCTCTTTAAATATAGATGAAGAACAGTCTTAGGAAAAGGGGGGGTTGTTAATATTTTTAATCCTCTAATTATTTATGGAGCTATATGATGCGGCTATAAAAGTATAGACGCTCATTTTTGGAGAGGAGATGATGTAAAATGACAAATAATCTAGCAGATATTAAAGTATATGATTCAAATCCTGATGCAGCGGCAGTCGAACGACTTAGTCAGCGTTTAGCTTTGGTGATGAAAAAGCAGGATGCAGCGCTTGTTGCAACATCGGATCCAAAAGAGTTAGAACGTGTTGAAAAATGGGTTCAAGATGTTTTAGAAGTTGATGAGCAGAGTGCTAAAATGGCTGTTTCAAAAGTTTCTCAGATGATGGCTGGAGAGCGTAGAAAAAGTCGTATAACTTTTTATTATTTAGTTGCTAAACAACTCAATGCACTTCATAAAATTTAAACAATATTAAATTTGTGATAATGATAAAAAAAGCCCATTTTTTTGGGCTTTTTCGTTTATAGAGGGCGTTAACGTTTTTCATCGTCTTGGAGGTATCCTCCTTGACGCATACTCGGAACAAAAAGAAGAGCAATAAAAGCCATGATCATCACGATAGTTATGTAAAAATAAAAGAGTGATTCATGACCGTATTTTTTTAATCCAAGCGCAACGTATTCAGCAGAACCACCAAATAAGGCATTCCCAATGGCATGAGAGATGCTAACGCCTAATGCACGTATGGAAGAGGGGAACATGGCTGATTTTACGACACCAGAGATGGATGTATACATGCTCATAATGAAGAGCAAGCCAATAATGACAGATAAGGCAACCCATATACTATGGGTATTTCCGATTATCCAGAGTCCAGGAAATGTAAAGATGGCAGAAAGTATACTCCAAATGATGAGTAAAGTTTTGGTTCCAATTTTATCGGCGATGATCCCCGCTACAGGTTGGAACAGGATGAAAATAAACAGTACAGCTGTCATAATCGTTGTTGCTGTGTGTTTATCAAAGCCGGTGGTGGTGATTAGATATTTCTGCATATAAGTCGTAAAGGTATAAAATGTAAGTGATCCTCCTGATGCAAAACAGGCAATTACGACAACGGCTTTTGTATGTTTGGTGAGAAGTTCCTTAAGACTCCCAGAATGTTTGTGAGAGCGGCTTTCTTTCGTGGTTGTTTCGTGGAGTGAACGGCGTAGATAAATCGCAACGAGCGCTCCACATCCACCAATCACAAAAGGAATACGCCATCCCCATGCTTTTAACTGATCTTCAGACAGATAAGATGCTAAAATAAATATAATGAAACTGGCAAGAAGCTGGCCTGTAATAAGGGTGGCTGATTGAAAAGAAGCAAAAAGCCCACGATGTTTTTTGAGGGCTACTTCGCTCATATATGTGGCTGCTGTACCATATTCGCCACCCGCTGAAAATCCTTGCATCATCCGAGCTAAAAGTAAAAGGATTGCTGATGTTATTCCCCAGGTTTCATAGGTGGGGAGTATGGCTATAAAAAAAGAGCCACCACACATCATAAAAATGGATACAAGCATCGAGCGTTTACGTCCATAACGATCGGCGATAAACCCTAAAAACCAAGCTCCAATAGGGCGCATAAGAAAGCCAATAAAAAAGATTCCTGCAGTTTTTAAGAGTGGCGTAATAGCGTCGCCATTTGAAGGAAAAAATTGTGAGGCAAAATAAACCGATGCAAAGGAGTAGATATAAAAATCATACCATTCTACAAGGTTTCCTGATGCGCTTGCTATAATAGCAAAAATACGTTTTCTTGCATCCTGTGATGCTGAAGCTGTTCCATTTTTCATGAATTGTTCCCCTTTTGGATTTATAATCCATATTTTTAAACATAATGTTTTATGATTGCTAGAAAAATTTAATCGTATAATGATTATTTTTTATGAAAAATATTTTAAATAACATATGTTGGGAAGTTTTATCTATTTATTATATAGTATAAATAGTTTGATTAATTTATTAAATAATTTTTATCCATAGACTAATTCTTCTTATGCGTTGCAAGAGGTATTATTGTGAGGGATTAATATAAAAAGGGTAAAGATGAGAAATTTTTGCGGTATTTAGACTTTTTATTGGATATACAAAATGATAAAAAGTATTGATAACTCAATATGTTATGAAAATGATACCTGAAGATCATAGAAAGTGTTCAATGACTTTTCATGATTGAGAGTAAGATAATGAAATGGGCTTTATACTATAAAAAATTAAATTTTTGAGTAAATAATTACAAAAAAGCCCAATTTCTTGGGCTTTTTTGTTTAGTAAGTAGGTTTAATGAAGTTTGTCTTTATCAAGATATCCTCCTTTATCAATATCGGGCATTAGGAGAATAGAGATGAGGGCAATGATCATCATTCCAACGATGTAAAAAAAGAAAACAGATTCATATCCCATATTTTTTAATCCAAGTGCTACATATTCAGCAGAACCGCCAAAGAGTGCATTCCCAATGGCAAAAGCAAATCCAACACCAATTGCTCGGATTGAGGCAGGGAATAGTTCTGCTTTTATTATACCAGCAATGGACGTATAAAAACTCATAATACAGAGTATACCAATAATAATTAAGAGTGCTGTCCATGGATTATGGGTATTTCCAATCATTTTAAGGACTGGAATGGTACAGATAATGGATAAGACACTCCAAATAATGAGTGAAGCTCTTGCTCCAATTTTATCGGCTAGGGACCCTAAAAGCGGTTGCAATAACACAAAAATAAAGAGAGCCGCAGTCATGATCGTTGTTGCAGTTTGCTTATCAAATCCGGTGGTGGTGATCAGATATTTTTGCATGTAAGTGGTATATGTATAAAATGTGAGGGATCCGCCAGCTGTGAAGCCAACAACCAAAAAGAATGCTTTTTTATGATTGCGAAAGAGTTCCTTAAGACTACCGGCGTGTTGTGTCGAGCGGCTTTCTTTGGTTGTTGTTTCATGAAGCAAGCTTCGCAGATAAATTGCAACGATCGCTCCAAAGCCACCAATGACAAAAGGAATACGCCATCCCCACGCTTTTAATTGATCTTCACTGAGATAAATGGCTAAAATAAAAATTACCAAACTCGCGAGAAGTTGACCTGAGATTGTTGTTGCATATTGAAAAGAAGCAAAGAGCCCACGATGATTTTTGGATGCAACTTCACTCATATAAGTGGCTGCTGTACCATATTCACCACCAACGGAGAGCCCTTGAAACATGCGGATTAAAAGCAGCAGAAATGCTGCTGTTATTCCCAAAGTTTTGTAGGTGGGAAGTATAGCAATGAGAAAAGAACCTCCACACATCATAAAAACAGAAATAAGCATGGAGCGTTTACGTCCATAGCGGTCAGCAATGAAGCCAAAGAGCCATGCTCCAATAGGACGCATAAGAAAGCCAATAAAAAAGATTCCTGCAGTTTTTAACAGTTGTGTAACAATATCTTCATCTTCAGGAAAAAATTGTGATGCAAAATAAACCGATGCAAAGGAGTAAGCATAAAAGTCGTACCATTCTACCAGATTTCCTGATGCACTGGATATGATAGCAAAAATACGTTTCCTTGTATCATGTGGATCTACAGTTATTTGGTTACTCATGAAATTTTTCCCTTATTAGACTGATAATTTATTTTTTATTATTTAAGTTTTTACTTGTATCACTAAAATTTAATTGTGTCATAGTAATTTCTTATGAAAGCTATTTAAGAAAGCCTGTTTGTATATAAGCTTGAGGCTTTTGAGGGCGTTATTGTGTTGTAAGGTAAAGTGCGTTACGGCGAATGTAAGGGGAAGAGGGCATTGAAGAGGAGATTTAAGCTAGATGAAATGTTGGTAAAAAGAGTGCTTAAATGACTGGCTTAAAAATTTCCTATAGAATATTTGAACAGTGCGAAAAAGTTGCGTAATTTTCTATGACCTTGTCGCTTAGTGATTAAAAATCTTTGAAAAGTCTCAATAATATAAATTTATAAATATAAATTTATAGGTTCTCCATCTTGTGCAAGAAGCATAATAGTTTTTACTGTATGGAAACAGTCGAAAATTAATTGTTTTATGTTTGTTGTTTTTTAAAAGACTTTAGAATATTCATAAAAAGCCCAAGGATTTAGGCTTTTTATTGTGTATACAAATTTAATGGATCTCATCATCTTTCAGATATCCCCCCTTGTCTATATCTGGCATTAGGAGAATAGAGATGAGGGCAATAATCATCATACCAATTATGTAAAAAAAGAAAACAGATTCATATCCCATATTTTTTAATCCAAGCGCTACATATTCCGCAGAGCCACCAAACAGTGCGTTAGCAATAGCATAAGAGAGACCAACCCCCATTGCTCGGATTGAAGTAGGGAACAATTTTGCTTTTATTATACCAGCAATGGACGTATAAAAACTCATAATACAGAGTATTCCAATGATAATTAAGAGTGCTGTCCATGCATTATGGGTATTTCCAATCATTTTAAGAACTGGAATGGTACAGATAATGGATAAGATACTCCAAATAATGAGTGAAGCTCTTACTCCAATTTTATCAGCTAGAGAACCAAAGAGGGGTTGGAGTAACACAAAAATAAAGAGTGCGGCAGTCATTATTGTCGTCGCAGTGTGTTTATCAAATCCGGTGGTGGTGATCAGATATTTTTGCATGTAAGTGGTGTATGTATAAAATGTGAGCGATCCTCCCGCTGTAAAGCCAATAACCAAAAAAAAGCTTTTTTATGATTGCGTAAAAGTTCTATAATACTTCCAGCATGTTGTGTCGAGCGGCTTTCTTTGGTCGTTGTTTCATGGAGCGAACTGCGCAGATAAATTGAAATGATCGCTCCAAAGCCACCAATGACAAAAGGAATTCGCCAGCCCCATGCTTTTAACTGATCTTCAGTGAAATAAAGTGCTAGAATAAAGATAATAAAACTCGCAAGAAGTTGCCCCGTAATGAGAGTGGCATATTGGAAAGATGCAAAGAATCCGCGATGATTTTTAAGGGCAACCTCACTCATATAAGTGGCTGCTGTACCATATTCACCACCGACGGAAAGCCCTTGAAACATGCGGATTAAAAGCAGCAGAAATGCTGCTGTTATTCCCAAAGTTTTGTAGGTGGGAAGTATAGCAATGAGAAAAGAACCTCCACACATCATAAAAACAGAAATAAGCATGGAGCGTTTACGTCCATAGCGGTCAGCAATGAAGCCAAAGAGCCATGCTCCAATAGGACGCATAAGAAAGCCAATAAAAAAGATTCCTGCAGTTTTTAACAGTTGTGTAACAATATCTTCATCTTCAGGAAAAAATTGTGATGCAAAATAAACCGATGCAAAGGAGTAAGCATAAAAGTCGTACCATTCTACCAGATTTCCTGATGCACTGGATATGATAGCAAAAATACGTTTCCTTGTATCATGTGGATCTACAGTT
>NZ_JAQISW010000070.1 GCF_028618435.1 Bartonella sp. MM73XJBT.G
CGCCCTTTGAAGTTTAAGGTGATTTTTCCAATCGATAAAACTTCTTCATCACAAACCATACTGTCCCTTGTTGGGGTAATGGCAATGACTTTTTGCACACCAGAAATCATGAGTTTTGAAATCCACCACGACAAACTTAATTCACGACCAATGGCTTGTTCTTGTCTCCATGCTGCTCTTAAATTTGTTTCCATTGTTGTGAGAATTTTCAAAGATGTTTCTGGTAACAGCCAAACATCTGCTTCTAAATCCAGCACTTTTTTGACAGCAGCGTGAACAATGATTGTATCATTGGTCATGATGATATTTTTTCTGTGAAGAGCTTCTGAGACTGTTTGTATGAGATCTTCAGATGCCGTTCCTTCTTCATTGTTGCCAAAAAGAGCAACATAGATGGTTGGGTCTTTGCCTTTACGGTAAACAATCGCATCCTTAACACGACTATCTGCTGTTAAGGCTATAAGCTTGTAATAGGGCTCTGTCCCGCTACCATTGCCACCACGGGTATGAAGTTGAATACGTTCACGATATCTCTCATCACTTTCACCCTCCATGCGGGCAATACCATGCCAGTTTCCCAAAGCGTCAAGAGATTCACCGGTTGCAAAATCAAGAATGTTATTGCGTGCCGCTTCGTTAATACGCTGTCTTAAAAGCAACTCTCGATAGCTAAAAGCCTCAATGACTTTTACGGACGGATCACTTTCAAGAATGCTATATTC
>NZ_JAQISW010000008.1 GCF_028618435.1 Bartonella sp. MM73XJBT.G
ATTATGCGCATGTTTCTCATGATGCTGCGGTCTTTAGCTATGCAAGGGTCTATGGTCATGCCAATGTTTCTGGATCGGCTTGCATTTATAGCCATGGCAAGGTTTATAATTATGCTGTTATTAGGGGGCGTGCAAAGATTTATGGAAAGGTTTATGGCTCTGCTAGCGTGGCTGGCTCTTGTGAAGTTTATGGCTCTGTCTATGGCAATGCAAAACTCTCATATTGTGCAAAGGTCTGGGGGCGTGCTTATGGCAATGCAAAAATAAACAAAAAAAGCAAAGAAAAGTTGGTGCCCCAAAATTGTGAGGTTTATGAAAGCGATCATGTTATCAAGATTGTTGATGAAACAGAATAAAGAACGGCATGGGGGGCTTAAAAAAATATCTTGTTTTTGATTATAACTATTAAAAATAGATCAGAATCAGATTAGAAAATCCAATATGGGGGAAATAAAATATCTTCTTTCAGGAGGCTTTTCTCTTATGTTTTGGTTCTCAAGCATAGAAAAAAAATATACATTTACAGATGATATAAGATCAATTGGAGGACACGAGGTTTATCGTATTAAAGCTGTTAAGGATTTTAGTGATGTTAAAGCAGGTGACTTAGGTGGTTTTATAGAAAAAGGAAAAAATTTATCCCATTACGGCGACTGTTGGGTATATTCTGGCGCTTGTGTCTATGGCAATGCCAAAGTCTATGACAATGCTAGAATTTATGGCAATGCTGAAATCTATGACAATGCTAGAATTTATGGCAATGCTAAAGTTTACGGCAAAGCCCGCGTTTATGAGAATGCTAAAATCTGTGACAATGCTAAAATTTATGACGATGCTAAAATTTATGACGATGCTAGAATTTATGGCAATGCTAAAGTTTACGGCAAAGCCCGCGTTTATGAGAATGCTAAAATCTGTGACAATGCTAAAATTTATGACGATGCTAGAATTTATGGCAATGCTAAAGTCTATGAATTTTCAGAAGTTTATGGGAAAATCGGTGCTTTTAGAGCCTATATTCACGAAATTACCGAAGTTTATGGCTGTGCAAAGATTTATGGCAATGCCAAAGTCTATGACAATGCTGAAATTTATGACGATGCTGAAATCTATGACAATGCTAAAATTTATAAAAGCGCAGAAGTTTTTGGTAATGCCAAAGTCTATGACAATGCCAAAATCTATGAAAAATCCAAAGTCTATGGCAATGCTAAAGTTTACGGCTATGCCGAAGTTTATGGCTATTCTTTCATTTATAAAAACGCTGAAGTTTTTGGCAATGCTAAAGTTTATAACGGGACTGCAATTTTAGGTAAGTTAGATTGTGATATCCGAAAACCTAACAATTAAACTATAAATCATCTAGAAAACACGAGATAGTGGATAAATGACAAGCTTTTTCACATTATATAAAAACTCGTAATTATATACTTTAATGCTGTTTTAAAATTTTATTGTTATCTTAAAAATTATCCTCTTATAGAACAATCTAATGTTACTATAACATCTTTAGATTTTGCGCTCGTCAATTTTGGCGAACGTTAATTTGTTTCTTTTTATGCGATTACCAATCCAATCGTTAAAACAAGCTGTGATCTTTAAACGTATGTTATAGATAATTCCAAACGACTAAATTTAAAAACAATGCGATTTTTGAGTGATAAAAACGTATCATAAAATTTATGAACTGTTATAAATGGTAGCTGCTTTTCATTTCATTTGAATACACACATGCGTTATAATATTCACATCATGATTTGCTTTTTATGCTCTATTCATACGTGCCAATCTTTTATAAAAAATGGTCAAATGAATCATGCATAAAAGTGTGGATTCTTAAGTGGATTCATATAAAATAATTACACGCAACATATTGACTTTATTGTGTTTTTTGATATTATACTGTGTACTTTCCTAAAACTGTACGTTTATCTTTTTGTAACTGTAAAATTTTTTCATATAATGATGGATTTAATCCGCTTGGGTCTGGGTCATAATATTCTTTTTCTAAAAATCCCCAAGAAAGTTACCAAGGACTTCAAGCGGTTCTTCGCATTCCACATTGATTGCACGTAGCCATGCTTTAACTTTTTCGGATTTTGTACCTTCTGGAATCTCAGAAGGAGCAAATGATGCAATAAACAAGTTATTTAACTCCTTACACGTATAATGGTGCGCAAACATTGGAGGAAGTAGTCCAATGATTACAGGAGGAATTTTGTTTTTCTGAGAGATTTTTTGCGGAGGTGATAATTGCATTTTATGGCTTTATAATATCAAAAAGTGGTGTGTGGAGTGGTTTTTAGAATATAATTTTATTGTCTGACCTTGTATAGAAGGTCGCGCAACAATTTTGTGGCTTATATAAGATTTGTGAAAGATAAATGCCATATTGTGTTTTAATTTTTTTCTCCTTTCATTGTTATAACAGTGAAGGGGGAATAGTGTGTGATAATTCGAAAAATATAGAATGAGAACAGAAGTATAATTTTGTATTATCGTAACTGCAGTAGCATTCTTTATTGGCAGATTATTTATTAGAGAGAAGGAAGCAGGCAATGCGCATAATCCCTGAACGGAAGGTCTTGTGACAAGAATTTCAATAATGGCATGTTACTAAATGTTGTGTGTGTTCTTTGCTTGTCAGAAAAAGTAGATGGGGCTCTTTATTTGCATAACCGGTATAGAGTAATGAGTAATGCGGGAGGCTAGTTTAAAATCTCGTTTATTCCGTTAAAGCTTACGGTTTTCTATAAAAAGACTGTTTTCATTATATCCGCTGTGAAGCTCGCATACTTGGTAGATGGAAATATACGCGTTTATCGTGTCTGTAAGGGAGCTTGAAGCAATGAAGTTATGTGTAAAAGAGTTCTGAAAAGCTTCTTTTGTCCGTAAATTTTATAAGGAAAATCTAAAGGCAGGAAAATGTTAGAGAAATCTCAGAGCACACTGTAAAAGTAAAAAAACAGCCTTTTTAGAGATGGTTTGCTGTCTGTCATCGTGCATCATGATTTTCAATGTTTTTAAAATTTCCCTCTCAATGAGAGAGGGCTTTTTTATTAAAGTGGGGGAGATTTCTTATAACAGTTAACAATGAGATGGAGAGAAGATGCTGCTTTACCAGCTGTTTTTGTCGCTTCAGTTTCATTTGGACCTATTGCTGTTATGAAAGCATAGTGATTCAATGACTTTGAAAAGGGGAGAATAACATTATCAAGTTTGTAATACAGTGCGATTTTTCACATCGCGGTGTGTGGTAAAAGATGATTAGCATTTATAGGGGCGTGCGCGGGGGCGGGTTCTATATTCTATGCTGGTGCGGTAGGGCGTCTGTTAGCGCATTTATGGAACTATTCCGCATTGAAACGCGTGCTTAATTTCGTGGATCTTTGCAAAGGTCTGATCAGAAAATCCCATATTTTAAGAGGTTTTTAGAGGGATTTAAAAGCACAGAGGTATCATAAAATTACAAACACCGTACGTTACTGGAGGTGATCAATTTTAGAGCTTAAGGAGCTTATCGATTTAGTGTTCTTTCATAAAAATGATAAAGGCTGAGGCAAGGTCGTTGATGGTCTCTAACAGTGCAAATATTATATGATCTCTTATAGAGCATTGCAAATGTTATGCGTTTTTCAAACAAATATATCACAAATCTGAGTTCTTCTCTTTAGGTGATAAGGAGAGTGCGAGGCAAAACAGTAAAAATGCAGCGATAGAGAATATGAAGAATACGATATATGTTTGATTTAAGGACAAGTATTCTTCTGTCAGTGAATGGATCAAAAAACCAGCGAATATACCCCCTAAGGCACCGCCTATTTGCTGTAATATGCGGGTGATAACGGCTGTATCTTTGACGTATAAACGATTGACATATTGGATGGGCGCGGATAGGCATACAATGGTGGTAATGCCAAGTCCTACGCCTCTTAGTAAGAAACCAAGCCCATCTAAGCTTATGTGATAGCCAAAGCATAATAACCCAAAGCTTGATATCACCAAACCAATGCCGATCATGAAAAAGGGCGTTTTTTCTTTCCATTGCTGGTAAATAAATTTTCTTCCAATCCATGCGCCTACCCCTTGCAGCGCAAGGACTGCACCGATGATAAGGAGGCTATTTTTATGGCTTTCTTCTATAGTGGTGGCTAATGGGAAATAAACGAGGAAGCTGTAAAAGAGAAATGAAGCAATAAGCCCCATGATCATAAGCAATGTGTAGCGCGCATTTTTAAATCCGCTAAAGACGATGAGTTTGTTTTTTGCGTTCTGATTAAAAATAATGAATAATATCAGAGAGATCACTGCTATAAGTGCTAGGATATATACGGAGTTGTTGTTTCTATTTGCGGCTTCTGTGAGGTAAAAAAATGAAATAAGGGATATGGAAAATGCTAAAAATGCAAGTAAGTTAAATTTTGTTTTTGCTGTTTCGTTGGTTTTTAAATGTTTTACGCCAATGGCGACAGCTAAGAAAATAAGGGGAATATTGATAAAAAATAACAAACGCCAAGATACATACTGAGCAATTGAGGCACCCACCAGTGGACCAAAGGCAGGAGCAAAAACCGTTGGTACGGCTACGGAGCCCATAGCTTGGCGCACCCGTTCTTGTCCAAATTGTAAGGCAATAATGGTTTGGGTTAGGGGCAACAAAAGGCCTGTTCCAAAACCTTGAACGATACGGGCTGATATAATGGTTTGAAAATCATAGCTTAATCCTACCCCCAATGATCCAAGCATAAAAATGCAGTTTGCAAGAAGCCAAGTCTTTTTAATCCCTATTCTCCCCTGTACAAAAGCTGCAATCAACAGTCCAGGAACAGTGGCAAGAAAATAGGAGGTTACAACCCATTGTATATTATCGTTCTTTGTTGAAAAATAACGCGCAAGGTCAGGAAGGATGACATTAACAATGCTTCCATCCAGCAAGGGAAGTATACTGGAGATAATGACAGTATAGATGACATACTTTTCTGATTTGCTATAGGAATCTTTCTTCTGCATTATTATGCCCCTTGCTAGATATTATTTATATTGCTTGTTTCCCATAAATCATAGGCCTTGAGAATGAATACCTGTTTGTGAGGATTGTGATATCGGGGTGAATGTGATTGGGAGTGCTGATGGCCCTCTTGTATACAATCCTTCCTCTTCCAAAAGAAAGCCATCGATTAAACTAATCTTAAGGAGTTTATCGAGGAGTCTATTCGCTGTCAGCTCTATTTGCATAAGAGCAAAAGCAGAACCTACACAAATATGTATGCCTGCTCCAAAAGCTAAATGGTTTGCGGTCTTTATAAGATCTGGTTCAGTTTTACGGATCCGTTTGCGTTTTGGGATAAAATTATTGGGCTCCATAAAAACATTAGGATCGCGGTTTGCTGCTCCAATCATGCAAAAAATGAGAGAGTTAGCTGGCAATGAGATCCCTGCAAACTCCATTGCTTGATTGGTCTGGCGAGGTATAAGTTGAACAGGAGAAGTGAGGCGTAATGTTTCTGTTATAGCATCGCCAAGAACTGTTCTATCGTTTTGGATTTTTTCTAATTCATTCGGGTTTGTGAGCAAGTGATAAAAAAGATAAGCTAATGTTTTATCAGCAGGTTCTATGGCAGCCAATAACATGTTAAGGACGAGAGCAACTATTTCAGAAGTTGTCATATTATTGCCATCATCTGTTTTCTGGCATAAAACAGAGATTAAATCTTCTGATGAATTTTTATCCCATTCTTCTATCAGCGGTGTGAGATAAGAAATGATATTTTTACTACATGATAAGCTGAATTCTTTTTCCTCATCTGATTGGTTAAGGCTGGTAACAAAAGATGCGATACCCTTGTGCCATATCGATATATCCTTGTAGCGATCTATCGGTAGACCTAAGACCATTAATGTAACAAGCACACTATAATCTTTTCCGAATTCATTCATAATATTTATTCGCCCCTTTGCAAGATAGGGCATGAGAAGCCGGTCTATTGTTTCTTCAATAAGGGGAGCATAGCGTGTGCGAAACATTTTTCCGGTAAGTTTTGACAAGACAGCGTGTCGCTTTTTATGATGCTCATCTCCTTCCATTTGTGCCAAAACACGATCACCCATGACTGGCTCCGCTCGCACGGCTAAGGGGGCTGTTGTAAAACGGACATCCTTCAAAATCGCGTTGACATCTTCATATCTGCCAAAAAAATAAGCTTTAAGATTTTCATCCCAAAGAACAGAATTAGAAGAATGGATAGCTTGGTATGTTTTATATGGATTGTTTTGGAAACTTTTATCCATAATGTTGAATTGAATAATGTGGCGCATTATACTCCCCCCTTGTTTTTTTAATCATAAATTAACTCTTTATCATAAATTTATGTACATATCGAAACAATTCCGTGGCCTTGTTGTTTATCAACATAGAGAGGAGGCTCGCCTCTGAGCAACAATTCTCCTACTGGCCATTCACGATGGTAGACTAAAATTGAGCTTTCTATGTTAAGGAGAGATGGAGTGTTTATGTAGAACGGTATTTCATCAAAAATATATTCAATAGAAATATCTGTTGTTTCCAAACGGTTTATTTCTTCAGTTGACAATCCCACACTTTTTGCCTGATGTCCAACCGCTTGGATTGACATTTTAGTGCATAACGAACTAAATTTTCCGTTTTTTTTTGTACAGATCTATAGCTTTTGATTTTAGTATTTTGTAATTTTCACTTTGCTTATATTGAGAGAAGTCAAGAACGTGAAATAATTTTTCTAAATTATTAAAACTTTGAATATTGTATAATAACTTTGAATATTGTATAATATACGTCTTATACGATTGAGTTCCTTTTTTGTTTTTCTCTCTGCTTTAATTTTAGTTGCTCCAGATGCTAATATAAGAAGCATCGCTGATTCTATATCGGGGAGCAATATGTCAATGCTATCGAATTTTTTTGCACACCAATATATGAGCTCAGTAATATATTTTTCTGAAAATCTTGAGTTAAATGGGCTTACGCCAATCATAACATGCTGCTTCATCGCGATTAAACGCGAGCAATTCTCCGATTGTCCCCTTATAGAAAACGAAAAATGATCATTGACATCTATTTTTTGTAAACTCACTCTTCCCCCCCTATCCCCACATTATATAGCAATTAATGATTACAAGATCCTGATTTATAAAAAATAAATGATTAATCATCTCATCACATGAACTTATAAAATAAATAAATTGCTTTGTAAAGATTATAAAGGATCGTTGATCCGTTAAGTTACCATAAGATATACATGAGGATTTTTACCACTCACTTTAGTCATTAACATGGGTGTGTTTTCTAAACTTAACGGCTTGGATTTGATGTTTATTCAATGCTGGTAAGAGAAATTGGACACGTATCAAATTGAAGTGCTGGTAAATGGGTAGTCGTATAGAAAAATATTTGTTGAGAGCAAAAATGTATCGCAGAAGCCTTTTAGTGGTAGTCTTTTGATTTTTGACAAGGATACGTGATATTTATGCACTTTGAGCAATGCAATACTAGGAGAGGAAGTTCTCAGTAATCATTAAAATAAATGAGGTTATCATCATATTATATCGTGGATTTCGGGGCTTATGAAATTTAAAAAAAACGTATACGTATAATATCTATAGCTGTCTTATTCTAAAACCGACAAGAGTAGAGTTTTTTCAATGAAGGTTGTGCTGGGGGCTTTGTCGTGTTGTTCACTTTTATAAAAGCTGTATTTAAATTTTAAAAATTCTGGCTGCGTTAAAAAGAATAAAAAAAAATCAAGAAGATTTCGCCAAGGGAATACTTATTGTTATGATTAAGTCTTGCAAGAAAAAGCTGTACAGAGTGTACAGCTTTTTTTAAAGTGTTTGTTTAGAGGTATAAGTTTTAAAGTTTGAAAATATCCTTACGGCTTCTGTAACCATAATAACCACAAACACTGGAAATAATGGCGCCTATCAGACTCCCTAAAAAGCCCCACCATCCCATGTGTGATGCTTTTGTCGTGGCTTTATCAGCTATGTGAAGTGCATCTTTGGCCCGGGCATCAAGCTTTTGAGACAAGGTATCGGTTTGTTTTTCTAGTGCCTTGAGGGTTTGTTCTGTTTTTTCTTCTGCCCCTTGATAGAGTTGAACGGCGCGGGTGGCTGTCGTTTGTGCCTCTGTACGCGACATGCCATTGTTCATCAGGGCTTTGATGATATCGCTTTGATTAACTTTTTCTGTCAGTGTTTCTAGGCGATCAGAAAGGCTATTCCCTAGATTTTTCAGAGTTGTGCGATAATGCGAAGGATCATTTTTGAAAGCGGTGATTGCAGAACCAATATCGTTGAGTGCAGCCTGATAAGTTTGTTTCAAGCGATCAAGATTGAGAGCCGGAATATCGCTTTTTTTGAGAAGCGTACGCAATTCATTGCCCAATTTATCAAAATTAATCCCATTATCACGGTTTTCTGCAAAAAACTTTTCAAAATTTTCGTTGTTTAATTTTGCAAGAAGAGAGGGGAGGTTATCGACGGTTTGTTCTATCATAGAAGCGCTTTTCCCAACTGCTTTAGCGCTTAAGTTTGCTGTACTCGAAACCACGTGGATGGCTTGGAGGGTCATTAGCAATGTTATGAGAGCCCAAGTTAAGAAACCATGAAGAGCCCCAGAGATTTCAGCAAAACGCCCAGCAACAAAGCCTCCACTTGCAAGGCTTATCACCATAACGATGAGAGAGCCAATACCCATTGAAAGGAGAGAACCTCTAAAAGGGGAGGACGAGGTAAAGTCCATTTGGCTTAAGCCTAGAGCGGCTATGAGGAAAGAAAGGCATATTGAAACGGCAAGAGCTGTAACCAGTCCAGCAAAAATGGCGGACCATGAAATAGGGGTATGAAAAAATGAATATTTTTTGTCTAGAGATGTTTCTTCTAGAAAATTCGTATCGAAAGGTGTTTTTTCAGGAATGCGGGTTTCCATGTTTTATCTCCTTGAATATGCTGGAGATATAATGTCTTTTAGCCAATTATGTTCCAAAGTTTATTGCCCATCATGGATAATTAGGCTGCTAAAGGTGAATTGGAGAAAACTAAAGTTAAGATTGAAAACATCATGGTGAAACTTTTTTAATTTTTGTTTAAACGCATGATCGAGCACTTTAGTTGAGTGTAAAAAAGAAGTGTGAAAAAGATAATATGGAAAGCTTTACGGAGACTATCGAACGAAATAATATGGCGTGTTTTTTTGTTTGTATTCTGTCATAAAGTTTAAATTTTTCATTTCATGATAATGTCTTAATTGATAAACATCCGATAGGCTTTGTGAATGGGAATATCTTTTATAAGTTAAGAGCAGATTTTGTCTATGAGAGTTCTATATGAGAGTGCTTTCTTAAGGAGGGGTAGGATTGTATTCTTTTGACAAATGCTTTTCTTTTTGATTGTATCAAAAAGTTTAAAGAGAGGACGTAGTAGGATATCAAATGTTTTGTTCAGCTTTTTTTAAAAATAGTGAAAAATATGGCCCCCTTTGTGTTGGATTTGACCCGAGTCATAAAGTTTTACAAGCATGGAATTTGAGCTGCGATTATAAAGGCTTAAAAGATTTTTGTGATATCCTCTTAACAGCGGTTGTAGGAAAGGTGGGGATCATCAAGCCGCAAGCTGCATTTTTTGAGTTATATGGGGTGGAAGGACTTCAAATTTTGAAAGAACTCATTGAAAATGCACAAAAACAAGGTTTGTTGGTTCTTGTTGATACAAAAAGAGGGGATATTGGCTCTACCGCTGAAGCTTACGGTAAAGCTTGGCTTGGTGCCGATAGTCCTTTCAAAGCTGATGCTATAACAGTCAATCCTTTTTTAGGGTTTGATGCTCTCATTCCTTTGATAAAGATTGCAGAAGAAACAAAAACAGCGGTTTTTATGGTTGTTCAATCGTCTAATCCTGAGGGAAAGCAAATTCGAAATGCTCGCATTGGGGATCAAACGGTTTCTGTTCATTTGGCACAGAATATTGTTGACTATAATAGTCAATCTTCAAGTCAATATCGCCATATTGGTCCTATCGGTGCCGTGATTGGCGCAACATTAGGCTGTGACGCAAAAGAGACAATTGAGCAGCTAGAAAATAGCTTGTTTCTTGTTCCGGGCATTGGAGCTCAAGGGGGAACAATAACACAATTAACCCAGCAGTTTCCTCAAAGGCTGTGGCAGAATATTATTCCTTCAATTTCAAGGTCAATTACAGAGGCTGGTCGAAAGAGTGCTGATTTAAAAAATGTTATTCATAACTTTGCTGAACAATCTAAAAACACACTTCTCTCTTAATTTTTGGATTCTTTCTCTAAGGGAGAAGGCTCTTCCTAACCAATCTTCCTTATAAAAAGATTTCACTTTCTGATTGCATATGGGGGGCTATCCTCTCAATGACGATGTTTTTGTGGGATAGTAGAATAATTATTCAGCTGGAGCTCGTGTGAAGGATAAAATAAAAGTTGTTTTGTATTGTTTAAGGAGCCTATCTAAGGGGGTGGGTTTGAGAAACAAGGGTGAGAATCCTTTCGTGAAATGCGGGTCGATGATGGTATGATTTTGATGCGTGCATGTTAAAGAATTTAAGACGCCGATAATTTCTCATTAAAAATAAAATCTGCGATCTCCTGAAAAACTATTTTTATTGCAAAAATCTTGAAATTACTTTACACATTAAAAGATGATTTTGGTCGCATACGTGGCGACCAAGTGGGCCTTGAAAACCCTAAATCCCTAGCGTAAAAATAACCTCACTATTGTGGGTATCCCGGAGTTCTGGGAGTTTTTGCACTGTCTAGGTGCATTTTCGCACTAAAAGAAAAAAAGCTGATTAGGTTTCAGTACTTTCAAACTCCTGGAATACTCATGCGAGGGCGCTCGCACTAGGTGGGGGGCGAATGCAAACTCAGAACCTTAATATTGATCTTTTTGTCGGCAAAAAATTCGCTTGAAGCGAAAAATGTTGGGGATTCTTAAAAAAAACATTAGGAGACACTTTAGGTGTGAGCTTCCAACGAATCCAGAAATATGAAAAAGGCTTAAATCGTGTGAGCGCAGGACGTTTAAAGGAAATTTCCGATATTTTGAATGTTCCGGTTTCCTTTTTTACACTGATATCACTACAAACGAAAATGCTTCATACCCTTATGATGAAATCGCCTCAAACAGAGAGGAATATTTGCTTTTAAAAAGTTTTAGAGTCTTGACCTCTGTCAAACAAAAAGCCATTTTAAAATTGGTTTCTGATCAGAATTAAAAACGTTTTACATGATGTATGGCGCTATCTTCTCTCTATTTCTTTCTTATCTTAAAAGATGCGGATTTTTCATGCACCCTGACTTTTAAAAAAAATCATTTGTAAAACATCTGGTGTTTTTTCTAACACCTTTCATTTGGCTGGGTTTATATGAATAGAGACGACTTCTTTTCATAAAGATTTATGAAAGTGTCTAGAAACGTCTCATGGCAATAATGCGCTTGTTTTTCTTTGACCTTTGAACGGTTTTTAAAGATAAAGATTAGTTCTACCGATCTGTAGATGATAGAAGGCCTCTAACATGTTGTTAAAAGCTTTGAGGGCGATAAAGTCATTGCAGCGTTTGTTGCTATGAGATAATGGTTATCCGTGAACACATATTGTTGCTAGAGAATAACATGTCATTAAAACAAGAAAAAACCAAAGCCCGTTTACCCCGTGGTTTTGTGGATCGTACAAGTGCACAATTGTATGCTACTGAAACCATGATTGCGCAAATTCGTGAAGTTTATGAACTTTACGGTTTTGAAGCGCTTGAAACCCCCATTTTTGAATATACGGATGTGTTGGGGAAGTTTTTACCTGATTCAGATCGCCCCAATGCAGGGGTTTTTTCGCTCCAAGATGATGATGAACAATGGATGTCTTTACGCTATGATTTGACGGCTCCTCTTGCCCGTCATTTTGCTGAAAATTTTGAAACGTTACCAAAACCCTATCGCAGTTATCGATTGGGGTTTGTTTTTCGTAATGAAAAACCTGGACCAGGGCGGTTTCGGCAATTTATGCAATTTGATGCGGATATTGTTGGAACACCAACTGTTGCGGCAGATGCGGAAATTTGCATGATGGCAGCCGATAGTTTGGAAAAATTAGGTATTGCACGCCATGATTATGCCATTCGTTTGAATAACCGAAAAATTCTGGAAAGTGTTTTGCAGTTGATTGGTTTGGCGGGAAATGAGCAGGTTGATCGGCGCTTAACCGTTCTGCGAGCAATGGATAAACTGGATAAATTTGGACCGGAAGGCATACGTTTGCTTTTAGGAAAAGGACGTTTGGATGAAAGTGGTGATTTTACAAAAGGGGCTGAACTTCAAGATAAAGAGATTGAATGTATTCTTTCCTTACTCACGATAGAAGCAAAAACGGCAGAAGAAACGCTTGATGCTCTCAGAAAAATCGTTGGTCAAAGTGCGCAAGGGCTTGAAGGGGTTGGCGAGCTTGAGGAAATGCATGCAATCTTTGCGGCCAATGGGTATCATAATCGCATTAAAATTGATCCTTCGGTGGTCCGTGGATTGGAATATTATACGGGACCTGTTTTTGAGGCGGCATTGCTTTTTGATGTTCTCAATGATGATGGGCAAAAAGTTGTCTTTGGCTCTGTTGGGGGTGGGGGACGTTATGATGGGCTGGTTGCGCGTTTTCGTGGGGAAAATATTCCGGCAACAGGCTTTTCAATAGGGGTTTCACGTTTGATCGCTGCTTTGCAAAATCTTGAAAAACTGCCAGCAAAAAATACGCATGGACCTGTTGTGGTACTGATGATGGATAAAGAGCCAGAAGCTGTTGCACGCTATCAAAAAATGGTCATGCAATTGCGAAATGCGGGAATTTGTGCGGAACTTTATTTAGGAGCATCGGGAATTAAAGCGCAGATGAAATATGCTGATCGGCGAAAAGCGCCTTGTGTGATCATCCAAGGGTCACAAGAACGTGAGAGTGGAAAAATACAGATCAAAGATTTGATTGAAGGGGCGCGTTTGTCTCATGAAATTAAGGATAATCAAACATGGCGTGAAAGCCGTCCTGCGCAAGTGATGGTGGATGAAGAGCAATTGGTGCAAACAGTGCAAGATATTTTAGCAACCCAAAAACGGTAATGGTTTTGTAAAAGAAATTGCTGCGGAAAGCTTGAATATTTCCCCTTCAATTTTATGGAACTACCCATGAATACGATAACGATAAAGTCCTCAATAATATAAAATCTATTGAGAATATAAAATTTATTGAGCCCCATCTTTATACTTATGAAGGAGTAAACCGGCATCACCATCACAAACTTGCCAGTCTTAGGATGTTGCGGACCAACCCCTTGGCATTTCTCGACGATTCATAAAAAGGCATTTTCGTTCTTTCTTGTACAATTTTTATTCACACGCTAACTTTGCTTGTGACGTGCAAGCCAATGGTTTTCATTGGTCTAAGATAAACAGATTTGAAATGGAAGAATATGACGTTAGGATTTTACCCAAGTCGAATAACACTTAAATAATCATGATCAATCAAAATATTGTGTCGAAGAGATGTTTTTTAAAAAACACAAACGACACAAATTTTCTTTTCTAGAGAAATTTGTGTCGTAAAATTTAAATAGACGATTTTGAGTTGAAGTTAGCTTTTTAAAGCTTTTAAAACATTTTGTGGTGAAGAAACTTCATAAGGGTCGGTTGCGCAATTGTCTGAAAAACCTGCTTCTTCGAACCATTGTTCAATCACACCATCATTAATCACAGCAGCATAGCGCCATGATCGCATACCGAAGCCAACATTGTCTTTTGCAACCAGCATACCTATTTTGCGTGTGAATTCACCAGAACCATCGGGAATTAATTTCACATTTTTGATATTTTGTGTTTTTCCCCAAGCATTCATGACAAAAGCATCATTGACCGAAATGCAATAAATTTCATCAATACCAGCTTGTTTAAATTCATCATAGAGTTTTTCAAAATCGGGTAGCTGAAAGGTTGAGCAGGTGGGGGTAAAAGCACCAGGAAGAGAAAAAAGAATAACGCGCTTTCCTTTAAAGTAAGCATCGCTTTTAACCTCTTGCCACCGATAAGGATTATCTCCACTCACTGATTCATCGCGGACACGTGTATGAAATGTAACATTGGGAACTGTTTTTTTTATCATAAGGATGCTCCTGTATTTTTTATGAAAATTGTGTTTTAAAACAACCCTTGTATCTAAAACCACATGGAAAGAGCGTTTCAAATAAAAGGGCTTTTTAAAAAATTTTGATCTTTATCAAGTGTGCAAATATTTCATTGTTCCGTCAAGTGGAATTAATGGTCGACTTTGAATACTCTTCATCTTAAAGTTAAAGAAAAGAGTATGAAGGGATGAACATGACCATAAAGACAGTTTTAACCACGGCTTTTGAGGGGCAAAAACCGGGAACGTCTGGTTTGCGTAAAAAAGTGTCTGTTTTTCAACAACCCCATTATGTGGAGAATTTTATACAGTCTCTTTTTGAGAATATTGGACCTCTTGAAGGAAAGCTATTGATTCTTGGGGGAGATGGACGCACCTTTAATCGGACACTTCTTCAGATTGTGTTGAAGATGGCGGCGGCGCATGGTGTTTCTCGTATTAAAATGGGGAGGGGCGGTATCCTTTCCACACCTGCTGTTTCGCATCTTATTCGTAAATACCATGCGCATGGTGGAATTATTCTTTCTGCAAGCCATAATCCTGGTGGTTTAGAGGGAGATTGTGGGATCAAATACAATATTTCCAATGGCGGCCCCGCACCTAATTCTCTATGTGAGGCTATTTTTGAAACATCGCAATGTCTTTCTTTTTATAAAATTCTTGAAGCGCCAGATGTTGATTTAGACCGGCAAGGCGTGACTTTTATGGGTAATATGCAGATTGAGATTATTGATCCTGTTGCCGATTATGTAGCTTTGATGCAGGAAATTTTTGATTTTGACTGTATTGCTAAAGCTGTCGCTAAAGGTCTTAGTCTGCGGTTTGATGCCATGCATGCGGTAACAGGACCTTATGCCCATGAAATTTTTGAAAAATGCTTAGGATTTTCTAAAGGGACGGTGGTCAATGGTCTTCCTTTGCCAGATTTTGGAGGCGGTCATCCAGATCCCAATTTGGTTTATGCTAAGCCTCTTTATGATTTATTGATGTCAGAGCAAGGACCAGATCTTGGCGCTGCGTCTGATGGCGATGGTGATCGTAACCTGATTATTGGACGTCAGCAATATGTCTCACCTTCTGATTCTTTGGCAATTATGGTAGAACATGCCGATCTTATTAAAGGGTATCAGCAAGGCATTGTGGGGGTTGCGCGCTCTATGCCAACAACACCTGCTGCAGATTTGGTTGCTAAAAAACGTGGATTAAACTTTTTTGAAACGCCAACGGGATGGAAGTTTTTTGGAACGCTTTTGGATGCTGGAAAAGTAACCTTTTGTGGTGAAGAAAGCTTTGGAACCGGCTCTCATCATATCCGCGAAAAGGATGGTTTATGGGCTGTTTTATTTTGGTTAAATCTTTTAGCGGTAACAGGAAAAACAGTTGCACAAATTGTTCAACAGCATTGGCAGAGCTATGGGCGCTTTTACGCACAACGTTATGATTATGAAGAAGTTGAAGAAGACAAAGCTTTAGCTTTACTAGAACATTTGCGGCAGCACTTACCACAAGCTGGAACAGAACTTTTTGGATTTTTGGTCAAAAAAGCAGATGATTTTACCTATCATGATCCTGTTGATCAAAGTGTTAGCACACGGCAAGGGATCCGTATTTTTTTCGAGAATGGTGCACGTTTGGTGGTTCGTTTATCGGGAACAGGGACGTGTGGTGCGACCTTACGGCTTTATTTTGAACAATATGAAGGAGATCCGCGCAGATACAATTTAAATCTGCAAGAAGTTCTGCAACCTTTGCAACAGGTCGCCTTAAAACTGTTAAACATACAACAAGAATTGGGACGAGAGCGCCCTGATATTATCACGTGAGATCATTGGAATATTTTTTGCAAAGCTATCATGATTGATTACATTATGGTTTTAGAGGGAGGAGAGTTTTAGAGGAATGATTTTACTTATCATAAGAGAGAGCCTCTATTTTCAGGTTCGTTTTATTTTTTCTACGTTTACATATGGCGGACTTCCTCAAACTGTTGGATTCTTAAAATAGAGGTGGTGGGTCATCATAATCTGGCATAATTTGAGCCTTTATGCCCAATGATTTCTGGGTGTCTCGATAAAGGTACTTTCTAAAAGAGTCATAGAGGGGATGTCCTTTACCTCAAATAGAATATTATCTAGAATATTATCGTTGTTTTACTTTTCATATGTTTGTTTTAAGGAGAGCCTTTCTCAAGATACAAGAAACCATCTGATATATGCTATTCATGAAGAGGATAACAATCCATTGAGTACCATCATTTTTACCTTTATGAAGGAGAAAAGTCATATCATCCGTTTCAATGTTAGTTCTTGCATTTGATGGCGTTTTTTAAGTCTTTTCTTAATCATTTTATACAGTTTTTCCCTTTTGTAATATGCAAGCGAAAGGCTTTGGTTAATTCAATATAAGAAGAATCTTATGGTCTACGGGGACATTGTATAATGTTATAAACGCATCGGTTGTTGAAGATGATTGCATTTGTGAATACAGGTGGCTGATCGAGAGGAAATAAAAGAACATGTTTTTCTAAAATAATGGACAATAAGCCCTTCTTTCTTTATGATCCATCATCATGAATGGTTTTTCTTTAAAAAAGGCGAATTTATGACCCAATATCCCAAGTGTCCTCGTTGTGATTGTCTTTATACTTATGAAGAGGATGAAAATTTTGTGTGTCCTGAATGTGCACATGAATGGACCCAAAAGAGTGACGATACTGTTCTTTCCGCGATTGTTTATGATGCCAATGGTCAAATTTTGACAAATGGGGATACTGTTATGGTGATAAAAGATCTGAAAGTAAAAGGTGCTTCCTCTGTTTTAAAAGGTGGGACGAAGGTCAAGAATATTCGCTTGGTGGATGGGGATCATAATATTGATTGCAAAATTCCTGGGATAGGACAGATGGGGTTAAAGTCGGAATTTGTTAAAAAAGTGTAGGCGTTTACCCTTTTGCCATTGTTTTTGCTTTTCGTTGCTTTTCTATTTTCATAGATGATGCTTATCCGATAGACACAATATCTTTATCCTTATGGAATATAAAAGCTATGTTTTACAAGAAAAATACTGACTGTGTCTTTTCTCTTAAACATGCTGATTATGCTAAGGATTGTTGATTGATAAGAAAACAGTAAAAGCATGCGTTTTATGAGAAGAATAATGCCGTAAAGTAAGAAATTTACCACGGCTGAATTGATGAAATTTTTCTCCTTTCTATCAGATCATTTCCCAAACAACTCTCATAAATTTGGCTTTGATTGATTTTTTTAAGGTCTTAATAGCTTTTGCGTCTTCAGTTATGGTGATAAGAGTAAAGGGGATAGAAGTGGAATTCTTGCTTTCAAGAAGAGGAAAAGCCGCTATGATCTTTAAAAAATCTTCTTAAGATGCTTAAGCTTCTTTCACAATGAGACTTATAAAATGGTATAGAGAAAAACGCTGTTGAGCGCTATCATTTAAAAGAGCAAACCATCAACCATTGCCCTTACATATTTTGTTATCTTCCAATTTGTGATGTGTTCGTGAATGATTTTGATTGATGCCATAAAGACAATTGAAATGAGAAGATTATCAGGATTCCCATGAAAGGTGTAAAGGTGAGCCCTTTATCAATTGGTTGTTATAAGAAGCATTTTACGGAATTTTATCGTCGGAAATGCTGAAAATGATGGGACACAAGGGAACGAGTGTATAGCTTTGTCTTACATTCTTTTCTTTTTGCGGGCTTTTCTTTTTGCTGGAATGGCTCCTTTGTTTTTAGGAATAAAATTGCATGACAAGGTCATGAGAAAAAATAAATTTAAAGTGCGCCTCTTCCGATGCGTTATTCTTGCATGTATGTGATGGGTGGTGGAAACGATGCTTTTAAAGGGGAAAAAAACATTTTAAGGCATAGGGAAAGTGAAAGGAAAACCTATCATTTTCTAGGATTTTTTTAAGTCATATTGTATTTTTTTATGATTTCAGCATGGCTTGTGTTTAAAATGATGAGGAATAAAATAGTGTAAGATTTTCACACTCCATGTTTGAGCGTTGGTGAAGAAAGACAATCTGTGTGGTCATTTTACCTGTTGAGGTGTCAAATATTTATTGTGGCATGGCTTCAACGCCTAAAACTTCAGGGATAAAATGGCGTAAAAGATTTTCAATACCATGTTTAAGCGTTGCCGTTGAAGAAGGACATCCAGCGCAGGCGCCCCGCATATTGAGATAAACAATACCATTTTCAAACCCGCGAAAAGTAATATCACCACCATCATTGGCAACGGCTGGGCGAATACGTGTTTCAAGCAGCTCTTTAATGGTTAAGACAATATCAGCGTCTTTTTCGTCATAAAACTCTTCGTTAAGGGCATGGGCTTTTGCTTGTGTTGTCGCATTGGTGGTGATAACGGGCTCATTGGAGAGAAAATGCTCCATAATTGTGCCTAAAATGACAGGTTTGAGATGTTGCCATTCACCATCTTTTTTGCTCACAGTGATAAAGTCATAGCCTAAAAAAACACCATTAACATTGGGAATATTAAACAGTTTAGCGGCCAAAGGCGAATTTTTAGCTGCTTCTTCACGGTCACGAAATTCTAATACGCCCTCCGAAAGGACCAGCCGCCCTGGTAGAAATTTAAGTGTTGCAGGGTTTGGGGTTGTTTCAGTTTGAATAAACATAAACTCTCCTTTTATCATGAAGGATTAGAAAGATCATTCCATTTTTAAAATATTATATTTTTTAGGCAATAGACCGAATATCTTCATCAGCAAGATTGCTAGGAATGACAATGACAGGGATTGAAAAAGCCGTTCCTTTATTCCCGATTAATTGGATAAGGGGGCCTGGTCCTTCTGCATGTCCACTGGCGGCTAAAACAATCAGTGCAATTCTTTTATCTTCGTCAATCAGTTTAGAAATTTCATCAACTTTTTTTCCTTCACGCACGACTATTTCTGTTTCAAGCGCATGGGAAGTGCGAACATCACTGGCAATGTCTCCTAATATTTTATGAGCAATTTGTGTTGATTCTGTGCGCATAACGTTGTTTACACCCAGAAAATGTTGAAATTCTACACTATCAACAACACAAAGCAAGACCAAAGTTCTCTTGGTGTTTTGGGCATGTTGTGCGGCGAACGCAACGGCACGCCGACACTCTGGTGTCTCATCGATGATGACGAGGTTCTTTTTCTTAGGTTCTCTTTTCGGATTTTTGGGTTCAGAAATCATGCACTTTCTCTATTTTGTACAAACGATTTTTTTGCTCTCTACAGTCTTTTTTCGTTTATTGTTTTTATGTTTCGTTTATTGTTCTTATGTATTGTGCAAAAATCCAACAATTTCGCGAATTTTTTTCATATTTTCTTCTGCGAGCATACTAGCACGTTTAGCGCCATCATGCAAAACAGAGTCAATATAACCACTTTCTTGATGAAGGCGACGTAATTCTTCTGTTATAGGGGCAAGCTTATGGACGGTAAGGTCGGCTAGCGCTGTTTTAAAATGCGAAAATTGATGACCAGAAAACTCTAAAAGAGCCTTTTCTTTACTAACTTTGGCAAAGGCGGCGTAAATACCAAGCAGGTTATCCACTTCTGGTCGTTCTTTTAAAGCCTCAAGAGAATCTGGAAGAGGTTCGGAATCTGTTTTTGCTTTGCGTATTTTTTGGGCGATAAGATCTGCATCATCGGTCAAATTAATGCGTGAGAAATCTGAAGGATCTGATTTTGACATTTTTTTTGTCCCATCACGCAAGGACATAACGCGTGTGGCTGTTGTCCCAATCAGCGCTTCTGGGAGGGGAAAGAAGCCTTGTTTTTTTTCTTCATCCGTTTGCATAGAGATGTTAAAATTTAAGTCGGCAATACGGTGTGCATAATCATTGTTAAATTTTTGTGCAATATCGCGTGTGAGTTCAACATGCTGTTTTTGATCTTCACCTACCGGAACATGCGTTGCACGATAGACTAAAATATCAGCAGCCATCAACGTGGGATAGGCAAAAAGCCCAAGGGATGCTTTTTCGCGATCTTTCCCTGCTTTATCTTTAAATTGTGTCATGCGTTGAAGCCAGCCGATACGGGCAACACAATTTAAAATCCAGGCGAGTTCAGCATGTTGAAAAACACGTGATTGGTTGAAAATAATATGTTTTTGGGGATCAATACCAGCGGCGAGAAAGGCGGCTGTCACCGTTCTGGTGGATTCGCGTAAGACAAGGGGATCTGGGTTGACGGTGAGCGCATGCATATCCACAACACAATAGAGGCAGTGATAAGTGTTTTGTAGTTCAACCCAATGTTGAAGGGCTCCAAGATAATTGCCAAGATGTAAGTGACCACTCGGTTGTACGCCGGAAAAAACAAGGGGAGGGAAGGGATCCATAGGAGTGCGCTTTCTTTAATTAGAGGTTATTCGTTTTGTTGTTTTTGACAAAGTATAAATATTATAAACGTTTTTTCAAATTTTTAAGTGTGTGAAAAAAGGAACGGGGATTGGATAGAAAATAGGCAATAAAATAGAGTGAGAATATGCCAAGCATGATCCCTGATAAGGTGATAAAACGCAAGAAAAAAGAGGCTTTTGAGGATAAAGGAAAAGATAAAAATCCAAACACATTTAATCCGTAATAGAGGGCGAGTGCACTCAAAAGGGAAGCGATCATGAGGCATAATATTCGCTTGATCAGTTGGGCGTCGTATTTCCAATAACCCCGTTTTATGAGAACCCCCCAAAGCAATAGGGTATTGACCCATCCAGAAGTAATTTCAGCAATAACAATGCCGCGTGCGGAAAAGGAAGGAAATAATGTTAAAGCGAGGCTGATATTGATGAAAACACAAATGCCCGTAAAAATCATTGGTGTTTTGGTATCTTCATGGGCAAAGAAATTAGGAATAAAGACCTTGATGAGTACAAAAGCTGGAAGTCCTAGTCCATAAAGTCCTAATAACTGTGCAACATGTTGTGTTGATTGATCAGTAAACTGTCCACGCTCAAAGAGTAAACTAACAATGGGGGTGGAAAGCAGCAAAAAAGCAATAGATGCTGGAAGCGTTAACAGGAGTGTTAATTCAATAGAGCGGTTTTGCAAATGGTGGGTTTCTTCATGCTTTTTGCTCCGTAATGCGCGGGTTAACTCTGGTAAAAGAACGGTTGCAACGGCAATGGCAATCACGCCTAGAGGCAATTGATAAAGCCGATCAGCATACATTAAAGAAGAGACAGCCCCCGATTGACTAGAAGCAATGTTGGTATTGATGAGCAAATTAATTTGTGTGATACCACCCGTGATGGCTGCGGGGAATGCTAAGGTTAGTAGCTTGCGAACATTAGGGGTTAAATGGGGACGACGGAAGAAAATTTTCATGCCACTTTGACGTAAAGCAACAGCAATTAAGACAAGTTGAAGAAGCCCAGCCGCTAAAACACCCCAAGAGAGATTTAAGCCGATGTGCCAAGCGTCAAGTTGATAGATCCAAGCATAGGCGAGTACACCAATCAGAATAATATTTAAAAAGAGTGGCGCAACAGCAGCAATAAAATAACGCCGTAGAGCATTGAGCATGCCCCCCATCATCGCAGCGAGCGACATGCAGGTTAAATAAGGAAACATGATCGCCGTAAAATGAATTGTGGCATTAAATTTTGTTGCGTCTTCACTAAAGCCTGGAGCAATAATCGTTCGCACCAAAAAAGGCATACTCAGTTCCATTGCAATCGTTAATAATAAAAGAAGAGAAAAGAGGACACCAAAGACTTCTTCTGCGAATTTGCATGCAGATTCTTGGCCATCTTCAGTGATTTTTTTAGCAAAAAGAGGAATGAAAGCAGCATTAAAGGCACCTTCAGCAAAAAAACGGCGGAATGTATTGGGAAAACGAAAAGCAGCGTTAAAGGCATCAGAAACAGGACCCGTCCCTAGTGCTGCGGCCATAAGCATCTCACGGACGAAGCCGAAAATACGGCTCATGAGAGTTCCGGAAGCAACTGTTGCAATTTTTTTAATCAATGTCATAAAGATATATCAGATTCGTGGTAAAAGAGAAGCGATGAGTAGAGAAATAAGCCGTTTTAAATCGTAAAAATCTGATCTGTATTCTCATACAAAAATATAATACAAAAATATATTTGTGCAGCGTTTTACGACGGTGTTTGTCTTTCTGTCAACAATGGTTGCGTGAAGACTTTTAACATGCTCCTTGTTTTATTGTTGCCTTACAATTTTTATTGTTGCCATAAAATAATTAAAATTTCTTTAGGGGCATGACCCATTTTTACGCTTATGGAGTAACAAGCCGGCTCACCAGCACACACTTTTCCAGCTGCTCTAGAATGTTGTGACAGACTTTGCATTTAGATGATTTAATTTAGATGATTTATAAGAGACATTTTTACTCTTTTCTTAAATTATTTTTATCCATACGTTAATCTCATTTGTAACGTGCAAACGAATGGTTTTGATTGATGCAACATGCACGCAACATAAAGAGACTTAGAATAAGAGAATATTACGATCTTTGGGGCTCTCATTCAACAGGCAAAATAGTGAATACGCATTATAAATCAATTTATTACACCCTATTTAAAAAAATGAAAATAAAATAAAAGTTTGAAGAAATGTGCAGTTTCTATGATTTAGGGCTTTTGATGCTTTTAAACGTTTGTCAGACTGAGCTTAACGGTGATGGCAAAACAGTGTGATGGATTTTTACTTTTACGGCTTTATGTTCTCACCAAATGAGGTCGCCTTCTTATTTTAGAGATTCCATAAATATAAGGGTAGAAAGACGTAATCTTTCAACAGCGTCTTGCCTGTTTTTAGCACCACGGGCAAGAGCATTATAGGTAATGAAAGGGTTGATATGATCTTTTCAAAAATGATCAATCCTTTGCTCTGCTGAGATTTTTTTCATCATTGATGGGAGGGTAAAATCTGAGCCAATAAAGAAAGTTTTCCCTTTATGGTTTTCGTATCTGGTTGACACACGATTGATTTGCCGATGAACGCAGGGGGAAAGCCCCTCTTTTTTATCAGAGAGGGCAAAAAGTGAAAACTTATATGAATTTTTAGAGAGTCATAGCCTTTGTGTGCTGCGTTTTGTGAGAGGGAATATTTTCTTGTCTCTTGATGTTTTGATGAACGTTTTCTATCATTTTTTGTGTTTTACTTGCTTCTTTATCAAAGGTGTTCGACCATGTTTTTTCAGTGTTTTTCTTGAGCCATTGATGCGGGAGAGATTGATGCTGGTTTGGTGCTGAGCGGTTATTCAATTGGGGGGTATAAAAATCCATGGAGCGTATGTTTTGTTCTATCTCTTTTGTCTGTTTAACGATTTCCAGAATCTCTTTTGCTTTGACAGCTGATGTTCCAAGGCTTGTAGCCAGTTTTTCGGGATTATTTTCCTTTATCGCCTCATGCTCGCTTAAGGATAAGCGTTCATTGATTTTTCTCATATAAGTCCTTATTTCCCCCCTTAACTCAGGAGAGTTTGATAATGTTTCTTTCTGTTGTTCTTTTGGTAAGGCGAGGAGATTTTGCATCCAAACCTTAGGCATTAGGACCGATTGTTCACAACGTTTTTGTTTTGCGTGATGGTTATGGAGAATATCTCTTTCTGTTTGTTTTAAAATATCGAGGTAACACTCAATGGCTCTACAGAGGGGCAAAATATTGGCTTCAGCTTCAGCGCGTGCATGATTTTTTATGCCAAAGATATTGCTTCCAGACAACTGAGAAATCGATTGAGGAGATGTGGCAATTTGATGGGTGAGCTGTTCTCCTCTCTTATGATTTTCATGAATCCGTTCAATTTTTTCCTGCAAAATATGCCGATTGCCATAAATGATTTGGCATAAAGTTTCGATTTCTGTTCTTCTTGCTTGAAGTGATGTGTTATTTTTTATCCTCGTGGTAATTTCATTGCTTGTAAGGGGGGGTATTTTTTTTGCGGCAATCAGCACCTCTTGCTGGTGTTGAGCGCTTGGTGTTGTAAAGGAGAAGGTTTCATCACTTGTTAATGTTTGTATCGGCTCTGGTGTGCGCTCTTCTTTCAGTTTAGGCGATAAGGAGAGTTTCTCAGATGGGGCGGTGTCTGTTGTTTTTATCCCACTCTCCCAGTATGCCATTGCTTTTTGGGGGTACTGTTTTGCTCTTTCTTGATGATCTGAACCTGTTGTCATTTGGACGGATATTTGATCATTTGTTGCTATATGGTTCGTTTGTAAAATGGTTTCTTGAAAATCTTTTTGCGCTTGCCTCATAGAGGAAGCAGAGTGAGCCATTGGTTGTGCCCTTTGTTCTTTTTCTTGTAGATTTTGGGGGATAACTTTAGCGTCGTCCTGTAAAGCATGGGGGACAACCCATGGTGAAAAATGGGCTTTTTCTTTTCTCTTTGTTTGAATGGATGTGTTGTCTTTGCTTTTTTCAGTTATTTCATCGTCTTTAAGAGCGTCTCTTTTTTCTTCTGAAAACAATGTTTTTGGCTGGGTTTTTTGCTGGATTTTTTCTGGGCTTTGAGCTTTTGGTACTGTAAAGGAGAAGGTCTCACCACTTGTTAATGTTTGTCTTTGCTCTGGTGTGAGATCTTTTTTATTTCCCAAGATGAGTGTTCCCTGAACATCCATCATGAAACCATTGGCTCCACAGCCTCTATAGGTCCCATGATAGGTTTCACCTTCTTTTGCGACGACAGTGAGATAATAATTTTTTTCACCCATTCCAAGCTTTCTCATAGAGTTGGTGAATTCTTGTAAAATGAGCAATTTTTCTGGATGAGAGATATCCTCAAGCAGATGTTTCATAGGCTCTGAATCGCTACGTTCCATGGCGGCTGCGCGGACAAAGTCTTTACGCTTTTTGCTCACAACAGAAAAATCGAGCGTATGTCCTGCTGCTTGAGCGAGTTTTTCAACAAACAGTCTCTTTGTACGTCTATTGCCCTCTCTGAAAGGATGCAAGTGGTGTAAATCTATCATTATTTCAGCAGCGTGTTCAACAAATTCTTCACGGGATAAGTCTTGTAAATTCTTTTTTTCAGCAAGTGTTTTATCTAACTTTTCTAATCCTTCCTGGATTTTTTTTCCCATAGCAAAAGGTTTTGTAAATTCTTTTCTCTTCAAAATGGGCATAGAAGCAACAGTGCTATCTTCAAAGGTAAAAGGTGTTTCGCGGGTTTGTCCAGCCCATTCAAATGCCCGGAAAAAGAGGCGATGATGAAGATATTTGAGATAGGCGGCATCAAATTGCTCTGGTGGGGGCTCTTGGCGCAGTTTGATCATTTCTTTTTTTACATCATCAGAACAGCGTTCTTTTAATATTTCTTTATCTTTAATACGGTATTTATTTTTGAGCACATTGCTATTGGGGTAGAAAAAATTTTGCGCTGCTTCATTGATTTGCTTTAAAACGGCGGCATTTATTGCAGGGGATTGTTCTTGCAATTCTTTCTGTGTAGAGGAAGCCCCCTGTTCTGTGTTTTCTTTCATGTATATTTCCTTTCAAGTTTTTAATATTTGTTTTTTTAAAAAGCTTCTTTTTTACATTTTTTGCCTTATGTTATTTTCATTAAGCTTTTTCTTCTTCTTCAAAGAAGAATACCGATTGGAATGATGGGAAAAATTTGACTCTCTTCGCATGGAGCCCAAGTTGATGATAGAACAGCGTTAATGTTTGTAACTTTTATGAAATGTTATCGTGCAATTTTTTTGATGCGTTTTGTCATATGAGAGTTTATTCAAATTTTTCTGTATGTTATATGCCACCCTTGGTGCAACCTTGGCAGGATAATTGCTCCAAGGTGGTGTGTGAAAAGCCAAAGGGGATGAGACCATTACGACAAAGCCATTGCTTTTGATGTTTCACCTCTGCGTGGTCGAATAGGGGGGTGCTCTTCTTGTCTCGATGTTTCAGTAACCTCTTGACGTCGCTTTGTTGTTGAGCGCTCAGGCAACTTCTGGGGCTCTGATAAGCTTTGTTGCTTTTGCAATTTTTTATCGAGATCGGTAAGCGGTTGATGGCGTTGTTGTTGCTCTGTTTGATGGTTTTGCACAATGGTTTCTCTTAATTGCTTTATCGTATCAGCATAATCCTTAATGGCGGTACAAAGGGTAGGAAGATTTTCTTCAGCGGCTTTGCGCGCTGCGTTTTTTATGCCAAGGGTTTTTCTACCAGCGAGCGGAGCAAAAAATGTTGGATCCTTTTCAATTTGAAAGACAAGCTCTTCTCCCATATCTGGAATTTTGTGCATATCTTCCATTCTATATTGCAAAATAAATGGATCATTATAAACAATTTGGCTCCAATATTGGACCTCTCTTTGACCATATTGAACCGATGGATCTTGTTGAACTCTGCGGGCAATTTCTTGATTTGACAGAGGCCCTATTTTCTTTTCTGAATTGAGCGGATTTGGTGTGTGTTGAGCGATTGCTTCTTCCTGTTGCGCGTGTTGATGCTGTCGTTGTTTGGTGTGAGGACTCCGTGAAATATTTTGACTCCGTGAAATATTTTCTTGTATATATTTTGAGGTATATACAAAACCGTTAATGGCTTCAGACAGATTAGGAAGCGTTTCTTCAGCTTCTTTGCGCGCATGACTTTTTATGCCAAGAACTTTTCGACCCGCAAGCTTAGAAATAGATTGAGGGTTTTCTCTAACATCCCATAAGAGCTGTTCGCCCATAGGAGGATTTTCTCTAATTTCTTCTATTCTTTGTTCTAAAATAAGTCGGTCACCATAAACCTTTTCGCATAAAAATCGTATTTCTTCGTGATATGCTATGAGCAAGAACTCTTTTTCCATTGTATTAAAAGAAGTTTTTTGTTCCTGAGGCGGTTTTGGTGGTTCATTTGCTGTTTGTGGGGAGCCCGTTTTTTGCGTGACAGCACCGCTTTGTTTTCTGTCTCTTATTTGGTGTGCTTTGCTTGAACGAGGGACTGCATATATTTCACTGTCTTGTGATGATGAACTGCTTTGCTGCCGGACTGTTCTGTGCTGGGCTGTTTTGGGTCTAACACTTGGGATGGGAGTTTCAGGGTTTTGGCTTTTTGTGCTGGTTTGCGCGTTTTCTCTCATGCCTGGAGGCGTTTGCGCTCTTGGTGTTGCATAGGGATTTTCTTCTTTTTGAACTGCTGTTTTGTGCTGGATTCTATCTTTTGCACGCGGTGGTCTTTGTGGCGGCGTTTTTATCTGCGTGGTGGGGTGCTCGAGGGTTTCTGTCTTTTGAATTTTTGCCTCAGTTGGTATTTTTTCTCTTACACGTGGGGGAGGGGGTGGGGCTACTTTTGGGGGGGAGGAGGAAGCTTCAACTTGTGGACTTTGTTGTTGCCTCTCTTTTGCCCGTGGGGGTTTTGGTGGTGCTATTTTTGCCTGTAGAGGAGGCGTTTCTTGGGTTTCTGGCTTTTGAATTTTTGCTTCAGTTGGTATTTTTTCTCTTACGCGTGGGGGTGGGGGTGGGGCTACTTTTGGGTGGGAAGGGAAATCTTCAACTTGTGGGCTGTGTTGTTGCCTCTCTTTTGCTCGTGGGGGTTTTGGTGGTGCCACTTTTGCCTGTAGAGGGGGCGTTTCTTGGGTTTCTGGCTTTTGAATTTTTGCTTCAGTTGGTGTTTTTTCTCTTACGCGTGGGGGAGGGGGTGGGGCAACCTTTGGAGGGGGTGAAAAATTTTCTGGTTGTTTTTGTAGAGGTGGTTTTTGTGGTTTTGGAGAAACTTGGGGAGGAGATGTTCTGGTGGGGGATTGTTCAGTCTGTTGTTGAAATTTTTCCATCATTTCGGTGATAAAAGGGGAGGGGGTTCTTTTTTTCATGCATGGTCCTTTCAAACTCTTTCAATATTGTTTTTAAATACTATTTAAGAATGTGTGTTGGTGTTTATTCTGTTTTATGCTTTTTTATTTTAACTTTATGAGAGAGGATGTGAAACTGAGTGGTCTAACACGATTTCACTCTCTTGCTCTCTTGATGCTGCTTATGATCACTCTTTAAATACTGTTTTATCAATGGCTTAGATTAAATGGTGGAGAAATGAACTTCGTTCCTTTTTTCTTGGCGCAAACCACCTCTTTTATGTGTTGCGCCAAGATGTTGGATTCAGCGTGAAAATTTATGTCTGTTTAGCTAGCAAAAGCCATCGCTTTTGAAGCAGCAGTTTTGCGCGGACGAAAATCTGTTTCTCTTTCTCTCTGTTGGGTAGAGGGCGTTATTCCTTCATGTGTTATTGTTGAAGGCTCAAGGCGTTGAGCAGACTGTGAGACGTTTTGTTGTTGCTGCAAGCTTTGGGTTTGCTCAGATGCTTCACGACGTTCTTGTTTTGTTTGCTGAGTTTTTAAAATGCTCTCTCTTACCTGTGTGACAGCCATTGCATAATTGTCAAGGGCGTCAATGAGGTGAGAAAGACCCGCTTCAGCATGGATGCGTGCTTTATTTTTTAAGCCCCCAAAGTTGTGACCGGCGTATTTGTGAATAGACTGAGGGTTTCCAGCAAGTTGCTGTGCGAGCTGTTCTATTGTTTCAGGGTTTTGGAAAAGTTCTTCCACTTGTGATTTTAAAATGTCTGATTGACCAAAAACAACTCCGCACCAATATTGGGTTTGGGCATGGTGTCTTTTGACTTTTGAATTTTGATGAATTTTGGTGTACATTTCTGCTTCTGAAAGGCTTTCTTTTTCCCTTTGAGAATGATCTGTTTTTTGCAGAAGTTTAGCGACAGCTGCTTTTCCCATGAGGCGTTCATAGTTTTTGAGTTCTTGCTCTGGAGATTGTGAAAGGCCCTCTCTTGCCTGTCTTACGGCTTCTGTATAACAATCAACGTTGATACAGAGGCTGGAAAAGCTCTCTTCTGCTTGTCTACGTTCTCTATTTTTGAAGCCCAAAATACTGGTACCGGAGAGTTTAGCAATGCTTTCAGGATGAGCAGCCATGCGCCATGAAAGCTCTTCTCCCGCTTGAGGATTTTTTTGAATTTCTTGCATTTTTTCTTGCAAAATGTTGGGGTTTCCATAAGCTCTAGCGGATAAACGTTGGATTTCTTCTTGATAGGTTCGAACCAATGAATGGTGGGGAAGTAATAGAGAGATTTGTTCTTCTGAGAGTCGTGTTGTTGCTCCTTGGGCGGCTTGTGGGGCAGCTGCTGTGCGTGTTGTTTCAGTTTCTTGCGGTTTTTGGGGCGCGTTGTTTCTTGAAAGAGGCGTTGTTGAAGGTGCTCTCCTAACGGATGCCTGTGCACCTTTTGCTGTAATCGTTTCTTCTTCTGAAAGAGAAAGTCTTCCCTCATCTTCTTCCAGTATCGTTGATAGTCTTTTGCTTTTTAAAGGCTCTTCTTTAGGGAGAGGGGGGATACCTGAGACTTCTGCTGCTGCTTGTTCATAGAGTTCTATGAGTTCTTTTATTGAAGAGGATGGAAAAGGGTGAGGGTGATCTTTTTTCATGCACGTTTCCTTTCAAAAATTGTTTTAGAAAACCTCTTTGGTGCATAGTCGTTCTTTATGCTTGGATTACTTTGAGACAAAGGAAGATGTCGAACTGATATGCGCTCCAAAGATCTGCGCTATTTAAGGCTAGAATAATGGAGCTTTGTGTCTTTTATACAGTTTTTTTGTGAAATTTTATCAATAAGTTATAGGAAATTACAGGGTCCATTTTTAGGACCGTTTTAGGACTATTTTTTGTAACATTCTAAAACAATTCTTGGCGCAATCGTAAGGAGACGATTTACGCCAAGAAAATTACTCAAAAAGAGATTAAACGAAAAACAAAAATTGATCTGTTTTTATACTCATGTTCCTTTACATGGCATAAGCCATTCCTCTTTCTCCATGTCTTTGTCGTTGTTGGCTTTGCTCTGGACTCTCAGGATTTTGTCCTCTTTCGTGATGATGGTGATGACGATGATGAGATCTTTCAGCGTGCTGAGAATGTTCTTGATGGCGTCTTTGTTCCGCGTGAGGGGTTTGTAAAATCCTCTCTCTTGCCTCTTCTACAGTTTTTGTATACCCATCAAGAGCATCAATGAGCGGCTTAAAGCCATCTTCAGCTTGTTTGCGTGCTTGACTTTTCATGCCAAGCGCTTGGCGACCAGCAAGTTTTCCCATGCTTTCAGGATCCTCAGCAAGTTGATCTGAAAGGTCTTTTCCTTTGCTGGGATCTTTAAGTATTTCTTGCAAGCGTTGCTGGAAAAGTTTGTCATTGCCATAAACAACTTGACCCCAATGTACCACCTCTTCTGCATATGCTTGGACCTTTGGATTTTTTAAAAGCATAACACTCATTTGGTCAGGTGTGAGGGAAGATGAAGGTCTTCCTCTTTGTTGTGGAGCAACCGTTGCATAGTCGGTTTCAGATTCTGATAGCTTTTGTTGATTGCGTCCAACTTTTGAAGGGTCAATGTTGCTAACAGATGCGTATGTAACTTCTTCTTCGCGTTTTCGGGGAGCAACTTCTGTGTAATCGGTTTCAGATTCTGATAATCTTTGTTGATTGCGTCCAGCTTTTGAAGGGTCAATGCTGCTAACAGATGCGTATAGAACGTCATCTTCTGGGTTTGGTCCGCGCTGGTTTCCTCTGTTTGGTTTATTCACTGTTGCGTAGAGGGGTTCTTGGTTTTGGGGATCTTGGTGTGGTTGATGTTTTTTCATGGCTGTTTCCTTTCAATATTTTTAGAAAACCTCTTTGGGGCATTCTTGCCTTTTATGCTTTGTTTGTTTTGAGACAAAAAAAGACATTTTACCGAATGTCCTCCAAAGATTTCGCGCTATTCGAAATCAGTGTAACGGACATTTGTGTCTTTTATACAGTTTTTTTATGAAATATTATCAATAAGTTATAATAAATAACGGGGGTCACTTTTAGGACTATTTTTTGTAACACTTTAAAACAATTCTTGGCGCAACCGTAAGAAAACGATTTACGCCAAGAAACTCACTGCAAAAACTTTATGCAAAAGAAATGATATAAAAAAACAAAAATTGATCTGTTTTTATATTTATGTCCCTTTACATGGCATAAGCCATTCCTTTTTCTCCATGCCTTTGTCGTTGTGGGCTGTGTTCTGGACTGTCTGGGCTTTGTCCTCTTGCATGATGACGACGGTGATGGTGTCTGTGTTCATCCCTTTCTGGACTTTTTTGTTTTTCACCTCTTTCAATTTCACGTGTAAATTGTTTATGAAGTTTTTTTGTTTTGTCTATATGTCTTTCAAGGGCTGAGCAAAGGTGAGAAAAACCCTCTTCAGCCTCTTTGCGATCAGGACTTTTTATGCCAAGGACTTGCCGACCAGCAATTTTTCCAGCGCTTTCAGGATGAGCTGCAAGATTCCATAAGACCTTATCAGCACCTTGAGGATCTTCAAGAACCTTCGCAAGTTGTTCATTCAAGGCATGCTCATTGTTATAAACGGTTTTGCACCAAACTTGAACTTCTCTTACACCATATTGAAATCCTTCGTGTTGTAAAAGTTTGCTCGTAACCATATCTTTAGGGGTTTGAGGAGGGGGCGTTGCTGCTCTGCCCACGCCTTCGTAGATGGGATTTTCCCGTTGTTGGGATTCTTGTCCGCCTTCAGCCCCCATGCCCAATGTTGCATAGACAGTTTCTATTGGTTTATGAGGAGCGCGCCCGCTCTGTGTTCTCGGATCAATTTCTGCATAGAGATGTTCCTCTTGTTTTTGGGGGGCGCGTAAATCCTGCGTGCTTCCGCTAGGTGAGTCATAGAGGGGGTTTCTTTGTTCTTGAAACTCTGTTTCACCTGTTGCTAAATTAACGACGGCATAGGGATTTGTGGGGTTTTCTGGGGAAGGCTCACGTGAACTTCTTCCAGCAGCTGCTGCACGGGTAGCTCCTAGTGGGTATTGGGGGGCATAGGGCGTTTCTAGTGGTCGCTGAGAAGGCGGCGTATCATAGGCACCTGCTCCCATTCGCGGTGTGTTGTAGGGAGTGTTTTCTTGTGTATTTGATCTCCCCCGCGGTGTGTCATAGGGAGAAGCTTCCTGGAGAGGCTGTCTTCTGTTTGCTGCTTGTATCTCTTCTGGGCTTGGGATGCGCGGACCGCCTCTTCTGCGTGATTTATCAACTTGTGCGTAGAGGGGCTCTGGGTTCTGGGTTTCTGGATTTTGAGGTTCTGGGTGGCTTTTTTTCATGGCTGTTTCCTTTCAATATTTTAGAAAACCTCTTTGGTGCATTCCCCATTTTTTTGATAGCTTTTTAAGACAAAAGAAGATATCAAAATGAATGCTCTCCAAAGATTTCGCGCTATTCATATTGGCTTGTAATGGAGGTTTATGTCTTTTATACAGTTTTTTTGTGAAATCTTATCAATAAGTTATAATAAATAATACATAAATAACGGGGGTCATTTTTAGGACTATTTTTTGTAACATTTTAAAACAATTCGTGGGGAAAAGTGCGATGAAATGATTAGGATCAAGCGTTTGTTGGAAGGCAAAAGGGAGCGCATTTTTATCCGGTAAGAGCTAGCGATGAGGAACGACTAACTTTCAAACTGCGGACTTGACATTGTGCGTCTTGGGTATCCTTGACAGTCTGTGCAATTTCTTTGGCTTTGCTTTCTGATGTTCCAAGAAGACAAGCTAGTCTTGTATGATCTTTTTCTTGTATGGCTTTACGCTCATCTGAGGAGAGACGGTTGTGTAGTTGGCGGGAAAAGGTATGGAGTTCTTGTTGTAGTGAACGAGAATGCAATAAAGTTTCCCTTTGTTGTTCTTCTGGTAAAGCAAAAAGGTTTTGTAAATTTTTTCCAGGTTTTTCGATCACGCGGCTTAGGCGGTTTTGTTCTCTTTGATGATGCTCTAGAATTTCATCTTTTGCTTGTTGTGTTATTGCACCATAATTTTTAAGGGCTTGGCTGAGTTGTGGAACGGTCTGTTCGGCTTGTCTGCGATGTGGACTTTTTATGCCAAGAGTTTTTCTCCCGGCAAATTTAGAAATTGATTGAGGGTTTTGTAAAATTTCATCAGCAAATTGATTTCCTAAGTTTGGAGTTGCTGTTATGATATCCATTTTTGTCTTTAAGGCTTGGGTTTTACCATAAACAATCTTTGATAAATGTTCGATTTCTTTTCGGCATGTTTCAACATAAGAATCATTTGAAACTTTTGTGATTAATGATTCATGGGAGAGAGAGGTTAATGTTTCTTTTGGAATGAGAGTTTCTTTTACATTTTGAACGTTGGTTTTTTGAAAACGGAGGCGATCGCCGTTCTGTAATGTTTTGATCTGTTCTGGAGGAAGATCATCTTTGTGGCTCACGACAAATCCGCCCTCGACTTCCATAACAAACCCTTCTGCTGAAGCGCCTCTAAAGATGCCTTCATAAAGGATCCCTTCTTTTGCAGCAACAACAACACGGTTGTTAATTTCATCCAGTTTAGCTTCTCTCATTTGGGAGATAAATTCTTTTAAAACAAGAGACTTTTGCGGATGGGTGATATCTTCAAAAAGATCTTTCATCGGTTGGGGATTGCCATATTGCATGGCTTCAATACAAGCTGCTGTCATGCGTTTTTTTGTGATGAACGAAAAGTCAATGGTATGGCCTGCTGCTTGTCCAAGTTTTTCCATAAACATTCGATTAACGCGTCCATTGCCTTTTCGGAAAGGATGGGCGTGTTCGAGCGCCATAAAAACTTCAGCAGCACTTTCAGCAAACTCTTGGCGTGATAAACCTTTCAAATTGTTCTTTTCGCTTAGTGTTTTTTCAAGTTGTTTGAGCTCTTTTTTTATCTGTGGACCAATGGCAAAAGGAACTTCATAACCTTTGGGGCGCATCGCTGGCATACGGGCAGTGCTGCCATCTTCAAAGGTAAAGGATGTATCGCGGGTTTTACCTGCCCATTCAAAAGCTTGGTGGAAGAAGCTCCAGTGAATTAATTTGAGATAAGCGGCATCAAACTTTTGGGGTGGTGGTTCATGACGAAAATTAATAGCCTCTTTTGCGATATCTTGGGCGCAGCGTTCATACAGTTTTTGGGAGTCTTTGATGCCATATTTATTTTTTAATGTTGAGGTTCCTTTATAGAGATAATTTTGCTCTAACATATTGTTTCTCCTTAAAAGATAGGGTGGTGGTTGATACGCGCCTTAAACGCGGGTCATGTTGAAAATTCCCCTTCGCATATTCTTTTGAGATTTTGAGTGTTATGAGAGAAATACTCTTTCTTCACGTGTATGGATGGTTGTAGTAACGGTTTTATGAAGCTTTTGAAAGCTGTTGGTATGAGAGCTCTACACTGTTCTGTTACGATTGTTTTCATGCCTATTCCTTTTTTCATTTATTTTAGCTTCTCTGATGTTTGCTTATTCTTTATAATCCTGTTACCCTGTAAAATACTGATATTAAAGACAGTGATATGGATCCCATGAGGAGATGGGTTTTTGAGAGTTTTTTTTGATAAACCATGCTGGATGAAATTTTTATTCTTTAAGATAAAGCTTTGAGATAAGGGGAGGCTAAAAAGAAAAATGTTGTTTAAGATTTTCGTTGTTTTGCCTTTAAAAAAGTTGTTTGCAAGAGCCTTTTGATGAAGGGTATGGATATGGCAGAGAAGATCGCTCTTGGTTATTGGATGGTTTGGATATTTTCCAGACACCGCTCTTAGGGATCTATGAATAAAAGCAGCTAGCAAGAATTTCTCTCCATAATGTTTTTTTATTGGTCTATGCGGACATTTCGTTGGTGCGTTTACAACAAAATGTATTTTACTTTATGTTGTTTTTCTTAAATTGTATGGCACTGCTTTAAGATCTATAAGAGGAAAAAAACTTTCTTTTGGCTAGAAAAAAGCTGTTTTTTCAGCGCTTGGTTATTAAAGTAGAACACGCGATGATATCGTAAAGGGGAAAAAAGCTGTCTCAGAATATTTTATTCATTTTGGTGTATATCTTGGATGTTTTTTGAGGGGAAACGGTGTTTATTGTGTAGGTATTTTGAGAGTTTTTGTCTTAAAGGCAAATCTTCTGTTTATTATATTCTGTAATGGAGGCACGTCCTTTACGTAAAATAGAGCACCATTATGTAGTATCTTTACAGGATTAGGATTGTTTTAAAGAGAGATCATTTATCCATTTGGCGAGGGGGCTCCTCAATGGTATAATGGTAAAGCTCCCATAAAGCGTATAAAATCTATTGAGCCCTCCCATTTTTATGCTTCATAAAGAAGCTGGTACCATTACACATTTTGTTCGTGCTGAAATGTTGCCGATCAATCCTTGGGCCTTGAGGTGATTTATGAAAAGGCATGCCTTTCTTGTACAGAGTTCTACTTTACTTGAGGCTCCTACTTATGACGTGTGAGTGATAGGATTGTGATTGAGTCAACATGGAACAGATTTGAAATGAGATAATTTTACGCTATTGGGTTTCTCATTCAACACAAAAATATGAATTATCATTATAAATCAATGTATTTTAAAATTATATATGAAAAACTTTGTGAGAGAATGTTCCTTTTTGGAGGATATTGGTGTCGCTATTGGTTGGGGGGATGGGCGTTTTTGATAGAGACTTTTAAAAGATCATGGTTGTTGGTAAAGTGACGCACAAAATATAAAAGGAAAAAACACGGATTTTTTGACTCTGTTTTTCTTGTATGGAGATGGGGGTTTTTCGTTCATAGGTTTTCAAAAAATAGAGATGTATGCTTTTTTTTGTTTTGTTGTCATTCTTTCTATCTTCAATACCTATAATGGGAGAGCTAATTTTTCTTTTGTGGGGCAAAACGGTTTTTTGCGGCAGCGGCTAACATTTCTTTTCTTCTGAAATAGACTGCGCGACCACATCGTAAAGGAGGATGCCCTTGCATAAGAATAATTTGTTCATCTTGACGCATTTCTTGAATAACCTCGTGGGGTAAAATGAGGGCCCTTTGTTGGTAATTTATATTGTAAGAGCTCTTCCCTAAAGATAGACTTCTTGGTTTGTTCACTCCGGTGACTTCAACGGTCATTTGACCACAGCGTTCGGAAATCTCTTTAGCTGTTTGAAGGTCTTTAATGGCAGCATAACTGACAAAAGAGCAGCTTTCAAACCATGAACGCGCTCCTGATTCGCCAAAGTGATTGACCAACTGACCAGTGGATTGATAAAAGAGCATTAAGGATGTACCGTATTTACGTCCACGATCACGGGCTTCTTCTAAAATATTCATATAGCCTAGAAGATCGACTTCATCTAAGACAAATAAAACACGCTTTTTATAGTTACCGTCTGCTGTAACCATGGCATTGAGAAAGGCACCAATAATGACACGTCCTATCGCTGGATAACTGTTTAAAATGCTTGCAGGGAGATTGAGAAAAACATCTATATTACCATTGGTAATATCTGAAGAGGAAAAATCATCGCCGCAGACAAGATTTGCGTAATTGGACAAAGAAAGCCATTGGGTGTCTTTTGAGGCGGTTGTGTAGACTCCTGAAAAAGTTTGTTCTGCCATTTCTGTAAAAATGCCCACCATTTCGCGAATAAAAGGAGAAGGTGTTGTTTCTTGAATCATACGTAATTGATTGATAATAGCTGTTTCTGATTGAGAAAGAATTTCACGCAGTGTTTTTAAATTGCGCTCATGGTCTTCATATTCATCAGAAAATATGACATGAGCAAGAAGAGCCGTTAAAAGATTATGGGCTTGTGTCGAGAAATATTCCGCTGAAGAATTGTCTGACTTTTTATCGGTGAGAAGAAGTTTGGAAAAACCGACAATATTTGCTTCACGTTGTGTGCGTGGGACGCTGTCGTCTAAAAGCCAATCGATGACATTAAAACTTTTTGTTAAAAGTGAATTAGGATCGAGAATAATAACATTTCTATTTTCCATTTTTTGACGGGAAAATTTGACGATTGGGGCAACTTCTGTTGATGGGTCAAGACAAATAATAGATCCTGGATAAGTTAAACACGTAGGAATCACTGTACTTGTGGTTTTATAACCACCAGAACCAGCAAAAAAAATCATATGGGTTGAACCAAAATCAAGGTTAAAGGTTAGCAAAGGTACTGTTCCACCTTTGCCCCATGTTGTTTTATTGCCAGGTGCAAAGGGAATTTTGCACACATTATCTTGATCAACACGGTATCTTTCCCCCACAACAATTTGTCCATTGGCAGGAAAGATTTTTGCGGCCTCTCTTAAATCCATCCATGCGGCTCCCCCAAAAACCTCTTTTTTTGCACGCTTGACCTTATTTTTAGGTGGAGAGGTTGTTATAAATTGAATGATAGAAAAAAAAGCACCAATAATGATGCCAAAGACAACCATAGGATCCATGAATTGAAGTGCATAGCTCCATGTTATTCCTTGTTGGCCAACATAGGGACTTAAACGTTTTATTTCAATTCCAATGTAGTAAAGAGCAATGGTTCCAAAAAAGGACAGGGAAACAACACTAATTATTTTACGCAGGTGCAATTTTTGCGAGAGACTATACAACAATAAAACAGCAGCCGTTAATGCTAAGTCTAATAAAGGTTTTGAACGAAGGGTCCAATACACTTGATCGCTCTTTAGTCCATTTGTTATCAGCAATAAAAAATGAGGAACAAGGAATATCGTTAAAGCACCTAAAGCAATAGGAGTTAAAATAAGGATCATTTGTGTCTTGGTATATTTCATTGTATTCTACTCTCAAATCTCTCTAGAATATATTGTGAAATGCTCTTTTTTTCAGGGGGGTAATACTCTTTTTTTGTAAAGGCGCAAGATAACGCTAACCCGTTTTCATTTATGCAGCTTTCTCATGAAAAAGAAAAACTTGGATCCATTCTTAGCTGGCCATAGCGAGCACATTTAAACGGTTGACTGTACGTGTGCAGGCTTGCTGGTGTGCTTCTTTGGCTTGCTTAATGGTTTGCGTAATTTGCTTTGCCTTATTCTCTGAAACACCAATGCTTTGAGCTAATGTTTCGTAATCATTATTTTTGACAGCTTTATGTTCATTTTCTGAGAGACGGCTATTGATTTTTTTTACAAAGCTGGTCAGCTCTTTTTGAAGTCCAAGATTTTTTGCTAAAGATTCTTGCTGTAACTCTTTTGGTAAGGCAAAAAAATTTTGTAAGCTTTGACTTGGCATTTGTACTGTTTTGGAACGGCGTGCTTGTTCTGTTGTATGTTCTTGAGTAATTTCCTTCTTCGCATGTTCTACAGCATGGGTGAAATTTACAACGGCAGTACAAAGCATCTCAAGATGGTTTTTAGCGTTTGCACGTGCTGGACTTTGGAGTCCACATAAACTCAAACCAGCAAGATGAGCAACAGAGTGCGGTGTCCTTTCGATCTGGTTGGCAAGTCGTTGGCCTAATTGCGGATTGTTAATAATCCCGACCATTTGTTTATCTAATGTTTTTGCGTTGCCATAAATAATGTTTGCTAATTGCTGAATTTGGTCTCGTGCTGTTTGGACACACGCATCTTCTGCGATCATTCCAGCCTTTTCATTTTTTGTTAAAGGGGCTAATTTTTCTTCTGGAATGAGAATTTTTTCAAGCAGTTCAGTTTTAGGAGGTGTAAAGGTCAATTTGTCGCTGGGTTTTAATGTTTTTTGTTGTTCTGTTGTCAGATCTGTTTTGCGGCCGATAATGTAAATCCCTTCTACATCGAGCATAAAGCTGTCAAAGAGAGCCCCTCTATAGATTCCGGTATAGGTTTCATCTTCCTTTGCAACCATAACAAGACGATCATTTAAATCGCGTCCGCTCTTTTTCATGTTGTTCATGAATTCTTGTAAAAGACATATTTTTTCTGGATGTGAGATATCTTCAAAAAGATCTTTCATCGGTTCTGCATTGCCATAGTGTGCGGCTTGGGTATAGGCCGTCATCATACGTTCTCGTGTTGTGAGTGAAAAATCAAGCCGATGGCCTGCGCTTTTGGCGAGATTTTCAAAAAAGAACTCTATTGTGTGTTCATTGCCATCTATGAAGGGGTGTATATTTTTAAGAGAGACAAAGAGTGGCACGGTTTCAGAAATGAAATCTTCGCGCGTTAAGCCTTTCAAATTATCTTTTTCGGCAAGTGTTTTCTCTATTTTCTTTAAGCCGTCGAGGATTTTCTCAGCATTTACAAAAGTATTGTCCCATTCTGTTCTTTTTATTTCTGGCATGACGGCAACGCTTCCGTCTGCAAATGTGAAGGGAGTCGTGCGGATTTGCCCAGACCATACAAATGTTTCTTTAAACAAATGGTGATGGATATAGCTTAGATAAAAGCAATCAAAATGTTCTGGCAGAGATTCACGACGCAGGCTTTTTAATCCTTTTTCTATATCATGTGAACATTTTTCCCGAAAGCGTTCTAAATCTGTCTCTCCATATTTATTTTTGAGTATTTGGGTTCCGGGATAGAGATAATTATGGGGAGAGGGGTGATCTATATTTTTGGTTTTTGCTTTTGCTTTGGGCATCGTTGCTTCCTTATAATATCGTGTTGTCCATGAGAGTATTAAATTCCTCGAGTGAAATAGTCCCCTTTGCATATTCTTCTAAATTTTTTAGCGTTTTGGAATGAAAGCTTATTCCTTCTCTCGTATGGGGGCTGATGGCGCAATCAACGGCTTGGCGGCATTGTTTTAATTTTTCCGCTGTCATCAATAAAAGGTTTTCTCTGTTTTCTATTGCTTTGGTTTTCATGCATTTTTCCTTTTATGTGCAATGTATGTCCAATCGTTGCTTTAAAAGAGCCTTCAACCGATATGATCTTGTCTTAATTACCTCCAAAGATGTTTCGTTGTTTGAAAGGATCATAATAAATTTCTGTGACCTTAAATTTTCCTTCAACCCGTTTGCATTGTATGATGATATCAATCATTGAAATCAATAAACCTCGAATATCATCACGCTCTAAATCGCCCCCTCCTTCACTTTCTTTGACCAAAAGGGTCATTTGCTCAAAAGCAGCAAGGGCTGTTGAGGCATGAACCGTCGTAATTGACCCTGGATGGCCCGAATTGACATTGCGGATATAATAAAAGGCTGTACCATCTCGAAGTTCTTGCAAAAGAATACGATCAGGACGCATTCGTAAAGATGATTCAAGCAATTCTTTGGGGCCAACAGAAGCTAAGCCTTGTCCATCTTTTGAATAGATCATCGAGACATGGTTAGGGTGTGGGATCACCAATTCTTGTGTGTCTTCAATGGTGATAATACGCTCGTCTTGAGGAATTTTGGCGATTAATGCTTTGGATAATGTTGTTTTTCCCGAACCCGTTTTTCCCGCAATTAAAATATTTTTCTGGTATTCTACAGCTTGATTTAAAAAGGAAACAAAGTCTTTATTGCAGTAGGCATTGGCTAAGTTATGCTCGATGACTTTGAGTTCATTAAAACGCGTATGATAATCATTCAATGGCGTGAAAGAGACCTGCTCACAGTGCGAGAAGAGACCTTTATGAGCGAGTTCTTCGAGAGAAAAATTCTGTGATGATGGTTTACGAATTGTCATACTAATTGTGCCTTTTTCGACAGCTGGTGGAATGACAATTTGAATGCGTTCATTGCCAGGCAGAGTCGCCGATAATATTGGATTCTTGTCTGAAATATTTTGCTTGGAATAGGAAGCGACAACTTTCGCAATCCCCATAAGCTCATTAAAAGAGAGAGCCGGTGCTTCTATTGTTTTCCAACCATCCAGCCCTTCCGTCATCACTTGATAGGGACGATTGATAACAATTTCAAAAAGACTCTCATCTTTCAAAAAAGCACTGATCGGTTCAAGTTTTGTGAGAACAACCGTGAGGGTTTCGTCGTTCATGGTGTGTAAGATTTGGTTCATTCTAAAGGTATCGCAGAATTTTTGTAAAAGTTTCTTGAAACAGCTCGGTTGATAATTTGTTTTTTGTTTTCGATGACTTTCAATTTATAAACGCCAGAAAAATCCAAATCGCGGGCAACAAAAACGTTCACCATTTCCCCTTGGTTTTTGGATAATGTTGGAGGAATATTGGCGTAATTTTCGACAATAATATTTGCAATATTTTGTCCTGAAGAGATTGTTTCAGTCTCTTCTTTGTCTTGTTTTTTTGATAAGCGTTTATTGGCATAGCTTGTTGCATCTTTTATCAGGGATACAAGAAGTGCAGATCCAATCCTCTCTAACCAATGATTATCGATATCACCGTCAAGACCAGAGCGTCCTAAACTATCTGTTGCCGGTGAAGCTAAGGATATAATGATCCCATTGGGGGTTTTTGCTCTATTCCATAGCACAAAGAGACGTTTTTGGCCTTTTTTCAATCCAGCGCGATATTCACCAACAATTTGTGTGCCTTTATCAAGGAGCACAACACGACCATTGTCTGATAAAATATCTCTGGAGATGATACAACTGGCAAAACCTTGTTGATCACTGTTGATGGCTGTTTCTAAGATACAAGGGATAGATGTTCCCATCGCGATGATATAATTTCGATTGCCAAGGGTTGAAGCACGAATACCTTCAAGCATGGTGGGTTTGAGAAGATGATTAAAACGTTGTGTTGTTTCATCCGGTTTGCTTTCCAGTTGGTGAGGCAAAACGTTTTTATCGGTTTGTAAATCTATTTTGCTTTGTTGTGTATTCGCATACGCTAATACAGGAGCACGTTGGGCTGCTTCCAACAGGGAATCATCAGAATTTAATTGATTGATCTTGGGTGTTGGTAGCTCGACTTTGGGTAATAGAGCGTTATTTTGGTGCGTCTGCTCAAGGGAGGAGGGAGGATTTGGTCGTGCAGGGCGGAAAAGTTCTGTTTGTTTGATAACTTTCCCTTCTTTTAAAGATTCAATCGGTTGCTTTTTCTCTATAAGTTGTTTTTTGTCTGTAACAAGTGTTGAATAGGCTAAATAAAGACAGACACTGAAAAGAATAACAAGGGCGATTGCTTTCCCTATATTGCTCTGTTGACTTTTCCCTTGAGCATTTTTTATTGTATCGCGATCATTAATGTTTTTTTCATCCACGGCGTTATTCATGGCTGTTTCCTATGTTCACTTTACGTTGTACAGATGGTGATGTCGTTCCCGTTTCAGGATTAATTCCTTCTGGGTTGAATCTCTTATTAAAGATGCACAATACTTCATTCCCACGCCGTAGCGTGAATTGTGCTGCTGTTGCATGAACAATAACTTTGTTGCCTTTAATTGATTTTGGAATAAGGGCTTCTTGCCCATCAGGCGTTACAAGGTAAATGGTGGGGATTTCAACATTACCTAAAAAGGTAAAGGTTGTTGTTTTTCCATTATCATACACAGAAGCAGGTTCAATGAGGAATGAGCCTTGCGCTTCATAAGCCCAATTGCGTGGTCCAAAATCTTCATGGATATTTAAAATATCATTGACAAAGTTTTCTTCACGTTGTTCAGCTTTTGCGGCTTCGGCTTGTTTCTTCCGCAAGGCTTCATCTTCTGGATAACGAAACTTTACCAAGAAATAGGTCTCATTGCCCGCTGAAACATCGCCTTCACGGATTCGCAGCTCAAATTGGTAAGAGCGTTGTGTTCCATCTTGGCGGCTTGTGACGATTTGTAAATTGGTCACAGGTTGGACTTCACGCGGTTTGAGAAAAACAAAGTGGCCTGCCGGCGCAACTTGCCAAGCAACGGAATTTCCAATTCCTACATAGATTACTTCTTCGTCATCGGCAAATTCCAGCTGAACGGAAGAGCGAATGGAGCCAATGATTTGTACGACGTTGTAAGGGTCATAATTGATAAATCTGATGCGGTTATCTTTACGGGCACTGACAGGCGCTGTTTCCGCAAATGAGAGAACTGTGTGAAAGCTGAAAGTGATTGTAAAAATTAAAAAGATTGTTTGTAAAAGTCTGATCATTTTATCACCTCTGGATCAGATCTATATTCCGATACTTGAAAACCAAGCGGGTTGATGAGACGATCAGACGTTGAAATGTGTGCGTTTACGTAGGAAAAATTTAAAATTGAAATCCAATGGGAAATATTTTCTTTTTCATTAAAGTCTCTGACCGTTTTATAGTAACGAACTTGGATAAGATCTTTGCTTATAAAAGAAATTGATTTGATTGTGACTGTCGCAATCATGTTATGATAAACATTTTGTGGACTTTCTGGATTATTGCCCGCGTACCATTTTGCAAAACGGTTTTGTTCTTTTGGAGAAGATAAAAGAGAAACTAAGCGAAAATTGTTTTCTGCTTCTGAGGTTTGAAAACCTTCACGAGCACGAACATATTGGCTGGCAAAATAACGCGTTATTGCTTCATCATAGTCGTTAGGGGATTCTTTTAGACCGCTCACAGTGTCAATAATGCCTGTTGAATTATCAACACGGATAACAAAAGGCTCTATCGTTTTTAAAGGCGTTAAAGCTGCGACAGCCAAAGCGAGCGCAATTGTCATCAATCCAAAAAGTATTGTTAACGCCATGGAAATTTTCATCCGCACGCGCATGCCATGCATACGGTCAATGTCAAAAGAGCGGGCTTCTTTTATATATTCTTCAAGGGCATCACTTTTCACGCGGAACCTCCACAGTTTTGTCAGATCGTGCTTCATAAATAGCCGGCTTTAATAAAGCTGGCTGAATTGTTAAATTGCCCGTTACTTTTTCACTTTCTAAAGTATTGAGAATGATGGGCGTTCTAACAGGCTTTCCGGTCTTTTCTGAGTGGACAACGTTTTTATTTTCCCAATTCCACTTGTCTTTATTTAAGGCACGTGTCTGTTTGCCATTACAGCGTGGTGGTTTTTTGGGGCCACTCAGAGAGGCACAGCCGGTAAGCGCGATTGTTAGGATCATAACAAAAGTTATTTTTCGTTTCATTTTTTGAACTCACAAATATCTTGGAATACAATGCATGAGAGCCTTTTATTTTAAACACTTTTACAAGTTTATGTGATGCAAAACCGTGTTTGATTTTGTTGTAAGGCCTAAGATGTTAAGTTTTTCATGGAACAGGACGATGACACGTGCGCCCTTTGGCGCACGCAAGGAAAAAATATTTATCCTTTTAGAGAGGTCCTTTATCTTAAAACCGTCCACGACCACCCCCTCCAGCGCTTCCTGAGCTTCCTGCTTTTGCTGCGGCGCCTGCCGTACCTTTACCGGCAGCTCCTGAGATGTTTAAAGTAGCACTTTTTATTGCATTAGCACTTGTTCTTGCACTATTGGCAACCATTGTGAAAATCTGTCCCCCTGAAGAGATACCAGCGCTAAAGTATGGTCCGCCAGAGGCTAGTGCTGTGGCAATACTGGGAAGTGCACGGAAGATAATAACCCCTATGATAGAAATGACCATGACAGGAGGGAAAAGAATGTAAATTGATTCATATGAAATTTTGAGAACCTGTAGGATAACTTGACATATAATTGTTCCAAGCATGATTACGAGAACTTGTAAAATGGTAAAATTGACCAAAGTTGTAATCCATGCATCGGTATATTTTCGCGTTGTATTGAACAAATATAAACTAATGAATAGAGGTCCAAGACCTATAATAATAACCAGTGCAACTTGTGCAAACATTTGGACAATAAAACCACCTATACAAAAGAGAATAACAGTGAAAAGCATTATAGCACCGAGAATGCCCACAACGATCTTTTCAAAAAGCCAAGCGTTATATAAGACTTCTTGATAGCGGTCACTTGCCTTTAACAAAATATAATCAAAAACATTGGAGTCTGCAGGATTTCTGTTTAACGCATTGCCAATAGCGTTGGACAAATCATTGAAGAAAATATCTTTGACATAACTATTAAATGTATCCGCATTCGTTGCCATTGTTGTCACAACAACGATTTTAACAACATTATTGAGAAGACTATGCATGGAAAGCGCAACGCGACCTGTCATAACATTGTAGCCATAAAGAAAGATAAAAATGATTGCAGCAAGATTTAAGGGCGCTGAAATAGCAGAAGATAACCCACTCACCGTTGTGTCCATCACATTTTCGAGAGGGTTTAAAATATACCCAGAAATGCTTGTAAATGGAGAAAACTTATCAAATGTAGGAGAACTATAGTCTGACATCTGTACCAGTGCTTTCAAGTTTTTCTTTTAGTTTTTCTTCTTTTTCTTTTAATTGTGCTTGAATTGTTTTATGTTTTTCTTGCTCCTTTTCTTCACGCAGCTCCTCTTTTGTCTTCGTATCTTTGGCTTGAATCATATCAAGAGACTGAAGTTTTAACGCATTCGCTTGAAGATCAGCTTGAAGAAGAGAAACTTTTAATTGAAGTTCTTGCTGAAGGGTTTGAAGTTTCTGCAATTCTTCAAGTTTAGATTGTTTTTCAGTTTCAGTTTCGGTTTTAGTTGTTGCTGTATTTATTTGTGCTTTGAGTTGTTCAAGTTGATCTCTTATCTCTTTGATTTTTTTTGTCTTTTCAGTTGCAGTCTTATAAATAGTCTCAGCGGTTTCTGATTTCGCAATATCGAGTTTTTGTGTGTTCTCGAGTGCTTGTTTATAATATTCATCAGCATCTGGTGAGACTTGTGATAATGCATGAGAAATAAGAGAAAAAGATAACAGTGTTGCTAAGCTATATTTTTTCATTGTTTTTTCTCCTTTGATAAAATATGGGTAGCCATTCATTAGGGTCTGCTCCATATTCGGTTATAATTTCATTCATGAGTTCAATATTTTGAGTTGTGCCGCTTAAAACGGCGATCTCATCGCTCATTCCACGTAAGTTAAGCTCTGCAACAACAGAACTTTGTCCTTGTTTGATAAGAAAACGACGGGATTCTCTGCTTAATTCTGACTGTATCAGTTCAAATTCACGCTCAGTGAGTTTGAAAGCTTCGACATAATCGTTATAATTTGCTTTTTGATTGGGAAAAAATATTTGGGTGGGGCATTGCTCAATAATTGTGTGTGCAATTGTGGAGTTTAAAGCGTCTTTGGGGCTTTGTGTTGCAAAGAGCATCATGCCATTTTGTTTACGGATTGTTTTTAGCCGATCTTGCGCAAAAGCTTTGAATGAATCATCTTCTAAAGCTTTCCAGAATTCATCAACGACAATAATGATGCGTCGTCCATCAATTAGATCAAGAATACGGTGAAAGAGATACATCATTAAGGGGCGCCGAATTTCTTCGTTGTCTAAGAAATCGGTCATGTCATAGCCAATGAATTGTGCATTTAAATTGAGATCATCTTGATCATTGTCAAAAACCCATCCTAAATCATTTCCTCTAATCCAGCGTTGTAGTCGTATGGCAATCCCTTCTTTTGATGTATTGTCAAAAAACAGTTGAAGAGCCCCAAGAGAGCGTTGTGTTGGGGGTAAATTTTCTAAGGAATCGATGGCTTTGGCAATCTCTTGTCGCTCTTCTTCGGTCACAATTTGCCCTTCAGCTGAGACGAGCTTTAAGATCCAATTGCGAAGAAAGATTTTATTTTTTTCGCTGTATTCCATGCCCTTTAAGGGAGAAATACCGGTGGGCTGTCCATTTTTTAAAGGTTTATATTTTCCTCCTCCAGCGCGGACAAAAATCTCTGCCCCTTGATCTTTGTCAAAAAAAACCATGGTTGGATTATGTTTTTGTAATTGTGCAAGAAGAAAATTAACAATCACTGTTTTACCAGATCCCGATGGACCACAAACAAACGTGTTTCCAAGATCACCATAATGAAAATTAAAATAGTAAGGTGAACCAGCCTGTGTTTTGAGCAAAGCGACAGCAGGACCCCAAATATTATCGTTCAATTTGCCAACAGGAAAAGAATGGAAGGGCGATAAAGCGGCAAAGTTTCTGCTGGTAATGGCGCCTGAACGCGCACGATAGCTAAAGTTTCCGGGTAATTGCGCCCACCATGCAGCTTCCAATCCTAAATCTTCTCTGGCAATAACGGCACCCCCATTGGTTAAATGGGAGCGTGCTTTTGATAAGTTCTCAGTCAATATTTTGGGGTTATCGGCAAAAACAGTTAAAGAAATATGATGTTCGCCCAAAACAAAACGGTTTGACTCTAAATCATCCAAGGCTTCATCTAGCGCATCAATTTGTGAGCTAGCACGGTCGGCTGCATTAATCATTTGATTTTGTTTGCGGCTCATAATTGCACTGGCGGCTGCTTTACTTTTAAAAACAAAGGATTGTGCTAAGATGAATTCAAACGGGACCGTAAGCAAACCATCGGTCATCCCTGGGCGTGTTTTAGAAGGGTATTCTTTCCACCCAAACATGCCGGCAAAGCGTTCATTGCTTTCATGACGAATTTCGATAATTTCTTTTCCAAAAATAACACGATCTGAGTAAATCGTTGACGCAATGGTGCCAAATGTCAGAGGAATACGTTCACGCCTTCCGCCCACCAATTGATGGAGAAATTCACTTTGTTCGGAAAATAAAAGCCCTTCATGTTCATAGATTGTTAGGAGACGGACCCCATATTCTTCTAAACCTTGCATGAGATCTTGGCTTAATTCTTCGAGTTTACGAATAGCTTCTTCATCGGGTTCAGATTGTGTTTTTTTTGCTTTGCTCAAGCGCTGAAAAAATGAAGCTAATTTCTGCGTTTTGTCCGCTGCAGGATTCCAAAGCAATGAAATAAATAGATCATTGCGATACAGCTCTTGCGAAACCATTTTCTTTTTGTATTTTTCATCTAATGTTGTTGCAAAAGATGAAATAAAATGTCCTTCTGGATAAATCGTTTCACGACGGCGAATGATGTGAGAATATAAAGCAACCCGTTCATCTGCAATATTTTTCAAAAGCGTGTTTAATTGGTTGTGTAAAGAATTGATTTGATCAGTATCTGCCGTATCAAAATTTACACCCTCGACAGCCATCACAACCATTAAACAGCGTGAATTTAAAGCAATGACATGCTGGTTGATGTAACGTATATAGGGAATATATTCTTCAGGCAAAGTTTCCCGTTTCATCATTGACATATGTTTCACCGGTTGTATTCCTTCAGCTTAGTTCCTTATAAGTGCGGACAAGGCGTAAGGGGGAGGTAGAACCTCCTCCCCATCGGCTGATATTTTTTTGTTTTCCTCTGGTATTGAGCCACGCAAATAGTATGCGAAATTGGTTGTGATCATATTTTGTCACTTCACGTAAAATAAAGTGCATCCCAACTCCAAGACCAAACATGGTAAAATCACTGGTCACAATAAAGAGAATGGATGTCGCCATGACATTGAGTGCCATCGCTTCCATTGTAACACCAATAAACATGGCCGGACGTGTACAGGCAAGGAAAAGGGTATCTTCGTTCATTTATGCTGTACCCGCTAATTTAGTGACAAGAGCGGGGGCACCAAAAACAAGAGCAATACCGAGAACACAGTAAGCTGCTTTGCGTAAATCAATAAAGCCGTACATCCAACCAATACCTACAGCAGCAACACATATAATGGCAATTAGCCTTGCCGTTGGACCCGTCATCATGGTGACAATGTTGCCTAAAACACCATCAAGATTCCCAAAACCACCCCCATTAGGAGCAGGAGCAGCAAAAGAAGGATCGGATACAAATACTGCTGTAAAAAGCAGCATGATCACGATAAAAATGATGTTCTGAAATCTACTATTTGTCATTTTACCTCTCTTTAACAAACAATATTTGTTCATCTATCGACATTCCATTGCCTCTAACACCTGGAGAATTCTGTTATTTTATGACAGTCTAAACTCCTCGTTTTTTTGTTTTAAAAGTCTTGATCGTGGATTTTCTCACTCTCAAATACTTCTTTTTAAAGAGACAGAAGTCTTTTCAAACTGAGATTGTGTTACATGAAAATGGCAATTTTAAGTTGTACTTTTAGTTAAGACAACAATATTAAAACAAGGTGAGAGAGAATATTATTCTTTACAAAATGTAGTTAATGTGTAACACAGATATTTTGATTTTTTCTTTAAAAACAAGGGGATTGCGATAAATAATGTGAAAGGATAGAAAAACAATGAATTTTTTAAGCGAGCGTGTTAAGAGATGCTATTTAAATTGATTGTTATGATTTACATTATAGTTTCTATAATGTGGGGATTAAGTCAATATAAGGATAAAATAGATTTCAGCTTTCTTGAAATATTAAAAATGAAAGATATTCAAGATATTGTTGATCTCTACAAGGAAGAAAAAAAATTAAGGCAATCGATCTCCCAACAGTCATTAGAAGAAAATAAACCAGCGCTTGATCAGCAGGAGAGCGTTGCATCAAATGATGAGGTACATAATGTGCTTGTTTTTCATGGTAGGGCATCGGTTACAAGTGGGGTTACATTTAAATTACTAACACCTTCTGCACAATCTTGGCGATCCCATATGACCCGTGATATTCATCTTTATGGTGTGGACACATGCGCACCACGCCAAAAAGCAAAATTAAAGGATCAAGAATGGCCCTGCGGTGCGGTTACAACGGCTTGGCTTGTCACCAAAACACTTGGTCAGGATTTATCCTGTAAGCGGGCTTTTATGCACAATGGTGTTTATTATGCGCAATGTTTTGTTCAAGGGATTGATTTAGCTGAGGCAGGTCTTAGAGAAGGGATGTTGGTGCTCCCAAAGGAGGGTAAAAATCCTCTTCCAACACAGTACCATCATGCAGAAGAAAAAGCACGTAACAATAAGATTGGTCTTTGGTCAAGCGATTTCACCGAACCCTTCAAGTGGCGACGAGATAATGGATCTTATAACCCGTTTGCAAGCCCTTGATTGGTTTTATTGATTTTCCTTGATGTTTATTGCAAAAATGTGTGAGATCAGGACAAACCAGACAGTCTCATGAGATGGTGTTCTTTGAGGTTGGTGATATAAAGGTGATATGAAATAAAACAAGTGAATATGCTCACTTAAAAAAACGGATTATTGCATTATTTACAGACTGAACTGGATTGAAACGTTTTGGTGCTTCAAGGTGGGGCGGGGAGGCTAGCTTTTTAGGACGTTTTTGCGCGTAGAGCCTTATGGAATATTGTCCTTTGAGAGGTTGAGGTTAGCTTAGTGAAACTGTTAGAGACGACATTAGATTTGTCGCTGGTCCTTTTAAAACAGGGAAGGTGGAGAGGATAGAACCTTTCAAAATTTGGAACAGTCAAAAGACATGTTGCTCAATATTTTAAGACTTGTATCATGAATTGTTTTCATGGATGTTTCAAGTGCTCTTGCCATGATGTGTTTTAAGATATTGTCAGAGGAATATTTATGAAGCGGTATGAAAGCTTATGAAAAGAAAATATTGTGTTTCCTATCGTAGGAAGTCAATCAAGGAGAATTTGAAAAAAACGCGTTGTGATATAAATTGCAAGCGTTTTGTTCTTAGAACAGAAAGCAGATTACAAGGATAAAGATCATGTAAAACATTTTAATTTTGATCAGAAATTAATTTTAAAATGGCTTTCTGTTTGGCAGATGTTAGAACTCTAAAACTTTTTAAAAGCAAAAATTCTTCTCTGTTTGATGCGACTTCTTCATGATGATACGAGGTGTTTTCTTTTGTGATAATATCCGTGTAAAAAAAGGAAACCGGAACTTTTAGGATATCGGAAATTTCCTTTAAGCGCCCTGCACTCACACGATTTAAGCCTTTTTCATACTTTTGAATTTGTTGAAAACTTACCCCTAAAGCGTCTCCTAAGGTTTTTTGAGACATTCCCAATATTTTTCGCTTCAAGCGAATTTTTTTACCTACAAAAAGATCAATATTAAGGTTCTGAGTTTGCATTTGCCCCCTCCGGTTGCGAGCGCCCTCGCATAAGTATTCCGGGAGTAACAAGCACTGACCTCGAATCAGCTTTTTGCTTTTAGTGCGTAAGACACACCTGGACATAGCAAAAACTCCCGGAATTCCGGGACACCCGCAAAGCGGGATAAATTTATGTATCGAGGTTTCGGGCTTGTTTTCCCTATTGGTCGTTGCGTATGCGACCAAAACATCTTTTGATGTGTAAAGTAATTTTAGGAGATTAGCAATAAAAATTGTTTTTTTAGAATGAAGAGATTTCTTGAATTAAGAGACTGTTTGCCGTTCAAATTTTTTTAAGATTGGCTTACGAAACTTATGTTCTCAGTCCTGTCTTTGATGAAGGGAGCCCCCCGTGGATTTTAAGATTAAGCGCCCTAGGGGAGAACTAAAGAGGTCTTTGATCAATAACCAAAATGGTTTTTTTTATGTGGTTGAAATCTCATGATGAGAGGGAAAAGCTTTCATAAATGGATATCCTTCATGCAAAACAGACTCAAAACGAAATAGATTTGGTTGTTGTCTATACCTGCTTATTTTTAAAAGATTTTTCTCAATGCTCATACGCATTTTACGAATGATGCTACACGAAAGTGTATCAAGGGAAAGCTTCTATGGATAGGATAAACGCTATGTTTCTATCTTTATTGAAAAAAAAGATGCATGACGGCATAGATGCCACATACTCTTTGTTTGTTCAAAATACTTTGATAGTTTCTGCATTTGAATTTGAGAGATTTTATTTTTTTATCTTTAAATGTTTTTATTATTTCTTCTACTTAATGAATGGGAAAACGAAGTGTTTTGATTGATTCAATATAAACAGATTTTGAAATGAGAAAAGATATTTGGAATTCCCATGAGGTTTGAAGAATAAACGATAATTATAAATTTAAGGATTTTATCCTTAAGAAAGTAATTTTAAAGCGTTTTTTAAATTTATTTATTTTTCAAATTAAAAATTTGAGTGTTTTCGCTAAAAAGCTGTATCAACGCAGTTGTTGTTGGAATTGAAGTTTTTATGAAGAAAATGAGTATTGTGGAATGATGAGCTTTTGTTATAAAGCGTTTTAGAATTTTGCACAGGCTTTTGATACCTTATTTATTTTATCATTTCTTATGATCTTTAATAAGCGATGCAAAGTTGAGATATGGTTTGAGAAAGCAGATGACAGAAGTCTTATCTTTCGATAAGTAGTTTTGAAGTAAAGACAGCCTGATCAATGACAAATAGAGATAGGTGCACCATGAATGAGCTTACCCATATTGAGACTGTTATAGAACGTTATGATGCTGTTTTTTGTGATGTGTGGGGTGTTGTGCATAATGGTATGCAGGCATTTGAACCAGCGTTGAAAGCGTTGTATAAAATTCGACAAATGGGAAAAACGGTCATTTTATTGACGAATTCTCCTCGTCTCCGGGAAGATGTTGCGGCTCAATTACAAAGCATGAATGTTCATCGTGACTATTATGATGCCATTATCACGTCAGGGGATGTCACGCGGGATCTCATTTGTGCTGCACCGCGTCAAGTTTTTTTCATTGGTCCAGAACGTGACTTGGTGCTGTTTGAAGGGTTGACGTGTGAATTTGTTGAAGAAAGGGAAGCTTCTGTTGTCGTTTGTAGCGGTTTTCTTGAAGATTTTGAGGAAGAGCCTTCTGCTTATGAGGCGATGTTTCGTCGCATAAAAGCGCGGAATTTACCCTTTATTTGTGCTAATCCTGATGTGATTGTTCATTACGGAAATAAGGAATTTTGGTGTGCTGGCGCATTGGCACGTCTTTATCAACAATTAGGAGGGGAAGTCCGCATCGCTGGAAAACCTCATGCTCCTATTTATGAGTGTGCCTTTGAAAAACTTCAAAATATGCGTGGAACAATAGAAAAAAGTCAAGTTTTAGCGATTGGTGATGGTCTTTTGACGGACATTAAGGGAGCTGCCCAATTTGGTCTTGATGCCCTTTATATTATGGGGGGGATTCATTGTTATGATTATATGCAAAATGGTGTGGTGGATAAGCAAGCTTTGCATTCTTTTTTAGAATGTCATGGTTATAGGCCACAAGCAATCATGTGGGCACTTCAGTAATGGCTAAATTTTTGCGTCTTCAGGGAATTCATATGTTTCCCTCGGTTTGGCGGGGAGCCGTGTTGGCACTTGGAAATTTTGATGGTGTTCATTGTGGGCATCAAGGGGTGTTGCAAAAAGCACTTGATTTTGCGCGGATAAAAAAGAAACCCGCTGTTGTTTTAACTTTTGAACCGCATCCAAGAAGTTTTTTTCAACGTTCAGCGCCTGTCTATCGTTTGACTGAGGCGGCTGAAAAAGCTGAAATTTTTAAAATCTTGGGCTTTGATGGCGTGATTGAGCAGCCCTTTGATGCTCAATTTTCTACTCTTTCAGCCGATGAATTTATCAAGTCGACTTTAAAGGAAACTTTTGATGTTTCTGTTGTGGTGACTGGCGAAAATTTTCAATTTGGTCATAAGAAAAGTGGAAACGTCTCTCTTCTTTGTCAAAGAGGAAAAGAAGAGGGATTTGAGGTCGTGCAAGTTCCTTATGTTTCTCATCCTCAAGATTCACAATCGTTGATTATTTCCTCTAGTTTTATTCGGCAACTTCTTTCACAAGGAGAAGTGGACCAAGCAGCCCATTTATTAGGCTATCGCTATCGGGTATGTTCCAATATTATTCAAGGCGACAAACTTGGACGTCTTTTGGGATTTCCTACCGCTAATCAGATGTTGCCTCCTCAGGTTCGTTTGGCTCATGGTGTTTATGCGGTACGCTTGCGTCGCACTAACGGTGTTTTATATGATGGGGTTGCAAGCTTTGGTTGCCGTCCAACCGTTGTTAAAGATGGGGCTCCTCTTTTGGAAACCTATTTATTTGACTTTAATGATGACCTTTATGGGGAAAGCTGTACCATTTCTTTTTTCCAGTTTTTACGCGGACAAGAAAAATTTGATGGGCTTGAACCTTTGATTGCACAAATGCACCGTGATGAAAAAAAAGCAAAAGAAATTTTAAAGACAGTCCAACCCTTATCACAGTTGGATCGGCTGCTTACTTTTAAAAATATGCTCTAAGTTTATCTGAAAAAGAAAGAAGAGCTGTTAAAATAGCACTTAAAGTGATGATAAGCACAAACATATATTCCAAAACATCACGGAATATATGTTTTTTGCGTTGTTGAGAGGGAGAATCGAATATCTGAAGATCTGATTGAGGCATTGTCTTTTCCAAAGTTAATTGTATGGCTTTTGTTATCAATTAAAACTTTACTGCTTGTTTCTTTCTGATCCGTTAAAATTCATGATGAATCGTGAATGAATAAGGACACAGCATCTTTGGCAAGAAGATATGCGAAGAAAAAAGAGAGCTGGTTTTTAACTTCTTGCACTTTTAACTTTAGAATTTCACAAAATTTAAAATCGATAATTTTTTTCTTTTAAAAGTTGATCGCTTGCATCAATTTGCCTGCATTTTTATAGCTTCTTGATGGCTTTAGAGGTGGAGATTTGTTGTCTATTTAAGAGAAAAGCTTTCTTATCGTGTCCGAATGAAGAGGGCCTCTTTAAAGGGGGAAAGTCTCCACGTGAAAGCTGTAAGACAAATATTCTTGACAGATGATTTTTTTATAGATTGGTGTGAATTTAAGAATTTTTGTTTTTTAGCGTGTGGGATTAAGCGCATGAAGCCTATGAGTAAAGACGTGCTAAACGATAAAGATGCAGTGAACGCGTTCCATGATGGCAATAGGCGAGAAGAGGTAAGGACGCTGTTTTTAAAATTGTCTGCATGGTTTCAACATCTGATTTTTTTATGGTTGGAGGCGAAATGGGAAGGTAATAGGCTTTTATGCCATAGTCATTTGCGACCATTTTTATGCTTGAAAAGTCAGGTTGATCAGGTTCTTCGTGATCGGGGCGGTTACAGACAATGGTTTTAAAACCAGCTTCTGCCAATGTTTTGATATTTTCTACGCTCATTTGTGCACCGATAAAAATATCAGGGTCAATTTGCTGTAAATTCATTTTTATTTATTCCCAATTTCCCGATTTTAACAATACTCTGAGCTCTATAAAAAGACATGATGAAGGGTAAGATTTTTTAAAGGGCATCTTAACAAAAATATTCTTTTTGTCGAGAAGACTTGCTTGGAAAAATGTGTTGTAAAATGTGTTGTAAGATGCAACATATTCGATCTTGAATAAGACATTGACCTATTATTTAACTCGAGTTAGAACCTTGAATACCGTAAGATTCCCTTATTTCAAGTCTGTTCCATGTTACATCAGTCAAGATCTTTTACTGATAAGCGGGAGGCGTGTGGAGTGAAATTGTATAAGAAAAGGGGAGAAAATGCCTTTTTATGAACCTTTTCAAGGGATAAGAGCCTTATACAGCCCATGAGCCGGCACAAGTCGTGTGATGGGGGTGGACTTAAGTGTAAAGATAGATGTATTCAATAGATTGACCTTTATAAAAGATAACGCTCTTTATGGATGGTTCATTGTTGTCACGAAGTAGAGCCCATTGTGTTGTTTTTTTTATCGTTATTTTTTCAAATTCATTACACTGTGTTGCGCGGGAAGATATCTCTTTCAAAGAGTATAATATTCATTGTACACCCCCTATTTTTCATTTAAGAAAAGGGACAAGCCGACACGATTATATACGAATTATATACTATATACGAGCCACCGATGCGGACCATAGTTCTTAATAGTTAAGATACTTCATAAGATATATTTTTTCCTTTTTTTCGTGTTTGTTTTCATATTTTCGTTCTGCTGGTGATGGCATATAAATGATTTTAATTGATTGAAGATAAGAGGGGGGATGAGCGAGTTTTATAGATTTTGCTTTTCTCATTCAATATGTCTCCCTTCCAAATCCTCCTGGGGCATTTGTTATTTTTTCAGGGTAAAGGCTTTTTTATTGGGCGAGATCAAGGCTTGCGTGAAGAGGGAAAAATCCAAAGGAGATTATGGAGAGATCCTGCTTGATCAATTGTCGTGGATTTAAGAAGTTTTTATTTTAAGGCGGGGGAAGAAGAGCCTATTGCTTGTTTAAATTTATCTTTTTCTTCCAAGAATATTCCTTTCAGAATATTTTGGGCTTCATGCTGAAAGAATATTTCTAAAGACAAAATTGAGAGTTGTCGTTTTTATCGTAAAAGTTAGCAGAAGTTGTTGTTTTGTCGATGTTCGATACTTGCTTCTTTTGTTATTTTCAGTATAATCGCAAAAACGATAATACTGAAAGATGTAACGAATGATCATTGGACTTTTGAATCAAAAAGGGGGTGTTGGAAAAACTACGTTGAGCGTGAATCTGGCCGCCAGTTTTGCACGTACCGGGGGACGGGTATTGCTTATTGATGTTGACCCACAGGGGAGCGCATTGGATTGGGCTGCTGCGCGTGAAGAGGCGCCTTTGTTTTCCGTTATTGGTTTACCGCGTGCAACGGTTCACAAAGAGATTACACAGATTGGCCATAGTTATGATTATATTATTATTGATGGTCCTCCGCGTGTGACGGACCTTGCGCGTAGTGCTCTTATGGCTTCGGATTTTGTACTTATCCCTGTTTTACCTAGTCCCTATGATATTTGGGCTGCTGATGGCATTGTAAAGCTGATTGATGAAGCACGCGTTTATAAAGAAAACCTCAAATCTGCTTTTGTTATTAATCGTAAAATAGTCAATACAGCGATAGGGCGTGATGTCAATGAAGCGCTTGGCATATACCCCGTCCATGTTCTTTCTTCTAGCGTTGCACAACGTGTGATTTTTGCAGAAGCTGCAGCTCAGGGAAAGGCTGTTTATGAAGTTGATAAGCAAGGACCAGCCGCCGCAGAGATTGAAGCTGTTGCAGCGGAAATCAAGGAGTTAGCGTGATGAATAAAAAAATTAAAATTGGCACAAAACCAACCAATAAATCTATTCCTTTAACAGCTGATGCATGGGTAGGAATCCCCAAAGGAAACGCGAATGGAGGAATGAAGCGCCTCACGATCGATATTCCTGAAACTTTGCATCGGTTAATGAAGGTAAGTTGTGCAAGTCGTGGAACTAAAATGGCTGATGAGGTGCGCGAACTGCTTGCAAAAAAATACGGAAAATAAAAATAAGATACGATAACAGATATATGATAATAAATGTGCGTTGGTTTGTTTTTTTAAAAAGATGATATCGGTCATTTTTACATGAAATTAATCGTGATAAAAGCGCTCATTTTTTACATGGATTGTTTTATTTAAGTTATTTTGCATAAGATTTATTTCATGAAAGGGTCATAAACCTATAAAAAATTCTTTATTTTAACTCTTCTGCGATGGATGAGATCCTCCTCCTTATTATTTTTATCATCGCTGGATAGGTCAGTTTATTTTTCCATAACAATTGTCTTGATCATGATTTTAATGTGGAGTTATTTGTTGTTTATTTTACTGAAATACATGGGTAAATAATGTAAATTAACAGTAGCTTTGATTGTTTTTTTCTGCTAGACGATGCTTTCTTTTTAAAATTATATTCATGTTTATCAGGGGGGATGAAAATCAATAAAATTAACTGATATGAGCGTGCTATAAGCTTTCCTTATAACCCCAAAAAATCATAGAGTATGATATGAAATTATTTCTTTCATTTTTGCGATTTTATAGACTATGTGTGCTTTTATGGACTGAGTATTGAATGTTACTTGATGGTAGGTAAAGAATAATTTTTTATGGCTATCAGGAATGTATAAGATCGCTTTTTTAGAGTTTCTATTGGCATTTGAAAAGTGTGGGGCGAGTTTAAGTTTTTTTCTTTCTTAGCAAATTAAGAAAGTGGATTAAGAAATAAGCAAGAACGCAATCAAATCATTAAAAGAGTTGTTGTTTCGTTTGCAGAAGATTTGCAATGGGTCTAGGTATGGTGAATTTTTGATACGATATTTGTGCTGCTTTTCATGATGAAGTGGTTCTTGAAGAAAAACTCTTGAAAAAAGTGATTAAAAGCATTTTTGAAAATATTAAGATATTAAATTGCTGCTGAAGTTTAAACCGCTCAAATCTAAAGAGCTACTGCGTAGATAACATTACAAATATAAGTCCAATAAAACAACTCTCATGATGCAACATATTGGCGTTGAAGGTGTTCGTATTTGTCAAAGGAAAAGTATACGTAAGAGCACGATACAGGGATTTTGTGAAACCAACGATGTCGTTCTCAAAGTATAAAACAAGTTAGTATAAAATAAAAAGAGGGGTAAAACCATGAACAAGATCATTCTAACAGCATTGTTGTTTTGCACAGGGCTTGTGGCTGTTGGTTGTGAAAAAAACTACAGTGTTGAGGAATTTAAGAAAGATAAAAAGTTGATGCAAGAATGGGGAAAGAAATGCGATAAGATGGGCCCCTCTGCTTTTTCAACTAAGAATTGTCAAAATGTCATGCAAGCCGATATGGAACTTTTTCAAGAGCATTATAGAAATCTTGCAAAGGAACTTCGTGAAAATAGCAAAAAGGGGAATGAAACTGAAAAACAGCAGGACAATCATTAAATCATAAACAATATCGATAGGAGGATGCTTTCTTTGTATTCTATTGATTTAAGGATTGTAAAAAATCGCGTACAGAAGTTGGATTTAAAATTTTTGAAAATGCACAATGAGCCAAATATGCAATTTTTTGCGGGATGTTTGATTGTGTTCAAATTTTATCAATCTCAAGGAAGGGGGATTTATTAATGAATAAAGTCGTTATTATAGCATTACTGTTTTGCATTGGATTTGCTGTTGCTGGTTGTGAAAAGACTTATAGCGTAGAAGATTTTAAGAAAGATGAAAAATTAATGCAAGAATGGGGACTGAAATGTGAAAATATGGAGGAATCTTCCAGAGATAAATCTAAAAACTGTCGAAATGTTAAACAAGCATATATGGAATTTCTTTTTGGCTTTCATTAAAAAATAAAACTCAATAGGTTATTCTATCAATAAGGGATTGGACCGTTATTGATTTTATTCCGTTTTTGGGTGTTTCATCTCTTACTTTTGGGGCGCTTTTGACTTTAAGAGCTAATCTTTTACGGTTTGCACTCTTTGTGGAACAGATGACATACTGTCATCTGTTCCGCTAAAAAATGCTTTCAATTGTGGTACTGTTGCACTGGAATGAGCCGCCGCATGTTGGGGCTCATTTTTTCAAACTATGCGCTGATTTTTTTTACATCTTGGTTGCATGCATGATGAAATATGAGATTCAAATGTTGGGCTATGTTGGGAGTTTAATACAAATAAATATTTTATCATACAAAGAAAGGCTTTAAGCTTTACGGCTAATTTTGAAAAAATTGGAAGGAAAATATCTGTTTGGAATTTACTTTTTTCCGTTTTTTTTAAGAGAGAGAAAAAAGCATTTTGAATGGATTTATTATCGTTTTATAGTCAAATGTTTTTCTCACACTATTTTTAAAAAAGCGCTTTTTATTTGAGAATATTATCACTTCAGGTGAGTGCGTGAGCCACTTATACTAGGACGGTTTTGCTGGATCTGTGAGGTGTTAACCGTTCCTCATGCCTTTTCAAATTTTGCCTTCCAAGTTTACTCCCCTTTTCTTGCTGTTTTTATTATAATTGTGCCGTCGTATTATCGTTTTGAGTGGTGGTGGAGCCCATGTAAAATTTACGCATGCGTTTTTTTGTTCTTAAGGGGTCGTATTCTTCGGACAATGCTTTGATATGTAAAGAGTGTTTAGTGTTTTTTCATGTTGAATGAGCCCCCGATATTCGTAGAATTTTCTCACTTCAAATCTGTTCTAGGTTGAGCTACGCAAAATCCATGTTTTTTGCACGTTAAAAATGAAAGTGTTTCCTCGTGAATAAAAAATGATTGAAAAAAAGCAGACAAATGCCTTTTATAAACTTATCTCAAGAGCCAAGGTGTATAGCACCATGAGGGGCTTTAATGTATGATGGAGCGGCTTTCTTTTTCATAAACGTCAAGATGGTGGTGTTTTTAGCGTAAGCTTCAATATTATCCTTTAGGGGCGTGATATGTCTTGAAGGAGGAAGTTAACGATAAGCTGCTTGATAAGAAGATAAATTGTTTACAAATTGAATCTGGTCGAAAACTCTGTCCTTTAAGGGTAGGGATGACGTTGGGATTCAAGGGAGCGTGAAAAGACAAAACTAATGGTTAAAAATGCAGATAATAAAAAGTAGAGGTTAACATCAAAAAAGTTGCAAGCGATGTTTGAAATTGGGAGGTGATTTATCTAGAGAGCTAAAATTTTACTTTGACCTTGTGGAAAATTAAGATGCTTATTTGTACAGATTACGAAAAGTTTGCACAGATTACGAAAATCTAGGAGATTTATGCCTCGTATATTTCTATGATGAGCGCTAAAAATACAACAAAAGCATTGAGGGTAATAATCAAGGTTGAATAAAGCATCGCGGCTTTTATGAGATCAACCATAAGATCCTCTTTCTGTTCTTTTGGAGGTGATTTTAATTGAGTAACAATATGTTACAGCCTGTAATATATGCGGGTATAACATATTCGGCAAGTTTAAATTTTTTCTTTATTTATAAGATTTTTTGAGGCGTTTGAGCACTGTGAGTGCATAAAAAGGAAAACTTTAAAGTTAATATTGGTTGATTTTATAGGTTTTGTATTGCGGCAAACTTTTTTTATCCCATGATGCCATAAAATACGGTTATTTATAGCGGTAATATAAGGCATATAAGTTTTTTGAAACGTTTTTGTGTTTTTTATTGCGTGTTAAGTGTCTTTTAGTATGCAAATGAATATTTGTAGGTTTGTTTGTTGAGTTTTTCGTTCAAGTGAATTTCATGAGGAGGTGTCAAGAGAAGCCTGCTTGACAAAAATTTGGATTGTATACAGAGCAGATGGAGTTAAGTTTTTTGTTTTAAGGTATGGGGAGAAAGTCAAATAGGCTTTTTGATCGATTTTACTTCATAACAAGATTAGTTAAGGCTGTTTGCGATATATTTTCACACGAAGAAAGAAATGTTCCAAATGGAATATTCTTATGTTGCATATTCATGCGCTTGTTTGAAAAAACAATCTCTTAAGGCGTAAGTCTATTTCGTACTGGCTCTCATGAATGGTATAACGGTAAAGCCTCCTTGGAAATAATATAAAATCCATTGAGCTCCCATCTTTATGCTTCGTAAGGAAGATGAAGAGGAAATTTTTAAACAGAGTAATAGGGAAAGAATTAAGCATTATTTGTTGGTAATGCATTGATTTGTAATGATAATTTACTGCTTTGCATATTGAGTGAGAGTCTTGAATACCCAAAGATTCTCTTATTTTAAATCTTTTTATATTAAATCAACCAAAATCATGTTTTTTGAACATGACAAGCAAGAAGAGCCCTGTGGTATGAAACTATACAAGAAAGATACCTCTTATGAAGCGTCTTCAAGTGCCAAGAGAGTAACATTGGGGGGAGTGAGGTGGGGGTAATGCCGGTTTGCTGGCTTGCTCTTTTATGAAGCATAAAGATTAAGAGCTCGATGAATTTTATCCATTTTATAGGAGATTTATCATTATATCATTTTTGCGTCCGGTGCAAAATGAATTTGGGTGCAATAAGCTTATGTGGAATAGACTTATGTGAAATAGACTTGGGGGGAGGCTGCCTTTAAGAGATTGTTTTTTCAAACAAGCGCATGAATATGAGATTAAAGGCGTATCGAACGGATGGGTTAAGAAACGCTTGAAAAGGTTCAAAAAATCTTATATAGTCGCTTATTGCAAAGAAAAGCGAAATGATAATTGAAAAAGGGAGATGGATGGCTATTTAGCTATTTTAAGATGTCTTTTTTAATAGTGCTATATGGCTGATCTGTTCAAAAGAGAATTCTTTTTGTGTTTTATGCAAAATATTGCATGTATGTAAAAAGAGTAGAGTGTGTGGGTATCTTTTTGAATGGATGCAAACTAATCTTGTCGGGTGCTATCTTATAGGCGCCAGAAACTATGCAGGTTTAGGTGAGTGGAAAGCCATAAAGTTTATGGAGGGTGAATATTGCTATCGGTGAAATGCTGAAGTTCTTAATGGGCTTAAGTCTTTATTTGCTGCGAATTTTTGGCGGCAAGTGTTTTTTATGACTAAGTTATCGTTAGAGAGTTATTGTTTTCTGTCGAAGGCTTGGTGGTGATAAAGCAGACAAAATAAAATAATCGAGGATAAAATAAGCAAGGCGAAACAGACAGAGAAAATTTGAGAAAATTTGGAAGTTTCGATATTGCTGCGCAGGGGTTTAAGTCTATAGCATTTTGGTGAATGTGTGTAGTAGCAATAATAGTTTTGGAGCAAAGCAAGAAAATATTTCAGAGAATATGTTGAAAGTTGAAGTGGTACGCACTTTTAAGGGGTGTTGTGCTGTTGTCTGGGCAGTGTTGGCATCATCAGCGCGATTGGGTGTATCAGCATTGAAGAAAAACTGTTTAATCTCCCTCATTTGAAAGTAAGATTGAACAATATGGTTGAAGGGGAAATAAAAATGTCTGTAGTGCAATATGGTGATGATAGTTTTGCTACAAAAGCAAAAGCTCTTGATAATAACCTTATTGATCGTGATTGGGCGATGACAAAATTTGTCGCTGCTGTGAAAGGATTAGCACAAGTGGTTGATTATGAAAGCAATATGCTAGAGAGCAGTGGTGTTCCAGATTACGAAGAAATAAATTTATGTAAAATACGTGGTTTGCGTGATCTTAATAAATCGATGAGCGATGTGAGACGCTACATGAATCAAGATATTGAGCATGAGGTTGAAAGTTTGCTGTCTGATTTACAAAAAAAACTACAGCGTAATAGTGAATTACTTCAAACACATTTAAATGCAGTCAATGATCTTTCGCAAGCTATGCAACTCTCTGGACTTGCAAAGGAATTAGAAGAATAATCTAAACTTTATTCAGCTGTTCTACGCAATTATTATGATGAGGTAGAGCAGTGGTTTGAATAAAGAGTGTGTTTTTCAGTCTCTATATTTTAAGTGCGTTTGAGTATTTAAATTATCGTTTTGCTGTTCTGTAAAATAGAGCCTACAATCTCTTTTAGGGTGATGTCACGCGCACACCTTTGTGGTAAGTTAAGTGCAGCGGCTAATTTTTTATAGAATATTGTTCTACAGAGTGGGTTGATAGGCACTTCATTTTTTCGTTGAAGGGAAGGGGGATAAGAGAATGTTGTGACCGCTTCATGATGCCTTATGAAACAATCTCTTTTCAAGTGTGGTGATGTAAAAGGTATAGTGATGTAAAGTTTTCCCTATTAAGTACTTTTTAGAGTTTTTAATGAGTATTGCTTTTAAATCTTATAAAACCCTCTTATTTGAAGTGTGATGATGTCACGCGCATACCTTTGTGGTGAGCTAAGTGCAGCGGCTTTAAGAGAAAGCAAATTTTTTATAGAATATTGTTCTACAGAGTGGGTTGATAGGCACTTTATTTTTTCGTTGAAGGGAAGGGGGATGAGCGAATGTTTTGACCGCTCCATGATATCTTATGCAAGCGTTTCCTTTAAAGTATGATGAGATAAAGCGGTTAGTTACTGCAAGCTTTATATTTGAGATAAAAAGGCGGTTTAGTATTTTCTCTTCTGTTGTCGTTTTTGTATGCCAGATTGGAGAACGCGTATCTCTGTTGGGATTCATATTTGAAAAAGGGAAGGTAGCTTCATTGGAGGAGAATTATAAAGCTGTAAAGGTGATATTTTTATCATCATCTTTTTGCTTTACAGCTTTTAAAAGAATTTAAAGCACTGTCTTTTAAAGAGTGAAGATCATATATTTTTTATGTTTTTGTTTATTGCATTTTTAATGGGATAACGCCCCTCATGCAAAACAGAGCGATTCAAAAAGAATAGATTTATTGTTTCCAATGTACGCGCTTGTTTTAAAGAAATATTTCTCAAGGCTTGTCACACCCATTTTGTAACAGTGCCGATTTCGTGATGTCAGTTTGTGACGTGACGCTGCCCATGAAGGTATAAAGCCTTCATGGAAATAATATAAAGTCTACAGAACACTCTCAGTCCTATAAAGAAGTAAGTTGGCATTGTCATGTTTTTCAGCAACGTCACTTTGCTATTTTCCAATGTTGCAACAGCTTTGGGCTCTTGAGATTCTTGGGGTATTTTTATTCTTTTTTTACTTATACACTACCTTTGCTTGTGATGGGCAAAAAAGTGATTTTGATTGATTTATCCATAGGAGAAGAGCAATGATGAGAGAACCCTTACACTATTTGGTTTTAAAGTTGAAAAAAGATGATTTATGATGATAAATCAATATGTTATTTTAATAGAATGATCGGTGCAGAGACATTTAGGAGATGGATTGATAGGAGTGATCAACGGTGAGATCCCTCTTGATGAGAAGTTGGATTGATTACAGATCTGAGGAGGACGTGAAGGAAAAACAAGAGTGCTCTCGCCATGATGCATTTTAAGACATTTTCAGAGAAATATTTATGAAGCGGCATGAAGGCTTATGAAAAGAAAGTATCGTGTTTCATATCGTAGGAAGATGATTAAGCAGAACTTGCTCAATTAAGAAGCCAAATTGTTTATAAATTGCAAGCGCTTTGTTTTTAGAATAGAAAGCAGTTACAAGGATAGAAATTATTTAAAACGTTTTAATTCTAATCAGAAATTAATTTTAAAATGGCTTTTTGTTTGGCAGATGTCAGAATTCTAAAACTTTTTAAAAGCAAAAATTCTTCTCTGTTTGATGCGACTTCTTCATGATGGTACGAGGTGTTTTCTTTTGTGATAATATCCGTGTAAAAAAAGGAAACCGAAACATTTAGGATATCGGAAATTTCCTTTAAGCGCCCTGCACTCACACGATTTAAGCCTTTTTCATATTTTTGAATTTGTTGAAAACTTACCCCTAAAGCGTCTCCTAAGGTTTTTTGAGACATTCTTAATATTTTTCGCTTCAAGCGAATTTTTTTGCCAACAAAAAAATCAATATTAAGGTTCTGAGTTTGCATTTGCTCCCCTCCGGTTGCGAGCGCCCTCGCATGAGTATTCCGGGAGCTTGAAAACACTGAATCCGAGTCAGCATTTTGCTTTTAGTGTGTAAGACACACCTGGACATAGCAAAATCTCCCGGAATTCCGGGACACCCACAATAGTGGGGTTATTTTCACGCTCGGATTTAGGGTTTTCAAGGCCCACTTGGTCGTTGCGTATGCGACCAAAAACATTTTTTAATGTGTAAAGTAATTTCAAGATTTTTGCAATAAAAATTGTTTTTCTTAGAATGAAGAGATTTCTTAAATAAGAGACTATTTGCCTTTCAATTTTTTTTAAGCTTTACTCAACTCATGGTCTCAGACCTGTTGTTCATAAAGGAAACAACGAGGTTGTTAAGTTTAAGGCTATCTGTGTTGTGCTATATTTTAATCGATAACCAAAATGACTTGTTTTGTCCTTTTGCTGCGGTTGAGAGATCATAATGATAGGGTGGAGATTTCATGAGCAGACACGCTTCATACAAAATAAAATCCCCAAAACAGAATAGATTTGTTATGGCCCCTTCATATGCTTGTTTTGAGGAGATTTTTCTCAATACACACACTTATTTCCACAATAGTACTCATGAAGAGGTCTAAGGTGCTTCGTGAAGTGTATAAGCCTCTCATGAGTGGTAGAAAAAGAATGGTATAAAAGCAGTTATTTTTATGCATAGCAAAGGAGTGTAAGCTGCTCGTATGATTCACTTTGCTCATTTCCCCGTGTTGCTTGCTGTTGTGGTTCATAAAGAGGCATTTTTTTTGTGCCGTTTTATTCCATTGAAATTCTCTCGACTTGTGATGTGCAAGCAAAGCATTTTGATTGCTTTAAAATGAACAGTTTGGACATGAGAGAATGCTTAAGCTCTTTAGTTTTTTATTTGATTGGTAAAAAATATTATAAATCAATATGTTTTTTTGATAACATGATGACTTTTGAGAGTTTTAAAAATAGACGTCTCAATAAAAAGCAGCACATCGTGCTGCTTTTTATTTTATTGAAGTTAAAAGTGCTTTTGCTTTAAAAATGATACCGTATTCCGCCAGAAACATTGGTTCCCGATACACCGGTTTTTTGCAACTTTTGTCGATAGCTAATATCGCCATTCAGCACAATATTTTGAGAAAGATAGGCATTCACACCCATGCCTCCCTCAATTGATGAACCGGTAGGATCAAGAGCAAAGGTATCCGAAATTTTTATTGTTTTGCCGTCACCAAAAGTTCTGATAACATTCATTTTTCCATAGAAGGAAACAGCCTTGTTTTCTTCAACAGCTGTTATCGTTTTTGTTAAACGTCCACCAAAACGGATCAACCATTGACGCGGATTGCCCATGTCTACTTTTAAGCCATTGGCATCTGAGAAAATATCAAACATGAGATTTTGATAAATCAATTGCACTTGTGGTTCAAAGACCAGTCCTTTTGTACCGGTTGTTAATTTTTGACCAAGGGTTGCAGAGAGATTAAGGATTTCAGTTCCATCCAATTTTGCAGCATTCCCAACAAGAGCTGTGGTAATATTTCCTTTTAATTTTCCGTAAGAAAGAAGCGTGTTGATATATAGACCACTGCTATGTTGGAGGCTGCTGTAAGCGGTGAGGGACCATTTATCAAGGGTTGTCTTTTCAGAATCTTGCATCTCTTTTGGTGTAAAGGCAAGTTTTCCGTATGTTCCTAAAAGACCAAAATGTGCGCTTATATCTTTGCTTTCCGAGGTGGCTAATATAGCCCCCAATTGTAAAGCTTTATAGTTCACATCAGCATCATAACCATAGCGCAGAGGGCCGCGGTTGGAAGATAAGGTAACTTTCTCGCCGTAGGAGGAGAAAAAGAGATTATGCTTTTTATGATCTGCTGTGCCAAAAACTGTTGTTCGCATCGCATCTAACAACCTGTTTTGGTTGTTTACATCAGCAAATCCAGAAGAAAATAAAGTATTAGGTAGGGTTAAATAGTTTGCTACCTGTGGTAAAAGCGCTCGAACTTTTTTATCCTTATCAAGGTAGGCATTCTGTAAGCGGAAATCCCAGAAATCGCTTTTCTTGTCAAAAAGACTTTGGCTCTCATGAGATGTTCCAGGTTTATAGCTTGCGAGGATATATTTATAAGGTTGTCCACCTATTGTCATATAGTCTCCGGCGAGTGTGAAGGAATTTTCGTTTGCCTGTCCGGAAACTTGAATGATTGAAACCCCATGTGTCCCTAAAGGAAGTGACGCCATCTTTTCTCCCCACACAACAGAACCATCTGTTATTGTTTTATCTGTTTCTTGGAGATTAATGTGAACAATGGTATTCCCTGATACATCACCATTAATCACAATACGATCGGTTTGTTGTTCTCTAACAGGAGAATGTTTGTTCCATTGAGTATTGACATAAATTTCTGCAACACCTGTTGCACTATAAACTGCTGCAGTATGCGCTGTTCCATCTTCTTTCGGACGTTGAGGACCTATAAATAAAGTTTGGTAATGTTCTTCCACAGGCTTGTTAAACATAATGGCACTGTCAGTAAGGCGCAATATAGAAAGATTAGAGAATGATTTTTCATCAAGACCAAACTGTCTATAGTCATACGAAATAGTATCGTTCTCTAAGACACGATCATTATTGACAGTGTTTTTATTGGGTTTTAAGAGCCATTTCGTCCCTTCTTTTAGATCAAAAATTGTTCTATTATTCTCAGAGGTTCTTACCCGACCTTCTAAAGAAGAGTGTTCCGCAACCAGTGTAAGGGTGTTTGTGGATTCATTTTCCTTTTTTATATTTTTTAATAAAGCATCGGCATGAATTTTTGAATTTTTAAGGCTGACAACACCGTTTGTGTTTGTTCCATAAAGGCTGATACCTACACCATTTTCAACGGAAAGCTTTGTATTTTCTAGATTTATTTTACCGACAATATCTTGTTTCTGAATGGCGTTGGCATTTATTCCAGCATTGCGTGGATGTTGTCTTTGAGGGATATGATATGGATTATTGCGGAAAATAATGCCATTTGCTTCAGATTTCCCTGTGACTTGGATATTTGAATCTTTAAGATTGATTGTCCCTTCTATGTTGACCACCCCCGCTGTTTCTGCTGTCACCGTGATATCTGTGGCATCAATTTCTCCACCTTCTGATACACTCAGTGCAATAAAACCCGCATCAATGCTTCCCCCATTCATTTTGATTTTTGAATTATTTCCCTCTGCATTGACCGCACTCCATTTGTCTTGAATTTTTTTGTTATGCAGAGTGATAGTGTTACCGTTTTTAGCCTCAACGCCAGCGCTTATATCTTCGATTTGTGAAGGATTTTCAGGCTGTTTTATGGGGGATATTGGGTGTGAAAGCTCTGATTTCTCAGATATTTTTTGTGCAGAGACAGAATGCGCAGGCGCTGGTTTCACAGATTCTGACGCCCCCTGTGATGTCGATTTTCCGGCGGCTGGTCTTAGAGACATTGATGAGAGTTCTGGCTCTTTAGGTGCCGGTGATTGCTCTGCTGTTGGTCTTGTAGGTTTTGATTCTTTAGGACTTGATGATACTTCTGTTACTGGTTTTGTAAGTTCAGGTATTTTAGGTGCTGACTGTAAATTAGGTGAAGGTCGTGTTACTTCTGGCTGTGAAGTTACAGTAGAATTGGGTGCTGTTTCTTCACTAGAAGAATCTGTAGAAGTAACACCTGAACGCCTTCTCGATTTGGCTACGTCTGCTGTTGAAGCTGTCTCTGCCGTTGGAGATTCTGTTGTTGAAGATTGTTTAAGGGGAGTATTTTGTGAAGATGTAGGGCTAGATTGTACACCTTCTGTTGCTTTAGTTGTTGATGGTTGTGTTCCTTCGTTTTTAGAGGAAGCTTCAGGCTTTGTAATTATTTTAGCTTCAGAAGAATCTGTAGAGATCTTGGGCGTTGTAGGTTGCTTGGATGGTTGTGAGCGCGTTGAAGAGCGTGTCGTTCCCCCACTAGAGTCTGTACCGCTTCTTAAATCTCCTTCACGTTGCGTTTGGAGGGTAGGGAGCGTAGGTGCGTTCGGTGTTGAAGGTGGAAAGGAAGACTGAGATGGAATAGGTTTTCCAGTTCCATCACATAGATCATTATACGGATCAAAAATTCCGGTTGTATTTACTGGACACTTAACATGAGAGGGTTGTGAAGAAGAGAGACCTATCGTTGGTGACGGAGTCGTGCTATGAAGTGCATAAGACAAGCTGGTGGAAGAATAAAACAGAACACTAGAAACTGTGTATAGTAAAACATTTTTTTTCATATAGATGTATTCCTAAATATTTTTCCCCTCATAAAATATAAAATTTTGACCTCATTATGTCTCTTTTGTAAGAGACAAAACGAAACATAATGAGAGTACTTTATATTTCAAGATAGAATACAAGTATTTTTAAAAGTGATAGCGCATTCCTGCAGAAATATTTATTCCAGAGATGCCAACTTTTTTGAATTTATGTTGATAGCTCAGATCACTATGAAGCTCGATATTTGGCGATAAGTGCGCTTGAATACCAAAGCCACCTTCGACTAACGATCCCATAGCAGCAAGTTGAAAATTTTTACTAAAAGTTTTGATCAGATTCAGTTTGCCGTAGAAGGAAAGGACACGGCCTTTGTTTTGCGTTAAACGCCCGCCAATACGTAGCAACCATTGATCAGGATTGCCTATGTTTATTTTGGAATTTTCTTCATCTGAAGAACTGTTGTCATTTGAGGAAGAGTTATTAGATGAAGCGTTATTATCTGAGGAGACACCAAGTATGAGACGCTGATAAACAAGCTGTGCTTGTGGCTCTAGGATAACCCCCTCGAAACCGGTGGATAGTTTTTGACCAACAGTTGCTGCGGCCCCTAATATTTTACTATTTTTTACTTTGGGGGTATCTTGGATGAATTCTTTTCTCATATTTTCTTTAAAAATTCCATAAGAGAGGAAAGCACTTGCATAGGTTCCACTGTCATGCTGAATATTTCCATAGGCGGTGAGTGACCATTTATCAAACATCTTCTTATGAGAGCTCTCTGCATTTTTAGGAGCAAAAGACAATTTTCCATATGTTCCAAAAAAACCAAAACTGCTACTGATATTTTGTTTTTCTCGCGCGATTAATGTAGCCCCTGCTTGCAATGCGGCATAGCGAATATCCGCATGAATGCTCCCTTGCTCTTCTGGAACGCTCTCTTGCTCTGCTGGAACGCCCTCTTGCTCTGCTGGAACGCTCTCTTGTTCTGTTGGAACGCTCTCTTGCTCTGTTTGAGCACTTTCTTGTTTTGAAAGAATGCGGGAGAAAAATGTGTTCTTATTGCCATAAGTGGATAAGAAAATGCTTCTCTCTTGATACTCTTTGGGCTCAAACATTGTTATTTGCATATTGTCTAACAAGATACTTTGATTGTTGGCATCAGAAACCCCAACAGCAAACATTGCAATAGGCATGACGAAAGAGTTTTCTATTTGTGGTGTAAGTGTTTTGCGGTTTGTTACCCCATCAAGAGAAGAAGAAGTTGTCGTTGCTTTATCATCTGTAAATTGAGACGTGCTCTCAGTATGAGCGATAGGGGTGCTCTCAATCTTTGTGGGCAATTTCACATGAGATTCTGCAGATGTGTTAAGAGCTATTTTTGATGCTGAGGAAGAAGTATTTGTTTTGGAATCAATAACAGGGTGTTTATTCTCTTTAGATGAATCAGGGGCTCTTTTCCTCTCCACATTTATTGTTTCATCGGTTTCCAAAGTATCGAGGACTGCTTTGCGTAAAGTATTGGAAAGTTCTTTATTCTGTCCTTGTAGCGCACTATCAATTTTTGCTGCTTTATGTAATATTTCTGCTTTATTTTGCAGTTTGGACCATTCACGATTGTCTTGCTCTACCCATTGTTGGCGAGTGGCATCAATACGCTGTTGGTTATCGGCATCAAGGATTGCAGCTGCTTTTGCGGCATCGGAGAGTGCTTTCTCATAGCCGCGTAGTAAATTCTCTCTCTTTATCAACCGGTCCTGTCGCAAGCGATCAAGTTGGGCATTGGCTTGTAGCATGAGTTGTGTATCTTGAGCGCGTTGTTGAGCCATGGCTTGGGTACGTATATAATCTCTTGCTTTCTGCGATTCATTTATATGTGCACCAGAGTCATAACGCCCCAACCCTGAGAAGTATCTATTAATTCTACTGTCTGCTTCATCTAAGCTTTTTTGAAGTACTTGCAAATTATTCTCCATCATGGCGCCAGAAGCTATTTTTTCAAGATTTTTTTCGGCTTGTGTTGGCGTGCTCATTACATCAATGGCATAGCGATATTGTTCTGGTAATTTGATTATTCCTTCAAGGGCATTGCGTGTCTCAGTGCTTAGGCTAGAGGCAGTACTGATCGATGTGAAGGTAAAAGAAGAAAAAAACAAAGCACAAGCGGCTGTACATAACAAAAGATTCTTATGCATAGAGATGTTCCTTAAGATATTTTCTTTGTTTTGATAAAAAATGAACCATTCTTTGACGCATCACGATTTTTTAGAAATGTGTCAAAATAAGCAGCACTTTTTACGTTTTAGTGCTGCTTATGTTTTAAAAGTGAAAGCTAAGATTTCTAAAAGCGATAACGCATTCCACCGGAAAAATTCACTCCAGAGATTCCAGATTTTTGGAGTTTATGTTGGTAATTAACGTCAGCATGAAGTGCGATATTTTTAGAAAGTTGCGCGTTAATGCCAAGTCCTCCTTCAAGGGAAGAGCCCATAGAATCGAGACGGAAAGGTTCAACAATATCGATTGTACTTTTTTCCCCAAAAGCTTTGATAACGTTCAATTTACCATAAAAAGAAAGAACACGATCTTTTTCAATAGGAAGTATGGTTTTCGTTAAACGCCCTCCCATACGGACCAGCCATTGATGAGGCGTTTTTATATTAACCTGGAAGCCATCGATATCCGAAAGCGTACCAAATGCAATATGTTGATAAATCAGTTGCGCTTGTGGTTCAAAGGACAATCCTTCAACACCGGTTGCTAGTTTTTGTCCAACGGTTGCCGATATATTCAATATATCCGTATTATTTAACTCTGTGGTGTTGCCAATAAGGGCTGTTGTGATATGTCCATTTAAAACGCCATAAGAGAGTAGTGCATTAATATAAAGGCCATTGTCATGGTGGAGATTTCCATAGGCCGTAAAGGACCATTTATCCAGTATGCTTTTGTCAGAACCTTCCATATCTTTTGGTGTAAAAGCGAGCTTTCCATAGGTGCCTAAAAGACCAAAATTTACAGTTAAGTTTTGATTTTCTAGCGTTGCTAATGTCATGCCTGCTTGTAAGGCAGCATAGCCAACATCTGCACCATAACCATATTCCAATGGACTACGGCTGGAAGATAACGTTACTTTGTTGCCATAAGTTGATAAGAAGATGCCTTTCTTTTTATGACCTTCTAATCCAAAAACTGTTGAGTGCATATTATCTAACAGCGTATTTTGATTGCTTATGTCAGTCAATCCAGAGGAGAATATTGCGTTAGGCATGACCAAATAGCTTGCCACTTGGGGAACAAGAGCTTTTATTTCTTCCACCAAATCAAGAGTAGCATTTTGGAGACGGAAATCCCAAAATTCTCCATCTTCTGGAAAAAGGCTTTGCTGATTATCCGCTTTCCCAAGGCGGGATGTTGGTCCATAGCTATTGAGTATATATTTATAAGGTAAGCCTCCTATTGTGGTGTAACCATGGGCAAGTTTGAAGGAATCTTCATGAGCGTGTCCAGAAACTTGAATAAGTGAGAGCCCACGTTCATTCAAAGGAATTGAATCTTTTGCTTTTTCATTATCGAATGATTCTGCGTGCTTTGAAAGATTGTTAAAATAGACCGTTGTGGTGCCTGAAACATCACCACGGATGAGAACACGGTCAGTTTTTTGTTGCTCTTTTGGAAGACCGTTACTCCATTCGGTATTAAAGTAAATCCTTGCGTTGCCCGTTGCATTGTAAACTACTGTGCCATTGGAGCTTCTGTTTTGATCTGTTTTTTGTGGATGTCTTCCTATATGCAAGGTTTGATAATGATTATCTGCTAGTTTATGCGGGGCATCAAATATGATAGAGCTATCATTAAGGTTTAGAACTGAAACAACTGATTGTGCACGTTGCTTCAGATCAAGAAGCTTGTAATCAAATAGACTAAAACTGCTTTCCAATTCAAATAGACTAATTTTTAAATGCCACTTGCTGTTGTTGTTTAAGGTGAAAATTGTTGTATTTTGAGGAAGCGTTTTAGCTCTTCCTTCCATAATTGAATTATCAGCATCTAATGTAAAAGTGGTAGGTTGAACCTCAGTGAAGGGAGAACCTCCATTTTCTAATAACATATCAGAACGAATTTCTGAGTTTTTTAAGTACACCGCATTTGCAGCAGCTTTGGAATAAGAAGGTCCGAAAATACCTACACCATTCTTTACAAGAAGTTTTGTGTTATTAAGAATGGCTTTGTTTACAACTTCTTCTCCTTCTTGTATTGTGGAGCTTAGAATATAACCAAAATTTATCCCAGAGATTTTGCTGTGGCCTATGACGTTTATGGTTGAATTTTCAACATGGATTATGCCGTTTGTAAGTGACAAACCACGCTCTTCTGCCCTTCCTATAATTCCTTTAGCATTAATTTGACCACCTAACGTTGCAGAGAGTAAAGTAAAGCCTGAGTGCATTATTGAGTTGGCAATAGTAACATGGCCTTTCCTAGCAACAACGGCATCATATTTACCACGAATAAAAACGTTATTAAGATTTTTCTCTTCTCCATTCGTCACTTGGATCGTAGGTATCTCAGAAGGTTGTATATTTGCATGAGTTGGAGCGAGATGAGAAAAAATGAAAGTTCCAGCAATTGTACATAACAAAAAATTTTTCTTATAAATATATTTCTTACACATAGAGATGCCTTTAGTATTTGGTATGCTTTGATGCTTACTTCATTCCCCTGATGGCGCAAGTACCCGGAAAGCTTTTATATCATTATGTTTTTATTGTAAACAACAAAACGAATATTAAATTTTGTTATTTATCGTTTGAAAATTCGTCCGAAAAGCACTTTTAAAATAGAAAGTGCAATCCAGCGATAATGGATTTCAGAAGACTGAGCTTAACTTAACTATTTTTGTTTTAAAGTGCTAAGAATTAAATATTTTACAAGGATATTTATTGCTTAGATATTTATTGCTTAAAGCTGTTGTTATAAAAACGCTCCAAAGCTTTGGAGAAGGTTTATTGCACGCTTACAAAAGGCTTTCAGTTGGTTTTCTTGTATATAGAATTATTCATGATGAATTTTTTATGTAAAAAAGCTGAAGTATTTTGCATTTTTTTATTAATAGACAAAAATTTTTACTGAATTTATTTGATTTTTATACATCAAAAAGGTCATTTTCTTGAGAATTTAACCATCATTAGAGAGACAAAAGATTCTGTTGCATTTAGTTTGAACAAAATTAATCCTTTTAAGAAAGGCTTATAGAAAGAACCATTATCGACAGATCTTGCCGAAATAATATAAAAAAGGCAGCATATTGTGCCGCCTTTTTTATATTGAATAGACCATAAGTTGCTTTTTTCTTTTTCTTAAAACTGATAGCGTATCCCACCTGAAAAGCTTGTTCCAGATAGACCCGTTTTTTGAATTTTCTGTTGATAATGAACATCAGCATGAAGGGAAATATTTTGTGATAATTGTGCATTCACACCAAGTCCACTTTCAATGGCTGCTCCCATAGTATCAAGGTGGAACGATTCACCAATCTGTATGGTGCCATTGTTAGAAAAAGCTTTAACAATATTCAATTTACCATAAAAAGAAAGAATACCGCCATCTTCAGTAGGAACTATTTTTTGCGTTAAGCGTCCACCAACACGCACTAACCATTGATGAGGATTCCCCATATTCACATCAAATCCATCAATATCTGAGAATGTACCAAGCATAAGACGTTGATAAACAACTTGTGCTTGTGGCTCAAAGGCCAATCCTTTCGTACGGGTTTGAAATTTTTGTCCAATGGTTGCTGATGCACTGAATGTATCAGTATTCGTCAATTCTGCTGTCTTTCCTATGAGAGCTGTGGTGATCTCTCCCTTGAGCACTCCATAGGAGAAGAGTGCATGGACATATGTCCCATTATGATGATGCAGGCTACTATATGCAGTCAGTGACCACTTATTGAGTGTACTCTTGTCAGAACCTTCCATATCTTTTGGGGTGAAAGCTAATTTCCCATATGTTCCTAAAAGACCAAAATTGGTGGTCATGTTTTGATCTTCTAGAGCCGCTAACGTAAAGCCTGCCCGTAAAGCAGCGTAGTGAATATCGGCACCATAGCCATATTGTAATGGTGTACGGTGAGAGGATAATGTCATCTTATTGCCATAAGTGGAGAAGAAGACCCCTTTGTTTTTATGATTTTTTGTCTCAAAGCCTGTTTCTTGCATCGTATCCAGTAACGCATTTTGATTATTTACATCAGCCAATCCAGCTGAGAATAGAGCGTTAGGCATGACCAAATAGCTTGCCACTTGAGGAACGAGAGCTCTGATCTTTCCTTCATCATCGAGCATTGCACTTTGCAAGCGGAAATCCCAGAAATTTTGATGTTCTCTCAAGTGATTTTGTCCGTTGCTTGTTTGTTCAGAATTTGATGTTGATTCATCTTTTATATTATTCTCAACTCCTAAAACAGCTCCCCCTAATACAACAGGAATCGTGTCGGTTTTTGCGCTCTTGTCTTTTGATTGTTGAGATACTTCTCCTAAATGGCTTTGCGTGCTCTCGGCTTTTCCAAGACTTGATGTCGGTCCATAGGCTTTTAATACATATTTATAGGGCAGACCATCCATTATGACGTAGCCATTTTCTAGTTTGAAGGAGTTTCTATCTGCCTGTCCAGATACTTGTATGAGCGAGAGACCACGCATATTTGCGGGAATAGAAGCTTCTGCTGTTGATGGCTCGCTTTTTGAAAGACTATTGAAATTAATTGTTGTGGTGCCTGAGACATCTCCATGGACAAGAAGGCGGTCTGTTTTTTGTTGTGCTTTTCCTAAACCATCACTCCATTCTGTATTGAAATAAATCCTTGCATTGCCTGTTGCATTGTAAACGGTTTTTGTAGCAGAGTCCCTATTTTCTTGTGAATGAGAAACCTCAATGGTTTGTCCTACACTCAAGGTCTGATACTGACCTTTTGCTAGCATATGGGGCGGATTAAATACAATAGAACTATTATTAAGGTTTAGGACTGAAACAGTAGACAGTGCTCGCTGCTCAATGTCGTGGAGAGCATAATTAAATGTACTAAAATCACGATTTATGTCATATTGACTTACATTTAAATACCACTTGCTTTTGTTGGTTAAATTAAAAACAGTCGTATTAACTGCTAGGGTTCTTGCTCTTCCTTCCATAATCGAATTATCGGCAGTTAATATAAAAGTCACAGGATGAGGATCTGAATCTGTTTTCTTTTTTACATTATTTTGTAATAATACATCAGCACGAATTTCTGAATTTCTAAGTTGAATTTCGGCAACAGACTTTGAAGATGAAGGTCCTAAAATACCAACACCATCTTTCACAAGAAGCTTTGAATTGGTTAGAATTGCCTTATTGATAACTTCTTCACCATCTTTCAGAAAAGCATCTAAAATGCTGTGAAAAATAACACCGGATTTTCTCTTGCTTTCTATAAATGAATCTTCAATGTTAATGATACCGTTCGAAATCGATAGACCAGTATACAAGGCATTGACTTTAACTCCTTTAGCATTAATACGTCCACCTTGTGATACAGCAAAGGCAAACGAAGCTGAATGTATTGTTGAGTTTGTAATTGTGGCAATTGCTTTTTTAGAGGCGTGCACTGCACTTAATCCATTGCGGATAAAAACATTATTAAGGGTCTTTTCCTCTCCGTTTTCCAGCTTGAACTCATTAATAATTTCAGGAGGTTGTGTATTTGCATGAGTTGAACCGAAATGAGAAAAAATCAAAGTTCCAGCAATTGTACATAACAAAAGATTCTTCTTATAAATATATTTCTTACACATAGAGATGCCTTTAGTATTTGGTATGCTTTGATGCTTACTTCATTCCCCTGATGGCGCAAGTACCCAGACAGCTTTTATATCATTATGTTTTTATTGTAAACAACAAAACGAATTATAATTGCGGCTTTCTCTATGAGCTAAAGTTTTACTTTAGAAAAGTTTTTTCATGATCAATAAAAAGCAATGAAACAATGAATTTTATAAAATTTTGCTTGGTTTGCTTATGCTAAAAACACGATGTATAAATTAGCATTTCAGAATAAGCGTTATAAAAGCTCTATAGTGTTGAGATGGGTTGTAGGCTCTCTCAGAAAATCTCAGTCTATTTTCTTTGCTCTAGGAAAAGATATGCTATAAGAAGAAATGAGGGGGATATTTAGGGAGATTTCAAAGAGATCTTTTTAAAGGCTCCAACGCTCATTTTGCGACGGCGCTCGTGAATGCTATGGCGATAAATCCATAGAGCCCTTCATCCTCTTTATACTTGTGAAGAAGAAAGCAGGCGCCTTTTGATAAAAGAGCAAGCTCATTACATATTTTACCAGACTTTAATATTACAAAATAGCTTTTGACGCTTGAGACCCTTCATAAAAAAGTTATTTTAGCCTTTTCTTAATGTTTTTTTCCACATAGTTTACTTGCTTGTAAGGTGCAAAAGACAGAGGTTTGATTGATTCAACTTGGAATAGGGGTGAAATGAGAAAATTTCTTACGGTATTTGGGATATTCATTCAATAGGCAAAACAGCGAATATTCTTTATAAATTAATGAATTACCTTATATTTATAAATAGTTATGCTCTTCAGTCATTTGATTACCCTGTTCACTTCTTCAGTTTTCGCAGTTGTAGAAGCATTTTTAGGAGCAGTAATTTATATATCTCTTTTCTCGTTATGGTTAAATATTCGTCGATGAATTTTTTTATCATGTTTTGTAGGAAGTATTGCATAAGTTCTATTGGATATGTTTTTGCAACAAGAAATTTAAGGGATTTAATTTTAGCATGATAGATGGAAAATCGTAAAATTTTCACAGCTATTATGTCCGATAGAATATTTTTAGCTACAATTATTTTATGTTTATGTTTAAAAATAACAGCATATAATTTAGCTTGAATTATATTTACTTTTTTAAATAAATTATAAATAATATTTTTAATTTTATTATATTTTTATTATAAAAATAATTAAAGATATTATTTCTTTATAATATTTAATGGGTTTATACCTTAATAAACTATTTAAAAATAGCATTGTTTGGTAAAAATAAAAAAATAGAATAAATAGGTTATGCTTTTACAATATTATCTTAAGATTGATAACATCCTATTGCGCTTTAAAAATTCATTTTCATTATATTGATCTTGATAGTTTTATCATTGTTTTATTTTCTTTTGGTGAGATGAGCTTGGTATGAGAGGATGAGCTTTCTCAAATTGTTTATCTAAAATGGTATAGGGAAGTATCAATGAAGCCTTATAGACGGTGTAATAAGCTTGTTAATTGAAAGAATAGAGGGGTATTAACAGAGCAAGGGTGCGAGGAAAGAGCTTTTTATTATTATCTGTTTATTTTCTCAAAATAAATTCTTCTTAACTTTATGGATAAATTCACGAACAAAATATACTGTGGAATTTGTGTGAAAAGGAAGAAAAGCCTATTTTAAGTGGAAAAACGCATTTCATAAAAAGCTTCACTTGAAAGCTTTGAAATGAATAATACTTATGGTCCATAAAAAAGTACTTTTATGAGAAATTGTGCTTTTATTAAAAGATTGCGACTTTCGTTATTTTGCACTTTTAAGATATTCTAGATAAAAATACTTAATATTTTTTGCTTTGAGAAAAAGGGAAGGGGATTTTATGAAGCAAGCAAGATTTATCAATAACATCTAGACTGAGCATAGTTATCTCTAGGTGTTTTTTTGAGAGTTTTGTTTTTCTTTCACTTGGAGATGAAGCATTTTGCGACATTTTGTTTAAGAGAGATGAATGCATTCAATCTGGTATGCTTCAAAAACAATATCCCTAGTTTTGTCAATCAATAAATCTTGATGGAGATAATGTTAAGAGGATAAATAACAAAACCCATTCAAGCGATCTTTTAATGAAAGAGTGTCAAGAATAAAAAAAAGGCAGCATATTGTGCTGCCTTTTTGGTTTGCTGAAGTGTACAGAATAACAATACACCTGTTGTTAAAATTTTTCTTCAAAACTGATAGCGTATACCACCTGAAAAACTTGCACCACTTATCCCCGTTTTCTGAAGTTTTTGTTGATAACTCACATCACCATGAAGAGAGAAATTGTGAGACAGTTGTGCATTGATGCCAACACCGCCTTCAATTGCAGGTCCCATAGGATCAAGGTCAAAATCTCTTCCAATATGAATGCTACCATCATCACCAAAGGTTTTGATCAAGTTGACTTTTCCATAGAAAGACATAGGATGATTGTTTTCAGTGGAAATGGTTTTTGTCAAACGTCCACCAACACGGATCAACCATTGAGAAGGATTTTTCATATCAATGGTAAGGTTATCAGCATCTTCAATAGTGTTAAACATCAAATGTTGATAAGCAACTTGTGCTTGCGGCTCGAAGGTTAAGCCTTCTACCCCTGTTGCAAATTCTTTGCCAACAGTGGTGGAGATACTCAACATTTTAGCATTATTCAATTTTGCGGTTTTTCCAATGAGAGCGTTAGCGATATGCCCTTTTAGGATACCATAGGACAAGAGTGCATCGATGTAGAACCCACTGCTATGCTGTATGCTACCGTAAGCTGTCAGTGCCCATTTATCCAGCGTGTTTTTCCCAGCATCTTGCATATCTTTTGGAGTGAAAGAGAGACGTCCATAGGTTCCCCCTAGTCCCAGATGTGTTATGGTGTTTTGCCCTTCGATTGCTGCCAATACAACACCGGCTTGTAGAGCCGCATAATGGATATTAGCGCCATAACCGTATTCCAGAGGACCACGCTTGGAAGATAAGGTGGCTGTGTTACCATAGGTATATAAGAAGAATGCATTCTTTATCCCTTGTTCTTGTCCTATAATGGACATTTTCATAGTGGCTAAAAACTGGTCTTGTTTAGCTATATCGGTTAATCCAGCGTGAAAGAGAGCATTTGGCATAACCAAATAGCTTGCTGTTTGTGGTACAACGGAAATCACACTTGGACTAGAACCAGAGCCAGTTCCAAGAAGTTCTGGTTGCAAACGGAAATCCCAGAAGTTCTCCTTCTTTTCATCAAAGAGGCTTTGAGCAATATCGGCTTGTCCATGGCTTGACTCTGGTCCATAGGCACGCAGTGTATATTTATCAGGTGAACCATCTCTTGTGGTATAACCATTGACCAGTTTGAAAGAGTCTTCGGTTGCTTTTCCTGAAACTTGGATGAGTGAAAGACCACGTATATTAGAGGCAGCAGAGATATTTTCTTTAACATTGTTGTCTTCTAAGCGCCCCGTAACATAAACTGATGTGGTTCCTACCACATCACCATTGATCAAAAGTCTATCAGTTTTTTGATCAGCTATTGGCTTACCATCACTCCATTCGGCATTGAAGTAAATCTTTGCATCACCCGTTGCATTGTAGACTTCTTGCGTTTCTGGTTTACCCGAACCTATATACAATGTTTGGTAATAGTGCTCTTGTGTTGGTTCAGCAAAAACAACAGAGCTGTTATCGAGATTAAGCGTGGAGATATCAGAACGAGACCTTTGGGCAATATCAAGCAGATTGCCATCAGCATCTTTTTCGTTTTTGCTGATCTTCAACGTCCATGTTGTATCGTTTTTCAGATCAAAGCGTACATTTCTGTCTTTTGCAATGTTTGCTCTTCCTTCTAAAGTAGAATGATCTGCATTTAATATGAACGCGCCATTGGAGACCAATTTAACATCTTCGTTTGTCCAAACCTCTTCATGTTTTAAAGCAAGACCATCACCTAATAACACATCGGCATGGATTTCTGAATTTTTGATATTGGCTGTACCAAGTGACAGATCCGCATTATTTTCCATGTCTTCATCAGCGAAAGCTGCAACAAGAACTCCTGTACCATTGTCAATATGGAGCTTTGTATTGGTTAGATTAATCTCATTGCTTTGAAGTTTTTGTAGATCATCTAATTCATCTGCATCATTAGAATAGGTGATGAATTGCAAGCCAACAACTCCTGCTGTTGCAGAAACATCTGTTAGATCAATATGTCCACCACTTTCTACCATCAATGCAATTACTTCTGCTTCTATTCTTCTTCTTTCCTCATTTTGTGCGTTTGAATCGATATTAAAATCTGTGAAGCTTATATCATTAGCATCATTGTCCATCTTAATTGTGCCACCATCGGATGCATTAAGTCCAATATCAACATTTTGAATGGTTGTTTTACCCTTTAATTCAATACTGCTATCGATGTCACTCGTTTTGGCACCAATGTGGATTCCTGGAATACTATTACCGATTATCGTTAAATCTTCGCTAACGATTTCACCCCCACTGGATGCAAAAAGACCCATACCAACGTTTTCAATGGTTGTTTGACCCTTTAAATTAATTTTACTATCATTACTGTCAGCCCATACTCCTGTCATATTAATATCTTTCAGGGTTTTAGAACCGATAGTTAAATCTTCACTAACAATAACTCCACCGTCTGTTGCTAAAAGTCCAGTTGCGAAGACATTTTCAATTTTTGTTTTTCCATGCAACTCAATCGTGCTATTAGAGCCATTGGCATTTGCACCCACACCTTTGACGTCTGTAGTTAGAGTAACATCTGTAACATCGATCTGTCCGCCTTTTTCTGCCAATAATGCATTTTGTTTTCCACTGACAGTTCCACCCGTCTTTGTGATTTTGGCTTTTGGACCTTCTGCATGAAGTCCATTACCTTCAGAT
>NZ_JAQISW010000009.1 GCF_028618435.1 Bartonella sp. MM73XJBT.G
GTCAATACCTGTGATTTGCCGTGTTTCATCGGGGGTAAAGACTTGGGCTTGCGGGTCGACTTGTGTCCAGATTTTCACTGTGGTGGTGCGCCGCATCACCTTCACATCAATCACACCTTGACCGGTAAAAAGCCCCGTTGCAATGGTTCCACCTTTTCCCCGTGCCACAACATTTTTTGTCCCAGCCGTAATGTTTGGAGGAATCTTGAAACTCCCTTCAAGGGTGCCTTTGCTATTGGCAACAAGGCGGCTTGTTGGTAAGACATTCACGCCATCAAAGCTAAGGCTGTCCAAGATTTCACCACTGCCAAAACCTTCAATCTTAAAGTTCAGCTTAATTTGTCTTAAAAAATCGATTTGCTCCTTTGCTGTATTCACCAAATCATCACGGATTTCTGTCTTAACGATGCTTCTTCCACGGTTCTGCCCCATATTCAGTTGATTGGTCACACCAGAGAGCCAATCAGTGCGCTCAACATGCCAAAAATCTGTCGCGGGGGTAAGGGTGACTGTACCAGGGAGGGGCGCAAAATTTTGATAAGGATTGATCTTTTCACAAGCGGTTGTCAATTCTTGCGCAATGATCACTTCATTGGTCCAGTCAAGCGTGACAGGTGCGTTCAAGGGGGCAGTATAAAAGGTTGGATCAATGGCGAGCTGCAAAATGCCGTTGCCTACAGCCCCCGTTTGTTGAAAGCCTTCATCTCTATAAGCGTCATCGAGAAAGGGGTCAGCAAACATGCCTTTTTTGGCAACAGGTTCTTTAGAGTCCACATTGCTTTTAATGCGCTCTAGTTGCATCAAGCGGTCAAGGGAGAGCACCCGTTGAAAATAGCGCCACATCTCATCATAAGGGGCAACCCGTGTGCCATCATTGACCACAACCGGCGTTTCAAGCCAATTGTTGGTGATCGTTGCAAGAGAGAGCACATCATCAGGGACACTTGGTGCCATGGGTTGGTCTGATGAAACCCCTTTGATGTAAACCACATTGCCCCCTGTGTTAAGACCAATACGGTCAATGCGGGGGAGTTTGTAAGTGTAACTCACAATAATATCACCACTTTGCGCTCCACCTGAGACGGTGATTTCCTGTGCTGTGACTTTATCAGCCGTGATTTTTGCGCGATAGCGGTAAGTCACCTTATAGCTGCTCCCTGCTAAAGGTTCGTCTCCCACGGGAGCCCAATCAATGGTGTCTCCGGTTTTTTTAAAATCTGTGCCTTCTTTAAATTCCTTGCTTCCTTGAACGACTTTGATAAACGCGGTGATGCTTTTATCAGGCACACCATCACGCCCGGAGGCAACCGCACCACGGGTGACGTTAACGGTTTTTTCTTTTGTCAACAAAAGAGACTGAATATCAGCAATAGGAAAATAATAGGGTTTAAAGGTAAAACTTGTTTTCCCTTTTGGGGGTGCAAAAATATGCGTTTCGCTTGGAACAACGCTTGTCGAAAAGTCTTGCACCTCTTCATGGCGCAAGGCGGCAAGGCGTTTACGTTTAAAGCCATTGATATTGGCTTCTCCTTCTTGAATACTAAACACTTGGCAACCGTTATTGGCTCCCAATGCACTTACACGGCAGCCACTCACGATATAATGCCCATGGGCGCGGTCATATGTCGCAATAGCTTGCATGGCGGGTTCAAGTAGTGAGGGGGATTTTTGATCAATGAGAACACCATCTTGCAAAATGTAAACGGGGAAAAACGTGCCTTGCTGGTCATCATCTTTGAGAGCCCAGACAAGTTTTGCGATCTCGCGTGCCGCACCTCCTTCTCCTTCTGCTAAAGTGCCCGGAACTTGCCCCAAGAGCTGTGGATCATCTTCATGAGTTATCCATTTCTTTTGTAGCTTTACACCGATTTCTATACGTCCAACCATAGAAACATTCTCTAAGACGGCATTTGAGACGGGAAAGATATCGCCGGCGATATAAATCTTGCCCTCTGTTAAAGTGACGGTTTGCTTATCTTTATTGACAAAGGCATCTGCTCGTTCAACACGGTCTCCTTCTTGTGCCACAAGGCGCCCCAAACGGTCATGACGCCCCCTTATGATGGTTTGAACTTCATTGAGTTCTCCCGCTTGAAGAAAAGGGCGCTGTCCATAAAACACAACGCTTTGTTGTTCATCTTTGCTAACGGATCGATCAATTGCAAAAGGCAAACCACTTTCATGCTTCATATTAAAACCTCAATAAAATTTTGAATTGTTCGCGAACATCAGCACGCAAAGGAATGTTGATAGGTGTTTTAAGGATCTCTACTCCACCACGCAGTTCATCAGCCCCTAGCCAAAGTTTGCCAGGAGGTGTTTGTTCTACGAGAGAGCCATGAACGAGGAGAGAAACAGAGGCGGCATGTTTGTCATCAACATCTTTAAAATTGGTGCGCGCTGCAAGAAACAACATTGTCCCTGTTGTGGAAGGGTTAAATTTGTTGCCACAATGGCTGTAAATACCCTCTAAAGCTGGTTCGACAGGCGCTACAGCATAGCATCTGCGATACCCAATCAGAGCGTTATCGAGATCTCTTAAAGCCAAATAAAGCGTGCGGTTTTGGAACCATTCTGCCATCAATATGTCGCGTTCGTGTTTTTTAACCGAACACCATGGAAAATTTGCCATGTCCCAGGGATAGTCAATTTGGTCCCAGCTTAACTCTTCGTCACCATCATCAATCCAGTTACCAATCAATGTGCCTTCTTCTTTTGTGAGAACGTGGTTGATTTCTGTTGTGCGTCCAAAGGAAAACAATGTTCCTCCAGCTGTTAAGCGAACACCGCTCTCATACTCCAACATGCACTCATCAAGGCGTGACATATTGCCTTCCATAGCCCCCACATCATAACCATAGGTCCCACGGCGAAAATCAGAGCGCAAACTTTTGGAAAGGTCGGTAATTGCTTCAATAGCTTCAAGGCTTTTTCGTTCAGGCAAGTGATCAAAGTAGAGTTGAAAGGAATTCCACCATGCCCGCCCCGTCCATGCGGGTTGAAAGCGTGCAGAAATCTCTAACCATTCAAGCCCCATCTCTATTGCAGCTATAGAGCCGCGAATATTTTGCCATGCAAGACCCTGATCAATTAAATCATAAAGGTTAGAGAAATAAGGGCTTAATTCTTGTAAGCCATATTCGTCTATTAAAAAGGGCAACCAAGAAGGCGGACGCGTGATAAATTTCGCGCGGGGTATTTCTTCGAGTGCCGTTTTAACGTGAGGGTCAAAAGCCATTGCTTCGGCAAAACAACGTTCAAACAAACTCGAATTCGGTGGCAAAAGTGAAGAAAGCATCAATAAGCACGCCCCCCTTCAGACAAAACAATATCCCCTAGTGCGACCGCTTCATCCGGTGCGACCAAAATATCCTCACAAGGATGCGTTATGTTCACATGGTGAACGCCCTCAACCATCAGGCGGCTTAATATCCAACTTATTGAGAGATCACGCCCAAGCCTTTGCGCACGCGCCCATTCTGCTCTTAAATTCTGCTCCGCTCTTTCCAAAACAAAGGCGCCTTCATCCGGTAACAACCAAAAATCAGCAGAAACATTGATCATCCGCTGTACTGCGCTTTTCACAAAGATGTGGTCATTGGTCATTTTAACATGGGGGCAATCAAGGGCTGCTTGCACCTTGGCAATTAAAGCCTCATCAGCCACCCCTGAAGGGGTGTCACTAAAAAGCGCAACATGAATAAGCGGGCTTTTACCCTCACGATAAACAAAAGCATCTTTGACATGGATATCACTAGAGAGAGCAAAATATTGATAACGGGGCACTGTACCCCCTGTGGAATGCCCTTGCCGGATCAAACGAATGCGGCGACGCAAACGCTCATCATCTTCATCCAAAAGGCGCGTAACCCCGTGAAAATCCCCCAAATGATCTAAACTTGTGCCATGCGCAAATGTGAGTAAATTATCCCGCGCCACTTCATTCATCCGCTGGCGCAATAGCAACTCTTCATAAGCCGCCGCTTGCAATTGAATGACCACGGGATCATAAGCGGTTTTTTCCACATTGTAAGGGATATGATGCGCCGCAAAAAGCTCAGTCAAACGCTTAATCTTTTGCGCTAAAAGCCTTTCAACAGAAAGCTCTTCAATCACTTGTGGTAGCGGAAGCTGTAGAAGGGGTAAATGTTCAAGCTCTGCCATAGGAGACCTCTAGCGGAAATTGTCTCTCTTGCCCATGGGACCAATCCCCCAAATGCCCATCGGGGTAAAAAATGCCCCTTAAAACAAAGTGGAATGTTCCCTCACGCGTTGCTTTGGTCAAATCAATCCTCTGCAGTGAAAACCCAGGCTCTCCGCATTCTGGATCATCGAGCGCTTGCACAATTTCTTGATAAAGACGTAAAATCGTTGCAGGATCAGCATTGGCATCTTGGAACTCCTTAACATCACATCCATAATGGCGACGCAAAACCCGTGTTCCCACCCGTGTCATTAAACATTTATGAATGGATTGTTGGCAATGATCCCAACCATATAAGAGAGAGCCATCCTTTTCGCTCATCCCGCACCGCATGCTTTAAGCCCCCTTTGTTGTCTTTGTGGTAGAAACCGTTGGGGGGGCAGAAACAACAGGTGCTGGTTTTTCAGCAATCTGACCAAGAAGAAGCGGATATTTCGCTGCCTCTTCATTTAAACGAATTTCCTCACCCTTCCCCGGTGAACGCTGTCCTGCCACAAAATCGGCATTGGTTAAAATAACATAAGTTTTCTCACGCATCATAAAACTCCTTTAAAGAGGGCTAGAGGTTGTGGAGGGACCCATTTTGACCCCACCATGTTTGTGGCTTGCTCCAACAGATTTTTGATTGTGCTTTAAATCTTCTGCTTGAATCTGCACGCAGTCCGTTAATTCAACACGGGTTGATTGGTGGCAAAGCATGAGCCCTTGTGCACTCAAACGGACTTCGTTTTCCCCATGGGAGAGAATAAGTTCATCTTTAGTCATTCGCAGTGCACCCCCTGCATAACAAAGCGCAAGCTCTTGGAAAGAGCGTGCTGGATTTTGTGCATCATCACTATAGCTATCGCGTACAACCAGAGACGCAGAGCCAATTTCGCCATGGGGATTTAACAAGCGCACTGGATCACCAATGTTTAAAGGCATATTGCTTGAAACAGCACCAGCAGCTTCTTGCACCTGTAGCCAAGGCGATAAAACCGCTTGTCCATTGGCACCTTCACAAGAAAGCTTCACCCGCACCCTATGCCCATCAATTTGCGCCACCCGCCCCATCATGTGCTGGTTGGCAAGACAGCGTTCAAGCGCATCAAGGCGCTTCATGATTTGCCGAAAGGTCTCGCCCAACAAATGCGCATCATTCATGCCAACACCTCATTATCACATGAAATCAAACCACCTTTGAGTTGTCGTTTGTCTTCACCCGCAAAAATATCTTTTCCTAAATGATGCAAATCTTGATGCCATTCCACCACACTGATCGATACACCGCGCTGCTTAATCGCCGCAGAAATAATGGGGTCAATTGACACATCCCGCGGGACACTCAAATGCGTTAACCCCCACAATTGTCCGCTATGGCATAAAACCCCTATCGCTTCTGCCAAAAGCCAACTGGAAACATCCCGCTCTTTACCTGTGGTGATAATAAAAGCCCCTAAATGAAGATCAGCACTCATCTGTCCAGAAGGCATAGGATTTAAACGACTTTCTAACACCGCAACACGCACAGCTGGCGCCACAAGCATCTGTGTTTCAAGCTCTTCTAAATTAAAACGCCCAAATTGACAGCCGCAATCACGCACATCTGGCAAAGCGCCTTTAAGGCTCTTTATCACCGCTTCACGAAACGCATTAATGCGCCCTGCTTGTGTGATCGTTTGTCTCATGAAAAGACCCTTTCCAGCCAATCTTCTGTTGCTTTGACAATTTCCACTTTATTGTGCTCTGAAAGCCCTAAATAGGCACGTGCCGGCATGGTCACTTGATGCACACACACAAAGCGGTGTGCCTTGCCGCTTTTAAGAAAGAAGCGCAGGGCTTTGCCTTTTTTCGGGAAAATAGCCCCACCCAATTGATGAATCCGCGCATAAACCAACCCAGAGCCCACAATCACCTGTTCTGGTGAAGCTTTCATATCAATGGAGCGTGAAAGCGCCCCACTGGCATAAAGAATGGAGGTGCGAGCATGATTGTTTTTCCACTTCTCTCCTTGGGCAGACGTTTTTTCGCTTTGAATGCGCCGCCTTGTGCTCTCTTGGATGAGACGCCCAACCCCTTGTGATAAAGTTCCCATCGAGCTATCAGCGCCCTTTTGTAAAAAGGATAAAGCCGCTTCAAGCCCGCTCTCTTTAATCTCAATATGGGTTGAAACAGACATGTTATCTTCCCATCAAACGCGGTTTGGCATGGAAAAAAGCCCCATCACGAAGCGGTCCATCTTCACTCATAATTTTAGGTTCATCGACCCCCAGACCCGCTTTGCCTTCCGCAATGCGTTTCAAGAGTTCAACCGCCTGTTTGTAGCGATCTTCAATGGTTGTGGTCAGTGCCGTATGGCGTATGGCTAAATTATAAACAGCAATATTGACACAAATCATGCCAAGAGCCGCCGGCTGTCCAGCAATCGGGACCAAGTAGCGATGAGACAAATGCACATCAATCTCACCACTTGCTTGGTTTAGAGCAAGGGCAATAGCTTGATCGAAAAGCACTGGATCAGAATTCTCATCATCAAAAGCACATAAGTCTTTCAAGAAATCATCACCCCAGAGCTCTTCAATCAATGTTTTGCTTGCATAAGCCATGTTTAAAAGTTTCCCTTAGACAACTTCTTGCAGCAACACACCGGCATCTTTTGCTGCCACCAATTCGCACACCCGTTCACCCACACGCACCCGTTTACCACCCGATAAACCAATATCTGGATCAGAGATCACCCCAGAGATACGCTCACCCAACTGAGCACTAAAGCCCCAACTGATGACCGATCCATCCGCCTGTTGCTTGGTGGGATCAATATAAAGCAAAGCGATCTTATTGCCCCAAACGCGCGCCAATTGCGCCGAACGCCCTTTGCGAGCTAAATTCACTTGCGATTCACCAATGAGTAAACGATCGGGGTGTATTTCCATCAGATCAGCAAATTGCGCTTTGGTGACAAAACCATCAGCAGTGTCACCCCCCTTAACGGCTTTAATGATTTTGGGATGACGTTTGAGTTTTGACCAAACAACTTTACCCATCACAATGGTGTTGGGCGTATAGACGAGGGCTTTGTCCTTCGCCTCATCTAAAGTGGCATAAGGATCAGATTTCTCATAATCACTGAATTTATTTTCACCCTTAAGGGTCATCACCCGCTCTGGTGCGTAATTTTCACTTCTTTGCACAAGAGCTGCTACACGCACTTCACGCCCCAATTCCAGCAAATTGGCAAGTCCCTCTACAGCGGTTTTTTCGGGATTATAACGAGAGCGCTTTTCTGCCCGTGCGCGGGCTGCTGCTTCAATATCTGAATTGGGAATAAGGTCATCAAGCCCGTAATCTCTCACACTAGCTTCCCGTTCAAAGGCAGAAAATTCCACCACATTCGGGCGCCCTTTTCGCCCAACCTCAAGTTCAGGAACGGTAAAATTTTCCGCTAGAGGAAATTCACTATATTTAAACACTTCACTTAAAACACCAACACGGGGCAAAACTTTATCGCCAATAAGAGAACCTGCTGGATTGCGATACCCAATAGCAATCGCGGTAAGTGTTGGATCAATGGGAAAAGGTCTGTTCATTTTAAGCCTCGCTTAATTAATTTTAAAAGAAATAACATCACCAGCAGAACCATCACTCATGGCAATGCCAATAGTGCGATCTGCTGCTTCTGCCTTAATAGCCTGCCCCTTGAGGTCAGAGGTTAAAAAGTCACCAAAGGAAACATTGCCTCCACAAACCACTTCGCCCCAACCACATTGGCCAACATCAATCATCTCACCAGCCTTGGCTTCACAAGACCCTGCAGTGCCTAATAATTTATCACCCTTACCAGTAGCCGTTGCCACCATTCCATCACCGCGCGCTGCAACAATGCAATAAGGTGAGATCTCTGCAAAAGCGCGAAAAGATTTCATCAAAATTGTCGTACTCATGATTGGCGCTCCTTTTGCTCGCTAATATAATCAACTGCTTGGCTAATGGTGATGTCGAAGCCTTGTGCTTTCTGCTCTTGTTGATAATGGCGTGCCGCAAGCGCAATATCTTCTGGCGCAAGCTTTGCTTCTTGCACCAAGGCACACACTTCTAAAGGGCTTGTTGAGGCAAGCGCCGGCAACTTCTCAACCAAAGTTTTAAAATGTTCCATACCCCCTTCAAGGCTACAAAGGGCACGATATTCTTCACGTGCAGCAGGCAAAATCTTGCCCTCTTCAATCGCTTTGTCTAAAAGACTCTCAATCGTCGCCTTTTTTTGCTCTTCCCGCAAAAGTGCTAAATCTTCTCGCGCTTTTGTTAATTGGGTATTTAATTCCACCCGTTCTTTTTCGCGTGCTTTAAGCGTTGCTAAAATTTCTGCAGGTTTTGCATCTTCTGCCAGCTCCAAAGCACTGGCAATGGCTGTTAAATCCATCATTTTCTCCGTCAAGGTTGTTGGGGACACCACAAGGGGTATCAAAGGGGGTGTTAAAGGGGTTTCACGGCTTAAAGCCGTCATCACAAGGGCAGGACGGTTCACCAACCCTGCCCCTGCCAAACTTAAAATCTCACCATTTTTAGAATGACGAAACTCAGGGGAAAGATAGCGATACTCTCGGGCAATAATCTTTTTAGCTGCCATATCGGTCCATTTAACCCGACCCCAAATCGCACCATCCCGCTCTGCGAGTTCTTCAATCCAACCGCTAGCCGGCGCTTCCAAGCCGTTCCTCGCTCTGTGATGTTGCCCATGCTCATAATCAATCACAAGTGGTCCTTTATTGGCTGCAAAAGCCTTTAAAATCCTTTGTGGGTCATAATGCCATTCCCGCCCATCACGTGCCTTCACATGGGGCGCTTTAGGCAATAGCTCGACCCATTCCGGCGCTTGGCTAACGGTGGCGTCTTCACATAAAATATCTTGGCATAAAACGTCTGGGCAAAGGTCAATGAACGCGGCATAAAATGTTTCAGCATGCCCATCTTTTTGATCTTCGTGAAATTCCTGTTCCATACATTGCCTATTGCTTTACAATCGTCATTGGCAATACAATGCATGAAACTTACTCCCACCATAAGCCTGACACTGTCAGTCAAAAGAGCATTTCTTTAAAAAAGCACTTTTTTCTCTATTATTCTCCTTGTGAGAAAAACCCCCGTGCCAAACCATCCCATAAAATCCTCTTCCCAGTCACTTAAAGCCTCTTCAGAAAGTCGGTCCAATTCGTCGTGATGTTTTCCACCCTGCTCTTTTCCAACCCCTTCTTTTCTTGTCACAGAAACATCAAAAACACCCCCACAATCAGCACAAACATGAGCCTTTTGTTGCCCCGCATTATCCTCTTGTTCTCTCTCATCATCAGGTGCATTATCAGGAGCCCTTAAAACATCCTCTTCTTTTGTTGGTTGCGAAAAGCCAATCTTATTGCGCACTTCTTGCGCCCCAACACGCAATCCTAAAGGCACAAGTTTTTCTAAAGCATCGCTAATGGCTTTAATATCTTCATTTTCCGAAATCGGCCAATAGACAAGGGGAGTGCGCTCTTGGCGCCCAAAATTAATCTCAACAAAGGGCACAATCAAATCACGATTAGCTGTCAAAGCCAATTGCCGTGCATCAGCTCTGGCAATATCATGGCGCACATTTTCATGAATGCGTGCTTGCGAAAAGGACGCGCCATCATCCGTCGTCATGGTTTGCCCCAATACCCCTTTAGAGATCTGTCGATCTAAATATTCCGCCTTTGCGGCAAAAACCGCATTGCCACTGCCCCCTGCCGCTTCAATAAATTCAATCTCCATCTCTTTGGGAATAATCGCTGCCGCATCACTGGATAAATCACGCACAGCTTGAATAAGAACCCGCCGTTCCTCATGAGAAGAGCTTGCACCATATTTCCCCACACGCAAGGGCATGCCGTAAACTTCTAAGAACGCCATCCAATCTTTCAAGGTATAAGACTTAAACAAAAATGCCCAAGCCGCAAGCCGTGCAAGCCCAGAGCGGATAGGTAAGCCACTTTTCAACTTGGGTCTGTGAATGGAAAATTTATAAGCAGGCAACTCTGTTCCGTACAAAGACCCCTCTTCTTTTAAACGCAAATGAAAGCCATCACGCCGGTCCAATTGAAAAAACCGCTGATCACGCCATTTCCAAGCAACCGGCCACCATTCCTTGGCACTCTTGTCCCACAAGGTTTCAACAATCGCATAGCCTTTTCCCAAAGCATCTAACAAATCCGTCACATAATCATCAACAAAGGTAGGTGCACTAATCATTTCTCGAACAGCATCGGCAATTTTTTTGTCCTGTGCACTGTTGCTTGCAGCAATCACCCCAGGCTCCACCCCTGTGAGAGCATTTTTACGCATGCCAAGCACAGCACGATAATGTAAATCACGCTCTTCCATATCATCAGCAAGTTGGAAAAACTGCTCTGGCTGCCCCCGTGCTGCCTGTTGCAAAATATCAGCAAGTTGCGCAGGTGTTAAACCACTGACAATGGTTTGTGACCATACATCACGAATACCGCCAATGCTTGGACTTGCCACCTCCCGCTCCAACCCTTTGATATGAAGCGCCCTACCCCATTGATCAACCAGTTTTACCATCTCATCATCCCATCAATATATCTTTGATCTCGTCGTTGAAAAAAAAGGCGTTGAAAAGAGTGGGCTTTCATTAAAACCATAAACCTCTCTCACAGGCGTATATTCGTAAATTTCAGGCGCCTGCCGACTGGCAAAATAAGCCAAAGCGCAAGCAATCGCGCTATCACCATGGCGCATAAAACCGTCACTGCCTTTAAAACGATGATTGTCTGGAATTTTCACAATGCCATTAACATAAGCAAGCGCTTGATGATCCGCAACAATGTCACTATCGCGCGGCAAAACAATGGACCCATCACCAAAAGCTTCCAAATAAGCCGGCATTTCTTTGCCATACCAACTTTGCGACAATTGTACTTCCCTCACACAAGCCCCATAACGCTGCGCTGCTTTTTCTGCTAAATAAGCCCCATTGCCACGTGCATCCAAAGCGCCCCCCAACAAACGCGGCAAACCACTAACCACATAAAATAAAATCTCTCTTTGTTGATCAAACGGCATATTGCGCAATTCCACCATAAACCGGACACGGCGCACCAAATCTTGCCCCACTTCCATCACCACAATCGACGTTGCATCGCCGCTGCGCGCAAAATCAACCCCAAAAACATGTTGGCGCCGCCGGTCAAGCCTAACATGCAAAGGTTTTACATGCTTCTCACACCAAGCAAACGCCACTTGACTTCGTTGATCATCCGATTGATTTTTAAAACCATCCGCACAAGCAAAACGCAACACCGCAATATCTCGCGCACAACAATTTTCAATCTGTAAGCGTGTTAAAGCCGCCCCTTCTTGATCTGCCGGTATGGCATCTAATTCTTGGCGCATAGCACTCAAACGCACCCCATAAGAAGCGCGGATTTGCTCTTCCCATTTTTGCTCAGCTGCTAAACTCCAACCCTCCCCCTTCATGGCACAAACCCGTTTAAACAAGCCATTTTTAACCGCCTCACCAAAGGGATAACAATGCAGAGAAAAAGGAACTTTGCCCGCACGTGCCTCACGGATCAGTTCATTGAAAGGATTAAGCACACCATTGTGTGTTGAGATCACACGGATCTTGCCTCCCCAAATCAACAAAGCATTCACCGCATCCAAAACAGAGCGCACATCTTTATGAAACGCCGCCTCATCAATCACCACAATGCCCTGGAGACCACGGATATTTTCAGGACGGCTTGAGAGTGCCTCAATCCGAAAACCTGAAGCAAAGCGCACGCGGTAAGCAGAGATATATTTTGTCGACCCATCCTCTTTTTGATCAGAGAATAAAAATTCCTCCACATCACCACTATTGCTGGTAAGTGCTGAAGCAAAATTGCTCACATAACCAATAAATTCCCGCCCCTTTTCTTTGGTGTCGCCAATGTAAAAAACATTATCGCCACCAGCTTCACGCGTCGCTGCCGCAATAAGGGTATCATCCAAAGCTTCCGCAAAAGTAATGCCGGTCCGCCGCCCCTTTTCAACCAATTTTAATGGTGACTTATCTTCAATCCATGCCCGTTGATGCGCCATCAAAATCCCTTCCTCCAAAGGATCTTGCTCTTTTGGAAAAGTACTCGCCTGCCAAATATCAAAACCGCTCTGATGATCAAAGACATGACTTTTTGAGAGAGGCTGTTCAACCATTTTTTACCCCCAACACTTGCGCGCGAATAGCCCGTGCCGTCTCTTCTGAGAGCCCCGCTGCTGCCGCTGCCACCTCAACCGCTTTGCTTGCCTTGCTTGTAAAATCCTTTTCCAACTTTTGCCGCCTCGTGGTCGACAAATGTTCAGCAGCCAAAACCCCTTTAAGCGCATTCGCCAACTCTTGAGCAGCCTTTGGCGAAAGGCTTTTCCCACTGCTTAACGTGGAAAAAATAAGCTCTTTAATCGCTGCGGCTGTTAACAGAGTAATATTGTCAGAAGCTTTGGCATCAAAGCGCTGAGAAAGACTTGCCGCAATTTCACGGGTTTGTTCTAAGCGGCGTGACATCACCGCTAAACGCAAAGAATAACGATTAAAACTGGAAAAAGAGGGAATAGAAAAGCTTAAACCCGTTTCTTTTTTTAAAGCCTTCAAAGCCGCTTTAAACTCACCATAAATAGCCATTTGTGTCTTCTCACGCCCATTTAAAGCTTCAGCAGCCGCAGCAATAATTTGATCACAAGCTTGCGGCAATAAATCAATCGCCGTTAAACGTCCACGCCCGACCTTGCGCATCCCTCACCTCGTCTTTTATTGATGAACGTTTGGGACGTTTAATCCCCTCAATGGAAAAGCTCCGGTCTAAATGACGCGCTCCCCGTTCTGTTAACGCCGCAAGAAAAACCGAACCTGCCTGTTTTAACGTGACAGCACCTTGATCTTCCATAAAAGCCAGTTCATTGTGCACAAAATCGCGATCACGCCGGATACCATAACTGTATAACAACCGCTCAATCATCGCACTCGATAAAGTTTCGCTGCGCTCACAAGCTAGCCCTTTTAAAATAATCAGCCGCGCTTCTTCACGGATGATTTTATCCATATCTGCTTTCATTTCTTGGCATTCTCCAGTAAAAACTCTTGCAAGCGCTCACCAATGGCTGCCACCGGTTGTAATTGCGCAGAAAGCGTGTTGAGACGCCCATTCAATTTCTCCATATTCACTTCCAATCTTTGCAACGCATCGCGATCAGGCAAAAAGTCCATCTCCGTTTCTAACTTTTGTACACGCTCTTTAAGCACAACGAGATCTTTCAGCATTTCCCGCGCACCTGAAGAAAAATAGGCTCTCAAAACCCCACAAATCGCAATAACCGATAAAAGCAAAGACAACCAGCCATTGGCAACACTGATATCCAAATTCACGAACCCCTCCTTGACTTCATTAAAATGGCTTTGACAGCTGCTCGTCTGTGCTGTTCACAGATCAATAAAGCAGTGCGATCACGCCCCCAATAGTGCACCACTTCGCGCCCATTCAAAGCACGCTCTGGCAGTAAAACAGGGCGGGCACACGCCATGCGAACAACAGGCGGCAATGCAACCGATAAAAACTGATAAGCAAAACTATCCCTTGGCTTGGGTGTTGAGCAAGCGCACACGCTCAAGCCCAATGCCACAGCCAGTAGTTGGCAATACTGCATTGACCTCCTCCATTTTTGTAAGCCTTTGTCTTAAAGCAGAAATCACCCCTTGCGCTTGATGCTCGGCTTCAAACGCGGCTTGCCTTTGTCGCTCCATTTCAAGCTGTGCACGTGCTGAAACCTTGGCAATCTCCAACTGCCAATACACATCACGCGCTCTTTCCGCCTTTAAAACTTGCGCTTTCATAAAGCCAAAAGCCGCTAACATCACACTTGCCAAAAAAAGCAAACCAAAAGACAGTTTTGAAAGTAGATTAAACATTGCGCTTATCCCCCCACCCCGTTATCTCCACCCCATCATAGGAGCTGCTATGCCGCTTATGGGAATGTTTCCTATTAGAAAAATCCACAGAACCAAAACCGCGGTGCACACCCAAATTGCCAACGATAATCGCCACCATCGAAGGAATAGAAATGCCCGCCATATCAACAATATGCGGTGCCCCAAGCAAACCACCAGAAACGAGCAAAAAAATAACCCCCCAAGCAAACCAAAAGGACCACCATAAATAACGCCGAGACCCCCGATAAGATGGCTTCATGTCTCCACCTCGCATGACAGTCCTAAAAGCTTTTTGGCGCGATTTAAATAAGTCAAACGCTGCACAAGTCCATTCTTGCCCCCATTAATCGCCTTGGTAATCCTCACAACATCATCTTGGTCAGCAAGCTTGTTCAAGCCTTTCATCTGCCAAAACCAAACAGCCGACCAAAGCGCTGCTGGAAACTGTTCCAGCACTTCTGGAAATGCCTCACAATCAACCGCTTGTTCATCAACTAAGCGCCAAAACTTCGTAAAACGACGATAATTATTCCGCCCCGTTAATTGGATCAAACCACGCCCCTTAAAGCGCACACCATCCCCAGGGTTGACATTGCCTAAATCACGCCGCCCCTCATAAGCGCGCCCTGAGGCATATTCACGCAGGGTAAAAAAGCCATCACTCTCATGGGCACATTGGCTTAAAAAATGCGCAACACGCAAATGCGTCGTGAGTGCGCCATAAGACAAAGCTTCAGGCAACACACGTGCCATTTCAACGATAATAAAATCTTGGCGCGCATGATGCGTCAGTTTAGGCGCAAGGCAATGAAGAAAAGAGGCATCTATTGAAACCATAACAAACCACTCAATGAATAAAATTCATCGCAGTTTATTGGATTTCAAACCACTAATATAAGCCTGACACTGTCAGTCAAAACTCTCAATACTCATAAAACTCTGGAAATAATAAACCTTGTGGCTCTTGCAAAGAAATTTTCTTCTTCAAGCGATAAGCTGTACGCACATGCATACCAGAAACCGCAGCCGCTGCATCTACCGACCAGCCCTTTTGCAGCGCTTGCATCATTTTTTGCCGCCGTTCAGCATCTCTACCAAGGGGGATAAGAAGGCGCACACCAGAACCATTAAAACAAAAATGGTTGATGAGTTGCTGCGCCTCTTCAAACCCAACAATTTCAATCAACCAATCCGCATTCTCAAGACGCCCAGGGATATAAACTTCTCGCCCACCAAAAGCCCGCATCATATTCCATGCTGCTTCACTGCCCGCAACATCAGCTATTTCACGCAATAAGGCAGGAAAATCGCTATAGATTTCCTCTTGCATGCATGCTTACCCCTCGCTTTTAACACTTTTACGGATTTTCCGCCCCCAAACATTCATCACTTCTCTAAAGTCGCCCCCACTCATCTCACCCAAAGCTTTACCACTTAACGCCATAACACTTTGATGAAAAGATTCCACATCAAACACAGCATCGGGATTCAAACGCTTCCATTGGGCACACAAAATCAAATATCCTGGCATTTTCTGCCATGAATCTTGAATCTTTTTCCCTTTCCAGTCAACCCCACCCTCACGCTGCAACCAACCTTTCAACGCCTCAATAGCTCTGCATGCATCATCGCTATCGCGTAAAAAACGAATATGATCAATCCCTGTCTGTCTTTTCACAAAGGCAAGCAACGCTTTATCTGAACGATCACGAATAATGCCAAGATTCCACCCAGCAATCCAGAGCGCCTGGAGCTTCTTAGCATATTTACCCTCTAAACGCTTCACATTCGGCTCAAAACCACACGCTTTCATTTCAGCGACGACTAAACGCTTCTCTAAAAAGTTCAAATCTTTCGCCGATTGCTTGCCTGTCAAACGATAGAGCAGTGCGCGATAGGTCTCATCATCAAGACCTAAGGCGCGTTTTCCCATATGAAGGACAGCTAAAGACATGTCACCCCCTCACGTCTTCGCCAGATCAATGGTTACAGCACGCCAAGCGCTTTCCAAACTATCGCGCTCATAAAAACGCACATATTCCTTAGATGTCGTCACTCGGATCGCTTCACGGATCGCCCGCATCGCCTCTTTCCAGCGTGGATCATCAATATCCAAACGCAACAGCATAAAGATCTCCCCCCGATTCACCTTGCCTTCTTTATCCGTATTAAAAGCACGCGTAATAATCGCACGGATTTCAGGACGCGCATCCGCAGACCATTCATTTAAACACTCATCAAGAAGGCTTTTGGCAATTTGCAATTGCGGTCCAAAATCAACACTTTCCTGTACTTGCACTTTAATGCGTTGCAAACCATCAAAGCTTGTGTAAGTACAATTGCCCTTTTTGCCACGCCGCTCCACACCATATTCTTGCGCAAGCAAGCTATCAAAATCACTCAAATCCGCAATCGTATGGTTGTTAAAACGTGCAATCCTTGCCGATAACTCTTTCGCAAAACCCATAATTTTGCGCACCGTTTCATCCTCTAACAAATCCGCAGGGCGGATCAGGCTTACCGGCACCAAAGCCCCTTTTGCATCCTTCATATAACGCGTGCCTTCAAGTTCAATTTGTGGATTCATCACCAATGTCCTCCTTATGTTTTTTGAAACCGACGAAATGGCACAACATCCCCTGAAGAAGGCGCACATCCCGCTTTCAATTGCCAACGACACCGCATAAGCTCATGACCTAAAATGTGGTTATAGCCTGCCAAGCGGCGCAAATACTCATTTAATTCTCGAACATCTTGTCCATGCAAAAAAATCCCATCCATTTCATGTTTTAACAAGGCAGAGCGCAAAGCAATCAAGCAATCTCTCACCATATAAGGGTTCCGTTCCATCATTTTCCGCCTCCAAAATCCATATAAATCACACGATTGCTCTCATCCGCATCAGAGCTGTCACACTCAGCCAAAACTTCTGCAACTTCAGCTTCCAAAACCGCATCCGCCTCCCCCAAACGGTGAACACTCAACTCCAATTCAAGCAATAACGCCAAATCAACACACAATTTAAGCTTTTCTCCAATATCAAAACCGCATTGATAATCGTCATAAAGACCAACAAGCGTATCGGATAATTCTTTGTCGCATAAAGGGATCATGCCAATTCCTCCACGTTGCGGTTTTTCCATGCGGCTTTGACATGTTTAAGCGTCACCTCACTCTCATCCCCAAGAGCTGCCATACGCGCCAACATCATAGTTTTATCAATCTGCCGTAAAGCCCCAGCTTTCAAACCAATACCGGTCAAAAACTTTATCGCACCAGCATCTTCAATCCCCCAATCGTGAATGCGCGCCGCAATATCCTCACTATAAGGTTTGCGACGTTTCAAATGCATCGCCAATCGGCTTTTAATTTGTGCATAAGAAGGTCCATTTTGACGATGCACGAGACGTCCCGAAATCTCATCATTGCCAACCAAAGCAAGCCCCGTACCATTGATATCAACAAAGTGACGCAACTGATTAATCGCCTCATCCGTTAAATTTTGCGCCTCATCAACGATCAACAATGTTCCACCCCCCACACGCTCTAATCTCTTGCCAATGGCACGCGTTAAGCGGGTGGGATTATATTCCACCACTTCCAATTCTGCTGCCATATCATTCAAAATACCATGAACACTGCGCGTATGCGGACTTGCTGTCACCAGATAAACATGCGGGCGGGTAGAGCGGTAATAGCGGCAGGTTTCCGTCTTGCCACTCCCCGCATCAAGCGTAATCATCACCATATCCCCCGTACTTTGTGCCAGTGTTAGCGTGTCAATGATTTCACAAGCTATACGGTTCTTTTGAAACGCAGGCTTTTCTGGGATTATCTCCAAAAGCCCTGCCGTTTCTTTTAATGTTTCAACCCATTGTTGAACCTTCGCATTTTGCTTGCCCAATTGCCCCGCATAACTGCCCGCATACCACTGCGAAAAGGTGCCATCCGGCATGCCAATGCGCCGCGCCACCTCTGCCTTAGTCCAATCATTCGTCTGTGCCAGAGCGATCACCGAATCCACAAGCGTGTTCCATAAAGCAATATCATCACTATTGCGGTTTTGGGCTGTCCCATCGGGCTGTTTTTTAGGGCGCGCCCAAGGATTTTTATCAACGGTTGCATTTATCGCGTACTTCATATATATTCCCCTTTCGTATTGATTTAGACATCGACAAGGGGAAGGCTAAAATCTTGCCCCTTGTCTTTTGTCTTCAATGAACATTTAAAACCGTACGCGATACTAAAACGGCTAACCTGACAAATCCCCCTCTCTTTCTCACACATCGGAGAACTTGCTAACTTCAAGGCTCCGCGCTCAAATCAAGGCAAAAGAACCTGAAAACTTAATTATATTGATTAGACTTTGAAATGGATTAAGACTTCTCCTCCCCCCTTTCTTTATTAACGCTTCAAGCTGGTACGCGATACAAAACCAGCCCCCCTTATAGGCACTCTTGTAAGTCCCCCTCTCTTTTCCTATCTTCTAGGAAACTTGATCACTTCATGCACCTCACTTGAAGCGCTAAGGCGTCTTAAAGCTTGGTGCAAATGTTGACTAAATTCTTGCGCATCCAAAGCCTCATCATCCCCTAAAACCGCATCATGAGCCTTTAAAGCGAGATTCCCCGCATTCTTTGGCATCAAACGACTTACCTTTGGGGAAACAGAACGCTTGGATTTTGCATCATCACCCCTCCTTGCAACTTTTGCATAAACATCCGCCAATTGATCCGGCGCAAGCTTTGCTGCCAACTGCTTTTCTGCTTTAACAGCTCTCACATATTCTTTACGCAAACGCCCATTCAAACGCGCTGCCTGCTGGTCGTAAAAACCCACATCCGCAAGGCAAGGTGCTAAACAAAGCAACTGATTATTCAAATCATAAACCCGCAAATCTTGGTGCAAATTATCCGGGTCAAAGCGCACAATCACCTTTTCTCCCGCATAGCTATTCAACGCCCGCGCCCAATAACGATTGCCATAAAAATGAATCTCACCTGTCCCCTTTTGCGTACGCAACGCCTCTGAAGTCAAAAGCCATAAAGCCCTCTGGGCTGCACTTGCTTGCCGAACTATCGTTCCCTCTGCTTGCAAACTCTCAGTAAAGGTCTCATCAAAACTGCGCCCCGCACAATTAACCGCTTTGCGTCCCGCTTGCGCATTATGTGCCACAATCTGCGCACCAACATGGGCTTTAAACGCTTCAAATCCTATCGCGCGCCGCCCATAATCTTCCGGCTTGGCATCCGGTTTATTGCCCGTATAAGCCCCCGCACATAATGGGTGTTTTGAAATCGCTTCTGCCAAATCACGCCATGCCCGCTCAATCGGTTTCGATTGTCCGCTATAAGGGGTGGTCCATTGCAATTGAATACCCAAACTCGTCAAAAGACCCTGCGGTTCATCCGCCTTAATCTTAAAACGAAAGCGGTTTTGCACACCTCCAGAAATCCACTTGCTGGTAAAAGCACGCCCATTATCCAAGGTCATACGCTCTGGTATCCCATAAGCCTCCACCATGTCCCCAATCACCAAACGCACGATTTCCCAAGTCTCAGCATCCGATAAGCGCCATGATAAAATCTTCCCCGAATAAAGATCTTGAATGGCAATCAAATAAAGCCGCACAGGCTTCTCTGTCCAAGGAACGCTCACAAAAACATCCAGCTTATGCCCGTCCATATTCACAGCTTGTAGTGCATGCAAGCTTGAGCGATCACGCCGTTGGGCGGGATAAAGCTTTTTTGCCGTCTCCTCTCCCTCACGCGCTAAAACCACAACCGCTTTGGAAACTTGCGCCTTAAAACGACGCCGCAAAGCCCGCTCTGAAGGAATAGGCTCCCAACCTTTCTCCCGTGCAACCGAAACCATCCGCCGATAACACGCCGAAAAAGCAGGGCGAGAAGAGCGTAAATAATCCGAACATAAAACCTCCCACGCCCCCTCATGACAGGGCGCAAATTGCGAAACAGTCTCCTCACCATAACAAGGCGCCAGCGCTGCCAACCAATCAGGGCGCTCATATCCTTCAACCATCTGCCGCCAATTAAAAAGCGACATCCGGCTAACCCCAAACTGCACCGCACACAAACTTGCTGCATCATGCACACCCATACCGGCATGAAGTAAATCCTCCATAAAGCAAAGTGCCTTCAAACGCTCTTCACAGCGCCTTTTATGCGCCTTTGAAAGCCCTTCATAACGCACCCAAACACTTTCCTTTTGCATGCTCTGTTCTGCCCTTTGCAAAACATCAACACTCCCCTCCCGCAACAACAACGCCGCCCGCGCCCCCTCCGGCAATAAAGAGATGTGATACTCCCAAACTGGCTTGGTCTTGCTTTCCACCTTCCGTGAGAGTTCAGAATTTTTTCTCCAATATGCCCGTCCGTGGTTTTCAAGACTTTTATATGTTTTTGGCAATCCTGGCAAAGCCGCTTCAGCCAATTCAGCAATACTAAACCACTCTTTCATGGCTGCCCCCGTCTAATACGAACCGGAACCGCACGCATCGCTTTCAACCGCGCCGCAATCTCACGCTGTTCCTGCTGCAATCTTGCAATTTCTGCCAAACGCGCTTCATCCCCTTGCAACAACAGCAAACCATCTTCACTCACCACCTCATCCCAGAGCCAAAATGCCTCTGTCGCCCGCACAAATGCCTTAAACCGCGGCAGGGAAATATCCACCTGCTTACTTTCCGCAACATAAGCATCCAAACTCGCCTTACTTAAACAACCAATGCCTAAATAATGCGCCATACGCTCTGCAATCACACTGCGCTCAACCCGGCATTCACGCAAAGCCCGCGCCATCGCCCGCTTAATGCGTGAGCGAAACCGCCCTAAATCAATCTGCGCAACGGGTTCACGGCAAGGAAAAACCGGACGTTGAAAAAAATCAAGTTGATGAGAACCACGCGTCTTCATGCCTGCCCCTCCCCCGATTGCTTGTTCAAATAATCATAAAACCGTGCCCGTGTCTGTGCATCCGCTCTCTGCCACACACTCAACAATTGAGCAAAAATCCGTTCCTGCTCATTAACTTTCGGGGGTATATTAATCCCATTGACCAAATCAACAGCCCGCCGTAAATCCCCCTCAACCTGTTGCAAAGCAATTGCCACCCGCCGCTGCGCAACCGGCTCCATCTTCGCCAACTTCAACAACTGCGCTTGGTTATCCGCCAACGCCGTCCCCCGCAAAACAGACCGCAACTCCGGCTGTAAATGCCGTGCAATACAGTTGAGACGTTTTACAACATCTTGAGAAAAACCAATGCGGTCCGCCACATGTTTAGCAAAAGATAAAACTGTCCCTTTGCCATCCTTTCCCTCTATTTGAGCAATAGGTGCAAGTTGCACCAATTGCTCAAAATCTGTTTCACCACCGATCAAAGGTGCAACTTGCACCTTTGATTTTTTATCCCCTTCACACCCAGTTTCATGGTGCTCTGAAGAACCATCTTTGGGCAAAGGGACAACTTGTCCTTTTGCCACTTTGTCCTTTGTATATTGATTACCACCGATCAAAGGGTAAACTTTACCCTTTGATTTTCTGTCCCCACCAACCTTAATCTCCCCATACTTCTTTTCCCACAATTCACGGTAAGTCTGGACAAAAAGCGCACGGTCAATAACAGACAATTCATTGCGAAAGAGGTTTTCTGCCACTTCTAAAAGCGCGGCATTCTCTTTATCTGCTTGCACCACAACCGCTTCAATGGCGCTATACCCTAAAAGCTCCGCCGCCCGTAACCGATGCGCCCCCGCAATCAAAGTATAATGCCCCTCTTTAGCATTGGGGGTATGGCGCACTGTAATCGGGTTCATTAACCCCTCCCGCGCCATCGATTGCGCAAGTGCCTTGGCATGCTCATCATCAACAGGGCGTATACGCTCCGGTACAACAATCAAATCTAAAGCAATCTCTTGAAACTGTGCCATCACGCCCCCACCTTTCTGATCTCTTTAAAGAATAAATCCATCGCACGCCCCGCCCATCTTCGATAAGCTTTCGCAAAAACGGGTTCTTCCAAACGCCGGTTAATCACTTGCATAGATAGAGAAATAGAAGTCCGCTGACGTGCCTGTATCGCAACAATACGCCGCCGCGGCACCTCAAACTGATAATGCAAAATATGAATAACAATCTGTCGTGCTAACGCCGCATCAAATAAGCCATGCGGAGGGTCAATAATATACCGGATTGGCAGATGCTTAAATCCACTACTCACGGCTTTTAAAGAACAGGAAAGCATCACCTGTAAACGTTCAACTTCTGAATAAGGATTAATGATATCGCTTCTGACATCTGGGGTCCATAAATTACAAGCAGCAACCATAACCACCCCCTATAAAAACAATATGACCACCATCTAACCGCCAGAACCAACCCATGCAAACGGCTGTTCTATGATGCAACTCTATGCAATTTATCTTGCCTATTTCGTACTGATCTTTAGACATTGATAAACCTTTTTATCTTATGGTATTTAAATTCATGGCAAATGCGCAAAAACGCAAAGCCGTGTAACGAAGTTCAAGCAGCATTCCCACGCAAAGCAGAATGCGCACGCGAATCTGTATTGGCATGTTTTGCTGCTTTAAAAATGCGACGGCGACTTTTGGGGTAGCGGTCGCTAAAAACCTGCTCGACGGGCAAACCGATAAAATCGGCAATGGCGCGTTCGGCTTTCTCGTTAGACCGTGTCCAAATGTGTTGAACACTGGATGACGAGAGTTGATAAGCTTTCGCGAGCTCCGCCAAGGTCATGTTACGGCGGCGTAGCTCGGCTAAAATACTATGGCGATCCCATACTTGAATGCATGTTTGGGTGGTTGTCATAAACTTCGCTCCTGCTTCAAACGGATGCTCAAACCATCCGTTTTTTGTGGGGTTAATTGTAAAATATCTGCCCTCTATATCGGGCGGTAATTAGAGGTATAATGCAAAAAATGCATTAAGTCAACGCAATATTTGCATTATTGTGTAATTTGTGGCAAAAAAAGAAATTGAACCCAAAACAGAACAGGCAAAGCGGTTACGTTTGATACGAGAAAGCTTAGAGCTTAATCGAGATCAGATAGCTACCCGTTTAGGTATTAAAAAAGCAATTTATGACCATGCTGAAAGAGGGACCACTTTTCCCAATGTGGAATTTTTGACTGCTTTATCACAGCAATTAAATGTCAACTTAACTTGGCTAATTACAGGTGAAGGCGAAATGTTTATGGAAGTAACGAAAGTTACAGATTTAGCGCCTACTATCCCTGCTGGACTCATGAAAAAGCTTGGTCGCATAGCTTATACAACCTATCGCGATGCTAAAATAAAACTCCCCCCTGAAGATATAGCGGAACTCGCGGCGGAACTTTATAAAAAACTGCAAGAGCTGGTTCAAGACATTAATGACACGGAAGAAATAGAGCTTACTTTGCCTCTCCTAAAATTGCATTTAAAGCGTCAAATAGAAGCTGAAAGAGCACATCTAGAAACTACACAAAATACGGCTTAATGCCTCTCTAAAATGAAAAATTGATATGAAAATCTTTTTACATTAAAAAAATAATATAACCATTTGATTAATAAGTATATATTACCTCTAAAAGGAGATAATCATCAATAGGTGAAAATCTTTTTTGCTTTTTTGGTCATTTTTGGCTGATTTTGGAATCAATTGAACTTTTGGATTGATTTTTTTCAAAGGGTCTTCAAAGGCGGTTTTCTGGGCTTTCACAGACTTTTCAAAATTTTTCACAGGGTTTTCAAAGACCTTTCAAAGCCTTCTCTCATTTTTACCATGAAAACGCACTTTTTTCTGATTTTCGGTAATTTTCGCAATTTTAGGTGTCAAAATACAATTTTACAAAACGCGCATTTAATGGTAAAAATTGTACATAAAAACAACAAATTACCACGTATTCCTACCTAATCCCACCTAATCCCACTTAGTATAAAACCTAGTGTCAAACTACATAAAGCGTAGAGCTTAATGATCTTTTCTTCCATGCCAACGGGTACAGATTTTTTGCCAATCTCAACAGAAGACAAAAATGATACGGATACATCTAATTTCTCAGCCATATCTAAAAGGCGTTCAGAGTGATCAATACGAAGTTTGCGTAAAATTTTGCCAAATGATGTAAGCATATAAAAAGTCCTATTAGAGAAGAAATATTTCTGCTGATTCTAACAAATCTTTTCAAAATTTTCTTCAATTATTGCGAATCAGAACTTCTTTTCTAGGCGTTTTTTTTGCCGTACCTGCTGTCCAAAGGGTCTCTACTTCTAAAAAATCAAAATCTTTAAAGATCTCTCTTACAGCATCACAATCATTCAGACTCAAAACAAATTTGCCTTGAATACCTTTAAGAACTTTTGCCATGCTCTCAAAATCATCTTCAACAAAATTCCCAGAGCTATAGCACTTCTTCTTTACAAGATAAGGTGGGTCTAAATAAAACAAACTATCAGGTGCATCAAATAACTTCACAACCCGTTCCCACGATATGTTTAAAATAACTGTATTAAGCAGTTTTTTCCTAACACGTTTCATCCTTACTAAAAGTTTGTCCGGATTAAAGCTTACCGTTTTTTTTCCTACAAAGCTAAAAGAGTAGTAATCTTCTTTCCCAAAGGAAGCATTCCCCATCCATCCAGAACCATTCGTGCCATAGGTATAGCCAACATTCAGGGAAGCACTTTGCGAATGATTGTGCGTGCTTTGCGTATTTTGTGCACTTTCAAAGGTGATATTTTGTCCTGCACTCAAGTTAATGTTCCCACTCCCTTCATCATTGATCAGAGGGTTTGTACCAGCAATAATATCAGTACCAACACCATGGATGTTGCCTTTGTGAGCGTTCATGTTGACAGCATGTCCCCCTTGTATGGTCGTTGTTGTCGCATTGGTGCCTTGAGAAGAGGCTTCTGCCTTATGAGACTGAAACCCTGCTGTGATGCTGGCTGAAGCATCAAGACCATTAAAAAGAGTATCCTTGGTTACTCCCCCCTTCATCCCATTATAAAGACCTGTTCCTTTGTTATAGAGATCATAGCCTTTCAAGCTAACAATCAAACCATTGCCGATTTTGTGTTTTGTATCCCCATGACCAAAACGTTTTGCCGCATCCTTTACGTCTTTTACAGTACCAATAATGCCAACATTGACAGAAGCTGTCACACCGGCAAAAAACTTTTCATGCTTTTCTTGTGTATTAGTGGTATCATAGCTTTCCGACAGTGTGATATTATTGCCTGCATCAATATTGACATCACGATTTGCCGAAACATTTGTCGCTTGAAAATTCGCATCATTGCCGGCATTAAAATTCGCATCATTGCCCGCATAGAAATTAGATGCTGTATTAGTCTTTTCCCATTGATCGCCCGTATCTTTATTGCTCTCAACACCAACACCAATAGAGCCACCACTGTTGCTCTTTTCAAATTGAATGCCAAAGCCCTGTGCGTTCTTCCTTTGAGTTTGCGCTATGACTATTGTGACCAGGTGAAACGTTCACATTATGGGCTGCCGAGACATTAATATTTTCCTCTGCATTAAAGTCAGAACCCACCACGTTCACATCTTCTTTTATAGCGGTGATGGTAATATTTTTTCCATTGAGAGAAGAGCCTTGATGTTCAAAGCTTTCCTCATTTTCTGTCTTGGATTCACTTCCATATATCGACACAAAGCCCTTGCCAGATCCCACACCAAAACCCGTTTCAGACTTTTCTGAATGGCTCTTATGATGGTCTGTCATGCCATTAATCGTCACATTTTCTGCCGCAACATTGATGTCTTGATCTGCAATCATATGAGAAGCCGTAATTGTGGCATCTTTTTTTGCTTGCAAATCAATATTGCCCGTCGCCAAAAAAATGGAGGAAACCGTTGTGGTATGGGATTCAGCTGTATTGGAAGATTCCTCATGCAAAAAACCACTTTTTGAGGATTGTTGTTGCTGATCATACTTCTCTTGCGCACCTTTGATGAGAATATTTCCCAGAGTGAATGGTAATATCCGCTTGCTTCTGATCAGATGTTTCCTCTGCCTTACCGGCTGTGAGAACCGATCCTGTGATTGCCGTGTCATTCCCCGATTCAATGGCAACCCCCTTGCCCCCCGATATCAATGAACCAGAAACTTCTGTTGCATCCATCTTGTTATGTTCGGATTTGCTGCTGCTGAACATCCCTCCCTCTTTATGGTAGTTCATCTCATAATGTAAGCTATTTTCCGCATTGTTGATGAGAACATCGTGGCTTGCTTTCAGCCCCACCTTGCCATCAGCTGCAATGGAACTGCCCGTAATGGTGAGATCATGTGGTTTGCCATCCTGCCCCGCAATAGCCGTGATATCTCCCCCAGATTTTATCGAAGAGCCAACAGCAACAGAGGCTTGCATATCCACTTTAAGATTTTTATTCTGAAGATGATATTCCATCTCATCGGCTTTAGTATCTATTGTGATATCCCCTTGGGCACCAAGAGCGACATTGCCCTTTGCATCTATATCGGAGGCAGAAACATGGATATCTTTTCCAGCTATGACCGGCAATATCAGTGTATAGAGAAATCGCTCTATCCTCATCTCCAAAACCATAATCACCATACCAAATACAGAGATTTTGAAAGAATTCAAATCTGGACGATTATTTCCACTCCATTACTTATTATTTATTTAACTGGTTATATTCTGTATCTGCGTCCCACCTCATCATAGTAGCCTTTAGCTATAAGAATAAAAGCAGATTTGATTATCTATTTTAATAACTAGAACAACATATTTAGTGATCTATTGTTAATATCACCAGATTAATTCTACAATAGTACATTGAATTAATATGTATTTTTTATGTTATATGTTTTCACAGTTAAATTGAAATCATATTGAGATATATCTTGCTTTTTATCTCGATATTTAAAAAGGCTAATCTAAAAATTACAAACCATAAATTTTACTTCTCTTAAAATCATTTTCTTATTTGTCACAAAACTTAATAAACAACTCAAATGACCATTTTAGTAAAATTTTCTTCTTTTTAGATTTAGATAATGAGAAAAATTATTATTGAGGATGATGTTAAATTGAAAAGTTTGGTGCACCCGACAGAATTCGAATCTGTGACCTCTGCCTTCGGAGGGCAGCGCTCTATCCAACTGAGCTACGGGTGCTCCACACCGATTATCAAAATCAGTTGTGGTCTTTTAACTAATCATACACTCAGCTTCAATGCTAAATTAGCATTCTAATAAAAAAATTACTTATTTGTAAATTATCTAGCAACGTAATCTTTTTTCTTTTCTACAATGATACTTTATCTTGAAATAGCTTCTCTTTTGGTCTTCAATACTCTTTTTATTATAAAAATAGCTTTTATTATAACTTCAAAACTCTCAAAAAATAAGTTACAAGATGCGTTATAATTATCAGGATAATTCTTAAATGATTACATTACCAAGTCGCTTTCATTTTATTTCCGCAGAGACTGAGGAAGCTATCAAAGCTACCCAGAAATTAATTTCCGTCTACGGTCATTCTTCTCTGGAAGAAACTGATATTGTTGTTGCAATCGGTGGTGATGGAACAATGTTACAAACCGTACGAGATGTTATGAACACTGGAAAACCTATTTACGGTATGAATCAAGGTTCTGTAGGATTTCTTATGAATGAATTTCATGAAAAAAAATTGCCCGATCGTATTGCTGTCGCCCATAAAAAAGAAATTCATCCCTTACGCATGATTGCAAAAGCTGAATATCAAGAATCTATCGAGGCACTTGCAATTAATGAAGTATCCCTCTTTCGGCAATCTTATCAAGCAGCAAAAATTCGTATCACCATTGATAACAACATACGTATGGAACAATTAAGTTGTGATGGTATCCTCGTCGCGACACCTGCAGGATCAACTGCCTATAATTTATCAGCACAAGGACCTATTCTCCCCCTTATGGCCCCTCTTATGGCTCTCACCCCTGTTAGCCCTTTTCGCCCAAGACGTTGGCATGGCGCATTGCTCCCCAATACAGTAACGGTGCGTTTTGATATGCTCGAACCTGATAAACGCCCTGTCAATGTTGCTGCGGATAATGTTGAGGTTAAATCTGTCCATTCAGTGACTATTTCAATGGCAACAGAAGTAACAGCTTCAATCCTTTTTGACTCAAGTCATTCATGGGATGAGCGTATTTTATCAGAACAATTTCGCTATTAATGATTGTATTATGCGCTTTATATGTATATGATTGTTATAGTTGGCTTTTTTGTAAAAGCATCTTAACACTCTTTAAGAATGAAGAATATTAGTTGTACATATCGTTGAGATAGCGAAGTTAAAAGTACAGAGCAATTGATAAAAAAATGATACCATCTTTGAATAGTTTTGATGATTTAGGTCTTTCCTCAAAGGTTATTAATGCTGTAAAGTTAGCAGGATATACAGTTCCAACGCCTATTCAAAGTGAAACAATTCCTCATGTTCTTCAAAGAAAAGATGTTCTAGGAATCGCTCAAACAGGAACGGGTAAAACCGCCTCTTTCGTATTACCTATGCTCACTCTCCTTGAAAAAGGTCGTGCAAGAGCACGAATGCCCAGAACACTCATCCTAGAACCAACAAGGGAAATCGCAGCTCAAGTTGAAGAAAATTTCGATAAATACGGAATAAATCACCGTTTAAATGTTGCTCTTTTGATTGGTGGCGTTTCTTTTGAACACCAAGATCGTAAACTTGAACGAGGAGCGGATGTTCTTATCGCAACACCAGGGCGACTTCTTGATCATTTCGAGCGGGGTAAATTACTCCTGATGGGCGTTGAAATCCTTGTTATTGATGAAGCTGATCGCATGTTGGATATGGGCTTTATTCCTGATATTGAACGTATCTGTAAACTAACCCCTTTCACGCGTCAAACTTTGTTCTTTTCTGCTACAATGGCGCCAGAAATTACAAAGCTGACAAAACAATTTTTACATTCTCCTGTATCCGTTGAAGTTACAAAAGCATCCTCAACAGCAACTACAATTACACAACGGCTTGTCAAATCTGGAAATAAATCGTGGGATAAAAGAGCAGTTTTACGAGAGCTTATCCAAAATGAAGGTTCTAAACTTCAAAATGCTATTATTTTCTGTAATCGAAAGAGAGATATCTCTGAACTGTTTAGATCGCTCATCAAACATAACTTTAATGTAGGCGCACTTCATGGGGATATGGATCAATATTCACGTATGAATACCTTAGCCGATTTTAAAAATAATAAGCTTACGCTTTTGGTTGCTTCTGATGTTGCGGCCCGTGGGCTCGATATCCCTGCGGTAAGTCATGTGTTTAATTATGATGTTCCTACACATGCTGAAGACTATATCCATCGAATTGGTCGTACAGGGCGTGCAAATCGTCGTGGAAAAGCTTTTACAATCGTCACGAAAGATGATCAAAAATATATCAACGCTATTGAAGAAATAAGCAATGAAAAAATTGAATGGCTCAATGGAGATCTTTCGACTTTAATAACCGATGATCAAACAGAAGATATTGTTGTAAAGAAAAAATCTTCACAATCATCAAAGAAAAATGCTGCCAAAGACGCTCTTTCCCCCCCTAAAAAAACTGTAAAAGAGAATAAAATAGATTATATCAAAAATATGAAGCGTAAAAAAAATCCATCCGAGCAACAACACTCACGAAAAAATACGAATTACGCGCCCCTTGGATTCGGTGATGATATTCCAGCATTCATGCTCATAAAAACGCGTAAATAGGTTCGTACTTTACTCTCTCTAAGCGTACAATAAATAAAAAATGCTTTTAAAAAATTTCTCTTATTTTTTAGAGAGTTTTTCTATTACCTTTTCGCGGCCTAAAAGCTGCAAAAGCTTTCCCATTTCAGGTCCATGATCCATGCCCGTAAGTGCTTGACGTAATGGCATAAATAAAGACTTCCCTTTCCGCCCCGTTTGTTCTTTTAATGCTTTCGTCCAAACTTGCCAACTTTCATTCTTCAATACACCTTCAGGTAAAAAATTGAGTGAAAGCTGCACGAAAGCACGGTCCTCTGGTGCCACGGTATCAAAACTCTTTTCATCATGAATAATTTTCCACCACAAGACAGCATCATTAACTTTATCAATATTGCTTCTTATCGTATTCCAGAAATATTCTGCCTTTTCTCCTTCAATAGAAAGACTTTGAAGACGTGTTTTAACGTCCTCATAATTTAGTTCATGAACAAGATGACTATTCAGAGTACAAAGATCAGCAATATCAAATTTTGCAACCGATTTTGATGTATTTTGTAAATTAAAATGTTTTAAAAGCGCTTCTTGATGGGGATAGGGATGCACATTTTGCGATGTCCCAATCAAAACAGCAAGACATTGAACAGCTATCGATTCAAATCCTTCTTCCCGTAGGGAACGAATAGAAAGATCATTGTTACGTTTTGAAAATCCTTTTCCTAAGACTGTCGCCAATAAATTGAAATGACCAAAAACCGGTAATTCTGCACCCAGAGCTTTAAAAAGAGCAATCTGGGCGCCTGTATTTGTAACATGGTCATCGCCACGAATAATATGTGTAATGGCCATATCTACGTCATCCACAACAGACGGTAATGTATAAAGATAGGTTCCATCTTCACGAATAAGAACAGGATCTGAAAGAGAAGCCAAATCTATCGTCTGTTTTCCCTTTACGGCATCATTCCAGCAAACTTCTGTTCGCTTTGTTTGCAAAGGATTATTTTCAAAATTAGGAAGAAGAAAACGCCAATGAGGTTTACGACCTTGAGATTCAAAGTTTTTTTTATCTTCTGCTGTCAACTTCAATGCAGAACGATCATAAATAGGAGGCAATTTACGAGAAAGCTGGATTTTACGACGTCGTTCTAATTCTTCTGCTGTTTCATAACAGGGATAAAGCAAACCACGTTGTTTGAGAATTTCTGCTACTTCATCATATCGATTAAACCGCTTAGATTGATAATAAATTGCATCTGGTTGAATTCCAAGCCATTCAAGGTCAACAGTAATAGCATCGATATATTCCTGTTTAGAACGTTCAATATCTGTATCATCATAGCGCAAAATAAACTTTCCTTTATGCGCCCGTGCATAAAGCCAATTGAAAAGCGCACTACGAATATTACCAATATGAATATAACCTGTTGGAGAGGGAGCAAAACGAACTTTAACCATAAAAGAATACTCAATTTTTATCGCGAAAATGATTGACAATAGGATAACGACGATCGCGTCCGAAATTCTTGTAACTGATTTTTACACCGGGTGCAGATTGTCGCCTTTTATATTCAGCACCATAAAGAAGCTGTTCAATTTTCTCAACAGTTTCTCGTACATGTCCACGTTGAACAATATCACAAATACTCATGTCATTTTCTACAAGAGATTGCAAAATATCATCTAGAATAGGATAAGGGGGGAGAGAATCTTCATCTTTTTGATTTTCCCGCAGCTCTGCAGAAGGTGCTTTTTTTATAATATTGGGTGGTATGACAATTCCTTCTGGTCCCTTTAAATGATGCAAGTGATTTTTATTGCGCCACTCAGCTAATGCATAAACCTGCATTTTATAAATATCTTTAAGAGGATTAAAACCTCCATTCATATCACCATACAATGTTGCATATCCCACAGCCATTTCTGATTTATTGCCTGTTGTCACCACCATTGAGCCCAATTTATTTGAAAAAGCCATTAAAAGTGTACCGCGTATACGACTTTGAAGATTTTCTTCTGTTACATCAGCGGGTAAGCCTAAAAAAAGAGGCGATACTATATTCAAAAAAGCTTCAACAGCTTGCTCAATCGGTATGACTTTATAGTGACATCCCAAAAGATTGGCACATTCTTTGGCATCGTTTAATGATTCTTGCGAAGTATAATGATAGGGCATCATAAGGGTGCGAACCCTCTCAGCACCAAGAGCATCTACTGCCATTGCTGTACAAAGAGCTGAATCAATTCCTCCTGAAAGACCAAGAATAACATCTTTAAAACCGTTTTTATTGACGTAATCTTTCAAACCTAAAACACAAGCTTGATAATCAGCGGCTAATCCATTGAGAAGATTTTCATTAGGCCCTGAAACACAGTGCCACCCGCTCGTTTTTCGTTGCCAATGGCTCAAAGCAAGATGGCTGTCAAAGTGTTTCATTTGAAACACTTTTTTACCTTGTCTATTCAAAGCAAAAGATCCCCCATCAAAAACCAGCTCATCTTGACCACCAACCTGATTAGCATAGATAATGGGTACTCCAGATTGAAGTGCTTGCGTATGAACAACGTCTATACGTTTTAAGGTTTTATTACGATAATAGGGAGATCCATTAAGAACCAGAATAATTTCAGCACCTTTATCTTTAAGCTCTGTACTAAGAGAGAGATCATTCCAAATATCTTCACAAATCACTATTCCTAATTTTATCCCATGATAAACAATAGGCTCAGGACGTGGTCCGGAAGAAAATAGACGCTTTTCATCAAACTCAGCATAATTAGGTAAATCAAACTTAAAATTTTCAGCAATGACTCGCCCTTCATCAAGAAGCACGACACCATTGTAAATATTGCTATTACGTCTTAATGGAAGACCAATGACAATTCCTGGTCCGCCTACGGTTATTTTTGCTAGTTTTTCAACAGCCTCTTCACATGTTTTTGTAAAAGCAGGTTTTAAAACAAGATCTTCGGGCGGATAAGCACTTATAAAAAGCTCCGTGAATAGAACAAGATCAGCTCTCTCTTCTTTAGCCTTTTGATGTGCCATGACAGCTAAAGAAAAATTTCCTTCAATATCACCGACAGTAGGATTTAATTGGGCAACTGCTACCCGAAAGTTATCTTTCATAAGTCTTTATATCGCTTCATCAGTTTGGCAACCACAACTTTATTCTTCACCATCAGAAATATTATTTTTTTTAATTCTTTTCGTCCATAACGATCTAAAGTAAAAAATGTCAGACAAATTTTTACCTAGCCACCAGCAGCAAGTGCTAACGAGTCAGTTGCACGATTTTTCTTAAGGAGTTCAGCAACAAGAAAAGCTAACTCTAACGCTTGATCTGCATTTAATCTTGGATCACATTGTGTATGATAACGATCAGATAAATCATCTACAGAAATAGCATGGGCCCCACCCGTACATTCCGTTACATCACGACCTGTCATCTCAATATGAATTCCACCTGGATAGGTTCCCTCTGCACGATGCACTGCAAAAAAATTCTCTACTTCTTTTAAAACATAATCAAAGGGACGCGTCTTATAACCATTGGCAGTAATTGTATTACCATGCATTGGATCACATGACCATATCACCTCACGCTTCTCGCACTCAACGGCACGGATGAGTTTAGGTAAATAACTCTCAACCTTATCATAACCAAAGCGCGTAATAAGAGTAAGCCGCCCTGGTTCATTTTCAGGATTTAAAATATCAATTAATTTTAAAAGCTCATCAGATTCCATGGAAGAACCACACTTTAATCCTATAGGATTTTTAATACCGCGACAATATTCAACGTGAGCATGATCAATTTGACGTGTACGGTCACCAATCCATAACATATGGCCAGATGTTGCATACCAATTTCCTGAAGTTGAATCAATCCGAGTCAATGCCTCTTCATAACCAAGCAAAAGCGCTTCATGACTGGTATAAAAAGATGTTTCACGCAATGAAGAATGCGTTTTGGATGTAATCCCTATGGAACGCATAAAATCAATTGCTTCAGAAATACGCTCTGCCAATAATTCATAACGTTCCCCCTGCGGACTGTTAGAAACGAAACTCAACATCCATGTGTGAACATTTTCTAAATTAGCATACCCTCCTTGTGAAAAAGCACGCAACAGATTAAGTGTTGCCGCAGATTGGCGATAAGCCATAGACATCCGTTGCGGATCTGGAATACGAGAAACGGCTTCAAACTCAATGTCATTGATAATATCCCCGCGATAAACAGGAAATTCAATGCCTTCTCTCCTTTCAATATCAGAAGAGCGGGGTTTTGCAAATTGACCAGCAATACGACCAACTTTAACAACGGGTTTAGAATTCCCAAAGGTTAAAACAATCGCCATTTGCAAAAATACACGAAAAAAATCACGGATATTATCAGCTTCATGTTCTGCAAAGCTTTCAGCACAATCACCGCCTTGCAATAAAAAAGCCCTGCCTTTCGCAACAGCTGCTAATTCATTTTTTAAATCACGTGCTTCACCGGCAAAAACCAAAGGAGGATATCTTCTCAGCCTTCGTTCGACATCTTCTAACATAGACTTATCCGGATAAGTCGGAACTTGTTTAATTGGCCTTTTCCTCCAAGAGTCAGGCGCCCATTCTTTTATCATTACACGCTCTCTAAAAAAAATTAAGCTTCCAGCTTAGCATATCAAAAACTTTTTACCACACTACGGGGTGCTGTTTAATTTTCTATTTTCTTTCCATTTTCATATATATAACTTGGTTTATACATCGTTACTAATTCTTCTGCCATCGTTGGATGCACCGCCATCGTCTCATCAAAAATATCCTTCGTCAGCTTACCCTTAAGAGAAATTCCAATAAGTTGTGCCATCTCACCAGCGTTTTCTCCTAAAATATGAGCACCTACAACAATACGGCTTTCACCATCAACAATGAGCTTCATAAACATTTTGTCTGAACTCCCGGAAAGAACATTCCGCATAGGACGAAAAACTGTACGATAAATTTCAAGACTCTTATAACGCTGTATCGCCTCTTCTTCTGAAAGACCTACCGTTCCAATTTCAGGTTGTGAAAAAACGGCTGTTGTAATTAAATCATAATTAGGTTTTGTGGAAATATTTTCAAATGCGGTCTTAACGAAACACATTGCATCATGTATCGCAACAGGTGTTAATTGAATATGACCCGTTACATCCCCTACAGCCCAAATATGGGGGATATTTGTCGTCATTTTCTCATCAACAATAACACCACCAGACGCATTAACTTCTACACCGGCCCTTTCAAGTCCTAAACCCACTGTATTGGGCATACGCCCCGTGGCTAACATAACTTGATCCGTGTTGATCGTTTGCCCATTTGATAAAAGAACATTATAACTATTTTCTACCACCTGCACTTTAGAAACTGTCACTTTATAGAGAATAGAAATCCCTTTTTCAATCATTGCATCATGGAGCAATTGTCGTAAATCGTGATCAAAACCACGAAGAATTAAATCACCACGATGAAGGAGTGTCGTCTTTACACCTAACCCATGAAAAATATTAGCAAATTCAACACCAATATACCCTCCACCAACAATGATTATTGATTTTGGGAGTTCATCAAGATCAAAAATCTCATTAGAAGTCACGCAAAAATCGGCACCTTCTATAGTCATATTTGGTGCAACTTTTGCCCCCGTTGCAATCAAAATTTTTTCAGCAGTTACCCGCTCACCCGTAGTAGAAAGCTCTAATGTGTGATCATCGATAAAAGTAGCACGACTTTCGTAAATATGCACATTGTTATTTTCTAACCCCTGACGATATAGCCCTTCTAATCTTGATATTTCTTTATTTTTAGCCGCAACCAACTTTTTCCAGCTAAAAATTGGATCCGCATATTTCCATCCAAAACCAATGCTTTTCTTAAATTCTTTTGCATATTGTGAAGCATAAACATAAAGCTTTTTGGGAACACAACCACGAATAACACAAGTTCCCCCTATCCGATATTCTTCTGCTATAGCGACACGCTTACCAAGACCTCCAGCAAGCCTTGCTGCACGCACCCCACCAGAACCACTTCCAATAACAAATAAATCAAAATCAAAAGAGTCCACAAACTATTCCTTTTTATATATTTACAACGATAGGTTAAAGTCATTTATTATTAAGCGAAAGTCTTTTTTCTTTTAAAAAAATATTTTTCTATAAAGCAATAGTCTAAAAGAGTAGACTCTTAATAAAACATTTAAAACGGCGAAAAAACGCCGCTTTTAAAAGTAAGAAATTTCCGATTACAGTCATGATATCAGTCAAGTTATTTTTTATTTTCTGGAGCTTCTGATTTTATAGGCATAGTAGAATTATTCAAGTTAAGTGTTTCAGACATTTCTTTTTTCACATTTTCTACAAGATCCTGCATAAGAGCAGAGCGCCATACATCAAATGTAGAATAGGAATCACGTGCAATATTAGGAACTTCTGTCAAAAACTTTTTACCGGTATCAGAATTATAAAATGCTGTGATTGCATCAAGCTCTTTTTGCGTAAAATACTTTGCATACACATGGGCAATCTCTTTTTCTAGATCAGAGCGCCTTTTAATTAAAGCAAGCGCCTGCTTATCAACAATATCAGAAATAGCTGTTGCCAAATTCGGATCATCACTGATCAGTTCATTTTTAAAATCTTGGACTGCATTTGGTAAAAAACTATCAAATTGATCCGTTGCATGGATAGCCCTAATCGCCTTTCGGGCTGAATCTAAATGTTGATCACTCACACCCTGTGCATAAACCATTCCAATATTCACAAAAAAAACAGCAATTGTACTGAAACACACGAAAAAACGCTGAAAAGAAAATATTATTCTCATTTAATGATTACCCCAATCGCTAATTATAATTTAAATTCGTTATTCTACCCAAAATCTTTTTTTATTGTGCTAACACATCACCATGTAAATGTCTTTTCTAAAAATCAAATGGTTCTAAAATTTTTATTTGACCATCAGCCATAGCGATAATTGCACGTGAAGCCAACCCCAAAAAAAGACCATGCTCAACAACACCAGGAATGGAAAGAAGAGCATCCGATAATAATTTGGGCTGAAAAATGCATCCCCAAAATGCATCAAGAATAAAATGACCACCATCTGTTTTAAAAGGATTCTTTCCATTCATTCGCAATGCAATTTCTCCAGAGAGTCCTAAATTATCAGCGACTTTTTCGATGGCTTTACGTGTTGTATGGATACCAAATGGATTCACTTCAATCGGTAGTGCAAAAGCACCAAGTCTTTTGACCATCTTTGTTTCATCAGCAATGACAAGCATTGCACGAGATGCCGATGCGACAATTTTTTCATACAACAATGCTCCCCCTCCCCCTTTAATGAGCATCATCTCAGGACCAATTTCATCTGCTCCATCAATATCAAGATCCAGTTCATGTATTTGTTCTAAAGTGCGAACAGGCACTCCAAACTTATGACAGAGCTGTTCAGAATATCGTGAAGTCGCAACACCGGTCACATGTAAACCGTCTGCAACACGCTCACCAAGAAGACGAATAAATTCATTAACAGTTGAACCAGATCCGATACCAAGCCGCATATCATCTTCAATAAATTCAAGCGCTTTAATAGCTGCCCTTTTTTTTAACTGCTGAACATCCATGAATGACTTTACCTTTTATCCGCAAACAACATTTATCACCACTATTACTACCAATAATAATGATAATAAAAGGCAGTCTTTTTACTCAATCTATCTAAATTTAACCACCATCTCTTTTTGAAGAGATGTTACTCGTTATAGAAATATATGATAAGAATAAAATAGGATAATCAACAATTATCTTTTTTATTTCTCCGAAAAAATTTGGAGACTTTTCCTCATTCACAATAAAATCGATAAGCTAATCAATAAAAAAAAACGCAAAAATGTATCAGAAATATCTTCTGTTGTTTTTTGTTTTGTTAATTGTCCAGATATGAAAAAATGCGCAAATTATATGTTTTTTTGTGAATATTTTCTGTGCATATTCCACGGTCTATAAAACCCTAGAGAAGACCAAATGATATCCCCACCTTTAGTCATCATAACGCTTCCTCTTAATAACAAGTGCTGGGGAGTAAATATTATTTTTGCCTTCTTATGACATGTTGGATTATGCATTACAAATGTCTGAATAAGAATATCTGCCTCTATACAGTGATCTATTCTTTCACGTAAAATGATAACTTTTAATCCATCCTCTAATAAGGATGTACATACATAATGATCACAAACAAATTGTCCGTGAAACGAAGGACCGTACTTTGTTGGTTTAATCGTTTTATTCAAACGAAATGACTTTTTCCAGATAGCTGTTGTAAACTTAGAATGATGATAACGATCAATATATAATTTTCTATCATGGATAACACCCACGAGACGCATATTATCTGCTATAATCAATTGTACAGGTGAATGCATTATACAAATAGAAATACCAGCCAAAATAAAAAGACTAAAAAAGAGCCTGATAGGTGTTTTGAAAAAAGTTAATCCAACCAAGCCTACACTCAATAAAACTAATGCAGACAACGGCATAAAGCCAGGATTCAAATCAGGAGAAATAGCCTTAATAGCATGTGCAATCTTTATCACAAGATCAATACCAAACCCCATAATTTGAAGAGGAAGCCATTCGAATCCTCCTAACATTGCAAGAACTGCGATTAATCCAAAAGGGATGACCAAAATTGAGATGATAGGCAAAGCAACAGCATTACTGATAATGCTTAAAGATGCCATATTAGAAAAATGATAAGCAGCATAAATTCCACTTGCACTTCCTGCTACAAACGAAGACACACATGTTGAAAGTATTGATAAAAAAGCAAAATTTATCACTCTTTCTCCAACATAAGAGGAAATTATTTTTCTTGTACGAAAAAGTGACCTTCTGCTCCACCAATCAAAAAAAGCAATCAAAGCAGCCGTCGCAGAAAAAGACATTTGAAAGCTGGGGCCTAATATTTCATGGGGTCGAATCGCTAGAGTTATCAACCCCGCAATAGAAAAATTACGCATTGTTATAGCAGAGCGATTACATAATATAGCAACCAACATAACAGCAATCATCACAAAACTTCTTTGTGCTGATACTGCTAAACCTGACAAGAGCAAATAAAAAGCCGTTATCATAAATGCAACGATAGCAGCAAATTTTTTATTGGAATAATAGGAAGAAAAAACTGGAAAAAATGCTAAAAAACTACGGATGCTCAAAAGAACTAGGCCGCTCAACAAAGCCATATGTAAACCTGATATAGATAAAATGTGCGCTAATCCAGCCGTACGCAGTGCCTCGTTTATCTCATTTGAAATACCAGCACGTTGTCCTGTTATGAGAGCTGCAGCAACACTTCCCTTTTCTCCTTCAAGAGCTAGAAGGATTCTTTGTGTCATCTTCATGCGTAAATTTTCAATTTTCTGTAGAATGATAGCGAATATTCCATCAGGCGGAGAAACGGATATTTTTATTGGTTTTCCTAAATAAACGCCTTGCGCCCCAATCCCTTTAAAGTAATTATGAAAACTAAAATCGTAGCCTCCTGGACGCACCGCCCCAGAGAATGCGCGAATCTTAACTCTCCCATACAGGCCATCGCCAATTGCTAATCCAGATGGCAAATATCTTGCCGATACGCGAACACGATGAAGACTATGGTATAATATGGGCTTTTCTGTACTCAAAACATCCAAAACTAAGCGAAATCCCCTTTTGGGAACTGACTCAACGGAAATAATTCTTCCCGTCAATGTGGTGACAATGTCACTGCTTAACATGGGGGTTGCAATACGCCACGTTTCTATTTTTGCCGCCAAAGCGCCCAATGCGATACAAAACAAAAATCCCGCAAGAATCCATATTTTTCGGTAAAAACGTGCAAGATAGAATATTCCCCCAAAGATGCTAACCGATACCCCCAATTGTCCCCAACTTGGCTCCAGTTCTAAATGAAAATAAAAAATGATTCCTAAGGAAAAAAAGACTAAAATCAGTGAAAAAAGAATACCAAAAGAAACTTCTTTCTCGATACAATCCGCTAACCATTTTCTAATAACAATGATTGCTTTCTTTAAGAGCATTAATAAAAAAAGTTTTTGTTGCTTATAACTGCCATTCTTTGCATCATCACAGCTAGAAAAAATACCCTGCCCTATCTGATATGCATTTTTTCTTTCTATAACAGATTTTGCGGATAAACCCTCTTTAACTTTACTTTGATTAAACATCCGCTCCCCACTTTAACTCGCAATGCGGCTATTGCACACCCCGTCACCTATGCTAACATGACCTTTCTATAAAGTTCCATAAGTATATCTCAATTTAAAGGAAAATATTCGTGTCTGTTATTACTCGTTTTGCCCCCTCTCCCACAGGATTTCTACATATTGGTGGTGCTCGTACTGCTCTTTTTAATTGGCTTTATGCAAAACATACCGGTGGAAAAATGCTTCTACGCATTGAAGATACAGATCGAGAACGCTCAACAGAAGCAGCTGTAAAAGCCATTATAGATGGCCTATACTGGATGGGACTTAGTTATGATGGTTCCCCTATTTCGCAATTCGAACGTGCAGAACGTCACCGCCAAATCGCCGAACAGTTGGTCAAAAATGGCAAAGCGTATTATTGTTATGCCTCACCTGAAGAGTTAGCTGAAATGCGTGAAAAAGCCCGTGCAGAAGGACGCCCCCCTCGTTATGACGGACGTTGGCGTAACCGGGATGCTTCTGAAGCGCCTCAAGGTGTCAAACCTGTTATTCGCATCAAAGCTCCTGAGGAGGGAGAAACAGTTGTACACGACCGTGTTCAAGGTGATGTTCATTTTCCTAATAAAGATTTAGATGACTTTATTATCTTGCGCTCTGATGGTTCGCCTACCTATATGCATGCTGTTGTCGTTGATGATCACGATATGGGTGTCACACATATCATACGGGGTGATGATCATCTAACCAATGCAGCCCGACAAACGATCATCTTTAAAGCTATGGGATGGGATATTCCTGTTATGGCTCATATTCCTCTTATCCATGGTGAAAATGGTGCAAAATTATCAAAGCGGCATGGTGCGCTGGGTGTTGATGCTTATAAAACAATGGGATACCTTCCTGCTGCTTTGCGCAATTATCTTGTCCGTTTAGGGTGGAGCCATGGTGATGACGAACTTATGTCACTTAAAGATATGATTTCTTGGTTCGATATTGAAGATATTAACAAAGGTGCTGCTCGTTTTGATCTCAGAAAGCTCGATTCCATCAACGGACATTATATGCGCATGAGCAATGATCAAGAACTTTTTGATGCCGCTCTTGATATTCTACCAGAAACCAATGGGGGAGCACAAATCATTGAAAGACTTGATGAACAACGTCGTGTTCAATTTTTCAAAGCAATCCCACATTTGAAAGAGCGTTCAAAAACACTGTGTGAACTGATTGACAATGCCTCCTTCATTTTTACGCAGAGACCATTACAGCTTAGCGAAAAAGCACAAATGCTTTTAGATAAAAATGGACGAACCATTTTAAATGATCTTTACCTTTCCTTAAAAGCTTGCCCCTCTTGGGATACAAAAGCTCTCGATGAAACTCTTCGCTCTTATATCCAAACACAGAATCTTAAATTTGGATCTATCGCCCAACCTCTTCGTGCGGCTCTCACAGGATGTACCACATCGCCAGGTGTTTTGGATGTTCTTATTTTACTAGGACGCGATGAAGCTCTTCATCGCATTAATGACCAACTTATCACAACGATAGGTTCATGATGTGTACTAGGTATATCTCCTCAAATGAGTATCTCATGTAGATACTTCAACGTAATCTAAAAAGAGTTTTTTTATCTTATATCATTGAAATACAGTTTTTATTGAGTAATAATGATCAATAAGGAAATGTTTTTAGATTGCATGTCCTCATTTTTAGAGGCAATCTACCCTCAATACAAGTAAGAAAAGCTTCAGTTATTATATATCTCACACTCTCATGAAGCAGAGTCTTAATTTTTAGAAGAGAAGGATCTGAAAGGAATACCGAATGTCTGAGAATAACGCGCATATTATTGTGAACGATAAAAAAGTAGAGCTTCCCCTGCGTAAAGGCACGAGTGGACCCGAGGTCATCGAAATCGCTTCTCTCTACAAAAAAACCAATATTTTTACCTATGATCCTGGTTTTACTTCAACAGCTTCTTGTGAATCAAAAATTACTTATATTGATGGCGATAAAGGGATATTGCTTTATCGTGGATATCCTATCGAACAATTAGCTGAAAAAGGAGACTTTCTCGAAAGTTGTTATCTTCTCCTTTATGGGGAACTCCCAACACAGAAAGAAAAAAACGACTTTGATCGATGTATCATGCAGCATACAATGGTCCACGAGCAATTTTCACGCTTCTTCCACGGCTTTCGTCGTGACTCTCATCCCATGGCTGTCATGGTTGCCTGCCTTGGTGCTATGTCTGCTTTCTATCACGACTCTATTGATATTACAGATCCACACCAGAGAATGATTGCTTCTGTTCGTCTTATCTCAAAAGTTCCAACACTTGCTGCTATGGCTTATAAATATAGTATTGGACAAGCATTTGTTTATCCCCGCAATGATCTTAGTTATGCTACAAATTTCCTCCGTATGTGCTTTGCTGTTCCTTGTGAAGAATATAAAACAAACCCTGTACTTGCTCGGGCGATGGATCAAATCTTTATCCTTCATGCCGATCATGAACAAAATGCTTCTACATCTACGGTACGTCTTGCTGGATCATCAGGTGCTAATCCGTTTGCCTGTATTGCAGCAGGTGTTGCATGCCTTTGGGGACCAGCGCATGGTGGTGCCAATGAAGCATGTCTAAAAATGCTACAGGAAATAGGTTCTATTAAAAGAATTCCTGAATTTATTGCACGTGCAAAAGATAAAAATGATCCTTTCCGCCTTATGGGCTTTGGTCATCGCGTCTATAAAAATTATGACCCACGTGCAAAAATCATGCAAAAAACTTGTCATGAAGTTTTAAAAGAGCTCAATATTCAAGATGATCCGCTTCTTGATATTGCAATAGAACTGGAAAAAATTGCCTTAAGTGATGAATATTTTATTGAGAAAAAGCTTTATCCCAATGTTGATTTTTATTCCGGCATTACATTAAAAGCTTTAGGCTTTCCAACCGAAATGTTTACTGTTCTTTTTGCATTAGCACGCAGTGTTGGGTGGGTGGCACAGTGGAAAGAAATGATTGAAGATCCTGCACAAAAAATTGGTCGTCCTCGACAACTCTATACAGGCTATGCTATGCGTGACTATGTTCCTATAGATAAACGTGTTAATTAAAGAAAGAAATCAATAAAGCTTCAGTAAACTGAAGCTTTATTATAAATGAGTAAACAACATCCTTTAAAATTTTTTACAACGATGATCAATTAATTTTAAATGAAACTATTAAAGTTCATCCCATCATTAACAATAGCTTTCTTTCCTATATTTCTCCTCCCATACTTGTTGATACAAATAAATCATTTTTTTGACTATGGTCCAGTGTAATAATAATAACAAAATGGGGACAGATAATTTTTTACATTGCTCCTAAAGAGCTTACAGATTATAAGGGGGCTTCATCGTTTCATATTTTTCAGCTTATTGAATAGGAGAACATTATGAAGTTATTAATAAGAGTTCTTATAATAAGCGCAACACTCTTTACCCTACCAGCTAATTCTCAAACTTTGAAAATTGCAAGTGATGCTTCTTATCCCCCTTTTAGTTATATTGACTCAAATAATGAGCTTAAAGGGTTTGATATTGATATATCTTATGCTCTTTGTGAAAGAATGAATATTGAATGTACCATTGTCACGCAAGAGTTCGAGGGGATGATTCCCGGTCTTCTGGCAAAAAAATACGATGCGATTGTTTCTTCCCTTTCTCCTACAAAAGAGCGCTTGCAAAAAGTTGATTTTACAGATCCTTACTACAACACAGTACTGGCAGTTATTGTTACCAAGGCTTCAGAAATTAAAGAAATCTCGACACAAGCCTTTAGAGGTAAAAATCTTGGTGTACAATCGAATACAACACAATCTGCCTATGTAGAAGACCACTATGCTTCTGAAGGTGTAAATATCAAACTCTATCCTTCTACAATAGAAGTCAATCGTGACCTTTTAAACCATCGGCTTGATATCATCATCTTTGATAAAGTAAAGGCATTAAATTGGCTTGAAAATGAAGGAAAGGATTGCTGTAAGCTTCTAGGAACTTTAGAAGAAACAAAATTTCCTGTCGCAATTGCAATCCGTCAAAATAATAATGATCTTAAAAATAGCTTCAATAAAGCAATACAAGAAATTCGTGCTGATGGAACCTATGAAAAAATTATGAAAAAATATTTTACATTCGATCTCAATTAAATATCACAATGGATTGAAATTAATCTCTTTAAGGAAGATTTTTTAACTCTTTGTTGAATATGCAAGTGTAATTAGAAATTCAGTGTCTTGAAAGGTTTGGATTTATCAAAGATAATAATTTCTAATTATTTCTCGATTTTTGAATGTTTATGGAATCCAATGATAACAATGAGATTTTATTTTATTAGAATCTAATTTTTTATGTTAAAATTGAATAATCTTATTTTAAAAGAACAATCTCCAATCTTTACTCCTACAATGATGCAAATTAGTCGTTTCAGGAAAGTTGAGCTATCATACAAGCAATAAGATATTTATTCTTCTTTCAATCAATAAAAAAGATAATTTTTGGGGTAATAATGTCTAGTATCATAATCTAATATCATAATCTAAAATAAATACCGATAAATTTTTGCATTGCTCTAGAAAAGCTTACAGATTATAAAAACGTGAAAACTTCATATTTTTCCGCTTATCCAATAGGAGAATATCATGAAACTATTAGCAGGAGCTCTTATAATAAGCGCTGCGCTACTTACCTCATTGGCTGATGCGAAAACATTAAAAATCGCCAGTGAAGGCACTTATCCTCCCTTTAGTTATATTGACTCAAATAATGAGCTTAAAGGGTTTGATATTGATATATCTTATGCCCTTTGTAAAAAAATGAATGTTGAATGTACCATTGTCACGCAAGATTTTGAGGGAATGATCCCTGGACTTATTGCAAAAAAATATGATGCTATTGTTGCTTCTCTTTCTCATACACAAGAGCGTTTACAAAAAATTGACTTCACAGATCCTTACTACGATACAGCACTGGCTATCATTGTTACCAAAGCTTCAGGAATTAAGGACCTTTCGGCACAAAGCTTTAGAGGCAGAAATCTTGGTGTGCAATCGAATACAACACAAGCTGTTTATGCGGAAGACCATTATGCCTCTGAAGAGGTAAAAATCAAACTCTACCCTTCTACAATAGAAGTAAATCGTGACCTTTTAAATCATCGACTTGATCTGATTATTGTTGATAAATTACAAGCATTAAATTGGCTTAAAAATGAAGGGAAAGATTGCTGTCTCCTCCTGGGAACTCTGGAAGAAATTAAATTTCCTGTTGCAATCGCACTGCGTCAAAACAATAATGATCTTAAAAATAAGTTCAATAAAGCAATAAAAGAAATCCGTTTGGATGGAACTTATGAGAAAATTATGAGAAAATATTTCACAAACGATGTTTATTAAATGTCACTATGATATTTAAATAAAATCTACTGTTTACTTCTAAAAAATTATCTAACTCTTTCATGAGGAACGCGAGAATGATTGAAAATTTAGCATTGCTATCATTTAGCAGTGGTGGATGGGGAACGGTTATACTTTCTAGCGCAGGAGTGACATTGTCATTGGCGTTATGTTGCGGCTTTCTAGGACTTCCTCTAGGACTTCTAAATGCAGTGATGATTCGATCCAATATTAAGATGGCTAAAGCTATAGCTCGTCTCTTTTCAACGGTATTTCGTGGGCTACCAGAACTTTTAACCTTGTTTTTAGTGTACTATGGATTACAAAGCCTTATTCAAAATATCTTTGACTATTTTAATCTTGAAGTCATGTTCAGTATCAATGCTTTTGTTGCTGGTGTTCTTGCACTGAGTATGGTTTTTGCCGCTTTCTCTTGTGAAGTTTGGCTTGGAGCATTCAACATTTTTGATAAAGGGCAATATGAGGCTGCTAAAGCTTTAGGGCTTTCACGCTCAACCACATTCTTTCGTATTGTCTTCCCTCAGCTCATTCGAAATGCCTTGCCAGGACTTTCTAATAATTGGCTTACTTTACTGAAAGATACATCCCTTGTTTCAACCATCGCACTTGTTGATCTCATGCGACAAACGAATTTAGCTGTCGCTGCAACCAACAAACCCATGCTATTTTATCTTGTAGCATGCTTACTCTATTTATTATTTTCAGCGTTTTTTGGCACAATCCTACGCCATTTGGAAACATACACTCAAATAGGCTATAAAAAGGTGCAAAGTCAATGATTCCTGAGTGGCTTTATTTCCTTTTTAATCCTGATCTTTTAAGCCGTTATGGGCCAAAATTTATTGATGGCTTGATTGTTACTGTCGAGCTTGTTTCTATCTCTTGTTCTCTTGGTTTTTTTCTCGGTATGCTTATCGCTTTTGCACGTTTATCAAAGAATACATTTTTACAATATTTTGCAAATGTTTATGTCTATTTTTTCCGCGGCTCTCCTTTGTTAGCCCAACTCTTCCTTTTTTATTATGGGCTTGGTTCAATGAACAGTTTTTGGCAACAAGTTGGTCTATGGTGGTTTTTTCAAAACGCATGGTATTGTTGTCTTTTTATTTTCACACTCAATTCTTCTGCCTATCAATCTGAGATCTTTAAAGGAAGTTTTCTATCCGTAGCCACGGGACAACGTGAAGCATCAAAAGCTTTAGGTCTGAGCAATTCTGTCACATTTTTTAGAGTTATTCTCCCACAAGCAATGATTGTAGCATTACGTCCCTTGGGAAATGAGTTGATTTTAATGATTAAATCGAGTGCCATTGCCTCACTGGTTACTGTTTATGATTTAATGGGGATTGCTAAACTCACTTATTCGCGTACATTCGATTTTCAAGTTTACGTTTGGGCCACACTTATCTATCTTTTTATTGTTGAACTCATTCACCGTTTTATTGTTTTTATTGAACATCATCTCACGCGATATTTACGGTAAAATAAAATGATCATAAAAAACTTTACCAAACTAAAATGTTGAATTAATCAATTTATTCATCAATGAAAGAATAAAGCAAGATGAATTTAAAAAATAATCAATCAATCTCTCCCAATCAGAACTCTGTGATCTCCATTCGAAATCTCAATAAATGGTATGGAAACTTTCAGGTCCTCCATGATATCAACTTTGATGTTCAAGCTGGTGAACATATTGTTATCTGTGGGCCATCCGGATCAGGAAAATCAACGTTAATTCGTTGTATTAACCAATTAGAACAAGCACAAAAAGGTTCAATCTGTATTCATAATGTTGATATCAATACTGCTCCTATACAACAGCAAAAAAATGTTCTGCGAAAGATAGGAATGGTTTTTCAGAACTTTAATTTATTTCCCCACATGAGCGTTATACAAAATTGTATTTTAGCCCCTATGACAGTTCAAGGGCTTTCCAAACAACAAGCAAAAGAACGGGCAATTCGTTACTTAACGCATGTCGGTATTGAAAAACACTGTGAAAAATATCCTTTACAACTTTCTGGTGGACAACAACAGCGTGTCGCAATTGCCCGTGCGCTTTGTATGGAACCTGAAGTTATGCTTTTTGATGAACCCACTTCTGCTCTTGATCCAGAAAGTGTGGGAGAAGTTTTGGAAGTGATCGCTCAATTGGCCGATACTGGAATTACAATGCTTTGTGTTACCCATGAAATGAGCTTCGCAAAAAAAGTCTCAGAAAGAATACTCTTTTTAGAAAATGGAAAAATTGTTGAAGACACAGCCTCTGATAAATTTTTTGCCAACCCTAAAAGTCAACGTGCTTGTGAATTTCTTGCTAAAATTAAACATTAATTATCAAGATATTGCTTTATTTATACAATTTTACCTTTGCTTTTTAAAAGAGTGATAATTTTTTGCGCACCCATAGTCCCTGATGGGATTTCAGTTTTCATTTTCTGTTCCACCACCTCAAAACCATCGAATTGAGCCTGGCGCAATAAAGGATTAGATAAAAGTTGTCCTATCTGTCTTGCTAACATGCCAGGACGTATCAATTCATTTAAATATTCTGGAATAATAGGTTTATCAGCAATAATATTTGGAAGAGCAGCACTCCATAACATCATTTTAGGAAAAATAAATAATTTAGAAAAATGATCAAGTTTATAGCAAAGGACCGTAGGAATTTTTGCTAAAGCTAATTCAAGAGAAACTGTTCCATGGGCTGCAAGAGCAACATCTGCTTGTGCAAAAGCATGCCATTTTTCATCTTCACCAACAACAATTTCTACTTTGCATTTCCAGTCCTGTACAAAGTTACGGATTCTATCCACTAAATGCGGTAAAGCTGGTAAAACAATACGTAAATGAGGGATACGTTGTACGAGAATATCCACTGTTTCTCGAAAAATAGGCATTAAAGAACGAATCTCTAAATTGCGTGATCCTGGCAAAATAACCAATGTGGGCGATGATGTTTGTTGACCACACAAATTTCTTTGTTCTACTTGACGTTTTTTTTCTGACTGAACTCTCAAAAGAGGAGGATATGTCAAAAGACGATGTCCAACATAGGTGGTAGCAGGACCTCCCAAATCCTGCATAATCTTTTCTTCAAAAGGAAAAACTGCTAAAACATGATCAACAAATCCCCGCATAGCTTTTGCACGCTCTGGCCTCCATGCCCAAACGGTTGGTGCAATATATTTAATAATCGGAATAGAAGGTGCTAGAGCACGTACCTTTTTTGCAACACGATGCGTGAAATCAGGACTATCAATGATAATTAAGCAATCAGGTTGTTCTTGTGCTATAAATTTGGATAAATTGCGAATATGGAGCAGCAGCAACGGTAATTTTTTTAATACCTCCTTTAAACCTATTAAAGCAATATCATGAGAATCAAAAAAGGGGGTTAAACCTAATGCCTTTAAATGCCTCCCCCCAACACCTATCAAATGAATGTTACATCCTATTTGTTGTGATAAACAAGAAATTAAATCTGCCCCGAGAAAATCGCCAGATTCCTCACCTGCAACAATAGCAACTTTTAAGAAACAATCATTCATGATCAAACTTTTCAAAGGTTTCTATAAATAGAGAATATTTGTTGGCTTTTTCTATTGTTGTTTTCAACGATAATATGAGACTTCTATTTGCCTCCACCGCAATTCCAGATAAACCACTCTTTGCAATATTCATTATTGTCGTAGGCCCAATTGATGGCAAATCAACGCGATTATCCTGTTGTGGCTTTGCACATTTTACAAGAACACCTCCTTGAAGGGGGATTTGCCCTCTTTCTCGCATTTCACAAACACGCCATAACATATTATCGGTTCCCTCAGCGCCCTCCAAAGCAACTACCCTTCCTTGAACAACGACAACGGCTTGTCCAATATCTAATTGACCTAAAAGCTTTGCTGCTTCTGCTGCTAAAAAAATATCTTTCTTTTCTTTCTTTGTAGCACGCCGTACTGTTAAATTAAATTCTATGGGCGCTAAAAGATCTGGAACTATCTCGTGAGCACCGATAACACAAAAACCATGCGCTTCAATAACTCGTATAAAAGCTTTTAATAACGCATCATCACCCCTCCTCAAAGCCCCAATTAACTTAGGAAGAGCTAAAAATGTTGTCCAGTCTAATCGCAATTGTGTAAGGAGTGGTCGCTTTTTGACACCACCTGCTAAAACAACATTATAAACTCCAGCTTCTTTTAAGATTTTAACGAGTCGCGCTAACTCTACAATTGATAGCTCGCAGTGCTCATAGCGATAAAGAACAGAATCTGCCTCACCATGCAAAAGCACAAGAAAAGGATTCTCTCCATTCTTCTCAAGAGCCTGCGCAACAGTAATCGGTAGAACACCACTTCCTGCTATAATAGCAGTACGGCCGGAAAAAAAATTTCTGGCACCCCAAATAGGCATTTTTAATCCTTATGTTCTTTTATTCTATCACCTTCAAATTTTGGTGTACAATAAAAACGCTTCCCTTCTTCCTTAATAAAATTAACAACGTCAGCAACCGACTGAGAAGAAGAATAAAAAGAAGCAACATCATTAACTCGCTCTTTAAAGGGCTTGCTATGATCAAAAAGCATCGCAACCGCATGACGGAGTGCGTGAATATCTTGACGCTTAAGCCCTGCACGCTTCATGCCAATAATATTGAGCCCGGCAAGTTTTGCCTGCACACCAACAGCTGTTCCATAAGGAATCAGATCACCCACTAGTGCAGATACACCGCCAATAAATGCATGATGCCCAACACGAACAAATTGGTGAACAGCAGCACCACCACCGATAATCACATAATCACCAACAGTAACATGACCAGCAATCATTGCATTATTAGCAAATGTTACATGATTGCCCACATGACAATCATGAGCGATATGCGCATAACAAAAAAATTGACAATTATCACCAACAACTGTCATTCCTACACTCGAATCAGAGCCTCTATGCATTGTGACCCCTTCACGAATCATACAATTCTTACCGATAGAAAGGGTCGTAGCTCCCCCTTTATGTTTATTATTTTGCGGCTCTTCTCCCAAAACTGCATGAGAAAATACTTTACTCTTGGCTCCTAACGTTGTCTTTCCCCTTATTACAACATGACTTGTCAAACTACACTCATCACCAATAACAGCCTCTGAACTAATATGGCAAAATGGTCCAACGCGTACATTCTCACCAAGCTGCGCTCCCTTCTCCACAAGAGCAGTTGGATGGATTTTCGTACCGGACATTTTTAATTTCCCATCAAATATCGTTTATTCTTCTTCAACAATCATCGCAGCAATTTCTGCTTCAGCGACGCGGACATCTTCTACTTTTGCAACACATGAAAAACGCCTCATACCAGATCTCTTTTTCAAAAGCTGAACATGAATTTTGAGCTGATCACCAGGCATAACAGGTTTACGAAATTTCGCATTATCAACCGTCATAAGGTAAACTAAATTTGTTTTCTGATTGCCTAAATTTAAAAGTGCTATTGCTCCAGCTGTTTGGGCCATAGCTTCTAAAATCAAAACTCCAGGCATAACAGGTTTTGCAGGAAAATGTCCCGTAAAATGCGGTTCGTTAATCGTTATATTTTTAATACCAATCGCTTCTTGTTCACCATTAATATCAACGATACGATCGATCAATAAAAATGGATAACGATGCGGTAATATTGATAGCAGTTTTTCAATATCAACAGCCTCTAAATCTCTAGTTCCTTCAGTGCTGATCATCTCAGCTTTTCTCCTTTTTAACTTTTCCCATACTGCGCAACGTCGCCACTTCACGAAACCATTGTTTAAATGGTCGTGCTGGGCTTCCTCCCCATTTTTCACCATCCGGAATATCATTCATAACGCCACTACGACCAGCAATCTGAACACATTTACCTATTACGATATGATCCGCTACTCCAACCCCTCCGCCAAGCTGAGACATGTCCCCTATCGATGTACTCCCCGCAATTCCACATTGAGCGGCAATAAGGCAATAACGACCAATTTTTACATTGTGGGCAATTTGTACAAGATTATCAATCTTACTTCCTTCTCCAATAACAGTATCTTGAAATGTCCCTCGATCAACCGTAGTATTCGCACCAATTTCCACACCATCCTCAATAATAACGCGACCAAGTTGTGGAATTTTCTCAATTCCAGCTTTTCCCCCAACATAACCAAAGCCATCTTGCCCAAGGCAAACACCAGGATAAAGCTGAACCCTATCACCTATTAAGGAACATTGAACGGTTACTTTAGGAGCAATATAGCAGTCACGTCCAATACGGCAATTTTCACCAATGACAGCTGTGGATGAAATAAGAGTTCCTTCACCAATCTCAACATTTCTACCGATAACAGCTCCCGCTTCAATACACACATCATGGGCAAACTTAGCTGTTGGATGAATATGTGCATGCGGTGAAATCTCTTTCTGTCCTAACCAAGGCATTGGCTTGACAGAATCAGGAAACAAAATACGACCAACATGAGCAAAATCACGCTGCGGTGTGGATGTCACCAAAATTGCCATCGTGTCAGGAACTTTAAAAACAATATCATTCGTACAAAAAACAGCAACAGCAGAACTATCTCGTAGAGCATCAGAAAATTTGCGATGCTCCACAAAAATAAGAGAGCCTTCCACAGCACTCTCAAGCGAAGAAAGAGTATTAATAACTTTATGAGAAAACTCTGGATTAAGAAGCTTTGCACCCGTCAACTCAGCAATATTTGCAACTGTCAATTGCCGGGACGGCGTAAAAAAAAATCTATCCGCCATCAAAAAACTTTCTCTGCCAGCTTAAGTTATTCTCTTCAAGTTTTTCCTTCTTAAAACCACACAAATCAAAACTTCGTAGAAATACCAAAATTCAATTGCTGCAAACGATCACCCTCCTGCTTTGTTATTGGCCAAGCATAATCAAAACGCAAAGGACCAAACGGAGAATCCCACATCAAACTCACACCTGCAGATGAGCGCCAAGCACTTTTAGTATGGGTAACAGGTGGTTCACCCTTAAAAACGGCTTTATAATTATTGCCATAGAGCGTAGCAACATCCGCAAATAAAGCACCGCGCAATCCAAATCCTTCAGGCACAACAGGAATAGGAAACTGTACTTCAGCAGTCGCATTCATATATGTCGTTCCCCCTAAGAAATAAACTTCACCCTTACTGGAAACCTGACGAGGACCTATTCCATTATATTTGAACCCTCGGATCATATCAGTATTTGCTTTAAACATATCGAAAATACGAACACCCTCTTTGCCTATTTCATGGATATAACCACCGCCAAAGGAAAGTAAACCAACAATATCCTTCTGATCAGAAAGAGTCTTGTACATCATCGCCTTACCCGTGGTTTTCAAGAACTTTGCACTCCCGCCAAGTCCTGCATACTCCTGAAGAAGATGCACATACCATCCATCATGAGGGTTTCTCATATCATCAATCGTATTATAGGTTAAACCATAACTAATCGATGAGCGTTTCCAAGGACTCTGCTTAGCTGCTTGAACAATCGCACCAGAATATTTCCCATATAACTCTATTATATCACTCTCTTTGTTGAAATCATACTCTCCGCCAAAATCATATTCTTCTTGCACATAAGAATAAGCAACATTCGCAGATAATTGATTATTAATAGGCAACGAAAACCGTAGTGATCCTCCTGTCTGCCGTACATCATAGGCTTTATCAGCACGATAAGTGCTGCGAAAAACATCAACGCCAGCCGATAAGCGGTACCCTAAGAAATAAGGATCAACAAATGATAAATTATAATTACGGGATTTCTCTTGCCCCGCTCCTAACCCTAAACGAACGTACTGACCACGTCCTCCAAGATTACGCTCAGTAACAGAGACTTCAAGTGACATACCAGGGCTTGTTCCCCCCGTTGTATAACCTCCAGAAAGAGAGAGATCTCCTGTTGAAGCTTCAACGACATCTATCACCAAAATAACCTGGTCAGATTGCTCAGTGGGAACCATTGAAATATTAACGGCTTTGAAGAAGCCTAAACTTTCTAGACGACGTTTCGCCCGCTGTAATAAAGTCTGATTGTAAGCATCCCCTTCATTTAAATCGATCTCACGACGAATGACGTAATCACGCGTTTTCTCATTGCCCCGTATATCAATACGCTGAATATATGCACGCGTACCTTGTTCAATATTATATAAAATTGAAATCGTATGATTTGCTAAATTACGGTTTCCCCGCGGCTCAACTTTAGCAAAAGCATATCCTGAATCAGCAACCCTATTATTAATAATAGCAACAGACTGTTCAATATCTTCTGCACTATAAACATTACCTGGCTGAGTTTTAAGCTTGCCCTTCACAGATTGAACGTCAATCCCATCAACATCACTTTCAACCTGAATATCACTAATTTTATAGCGCGGTCCTTCATCAAGAACGAACGAAATCTTATACGTATTGCTTGCAGCATCAAAAGTTGCCTTAGAAGAGACAACACGAAAATCTGCATAACCACGATTATAATAAAAGCGCCGTAAAGCTTCTTCATCCGCAGCAAGGCGCTCTTCGCTGTAAACATCACCTCCCAACAACTTCGAAAAAATTCCTGAAGATTTTGTTGAAATCACATCACGCAACCGGCGGCTTGCAAATACAGTATTTCCCTTAAAAGTGATATCTCTAATCTTTGTTTTTTGTCCTTCAACAACATTAAACACCACATTAACACGCCCTTTTCCAAGGTTAATCGTTTGAACGTTAACAGTGATATTATTACGACCTAGAGTTTTATAAGCTTCACGAATTGTATTTATATCAGCAGAAAGCTTAGCAGAATTAAAAGGTTCATTTGGCTTTAAAGAAATAAACCGTTTAAGATCTGGGTCTTTAAAAGATTTATTTCCCTGAAATAATATTTGATTAACAACCTCATATTCTTTTACGAATACAACCAATTTATCACCTACTTGATTTATTTTAACATCATAAAATAAACCTAATTCGAAAAGATTCTTCACAGCATGATCAACATCACCACTGGAAATCCCTTGTCCAGCCCTAATGCCCATATTGTCCCGAATCGCCTGAGAACTTACAAACTTATTTCCACGAACCTCAATAGAACGGACTACAGATGCTTGTATTTCCCCAACCGCAGCAATTGACATAAAAACCGTTGCTGGGGCAATCATCCCCATCTTTAACACCAACACAGATGCTGCATTTAAAAACTTTGAATTCGTAGTCATTGGCTTTTTTCACCTTACTCTTGTTCCTTGGACACGATGCCTTAAAAAGCTAACTGCCATAACAATCTTTTTACAGCGAGACTTTTCATCCCTTAATTACTCATTATAATGTACAATGCCACAATATTTTGCAGACATGGTAAACAACCTTCAATTTATTTTTGCTATTATTACCCAATTTACAAAGCGTTTTCCATAATTTAATTAGCTAAACCAACAAAAATAATCATTAAAGAAGACAAAAATCATAAATAGGAGAAGAAGAGAAAAACCTAAACGAAAAAAAATCCCCTGAATTTTAGTGGATATTTTTCTCCCAGTAATGACCTCAATGACATGAAATAAAAGATGCCCACCATCAAGCGGTAGAATCGGAAAAAGGTTAATAAGCCCAACGCTCATTGAAAGAAAAGCGGCCAAATTCAATAAAGAGATAAAACCTGTCTCGCTCACTTTCCAAGCAATTTTTACGGTTTTAGAAGGCCCACTTAGCCGACAACGATCTTCTTTGCCTCCGATTAAACGGCTCATAAAAAGAACAGTTTGAGTAGCAATGAACGCAGTACGGTTTAAAGCTTCTCCTATAGCTGTTACAAAACTATAGCGAATATGTTTTATATAAGTTGGATCTAAACGTGCAGGATTATTTAAATCAACAGGAACACCTACACCGATCATAGTACTTTGTGTTCGATTCCCAAACCCATCATCTCGCTCAATGACTTTTGGGGTAATGACTGTTGTAAATACGCGCCCCATGCGTTCTATTTTAAACTCTATTGGTTCTCTTCCATGAAAAGCTACATAATTCATCAAATCTTCAAAACTTTCAACCCGTCGACCATCCATTTCAACAAAACGGTCCCCTAATTCCAAACCGGACTGAATAGCAGGGCTCTCTTTTACTAAAGAACCAACAACGGGTTCAATGGCGACACGACCATAAATAAAGAAAAGAAACGTTAGAATAACAATAGTAAAAAGAGCATTGAAAAAGGGACCAGCAAAAACAGTTGCTGCTTTTTTCCAAGCATGCGCCCTGGCAAACGAACCATCAATAACCGGAGATGATGGTGATAATAGCGCCTCGTTTTTATCCTCCTCCCCAACAAACTTTACATACCCCCCTAAAGGGATAAGTGCAAAACGCCATTTCGTACCATGCTTATCTATATAACTAGCTATTTGTGGTCCAAATCCAAGAGAAAAAACTAATGCCTTAATACCACACCACCGACCAATGAGATAATGCCCAAGTTCATGCACAAAAATGATAAGCACAATGATGAAAAGAATACTCAAACTTCTTAAAAGAAGATCACCCATAGTAACCATATGATTTAAAAGTCCCAAAATATTTTCTCCCCATTAAATCATACTAAAAAGATTAAAAGGTGCATTCATATCAGACATCAATGAACCAATTAAATAAAGAAGGCAAGTTGCTCCTACCAATCCATCCATACGATCCATAAAACCACCATGTCCAGGTAATAAAGAACCGGAGTCTTTAACAGAAAATCGTCTTTTAAGCCATGATTGTCCTAAATCACTCAATTGTGAAACAATTGACAAAACAAGCGTAAGAAGCGGCACAAAAAAACTTGCTAAATTTATATCAAAAAATCCAAAAGCAACCCATATACCACCAAAAACGCCGACAAATGTACCACCAAGTGCTCCTGACCATGTTTTATTAGGAGAAAATTGTGGTGCTAATTTAGGCCCCCCTAATGCACGTCCAATAAAATATCCACCAATATCGGTTCCCCATACTATCGTAAATAAGAAAATAACGACTTGGAACCCCAACATCTCATGATCCCGTAAAAAGCATAAAGCCACAACAGGAAAAGATGCATATAAAAAACCACAAAAAACCCAACCACTGTTTTTTATAGATATAATAGCCAATACTGCAGCCAACACGATTAAAACACTAAAAATCAATGAAGCAGATATATTCAACACTAAAAAAAAGCTAAAGAGAAAATAAAAAATACCTGCTAATATCTTTTGTAAAACACACCACTTCTCTTGAGTAATATTCATCCACTCATAAAGAATAAAACCGCCGATACACCATGCAAACAGAAAAAAAGTGGTCCCTCCCAACCATGTTAGATACAAAGCAATAACGCCAAACACAAAAGCCGTTAGAACACGATAAACCAAATTAGACAAGACAACATCCAAACAATAAAAATAGAAAATACAACCTCTAAAATTGATTCAAGAAAAACTTCCCTACCCAGTATTTTTATTTCACACTTGTGCAAATCTCTCTTATAATTTATCATAAGTGGTTTAGTTTACCAAGATAGCGCTTATACAGCGAATAATCAATGAAAACAGATCAAAAATCTCCCTTATTTAGATTAATCTTAAAATAAATTTTCAAAGATTTTCTTAAACATAAAATGAGAGAGTGGTTATCTAAACCCTGCATAAATTAACTTAGAGTTTTTTTCGTATAAAAGAGCTCCTCTATTAATTCTTCATCATTAAAAACGAATTACGCCCCATAACATCGGCTTGTCCGATCACCCTGCGCACATGTTTTATAATGGATGGTAATAGTAAGGTATTATTTTTGTGCTATATTATCTCAAACTCATCTTAGAATATTTGAGTCATCCCTCATAATGTTTCTCATCATGCGATTTAGTAATACCTCCAGTAAAGAAAAGACTTCACTCACAGATTAAAGAATAAAAGTATAAACCCTTTAAAATCAATCTTTTCCCTATAAAGGTGATCGAATAGCTCCCTTGCATCACACCTTGCTATCACAAGGCACATGATTCCCTACCCTTATCCATAAAAATAATTTACACGCTGAGAATAAAATATTTTCCTAGCAAAAAGGCTTAAACGTGCATAATCTCAGATTCTTTCACAACTAAAATTTTATCAATATCAGCAATGGTTTCATCTGTGAGTTTTTGAACTTTTTCGGATAAACTATGGGCTTCATCTTGTCCAATTTCACCATCTTTTTCTAACTTTTTCAAATTGTCCATACCATCACGACGAACATGACGGGTTGCAACACGCGCTTGCTCCGCATAGTGATGCGCAATTTTTACAAGTTCTTTACGGCGCTCTTCATTCAATTCAGGCAAAGGAATACGTAAATTCGTACCATCAGTTATGGGATTTAAACCAAGACCAGAATCGCGAATAGCGCGTTCGACAGCTCCTACCATCGTTTTATCCCATACAGAAACAGAAAGCATCCGAGGTTCGGGAACAGAAATATTAGCAACCTGATTAATGTGTACAACAGAACCATAAGATTCAACGGTCAACGGTTCTAATAAACTCGCTGATGCCCGTCCTGTTCGCAAGCCACCTAATTCATGTTTAAAAGCCGTAATAGCGCCATCCATGCGACGTTTCAAATCATCCATAATTGATGCAACATTCATATTTCTGTCTCCTTCAATTGTCCTTTGAAGCTTAACCTTACTCCGATACCATTGTAAAGCGTCCTGTTCCATTCAAGACCTTAGCTAAACCGCCTTTTTCATGAATGGAATACACAATTATCGGTACATTGTTCTCACGGGCTAAAGTGACCGCCGTTGAATCCATAACCGATAATCCCCATTGCAAAATTTCAACATGTGTTAATTGGTCAAAACGCTTAGCTGTAGGGTCTATTTTGGGATCTGCTGAATAAATACCATCGACTTGTGTTCCTTTAAGAAGAACGTCCGCACCAATTTCTGCTGCACGTAAAGTCGCAGCAGAATCAGTGGTAAAAAATGGGTTTCCCGTACCGCCTGCGAAAATAACAACTTTTCCCTGATTCATATAAGCTATTGCTTTACGTTGCGAAAAACTTTCACAAATTTGTGGCATCGCAATCGCAGACAGTACAACAGCTTCAACCCCTAATTTTGTCAATGATGTTCGCAATGCTAAAGAATTAATAGCAGTTGCAAGCATTCCCATATGATCACCTGTCACGCGATCTCCACCACGTGAAGCAACAGCAACGCCACGAAAAATATTTCCCCCACCGATAACAACCGCAACTTCTATCCCCATTGCGCGCACTTCTGCAATATCAGCGGCAATACGGTCGACAACAGAAACATCAATGCCAAAACTTTGTCCCCCCATAAGAGCTTCACCAGAAGCCTTTAAAAGAATACGTTTATACGGAAGTGCTAATGCCATTCATAATCTCCCAAAAGCACATTTACTTTTTGCTTTTGACACCACGAAGGGCACCACTTTTTTTCACGTGACGCCCTCACAACAATTACATCGTTTTCAGCAGAGCTTCTAAAAACAATGATGATTTTAAATCTCTTATCAAAAGTTTGCAATAACTAGCCTTTTGCTGCTGCCGCAACTTCTGCAGCAAAATCAGACTCCTCTTTTTCTACACCTTCGCCGAGTGCAAAACGAACAAAGGCTGTGATTTTTACTGGAGCACCAATTGATTTCTCAGCATCCTTTAAAGCAGCCTCAACGGTCATATCAGGGTTCATAACAAAAGCTTGAGAAAGTAAGACAACCTCTTCAAAAAACTTACGCATACGCCCTTCCACCATTTTTTCAATGATATTTTCAGGTTTTCCAGACTGACGTGCTTGATCTGAAAAAATTGCTTTTTCACGCTCAATGGCACCAGCATCAACATCTTGTGCTGTAAGTGCTAATGGACTGGTTGCCGCAATATGCATTGCAACCTGCCGACCAAAAGCAAGAGCTGCTTCTTTATTTCCTGTTGTTTCGATTGCAACCAAAACACCAAGTTTTCCAAGCCCATCAGCCACACTATTATGTATATAAGTCGCAATAACACCATTCTCAACAGACAATTTAGCAGAACGACGAAACGTCATATTTTCGCCAATTGTACCAATTGCATCTTTAATTGCAAGCTCTACACTCTTCTCAGTGCCTGGATAAAGAGAAACAGAAACAGATTCAACATCACCTGGCGTATCCAAAGCTGCAGTTGCTACTTTGCGCACAATGTCTTGGAATCCATCATTGCGTGCAACAAAATCTGTTTCAGAATTAATCTCAACCAAAACTGCATGTGAATCTTTTGATGCGACTCCAATTAACCCCTCAGCTGCTGTACGACTAGCCTTTTTATCTGCTTTCGCTATCCCTTTTTTACGAAGCCAATCAACAGCAGCTTCCATATCACCATTGGTTTCTGCTAGAGCGGCTTTACAGTCCATCATCCCGGCGCCAGATAATTCTCGAAGTTCTTTTACTTGTGCAGCAGTAACGCTCATATTTGCCTCTTCATTCTGTAACAGTGAAAACGTGCAAATTTCCTCTGCACGCCCATAACTTCTTCTTTAGATAATAAAAGTACCTTAATTAGGCGTTTTATATTACTCAGAAACTGCTGAAACCATATTTTCTTCCAAAATAGGCTCCACTGGTGCATCAACTTGAGCTCCTAAATCAACACCCATTGCACCCTGCTGGCGTGCAATACCATCAAGAGCAGCACGCGCAAAAAGATCGCAATAAAGAGAAATCGCACGTGAAGCATCGTCATTTCCTGGGATTGGATATGTTACATCATCAGGATCACAATTGGTATCAATAATAGCAATCACTGGAATGTTTAAACGTTTTGCTTCTTGGAGTGCAATATTTTCTTTATTTGTATCGATAACAAAGATAAGATCTGGGACAGACCCCATATCTTTAATGCCACCAAGCGCACGATTAAGCTTTTCACGATCACGTTCAAGATTTAAACGTTCCTTTTTAGTAAAGCCTTGTGCTTCAGCAGCAAGAATTTTATCAAGCTTTCGCAAACGATGTATCGAATTGGAAATCGTTTTCCAATTCGTCAGCATACCGCCAAGCCAACGCGCATTAACATAATATTGAGCAGAACGATTCGCTGCATCAGCGATAATTTCAGATGCCTGCCGTTTTGTACCAACAAAGAGAATACGACCACCACGCGCAACAGTGTCTGAAACAAGTTTAAGCGCTTGATGTAAAAGTGGAACGGTCTGAGCAAGATCAATAATATGAATATTATTACGCTGACCATAAATATAGGGGGTCATCTTGGGATTCCAGCGATGAGTCTGGTGACCAAAATGCACACCTGCTTCTAAAAGCTGGTGCATTGTAAAATCGGGTAGTGCCATAAATCTTATCCTTTCCGGTTTAACCTCCGCGGAAAAAGCAGGAAAACCTACTACCGGCGGATGTTTGCTAGACTTTCCTCACAGATTATCTACAAACACCCAAACTCCGCGTGCGGAATAGCGCAAACATACTAATATTTGATTCTTTTTCAAGTTATTTTCTTCAATCATTTAATATTTGCATTTTCACATTGATCAAGATCTTTTCCAAGTTCAAGGAATTCAAGACTGTTCAATTTTGCGCTTACTGAAAAAGTTCCATAATCCATATGAAAATCACGCATGACACCATTCTCATGTAAAAGAAAACTGCTCTGATAAATCGGTAAACCATCTTTATTTTCACCATCATCAAAATAAGAGATTGTAACAGGCCAATATTCTTCTTCATCCAATTTTTTCATTTTTTCCGTCTCGTTATCAGATAAAAGCGCTTTCTTTTCCCCGATGACGATACTTTCTTTTATAACTTTATCTGCTTTATTTGTCCCATCAAAGACAGTGACATTATAAAAACGATCTCCCGCTTTTGCATGGCGAATAATATTCTTTAGCTGCATTATTGGAAATTCAGCCATTGCAAGCTTATACTCTTTTTCCTTTGGCTTTTTTAAGGTAACTGTAATACCATCTCCCGTTCGCTTCGCGACCCCTTCAGCACGATGCACAATTTCTTCCCCTTCTTGATCAGTAACATTAAAACGAAAAATACGGCTATCTCCTGTTTCATAACTCGTCGTCTGTTGATCCGTTAAACGGACCGGCATATCTTCAACATGAAGACGACTAATGAAACGAAAACGTGTGCTATAGCCTTGGCATGGAGAACCAGTAAGTTCGTAAACCATTCGCCCTGACATCCCAGAAATTGTCATTTCATGAGAAACATTATCGAGCTGAAAATCATAAATTGCTCGATGAGGCACAATAAAAATAGGCTCTTCAGCTCTCGCCGTACAGAAAAAAACAATATATAAAATTATTATAAATAATGCTCTAATCATTCCCAACTTCCAAACTTTATTCCCATTGCATAACACTATACAATAAGGCAAAAAAGGCTAATTTCTCAATTAACCACACATTTCCTTTAATCAAAAAATAGGTTATGCAATGATATGTTTATAGAATAGCTATGGAGTTTAAATTATGACCAATGTGATTGAAAAAAACTTAGAAAAGTTCGGAATCACTCTTCCTGCAGCAACGCAACCCCTTGCTAATTACATCGCAACTTCACAAAGTGGCAATCAACTCTTTATTTCTGGACAGCTCCCTCTTATAAATGGAAAACCTATCGCTATCGGTAAAGTTGGTGCTGCTGTGAATGTCGAACAAGCCAAACAAGCATCTGAAGCTTGTGCTCTCAATATTCTCGCTCAACTCAAAGCAACTCTGGGTGATCTCAATAGAATAAAACGCGTAGTAAAAATTACTGTTTTTGTGGCTGTCGATTCTCATTTTACCGATATCCCTTTTGTCGCCAATGGAGCTTCTGATTTATTTGTCAATATTCTTGGTGAAATTGGGAAACATGCCCGTTCTGCTATCGGTGTTGCCTCTCTGCCTATGGATGTTCCTGTAGAAGTTGAAGCCATCATAGAAATTTAAATCCTAAACTTACAATAAAAGGAAATAATTGTATGAAGCAAGCTTATGACGATAACAATATTTTTGCTAAATTAATTCGTAATGAAATCCCTTCTGTTCGTGTTTACGAAGATGATGAGGTGATTGGATTCATGGATATCATGCCACAAGCGCCAGGTCATACGCTGGTCATTCCTAAAAAAGGCTCTAGAAATTTGCTTGATGCCGATACTGAAACATTATTTCCTGTTATTAAAGCGGTTCAAAAAATCGCCAATGCCGTCAAAAAAGCCTTTCAAGCCGATGGCATAACAATTATGCAATTTAATGAAGCAGCTAGTCAACAAACCGTTTATCATCTCCATTTCCATATTATACCACGTATGGAAGGAATAGAACTTACCCCTCATAATGAAGTGATAACGCCTACAGAAATACTTGAAGAGAATGCCAAAAAAATTCGTGCTGCTCTATAATAGACCCTCTTGGTAACATGTTTTTAAGATGCTGTGCTTTTCTTTCCTATATGCTTTGGTGTAAAATTCTTCATTTTACTTTTCTTTGAGCCAACAGATAGATCGGAAGAGAAAATTTTTAGCTGTAATCTTTCTTTTTCGCCATTTGACTTTTGTGTCAATACGCGAACAATGCCGCCATTGCGTAATTTTCCAAATAAAATTTCATCTGCTAATGGCTTTTTGATATATTCTTGTATAATACGTCCTAATGGGCGTGCTCCCATCTGAGAATCATATCCTTTATTGGAAAGCCATAAAGCTGCAGAAGAACTTAATTCAAAACAGATCCCCCGATCAGCTAATTGTGCTTCAAGCTGAAAAATAAATTTTTGCACGATCTGATTGATAGTTAAGTGAGATAAAGGTGCAAACGGAATAATTGAGTCTAATCGATTACGAAATTCTGGTGTAAATAACCGATTGATTGCTTCTATATCCTCACCATCACGATGAACTTTCCCAAATCCAATCGCTGATTTTGCCATATCTGAAGCACCAGCATTGGTTGTCATAATCAAAATAATATTGCGGAAATCAATTTTCTTGCCGTTATGGTCTGTTAATCGACCATAATCCATGATCTGCAATAAAATATTAAATAACTCTGGATGGGCTTTCTCAATCTCATCGAGCAATAGGACTGCGTGAGGCTTCTGATCAACTGCATCTGTAAGGAGACCTCCTTGATCAAAGCCTATATAGCCTGGAGGAGCACCGATTAAGCGAGCTACTGTATGCCGTTCCATATATTCTGACATATCAAAACGTAAGAGATCAATGCCTAAAGATGATGCAAGCTGTTTTGCAACTTCAGTTTTTCCAACCCCGGTTGGTCCTGAAAATAAATAACTTCCTATCGGTTTATCTGGTTCGCGTAAACCTGCTCGCGCCAATTTTATAGATGAAACTAAGGCGGTAATTGCCTGATCTTGCCCATAAACAACATGCTTGAGTTCTCTCTCAAGCTTACTCAATATCTTCTGATCATTCCGCGAAACTGTTTTGGGTGGAATCCTTGCAATTGTAGCAATAGTCGCTTCAATTTCTTTAACACCTATAGTCTTTTTGCGCTGTTTTTGTGGCAAAAGCTTTTGCGCTGCACCACTTTCATCAATAATATCAATTGCTTTGTCGGGTAATCTGCGATCAACCATATAGCGTGAAGATAATTCTACAGATGCCTTCATCGCCTGATCTGTATATTTGATCTGATGAAAATCTTCAAAGTAAGGCTTCATCCCCTGCAAAATCTTAATTGTATCAGGAACAGAGGGTTCATTAATATCAACCTTCTGAAAACGACGCTCTAAAGCACGATCCTGTTCAAAGAATTTTCGATATTCTCTGTAAGTTGTTGAGCCAATACATCGCATAGAGCCAGAAGATAATGCTGGTTTTAAAAGATTTGCTGCATCCATATTTCCCCCTAATGTTGCCCCTGCTCCAATTAAGGTATGAATTTCATCAATAAATAAAATAGCATCTGGATACAGCTCAAATTCTTTAATAACTTGCTTTAATCGTTCTTCAAAATCACCGCGATAACGTGTACCAGCAACAAGTCCGCCCATATCAAGAGAAAATATCGTTGCATTTGATAAAACTTCGGGCACTTGTCCATCAACAATACGCTTTGCTAATCCCTCAATGATCGCGGTTTTCCCTACTCCAGGATCACCAACCAAAAGAGGATTATTTTTCGATCTTCGACATAAAATTTGAATCATGCGCGAAATTTCTTTTTCGCGGCCAATTAATAAATCAATTTTCCCATTCCGTGCTTTACAATTGAGATCAATACAATAACCTGTTAAAGCACTCGTTACCCTTTCACCATTGTCTGAAATCTGCTGATCTAATTGCTCGTCAAGTCCTTCAAGTAACATGGATAATCCATCATCACGCGTAATACCATGAGAAATAAAACGTACAGCATCATAGCGTGTCATTCCCATCTCTTGAAGAAAATAAGCAGCATGGCTTTCACGTTCAGAAAAAATTGCAACAAGAACATTTGCCCCTGATACTTCATCTTTTCCAGCAGATTGAGCATGTATCACCGCACGTTGGATAACACGCTGGAAAAAAGCTGTAGGTTTTGTATCCTCACCAGCTCTAATCTGTTCATCTAACTCTGAGCGAAGATAGTTGGTTAAGCGTTCGCGCAATTCCTCTACATCTACTTGACATGCCTGAATAACGGAATTTGCATCAGCATCATCTAAAAGCGCAAGGAGAAGATGCTCTAATGTTGCATATTCATGTCGCGCTTGAGCAGCAATTGTTAATGCACGATGCAAAACCTCTTCAAGACTAGGTGTAAAAGATGGCATAACTCCTCACTTCCATTCCATTACACATTGTAACGGATGTTCATTTTGACGTGCACACTCCCTCACTTGTACAATTTTCATTTCAGCAACTTCATAAGTATAAGTTCCGCATTCGCCTATCCCATTGTGATGAACATTTAACATAATCCGCGTTGCCTCTTCTAAACTTTTTTTAAAAAAGTTCTTCAAGACGAAAACAACAAAATCCATAGGTGTGTAATCATCATTCAATAAAAGAACGCGATATAATTTAGGTTTTTGTAGTTTAACCTTAGCCTTAGGTATTATAACCACACTATGCCTATCTTCATCCCAATTCTTGCCTTTTTTATTATGCATAATCCAAGGTTCTTCGTTATGCATAATATGAGATATAGAGTTTATTATGAATGTTTGTTTCATTATTGTTTTCCATAGAGCAAATTTCTCATTAATTTTAAGTTCTTTCAAAACTATTGCAATAGCTCTTTCGCATAAGATAAAGACTTTCCTTCTATGGTTAGATTTAAGTCACTCATAAAATAGCTACTGTAAACAAATTAGTAATACCATTCGTCTAAACTGCATCAATACGTTACAGAAAAGGAAGTTTTATAGAAGTTTTTCAGAGTAAATGGAGAAATAGGATACTGCAAGTGTATATTAATAATAAAAAAATTATGCGCTACTATAGAAAGATAGCAATTTCTTTTGTTATGTTAGCTTTTTCTTGCTATTGGGCATCAGCAACACCCCAAGGAGCCTATCCTGATAAATATGCGGCTATTGTTATAGATGCAACGACCGGGAAAACTCTCTTTCAAGCCAATGCAACACTGAAACGTTATCCTGCTTCTTTAACAAAAATGATGACATTGTACCTACTGTTTGAATCTATGCAGATGGGTCGTGTGACACCCAATACTCCAATTCCTGTTTCACATTACGCTGCAATGCGCCCACCAACAAAAATTGGATTTAAAGCAGGCCAAACAATTTCTGCAGAAGCAGCTGCTAAAGCACTCATTACAAGATCTGCAAATGATGTTGCTACAGCCATTGCAGAATATCTTGGAGGGAGTGAAAAAAAATTCGCTCGAATGATGACAGCAAAAGCGCGTAAACTTGGTATGAAACATACACATTTTGCCAATGCTTCAGGACTTCCGGATGTGCATAATTATTCTACGGCACGAGATATTGCCACTTTATCATTAGCTCTTCGTAAACATTTTCCAAAACAATATAAATTGTTCAAAATAAAAAGTTTTAATTTCCGTGGACATACGATTAACAGCCACAATAAACTCGTTAAAATAATGAAAGGTGTTGATGGAATTAAAACAGGCTACACACAAATGTCAGGTTCTAATTTAGCAACTTCGATGCGTCTTGAGGGCCGCTCTGTTGTTGCTGTTGTTATGGGAGGGAAATCATCTACTGCACGTGATGAGCACATGGCCAGCTTGTTGAATCAATATTTGCCCAAAGCAAGCCAAATGAAAAGTGGGAAACGTTTAATAGCTTCTGCACACTATCACTTACCCACTGGCGCAAAAACTCCTATACCGACCATTAAAACTGATTCAAGTAATTTTGACGATGAAATTTCAACTATGTTGACAGCATTTGCAGAACAACCTAAAAATTCCAATGTCGCAATAACGGCTGTAAATAGGGTCATTGTACCAATACCTAACCCTCAAAAAGCTATACCGGTTGAGACTCATAAAATTGTTAACGCCTCTTTATCCACAAATGCCGGATGGGCTATCCAAATTGGTTCTCTTCCTAGTAAAGCACAGGCAAATACTCTGCTTTTAAAAGCAAAAAATACAGCTTTTTCTACTTTAAAGAATGCCTCTTCACATATGCAACTGTTTGAAAAAAATGGGCAGCGTTATTACCGTGCCCGATTTACAGGATTTCAATCAAAAAAAGCAGCATTTGATGCTTGTTCTACATTAAAGAAAGCAAATTTTAACTGCTATACTGTAGCTTACTAAAAGTTTTTGAATTCTGCGTTAAGGATAGTGTTATGACAGATAATGCTTTTGCTTCATTTTATGAAAAAGAAAAATTATTGAAGCAATCATCCCTCCTTTCATTGCGTTCCCTTCACGATGCTGCAGCAAAACTTACTGGTTTAAAATATAATTCAACTGCATTAGATACAAAATCCCTTGTTAATCTTCTCATTTGCCAAACAATGCGCAATCGTCGTCTCATGATGCCTCCTGTACGCATTCATTTACGTGTTGCGAGTCAAACTGGTAATGTACCTATTAAAATCCGTCTAGGAGCAACAAATATTTAATTCTACAAATCTTTTTCAAAAAGAATTATTTTATTATTGCACCATCATCTACAGTCTGAGAAAATTCTTTGATAGATATACTTCTTTCTTAAGTCGTAGGAGTTATGTTGATGGCTTTTTCAATTATCCAATATCTTCAAGCTTCCAATCAAACTATTTTTTAAGGACACAAAGAATACCAAATTTTTCTACTTTTTGAGTTAGTCGCCAAAATTATCCTTGATATCTTTCTTAAAAAAATGACCCACACATGGGATGAAAGCTTATCACTTTAAAGGTTATTGTAAAAGTGCAATAAAGAAAATCCTTCTTAATAATGAATTCCTCTACAACATAAATGCTGTAAAAAATAATCTAAGTCCTTTTATTTCTTTCAACAAACAAAGAAAATTTAAAAATACAAAGACTATCGATAAAAAAATTAATTTACTTTTAGATATGCAACAGACTTTTTAATTATTTTCATTGCTTCTAATGATAAAGATATACGAAATTCTTCTTTAGCATCTCATCAACCTTTTACACCTTCAGCAGGGGATTATCCATAAATCAGCTTTAATCTAATTATCACAACTATAACGCAATGGATGATATGTACGAATACCTGTAAGAGTAAATATACGTAAAATCAAATGTGTTATGCGTTGTTTGGCAAAGTTTTTTATAAAAAGCAGCCTTTTTTCTTCAATTTATTGCTAGTGGATTTTGTGTTCTATGGAGTTGTTTTGCTAAGACAGCCTGTGCTTTTCCTATTGCCTGTAAATCAATATCCAAATCCAAAGCAATCGCATATTTGAGACAAATATTCAGGTGATTTAGTGTTTTTCCTTCTGTTGCAACTTTTATATGCTAAATGGAAGAAAAGGTATCGCCTATTTCTATTTGTATAATCTCTAAAACAGATAGAAAACTTAACTTTAGAAGAATATGAAATTTTAAAGGTAAAAACTAATCCCAAGCCTCGCTATCTCCTTTTAATTAAGCTTTACAACTTTCTAAAAGTACCCGAAGCAATGTCCTTTAAATAATAAAGATTATGCATTATCTCACGCTTTTGTTTATCACATTTTTTAATGATATCACAATCTTCATCTAAAACAAATTCATGAACGAGAAACACGATAATGTCCTATTATCTTGCATTCTATTCTTTATGAAAATTTTGATAAATATTTTTAATATATATGCTAATATTTATTTTAATTTTTTACCGGTACAAGATTTTAAATAAAAGTTAGAGAATAAGATTTTCTAAAATCCTTTTTAATTATTGCAAATTAGAGTTCCTTTTCAAGGTGTTTTTTTGCCATATCAGCTGTCCAAAAGATCTCCACCTTTAAAAATCATAAAACCCAGCTAGAAAGTAATGATAGATTGATTTCTTATTTTACTCGACACTTATTTATTTTTTCTAATGAGACTGTTTTTCCATTTCAAAGACAAATCAAACAGATATAAGCAATACTCTCCTTCCAATCTTGCAGGCAAAAGCTATTACTCGTTCATAAAGCACAAACCCGCCTCAAATTTATCTTAAGCATACTGCTAAATTAAATTTGAATTTTGATTTATAAGCCACAAAAAATATAAGATTTTTTAAGAAGTAACAAATATGATCCTTCCCCAACGAGTCCAGTTACGGATTGAAAAATATCACAGCTCTTAACAAGAGATCGCACTTTTAACAAGATATTGCATTGACTGCAAGACCACCTTTACTTGTTTCTTTATAGCGTTCACTCATATCAAGACCCGTCTGACGCATTGTTTCTATACAAGCATCAAGAGAAACAAAATGTTCCCCATTACCATATAATGCCAGAGAAGAGGCCGTTACTGCCTTAACCGCTCCCATTGCATTACGCTCAATACAAGGAACTTGTACAAGACCCGCAACCGGATCACACGTCATTCCCAAATGATGCTCAAGAGCTATTTCCGCTGCATTTTCAATTTGAGCCGGCGTTCCCCCTAATGCAGCGGTTAACCCTGCCGCTGCCATTGAAGATGCCGTTCCAACTTCACCTTGACACCCAACTTCTGCACCAGAAATAGACGCATTATGTTTGATAACACCGCCAATAGCTGCTGCTGTCAATAGAAAATTATGTATTCCCTCTTGATCTGAATTATCATTAAACTGAAGATAGTAACGCAAAACTGCAGGGACAACACCAGCGGCCCCATTTGTTGGGGCTGTAACAACACGACCACCCGCTGCATTTTCCTCATTGACTGCCATAGCATATACCGAAAGCCAATCATTTGCCCAAAGTGGATAATTGAAATTTTTCTTTTGATTTTCCAAAAGCGTTTCATGCAGCTTTTTAGCACGCCTTTGAATACGTAATCCACCAGGCAACTCACCTTCTTGTGAAAGACCTCTATCAATGCAATTTTTCATCGCTGAAAAAATTTCATCAAGTCCTGCATCTAGAGAAGAACGCTCAATCTTTGTTTCTTCATTTAAGCGCTTCATTTCAGCAATAGAAAGTCCAGATTTTTCTGCCATTGATAACATTGTACGAGCAGAATGAAAGGGATATGGTACTTCAAATGCTTCTGGTTGTATATCACCATTCATATGGCTTAATTCATCCTCAGTCACAACAAAGCCCCCCCCGATAGAATAATAAATCTGTCGTAACAGAACATTCCCATCCGTATCAAGTCCCTCAAATGCGAGGCCATTCGTATGTCCAGGTAAGATTTTTTTTCGTTCAAAAATAAGATCACTTTGCAAATTAAACTGATAAGCGGGATGGTCTTCTGGTTGCACTTTTTTTTCACGGATAACTTTTTCTAACAGAAATTCCATATTATTAGGATCAACAGTAGAAGCCTTTTCTCCTAAAAGTCCTAACACAATAGCCCTATCTGTCGCATGACCAATACCCGTAAAAGCTAAAGAACCGTAGAGATAAACTCGTATACGAGAAACTTGAATATCAGATAACTGAGAAAGACCTTGCATCTTTTGCAAAAACATATTGGCAGCCATCATCGGGCCCATCGTGTGTGAGCTAGAAGGACCAATCCCAATTTTAAAAAGTTCAAAAACAGACAAAAACACGCATCACCTCAAAACTGTAGTATGGTGTGAGCATACGCTTTTTATAGGGTTTATCCTATTTAAAATCAAATTATGAGATAAACTAAAAAAATGACAGTAATAAACACGAATGTTGCTCGTCTTGCTACCACCCAACACTTTCTTTCTATAGTGCTTTCCATAGTCAACCTTTAAAATGAACAATGCTCCTAGATTCATCTAACTTTTCAAGCGTAATAAAATAAGTGTTAATATGCAAGACTAGAATTTAATAAACCTTTTTTAAAGTTATAATTTACTGTATTCACATGCCTTTTTTACTGTGGGGGATATGTGAATAAAAGTAAGGGAATAGGATTTTGCAACATGCCTCTATAGGGCGCCTCTTTTTTGATCGAATTTCTCTAACTTTTTGTTATCCATTTTTTTAAGTGTGAGAAGCTATTTTCTATGGCATCGATGAAACGCGACAAATCCATTACAAAGATAAAGATAATGAAGATAATCCACTTCATAATACGTGACATCATCTTTAAGCCTTGATAGGTTTCTATCATCTCGTGAAGCAACCGTTGTTCTGTTTCCGAAAGGTCTTTTCCCCGCTTACTTTGATTGCTACTCATTTTGCCACCCACATAAACGTGCTCCCTGTTGATTATGCTTCAAAATATCTCTTGCTAAATGGGGACTGAGAGCGTTCAGATCTTGCTTATCTAAATAAATGGGTAACCAACCAACACAAGAAACAGACCTATTTACCCCGCATCCAACGAGACAAAGCAGAACGAACATCAGCATCACTTTTTTGATTAATTTCATTTTCAACCTCAAAACGGGTTGTCGCTCTCTTTAATGCTGTTTCTACCTGCTTTTGCCGTTCACTTTTCTTGCCAAGCTGAAAGGCTTTGCCTAAAGCCATAAAAAAAACGGCTATAGCCGTTAACAGAAGAGAGAGATTTCTTTTGAACCAAAAAATCACAAGCGCTGCTCCTTAAAGCGCTTGGCAACAATCACTAGTCCTGTACATGCCGCTAAAACCATAATTCCTGCTAACGCCCATTGGATCGGTCCATTGCCTACCAAAAAACCTCCAAACCCAGAACAAGACCCTATAATCGGCGCGAGTGCTTCTATCTTTAAAAGACCAGTTGCATCACGCGTTTCTACCCGTTCATAATTCGAAGAAACATAAGCCCCTTTTACCCATAGCCCTGCTTCGGCGGCTCGACGGTTGGCTAAACCTACAAGAGGCTTGCCACCCACTTTATTCCATTTCTGTAACTCGAAGGGAACAGCTTCATAATCCCCTTGATTAAGCTTCTTCAGCAACGTTGACTTGCAAAAGGCTTTCGTCCCTACGTTATAACAAAACGACACCAAAGCTGCGAATTGGTTATCCGTTAACGAAACTGTTACAGATTCCTCTACCGTCTTTTCAAATTGCTTTAAGTCCTCACAAAGGATTTTTTCTGCTTCCTCTTTCGTAATACGCATGCCTTTTTTGACAAGCGGTTGACCGGCATTGTTGGTGTGACCATACCCTATCGTCCAAACGCATGCTAAATCTCTATAAGCCTCTAAACGCAAGCCTTCCCATTGTTTGATAAGCTCTAACCCTTCCCTCGATATCTTTCTCATCTGTTCCTCCATAAAAAAGCCCCACTGATGTGGGGCTGGATTAAAATCTTCTTTTATAATCTTCTATTGGCTATGCTCTTTGATCAACTGCTCGACTTCTTCAACGCTAAAGCCTAAATGAAAGAGCGGCGCATATTCGCTTTCCTGTAATTCATACTGACAACGCTTTGCTACAATTTCACCATTTTGATCAGACGGCATTTGCGTTGTTAGACAAACCTTATGCGTATCATCTTCTACCCCCTCTTCTCCTTCATTTAGCTCCTTAACTAAAACCCAATAAAAACGCGTTGATAAAAGAACCTCTAAACGTCTTACCGTTTCTTCCTTATCAAAAGAAAGCATGTTTAAATAATCTTGCTTCGTATTTAAATGCGCTGGATAATCTATCATCTATCCCTCCTAAACAAAATGACGCGGGCGGCTACAACCGCGAGTTCCTAGTTTCTCATCAGAAGTACTCCGTGAATGTAAACCATTCCGATAAAAGGAACCACTCTTCGTAATATCCTCCCAACTCCCTCCACCAGACAAGACATTCAATTCTGTCGTAAAACTGGTCCACAAAGTGGAACTCGATTGTATCTGCATCGCAAAAGTTCCTGATAAAAACTGCAAAAGATAACCACAACCATCCTCACACCCTATATGCGAGATCATTCGACGATTTGCTGTATCAACATGACCTCCTGAAGTCTTTGGAGAGGGCGCTTGCTTGCCTTGGATACTCGTCTGCTCATGACAACATATTGATTTATAATGATAATCTAGCGTTATTCATATTGAATGAGAGTCCCGAACACCGTAAGATTCTCTCATTTCAAAGCTGTTTATCTTGAATCAATCAAAACCACTCATTTGCACATAACAAGTGGGATGAGTGTGTGGATAAAATTTGTATAAGAAAGGATTTAAAAATGGCTCTTATGAACCGTCTTAATGCAAGGTCTGTCGCAACATTGGGGGCTGGCAAATATAATGATGGTGCTGGCTTGCTTCTTCATAAGCGTAAAGATGGGGGTGCTCAATGGATTTATCGTTATACCCTTCACGGACGTCGTCGCGAAATGGGTTTGGGTGCCTTAAGAGATGTCTCTTTAAAACAAGCCCGTGAATTGGCAACGGGGTGGCGTTCTATTCTTCGTGAGGGTCGTGACCCTATTAAAGAGCGTAATAAACAAAAGCGTGAAGCAATAAGCAGTCTTCATTATTTAAAAGATATTGCACTAGATGCTTTTGAAAGTCGTAAAGCTGAATTAAAAGGGGATGGTAAAAATGGAGATTGGTTTTCGCCTTTAAAACTTCATATTTTACCAAAATTAGGCTGTCTGCCGGTTTCTGAGATTACGCAAATAGAGATACGCAATACCCTTGCTCCCATTTGGCATACAAAAGCTGCAACAGCTAATAGAGCTCTTATTCGTCTCAATATGTGTCTTAAACATGCGGCTGCCTTAGGTTTGGATGTTGATTTACAAGCAACAGAAAAAGCACGCGCTCTCTTAGGTAAACAACTCCATAAAACACAAAATTTTCCAGCCATGGATTGGAAAGATGTTCCTGCTTTTTATAAAACGCTTTGTCAAAAAACAACCATGACAAATTTAGCTTTGCGTTTGCTTATTTTGACAGGTGTTCGTGCTTTTCCTTTATGTCATATTCGTGAAGATCAAATTGATGGGGATATATGGACTATTCCTGCTGAAAATATGAAAGGAAGGCGTGATGCTACAACAGAATTTCGTGTGCCTCTATCATCTGAAGCATTAGAAATTTTAAAACAAGCACGCGGGCTTTCTCGCAATGATTTCCTTTTATCTGGAACCGGTCGGGGTCCCCTTGCTGAGAATTGCATGTCTATTTACATGAAAAAAAATAAACTTGCTGCCTGCCCGCATGGATTTCGTTCTAGTTTACGCAATTGGCTTGCTGAAACAACCGATGCCCCCTATGAGGTCGCTGAAACTATTCTAGCTCATACAGTGGGCGGTAAAGTAGAGCGTGCCTATCGTCGTACTGACTATTTAGAACAGCGCCGTGTCTATATGGATAAATGGGCGGCTTATGTTACAGGTCAAGCTTAAGATATGGGGTGTAATACCCCATTATCTGTGGATAACTTTCTCTCTCTCTTCTCTCATTCTTTCTCAAT